>CALUQY010000001.1 GCA_944323035.1 Candidatus Gastranaerophilales bacterium
AAATAAAGCAGTTCTCCGTCGCCTGCTTGCCCTGCTCGAAGCGTCAGCCGATGCTCGCGGTGTCACCTCGTGGGAACGAGGGGAGCAGGCGAGCATAATATCACCGCCGTTTCAAATCTTTGATTTGTCAGGCGGGGTAACGCAGGTCAATCCGCTTACCTCTCACAAAACAATTCACTGGATTGTTTTGCTCGGCAGAGTGCTGTCTAATACGTCACTCAAAAGTTTCGCTCACGTTCCTTATCGCGAAACTTTCTCGGACAAATAAAATACGACGTGCATAAACCATTCCACGTCATTGCGAGGAACGGAGTGACGAAACAATCCGGTCGAACACGCTGTATTCTTGCCTGGATTGCCACGCCGGGAAACCGGCTCGCAATGACAGAATATGAAAATAATCTTATATAAACTAAGTTTCTTTCCCCGCAGCGTCAATATTGAACTTAAACATTAAGCTTCCGCCCGCGATAGTAAAAATCAGAATAAGTATTATCTGGTGAACCGCGGAAATCGCAAGCGCTTGTGATTTTTCTATCCCGAACAGCCCCAGAGCCAGAATATATGCAGCTTGATACGGCCCGACCAGAACTGACGTCGACGGAATCATCGTTGAAAAAGACGTTAAAGTCAGCACAAAAAGTCCGGCTAAAATTCCGAGCTTTAAGCCGAAACTGTTTACGATAAGGCAGGCCACCACACCTTCCAGCCCCCACGCAACGAAGCTCATAGCCAGAATTAAAAGCATATACACAGGACTTTTGAACGCTGAAAACCCTTTTATAAAAATATTTAAGTACGTTGTAAGCCGTCTAATTGTATTTTGAATTTTTTCGTTTGGGATTTTTTCGGCAATTGCCTTTGCTATCTGCCTGCTTTTGTTGTATTTGAAAATCAGGTAAAATACGAGGGTTCCGGCAATAAATACCGCGCCTATTCCAAGCGTAAGATTTAAAATCCACTGTGCATCACTGTATAACATAATTGAGCCAAGAAGAATACAAAACATTGCAATCCCGTCAAAAAGCCGCTCCAGAATTATTGTGCCAAAAATTTTAAGCTTCTTTTCACCGGCTTCTTCGCCCAGATAATAAGCCCGGTAAATATCGCCCGCACGCGCCGGCAGGAAAATATTTAACATATTCCCGACAGTAAATATTTCTGCCAGTTTCAATGCGCTGTATTTTTTGTCGTTCATTAACAAAAATTTCCACCGCATTCCGCGCGCATAAAGGCTCAAAAGAAATACTGCCACGATTGAGGCAAGATATTTTAACTCAAACTTCTTAATAGTATCAACCAGTGTTGCAAAGTCTATCTTGTAAAACACCAGAACTAAAAAAATTATCGTAATAACCAACAAGACAATCTGTTTCTTTTTCATAATCAGATATCTTATCATAAAATGATTAAAAAAGTGTTAGGTAAACTTTTATTAATGTGTCCGGCTTAGAGGTCTTGCCTTTTTAGATTTATATAGTATTATGTAAGATGTCGAAGTATAAACATTCAAGTTTGGAATCTTGAAAAGAAATGAGGTAGGTAACAATGAAACAAGGTATTCATCCTGATTATAAGAAAACGACTATTAAATGTGTTTGCGGTAACGAAATTGAAACCGGTTCTGTATTGGACAATATCACGGTTGAAATTTGCTCTAACTGCCACCCGTTCTACACCGGTCAACAAAAAATTCTTGACTCAGAAGGCAGAGTTGAAAGATTCAACAAACGTTACGGCAAAAAAGCTTAGTTGTGAATTTACACTATTTTTTTAAAGGCGCTCCGAAGAGCGCCTTTTTTAAATAAAGCAGTTCTCCGTCGCCTGCTTGCCCTGCTCGAAGCGTCAGCCGATGCTCGCGGTGTCACCTCGTGGGAACGAGGGGAGCAGGCGAGCATAATATCACCGCCGTTTCAAATCTTTGATTTGTCAGGCGGGGTAACGCAGGTCAATCCGCTTACCTCTCACAAAACAATTCACTGGATTGTTTTGCTCGGCAGAGTGCTGTCTAATACGCCACTCAAAAGACTCGCGTGCGTGAGCGGGTGTTGCTCACAACTCATTCACGCAACGTTCTTTATCGCGAGCCTTTCTCGGACATAAATAACCAGCAAATCGCACCCTATGGCACAAAGTTTTCATCAGTCAACAAATTATCACCCAGTGCTGCGGCAACTGCGAGTTTGTCACAGCGTTCATTATATTCATGACCCGCGTGGCCTTTCACCCAGACGAATTCCACAAAATGCGGTTCTTTTGCCTTGATAAGTCTTTTCCATAAATCAATATTTTTTACAGGATTTTTGGAATTTTGTTTCCAGTTCTTGAAAACCCATGCGTCCAGCCATTTTTCGTTTATAGCATCAACCAGATATTTGCTGTCCGAATAAAGTATAACCTCAGACGGGCGTTTTAAAGCCTCAAGCGCCGCAATCGCCGCCATAAGCTCCATACGGTTATTGGTCGTCAGTTTATATCCGGCGCTAAGCTCTTTTTCGTGATACTGCCCTTTGGAATCAACAAAGGTTAAAATTGAGCCGTAGCCGCCGACACCCGGATTGCCTTTGCAGGCGCCGTCGGTATAAATTTTTATTTTGTTAGCAGTTTCCTGTGCCACAAGTTTTCTCCATTATTTTTTAATCTCGTAATCTATCAGCTTTTCGTAGTGTTCCAAATTGTCTTTTGAAATATACGGTTTAATATTTCTGACAAGTTCCTGCATTCCGTCTATGCGGTAATGCATTGCATTTTCGAGGTCAATAAGCTTCATATTGTAATCATACAGGGTTTCAATATAAAGATTTTGCGCATCAAGATAGGCTTCCCGCGCATCTTGAAGCAAATTGTAATCCTCCACGCCTTTTTCATAGCATTCATCCGCGTAGGCAAAATTTTCAAGCGAATGGTGAACATTTTCCAGCGCAACCGGAAGCTGTTTTTCAACGTTCAAAACATTGACATAGCAGCGCTCTACATCAAAATATAAATCCCGTTGGAATAAATCAATAGCGTTATCTGCAAGTGCAATCTGCGCTTTACCGATATCAATTTCGTGTTTCAGTTGTTTCATATTTACCGTACTTCTAAGATTCAGCGCCATAAAAAAGCCGTGATTTGAATACCTTTTGAAATTATTAAATCCGTACCCGACATCGCCGGTTATATCCGGATAATATTGGCGTTTTATGTATGATAAAGAAGCATACATGGCATCTTTTGTCGCCTGAAGCGCCCAGATATCAGGACTGCTTTTTATTGCCAGCTCATAAGCTTTTTCTTCGTCAAACGGAAGTCCGTTTTGGGAACGGTTAAAAAGGAACTCCGTTTTTTTCCCTAAAGTTTCAAGCATTTCCGTATTTTCCAGACACTCATCCTCCGGAAAATCTCTCAAACTGTCAGGTGTGGGCACTATATAGCGCCTAAAATACTCGTTATTTTCAATTGATATGTCTGTTGAATTTATATATAGGCTGTTTGCCAGATTAATCAGAGCATTTTTGTATTCATTATGAGCATCAATAACCCTGATTTTGTGGCGTGTAACAAGGCTTTTCGCGTTTACCATGTCAGAGTGTTCGGACATGCCTCTATCAGCTTTTGCAGTAGAGCGTTTCAGGTTGCGAAGCAGTATTTTCATAAAATCTTCTTCTATTGCAACCCTCGCCTGCGCCTTCAAAACAGCGTAGTAATTTCTCTTAACGTCAAAAACCGTGTTATAAATACTGTTTGTAAGATTATATTCACCTACAAGCTGATAAAATTTTTCCATTTTGATGAGAGAATTTGCCTTGCCAAAATTCCACAACAGCTGGCTTAATACGATTTGAGCAGAGGGAAGTTCGCTATTCGGCGAACTCAAATAGTTACTATTAGAGTTATACTGCTGGAAAACAGCCGACTGCGCATCAAGTGTCGGGAAATAAACTGATTTTGCGACACCGACATTACCGCGCGCGATTTCAAGATTATAAATATCCTTTTTAATAACAGGACTGTTTTTGATAGCAAGATCAATACAGGAATTTAGCCCCAACGCCGGAGCTGCCTCCTCAATCCCCGCAGCCGGCAATACCAGAACCGCCGATAAACATATTCCCGCTATTGCTTTTAAAACTACTCTCATAAATAATTTTTATTCTAATTTAAGCGGGATAATAAGTCAAATAAAAAATCATACATATAAAGTATTTTTTTCGGGAAGCCAATATTTACGCCAAATTTAGTTGATTTTATTTACAGATTGAGTTATACTTTATATATTGATAATAGCTGTATATTATACAATTGCACAGATAGAAAGGTCATTCATTGTTTTTTTGGAATAAAGAAGCAGTTCCCGTAACAAAGGAACTCATAGAAGAGCTAAAATATAAAAATGATTACAAAAAAATTATAAAACTGATTCGTTCTGAACTAAAAAAAGGCAGACAATCGGATTATTTCTACTGCGCACTAGCCGAAGCTATTGAAGCAACTCAGAAAAAACCAAACCTGCATGACCTTACAGAATTGTATACAAACGCGCTAAAATTAAATAAACGGAATTCTCTGGCATATTATAAAAGAGCATTAATTAAAATGAAACAAAGCCTTTTACAAGATGCGATAAAAGATCTGAGCACTGCAATACAAATTAATCCGAAAGATGCAAAAAGCCACACAGAACTCGGAAATATTAAATTTAAATATGCTAAATTTAAAGAAGCAATTGAATGCTACGATTCCGCACTAAAATTTGATCCGGAATACATACCAGCACTGGTAGCAAGAGCAAAGGCAAATCTTGAGCTTGAAATGTACGAGCTGGCAATTACGGATCTGTCGCAAGCCATTGCGCTTAACAGTGAAGATATTTCTATACTAATTTTACGCGGCGATGCCCGTTTCAAAACCGATGATTTTAGCGGTGCTATAAAAGATTATACCAAAGCGCTGGAATTCAATCCTAAAGATATTGATACATTCAGTAAAAGGGCAAAAGCATACATTGCAAAAAAGAATTTCAATCTTGCCATTCAGGATTACGAAACAATATTACAGATAGATAAGAACAATATTCAGGCACACCTTGACTGTGCAAGAGTTCTTCACCAGTACCTGAAAGGTACAAATGCCGGTATGGCATTAATAGATAAAGCAGTCAAGATAAAACCGACAAACCCTGATATTTATATGGTAAGAGCTTACATAAAAGCCGACATTAACGATCTTCCCGGCTCTATGGCGGACTTTAATACCGCAATAAAATACAGCAACAAGGAAAACAAAAATATCGCTGACATCTACAGTCTGCGCGGGGAATTATATTATAAACAGGGTTTTTACGAAGAAGCAATTCAGGACTATAACAAAATGATTGAAAAACGTCCTAATGATGCCGAACTTTATAAAAAAAGAGCAAAAGCGTTGAAAGAAACCGAACATTATGCAGCTGCCGCGAAGGATTATTCAAAAATTATCAAATTGAAACCGGACGAAATCGACAATTACTATACACTTGCAAATCTTTATATAGAATATCTGGAAAGTAAGGAACTCGGTATAAAAGTTCTGGATAAAGCAATTGAAAAGTTAAAAGATACAACTCCTGAAGTTTATCAGCTGAAAGGAGAGGTTCTGTTAAAGATGAAAAAAATTCCTGAGGCGATTGCAGAATTTAATAATGCACTTGACATTGATCCAAAAAGTGAGGAAGCACTCTATTTTAAAGGCAATGCGGAATTAAAACTGGGTGAAGTTGATTATGCAATTGAAGATTATACAAAAATAATCCAGAATAATCCTGAATATTATAAAGCATATAACAAAAGAGCCTTCTGTTACATCCAGAAAAAGAACTATGAAGAAGCGATTAAGGATTACGACCGAACACTTGCGCTGAATTCGGATTTAAGTTCCGCATATATCAACAGAGCGAAATGCAAAGAGATAATAAAAGATTTACAGGGTGCTCTGGTGGACTACAGCACTGCGATATCTCTTAACCCGAAAGACCTTGATATTTATGTTTTAAGGGGAAATGTTAAACAGGCACTGGGAGATAATACAGGTGCACTGGACGATTTTAATAAAGCGGTAAAAGATGAAAGTTTCTAACGCGTCAGCCGGTGTGAAGCCACGGTGTCGGCACACGTGAGTGTGACGAGCAGGTGGCGGAACACTACGATGCCGCCGTAGTAAATTTTGCGGGTATGAAGTACCCGCCTAAAATTTATTCAGGCGGTGAAACGCGTCAGCCGGTGCTCGCCGGCGGTCAAGCCGGTTCCTTAATAGGCTGATTTGTTACCGGTTAGCGATTAATCAATTGTGGATGACACTCAGTGTCCAGGCGAGCACAATATCAGCGACGTTTCAGCGCGAGCGAGCAGAGAGTGTCGCACGAAGTGCAAACTCGTTTTCTGCGAGTCGAGCAAGACAAAATTAAGCGGGTGTTATCTACGCCCGCTTAAATTTTGTCAGGAGCTGCGTAAGCCGGTGTGAAGCCACGTGTCGGCACACGGGAGTGTGAGCAGATTCGCAGCACTAAAAAAAAGAGCCCTCTAAACATTAGAGGACTCTTTTTTCTTACAATTCAGATTAGTAGATTATTGTCAACTCTTCATCCGGATTCAATGCAGAATCGTTAGTTGATGAAGGGAGAATAACATATCTGATTTCATCACCGATTTCATAAAGTACACCGAAGGTACCGCTTACGACTAATTTACCAATATCGTAAATACCTTTACCAATAGTGATAAAGCCGTTGCCTACACTCTTCAATCCTTTAAGCGGGTGAAGAGAGAATGTATCAACGAATGCATCGGAAATATTATCACCTAAGTTTTCAACGCTGTCACCAATAACGTCAACACCGGTACCAACAGTTCTGCCAGCTACGCCGACAACTCTTCCTGCCGCGGAGAATGGAGCACCGAAGAGTCTGGAAACTATGTTAGGATTTTTTTGACTATCAACCTGAACAGCTGCTAAATCTCTTTGTAAGTCCATAATCGTATCATCATTAGAGATTTCAACGAATTTAACTTTTATATAAGCAGGATTTTTAAAGCCAGGTCTATTAACAGCATCTACAACACCTTTAACAGTAGATCCTGCCGGGAAGCAAACATCCTGAATAGTTACATCTTTTGTAGTCTTAGCTGTGAACACATCACCAACATTAGATGTTCTTGCACTAATTCTTTCTGATAATTTAATACTAATTGCAGTAGGTTTATAAGTAAATGTACCCACACTTTGTCCTTTAGCAGCATTCATCAAATAAGTATATCTTAATGTTCCAACTAAATATGCTACCTGTTCTCTTGACAGGTATTCATCGTTAACCAATTTTTTAGTATTTGGAATATTTCTCAACAAGTCAGATTCCACGACTTCTTTTGTTGCCAGAACTGCCCAGGTTGGAATTTGTTGGATAACTTCGTCATTATATTTAGCGAACAGAGATCTGTCTTTCAACGGAACATCAATAACTTTAGCGATAGTAGCAAAAACTTCGGCTTTAGTTACCGGCTGGTCAGGTCTGAAAGTTCTATCCGGATAGCCTATCATAACATCAGCAGCCAGCGCTTTATCAATCCATTCTTTTGCCCAGTATCCGCCCGGGATATCAGAATAATTATACTTAGCAGTTGTTGAACCGATTGCCAGCCCTTCTGACATTAAAATAGCCAATTCTGAACGTAAAATAGGCAATTTCGGGTTAAATTCACCTTTATAGCCGCGTTCCATCATCGCCAGCATATTTGATGCCCATGATTTAATGAAAACATTTTCTTTTCCTGCAACAGGGGCTAGGCAAGGGCATCTTTTTACTTTACCTGCAACAACATAAGCAGATTTATCTTTGGTCATCACTTGAGCCTGTGAACCGAACATAGAAGGATGAGCATAAGACTGCATCATCTGTCCTGCCTGACAAGTCAGAGATAACGAAGCTGCTAAACACAATGCACCGACGGATGCCAATAAACAACTTTTTCTCTTCATATTAGAGTCTCCTTTTCATACAATCGTTCAAGCAACGATAATAGACTAATTATCTCAATTTTTTAAACTTTTGTCAAGTCATGGTTAGTCTTTGTAGTGAACTAATGGCTCAGATTTGAACAAGGATAAGAACGAGCCTAACGAGAATGCCGTTTTACCGAACCAGTTTCCCCAGAACGTAAGCCCGCCTAATATACTTAACGGAAGAAACGGAATATAAATAAAAAGATTTATAAAAGTAGTAATGTAATGCAAAGGATTAAGCCTGTGCTGTTTCTTTTTATTATAAATTCGCAAGTAACCATTATTAAAATTACGTTTCCATATAAATTTTAATGTACCACGGTTAGGGTTAACTATTTCAGTGACTATTGCGTCTTTAGCCCATAAAATTTTATACCCCATCTCATGAATTCTTGCAAAGAAATCTATATCTTCACCGGTCATCCGCTTATACTTTTCATCAAACCAGAACTCCATTTTATTAAGAATTTCAGATTTAAAAAGAACATTATTAGTTGACGCGGTAGAACAAACTCTTTTGTTTTTACGCCTAACCTTCGCCTGAAATATCGTATTACCTTTTATCATTTCAGGGATATTCAAGGGTTGAAAATTAAAATCAACAAAGGTATGTAATGCCGGCCCGGTAACGACCCCGGCATCAGTAGACGTTATTATCCTATACAATTCTGAAATCCAGATTTCACATGGATACTCATCATCATCTATTAACGCAATATAATCAGGTTTAAGCTTCACAACCTGCCTGAGAACCTCATTTCTTACAGAAGCTATTCCTTTACCGTGAAAAGGGAAATAATGAATAGACAATGTTTTTGATTTTACAATATCTACGGCGATAGACTCTGCGGAGTTATCCACAACAACGACTTCAATAGAAACATTGTCCGGAATTTTCATCACAGAAATCTTGTCCAAACAAATGTTCAGCAATTCATTCCTATTATATGTACAAATTCCGATTACAATTTTTTCCATATCAACTAAACTCATTTAAACAAAATATACCATATCATAAACATTACAATTTGACCACAAATAGTTTTAATGTTTAAATAGGTAACATGAACTATATTTTTTATTTTCTGATAGTTTTATCAATAATTGCGGGAGCCGTTAACGGGAAGCTTCCGGATGTAGTCAGCGCAATACTTACCGGAGCAGGGCTTTCTGTCAAAATTGCACTTTCCCTTATCGGGATTATGGCGTTCTGGCTCGGGATGATGAATATTGCACAAAAAAGCGGACTTATTGAAGTAATTGCGCGCCTGATAAAACCGGTCACAAAGCGGTTATTCAACGAAATTCCGGAAGATTCTCCCGCAATCGGCGACATTGCAATGAGTTTTTCGGCTAACGCATTCGGACTTACGAATGCCGCAACGCCTATCGGGATTAAGGCTATGGAAGAGCTGCAAAAACATAATATTGATAAAACAACGGCGTCAAATGCTATGTGCCTGTTTCTTGCGATGAATACCGCAGGATTTCAGATAATTCCGGCAACGGTTATCGGAATTCTGGTGGGTGTCGGGTATCCTAATCCGACACAAATAATTGCGCCGACACTTTTTGTCACTACACTGGCCTTTTGTTTTGCGATTATAACGGCAAAAATCTTCCAGCGCTTCTGGGTACCGCAAAAGATTAACGAAAGCGGGGCGGAATAATGTTTCAACAGATAATGGATACTATTTCGCTATGGGCGCTTCCGGCAATTTTAGTTCTTATTTTGACTTACGGGCTGGTGAAAAAAGTTCCGCTTTATGAAGTTTTTACGGAAGGAGCAAAAGACGGGTTCAAAGTAGCAATAAATATAATTCCATATCTTGTGGCGATAATAGTCGGGATTTCAATGCTCAGGGCATCAGGAGTTTTTGAATGGCTCGGCGCAATTCTTGAGCCGGTTTTGACGTTCTTTAACATTCCGACAGACATAATTCCTATAATGCTGACCCGCTCGCTTTCAGGCTCTGCAACAATCGGTGTATTTTCAGACATTGCCGGAAATCCTGCAAGCACCTTTTACACAACAACGCTTGCAGCGGTAATGGTCGGAAGCAGTGAAACAACGTTATATGTCCTTGCGGTTTACTTCGGGGCGGTCGGAATTTCAAAAATAAGATATGCGCTGCTGGCAGGGCTTCTTGCGGATTTAGCCGGAATTATTTTAGCAATCCTAATTTGCCGCATAATGTTCCTGCATTAGTCACGTCAACCCAGCTTTGAGTGAAGCTGAAGTTTTCACTTCTCACAGTCTTTTTCATCAAAACGGCATAGTTAACATTGATAAAGTTGACTTTTTCAAGCTTTTCAACGTTAAATTCAGCCATTCCGCAGTTTGTACAGTGTTTTTCGACAGGGACAATTTTGCCGTTCTTAATCATCGCCTTAACTTTTACCCCGCAGCAGGCGCAGCGCAAAATAAACCATTGGTTTTCAACTAACTCCCCGCAATCAGGGCAGTAAGCACAATCTACCTCCAGAGGAATTTTGCTGTGAGAACACTCTTTTTTAGTATATAAAAAATCGAACAACATATTTTATATGTAACGATTATTTTATAAAAGTCAAAAGTTATCTTTTCACGCACATACTCCGCCCCGGGTGAGTTTTTAAAGCTTGTGCACAATTCCCTGTATGCAAAGCACAACGCCAACTCCTTGTAGGGTCGCCAATAACCATACTTGAAGAAAAAGCATCCGTCAACGTAAAATTAATCAAACTTCTGTTAACAAATAAAGATATTAATTCATCCCTGTTGGGCAATCGAACCTCTTCACTTTGCTCACGACAAAATCTGACATTTCCTTCATAAACGACTGTAACATCCAGGACTTTATCTGTAGGAACCGGAGCAACAACAGAAGTATCTGTAGGCTGCAACGCAGTTATAAAGCCAATATCCTTACCGACAGTATTAGGCCCTCTGCTTCCGTTTAAATCATAAACAAAATTCGCACATACAATTGCCTGTGAACGAAACTCCGATTCGTTATAAATAGATTTACATAACGGATTATAATAAACCAAAACGCTTTCGCCATTAGCGGTTTCAAAGGCAGCTGCTTTTGTATTAAGCTGATGATAAGACCAACCGCCGGAATCGAAATCAAATCTTTCATTAAAATCTACAAGAGTTGTTATATCTTCCAACATAAGTGCAGAAGCTGTAGAGCCTTCGCCTATAAATGGCATTATCTTTTTGGGCAAGCCGCAATCCTCAAGGTGTTCATTATCACAAATATTGTTGATTTTAAGGACTTTTGCAAGCCCGTTTGTAACAAAAGTTTCAGCCGCTGTATCCTCAATTGAAGTAGAACCCGCGCTGTCTGTAGTTTCTCTTAATGTACCATAACCGTTCAAAGCAGGCATTAAAGCGATTGCCTGTGAAAATCTTGCATAAAGAGCTTTTCTTTGCGTGTTCCACGTGCGTTCGTTTATGTTTCCTGTAAGGCTTGGTAAGGTTATCGCCGCGACCACGCCGATTATTGTAAGGGATAACAGGATTTCCGCCATGGTGAAGGCACATTTCTTGACCGACAGCCTGTTGACCAAACATAGAACAGACTCAGTCGGTGTCATCGCGAGGGCGGAAGCCCGTGGCGATCCAGTCAAGCTCGTGGCGTCCTCAACTGGATTGCCACGCCGACTTCCGTCGGCTCGCAATGACATCGTGGTGCCCTCAACACCTAATCGGGCGGATAAGGCACGCCCCCCCCCCGTGTACAGGAATACTCTTCGATTGTTTTTCATTTTTCCATCCTTTCTTTTATTGCGTTGGGCTGGAAAGCCCAACCTACATTCTAGTTAATGAGTTAATCAGTTAATAAGTTAATTAGGGTTATAAAATGTTACCCGGGTTTATTCTCGTCAATTTCGGTCATATTCCTTATTAACTCTTTAACTTATTAACTTTTCTCGGCCTTTCGTCCATTACGACTTATTGCCCTATTGCCCTATTGCCTTATTCATTATGTACCATGTTTTATAATTAGTCAAGAGATAAAAAACGAGGCAGTTTAAACTGCCCCGTTTTAATTACTCTGACATATATGATGCGAACAACGGCATATAAAGTGCTAATGCCAGTACGCAGACAATCGCACCGATTACAAGTAACATTATCGGCTCAATCATTTTGGTTAATGTTGAAATAATATCGTTCAATTTTTTATCAATATAGTTTGTACATTGACCGAGCATGTCGCCCAGACGACCTGATTGCTCACCAGTTGCTATCATAAACAAAATCATCTTCGGAACAATTCCGGTTGCTCTCAAGGCTACTGAAAGGTGCTGGCCTTTTGATACGTTAATAATTGAGGATTCAAGCTGTTCTCTCATTACATCGTTTGTAATAGTCAAAATCGCAAGGTGCAAACATTCAACAATCGGAATCCCCGCATCATACGCGACCTGCATAACCGCAATAAAGTTTGAGAAATCCCCAAATGAAAGCATTGTACCCATAACCGGAATTTTCAGCCCCAGCCCGTGGACAACTTTTCTTGAAGGCGCCCAGCGCATAATCGCCGTGGTCAAAGCACCAAATGCCAGGAACCCGATAGGAATACAAATCCAGTTAGCTTTCATAAACAAACCGGCTTCCATCAACACTGCCGTAATCCAAGGTAATTCCTGCCCCATATTATCAAACATATCTTTAAATACAGGGAATACAAACAATAACATAACCAGAATAATTACAACAGACAAAACAAGTACGAATACCGGATACATCAATGTTCCGATAATTTGCCCCTTGATAGCAGCCTGTTTAGATAACAGTTCCAACAAACGATCCAGTGTTTTTTCAAGTTCCCCGGTATCTTCGCCGGCTTTACAAAGACCGATATAAATATGCCCGAATTGCAGCGGATATCTCGCAATAGTTCCGGAGAAAGTTCCACCGGCAATAATCTGTTTTCTTAATTCTTTTGCAACTTTTCTGAGTTTTGCCTTCGCCGCATCGTTTTCAATAAACATGAGGGATTCAATAATCGGAATACCCGCCTGAACAAGAATCTGCATGGTTGAAGTAAATTCTATTTTATCCTGCAGCCCAAGGTTAGGCAGCGGCGCTAAAGTAGCTTTTGCCTTGTTTTTAGCAGTAGTATCGCTTCTTTCATCAACAATACTAATCGGAGTATACCCAAGCCGTTTGATACCGGCTCTCGCCTCTGAAATATCAAGAGCTTCGATTTTTCCGTTTATTAAATCTTTATTATTTTTCAATGCGGTGTAGTTAAATATTGGCATAATCTTCCTCTTTAATCAGTTGCTAAACCCAGTACACGAACAAATTCATCAATAGAAGTTTTACCTTCTTTAATATGCCGCAGGCAAGCTGTCTGCAGAACCAGCATACCCTCTTTTACGGCTTCTTCTTCAATATCCAAATCGTGAGCGCCTTCTGCAATCAGTTTTTTAATTTCTTTCGTAATAGGCATAATTTCGTAAACACCCATACGGCCTTTATAGCCTGTGAAATTACATTCTTCGCAGCCAACAGGTCTGTAGATAGGTGTTTTCATAAACTCTTCAATCTCAGCTTCATCTTTTAGAACTTTTCTTGCCTCCTGATAGGTCGGGAAGTATTGTTCTTTACACTTATCGCACAGACGTCTTACAAGACGCTGGGCAATAACACCGGTCAGTGTGGAAGCTACAAGATAATCTTTTGCACCCATTTCGACCAGACGTGTAACGGTTGCAGCAGCCGAATTGGTGTGGACTGTACTCAAAACAAGGTGCCCTGTTAGTGCTGCAGAAATAGCAATCTCAAGCGTTTCATAATCACGAATTTCACCGATAAGGATGATATCAGGGTCTTGTCTTAAGATTGATTTCATACACGCTGCGAATGTAATGCCGGCTTTTACGTTAACCTGCGACTGGTTAATACCGTCAAGACGAATTTCAATAGGGTCTTCAATTGTCGTAATGTTAACAGTTTCGTCGTTCAGACTCTTCAAAACAGAATAAAGAGTCGTTGTTTTACCGGAACCGGTTGGACCGGAGGTAAGAATAATTCCGTTCGGAGCACTGCACATATTTTTAACTTTATTGATTTCTTCTTTTGATGCTCCGACAAGGTTAATTGTTTTATCCATAGCATTCAAACTTACGGCAGGAGCCAGAATACGGATAACTATCTTTTCTTTACCGGATACCGGAAGCGTTGAAATACGGAAGTCATACGCGCCGCCTTTGTAATTCATGGAAAACGTACCGTCCTGCGGCCGTCTGTGTTCTGCGATATTCAAACGTGCTATAACTTTAAAACGCGAAATAATTGAGTTTTCAACCTTATTTGGGATATCAAAAACTTTTTGCAGCATACCATCTTTACGATAGCGGACTATGTAGTTATTCAAACGCGGCTCAATGTGAATATCTGAAACTTTATTATCAATCGCGTTAGTAACAATTTTGTTAACAAACATCGCAACAGAACCGGCAGAATCATTCAAGTCTTTATCGACCATTTCTGCAAGTGTCTGTTCCTGTTTAAATGCACTGGCTTCTTCTGATGCCATCTGCATTAATTTATCGGTTTCTTTTTTCTCTTCCGAGAAATGTTTTGCCAGAGCGTTTTCAAATTCAAACGCCGTAATCAAGAGCTGCTTTGGCTGCAAACCGGTGATGTATTGAATATTCTTCAAAATAGCCGGTTTCAGTAATGAAACGGCACCGAGAAGAATTTCTTTTTCATCGGAATAAACCGGAATACATCTGTTTATACGGATAAATTCTTCAGAAAGCAGGTTGATATATTGTGCCTGCTTTGCAATTTGTTCCGTTGTAACGAAATCCACACCAGTTTGAACTTTTAAGTATTTCTTTAATTGTTCAAGTGAGATATAACCCAGCTTACAAAGAACAGAACCAACAGGAGTTTTTGTCTTTTTGCTTTCAGCCATAGCTTCAAGAAGTTGTGCATCAGTGATGATGCCATCATCCAGAAGCATTTCGCCGATTTTATGACGGCTTTCTTTCACCCGCTCGTTAGTTGCATTAAGGTCAACATTTATATTTGAGGCCTTGATTAACTCAAGCAGATCATCATTAGATAGCTGAATGAATTTAATGGTATAGGTAAAGGTTTCCCTCAGGATATCGCTGACTTCATCTTTATTAGTATTGGAATTAATTGCAACGAATAAATAATTATCACGCACGTTAATAGGGACAAACAGGTGCTTTTCCATAGCTTCAGTGCTAACCTGATTGTATATTTTTTTATTTATGCTGTTTTTTAATTTTATTAATAATTCATTCATTGTTCAAAAAAATCATTCCCGTCAAATATGATAAAGACCTGTGGTTTACAGATCTTCATCATCATAGATAATTTTCGGCGTAATCATGATAATCATTTCTTGTTTGGATTTTTCAGTTGTAGAAGATCTGAACAAAGCTCCAAGATAAGGAATATCACCTAAACCAGGGATTTTGCTGACGGTTTTGGTATCTTCTTCTTTAATCATACCGCCGATAACAAGTGTTTCGCCGTCTTTCAATCTGACGTTAGTAAGTTCAAGGTTACGTCTTTGAAGCAGTGTTGCAGCGATATATTCACCGTAACCATCGTTAGCCATAATTCTTTCACCGATAGTTGCATAATCCGGTTGAATATCCATCGTTACATAACCGTCAGGACTTATAAACGGAGTAACCGTTACTTTAATACCGTTATCGGATGCGGTATTATAAGTTCTTGTTGCAAAAGAACCGGTACCGCTTGCCGTCATTTCGGTAGTTGTATCTGAGATATAATCTGACGTTAAGTCAATCGTTGATTCTTCACCGTTTGTTACCAGAATTCTCGGATTAGAAACAACACGACCTTTACCGTTTCTCAGTGCATAGCTTACACTATATACGAGAGAAGGTTTATTATATTTAGGGTTAGTATCTTTAGGGAATTCGGTAACATCGCCGGAAGACTGGTCAAATGTTGGCAGTTGATCCCCGAAGAACCAGATTGGGAAGTTTGTTGCAGTCGAACCGTTCATAGCATTGAACGAGAATACATCGCTATAGAATTGCCATGTATTAGACAATGTCTTAGAACCGGATTCTGTCAATTCAATGATAGAAACTTCAAGATATGCCTGCGGAATTTTTCTGTCGAATTTTTGAATAAATTCCGAAACCATAGCGATTTGTTCTTCAGATCCGCCGATCATATTAATCAGACCGTTTTGCTCCTGATAAGAAATTGAGAAGTTTTGCAGATCAAAAGATGTCAAATTACCCGCAGAAGAAGTCGGTTTTACCGTACAAGCCACCTCGCCGGCACCGAGTTCAAGAGAAGAACCTGAAGCACCACCGGTAATGTACCCGTCGTGAGCGATTTTCAAACCGGTAGAGAGCGGGAGCAGGCTGTCGCTGATTGAATCATTTTTAATTGTTGTAGGCAGCAGCATCTCGCAAATCATTTCGGCCATTTCTTTAGGTGTTGTATAATTAACTTTGAAAGCTGTGAATGTCGGTTTTTTATCAAATCTTTCTACGACCTTTTTGACAATAGAAACATCATTATCAGTACCAAAAACCAGCAATTCATTTGTTACAGGGTTTGTAATAACTATATCGGAGCCTGCAAGACCCGGTTTTTTCATACCAAAAATGTTTTTATTCAAAAAGTCTGCCATAGAAGCGGCATCGACATATTTAACAGGAATAAAAGTAATTCCCTGTTTCATCATATTTATATCAGAGCCGTTTCTTGCAATCACCAGAGTATTACCGTTAATAACAGAATAAGTTAATTGAGAAAGCTCCATAACCAGATCAAATGCTGTATTAACCGGTTCATCGACAATATCCAACGTAATTTTTGAAGATATTTTATCGTAGAAAATAATGTTTAAGCCTGCGATATCCGCAAACATTCTCAAGACCTGTTCAACATCAGAATCTCTCAAGCTCAAAGAAACTTTTTCATCTTTATCTGTTAAAGAAACATCGCCTTTCAATAAAATACCATCGTGCTGATTGTTAACGGCGAGTTTAACACCGTTTGCGTCAGTCACTTCAGCAAGAACAGCCGGTGCACTACTCAAACACAATGTCGTTGCCAGCATTGTTCCTAACATTATTTTGCTTAAAACCGAATTTTTCATGTTCGCTCCCAATTATCTTTATTTTCTTCTACCTGCAAATTTAGTTTCCAAAGCAGGGGTTTTTGTTTTATTAACATCATACAAATCTTCGTTTGAAATGATATCGCCGACACCTGCTTTAAAAGTATTAGCGCCCAACTGGACGGTAATATCGTTTTTATCTATTGCGGTTACGACATAACCGTTAATTTTATCACCAATTCTTGTTAAGTAATCCTGTCCGCCGATATTAACAATTGCGGAAGAATTAACATTATTTCTGTCATAAATAATTCCGGCAACTCTTGCTTTGATAACGTCAAGAGCATCGTTATCCAACCCCGGAACTTCAGGCGGTGCCGCAAGATAATAATCGGTATCTTCATCATAACCGCCAAACACCGGTTCAAAAGGGTTATTGCGCCCGACTTCAGTTACAACCATAGACACCTGTTTACGGTCATTTTTAATAGGTTGGATTTGTACTTCATTTGTTTCATCCGCAGCGTACGCTGTTGGCATAAAACCTGCCGCAACCAGAGAACAGCCTAATAAGGCTATACTTAAATATTTACTTTCAATACTCTCTCTATTCTTCATATTCTACTCTTTGTTTCCCGATTATAAATCTTACATATAATCCACTATTAGAATGATACAACACTTTTAGTTTTTAGATATCAATTATTTAGTGTATTTTTTGCCTATAAAACAATAATAATCTATTGAAAACTATTGGTTATAGTATAAAGATATTCCAGAATTTGCGAGAAATATCCAAGATCGGAATTCCCGTTTAAGACGAAATCTGCCGAATTTCGATGTGGTCTTACGTACTGATACCCGGCGGTTTCAAGATAATTCCACTGTTTTAGTGCATTTTCAGGTGTTTGGTTCCTTTCTTCACAGGCTCTATGCATGAATCGCCTTTTTCGTATTATATTATCAGACTCTACATAAAGCTTGATATCAAAGATATCACGTACCGTATCAAACATAGTTGCCGTTCCCTCAACTATTATGAATTTTTCGGAAGACACCGGTAAAGACGACGGGATAGAAATTCCTGTGCCGTTTGGCAAATACGCAGGAGCTTTTATATCAATGCCGTCCGCCAGATCCAGTAAGTCACGTCTTAGGATATCCATCTGGAAACTGCTCGGTGCATCTATATCATACCCGCTTTCTATCAATTTGTCAAAACTTCCGTATTCTGCAATTAATTTGGAAATATCATTAAAGTAATTATCGGTGCTAAGAATAGAAACGGGCATTGAAAGTTCGCTAATAACTGTTTTAATAGCTTTACAAATCGTTGATTTACCGGAAGCTGATTCCCCGGTAATACCTATTAAAAAGCGCTTTGTCGGGTTTGTAATCAGACGTCTTGAAAAACTGTTAGGGAAATTAGGATTCATCTCAATTATCATCGGCTGCGCCTGACGCCTATCATAAGCAATCAATTGTTTGAACTTCGCGTGAAGATAAAACGCGAGGAATTCTCTGCCTGTTCTGGAATTAAAATCAGGTTTAAGTAACTTGTCGCTTGAATGTGTTTCTTTTTCCAATAATAATTGCATTATATTATCATTTTCCATAGAAGTACCGATTTTCAGGTATGTATGATATAATAACCCAGAAATAAAAATTTTGCCACTATCTTAACAATTAATAAGTTTTGTAAAGCTATAAAGGAGAAGAACATGAAAAACATAACAAAAGTTATACTTACTATTATATTAATCCTTGCTGCCGGTATGATTGTATTAAAGCTTCCGCTTCCGATGTCGCAGGAGCAGCGCGAATTTGACGAGGCGATTTTTACAGCGCAAAGGCTGAGGGCAAACGGCAAGTGTCAGAATGCGCTTGAAATTCTGGAAACTCTGGAAGAAGAATTCCCGACCACGTCCATATACATTGAGCTTGAAAAAGAGGGCTGCTATAAGGGTTTGAAGCAATACGATAAGATTTACGATTCATGCTTAAATTCCAAACTTACGGAATACATGCCGGCGCGTGCGGCATTGTGTTCAAAAGAGCTTGCTTCTGCCGGCAGATTTGAAGATGCGCTTTCTATCTGGGATAAAGATATTCAGGACAGACCCGAAGAAATTTTCCCTTATTGCAATATCAGTGCTTACGAACAATGGCGTACTAAGACAAATATGAAAATCCAAAATTTCTTTACAAAATTAATACATCCGGAAGATTTGACACCAGCAATAAAGGCACAAAGCATAGAGAATATCAACAATCTGAAAAACACGCAGAATAAGAAAAAATCAAAATAATTCCATTTCGGAACCGACCCCAATAGATTTAACATTCAGGCTTTGGTACATTTTACAGATTGTATCGAAGCCTGTGCAGTGACAAGGGTAAATCATATCTAAATTCTGCGCCTTAAAATAATCGACTGTTTTATTTATTCTGCTGTCATCCGCTCTTAAAAGATGAAGTCCGCCAATAATGGCAGAAATTTTATTGCAGCCGCAAACTTTTTTTGCAAATTCACAAATATTTACGATTCCCGAATGTGAACATCCGGTAATTATTACAAGCCCGTTTTTAGACTTAAACGCCAGCGCCGTGTCATCTAACAGGAAATCGTCCATGCCGCTCAGCAGTTTTTTACCGTAAGGTGCCGGCGGTTCGAGTTCCGAAATGCGAGGAATTTCACCTAAAAAAATCAGCCCCGGAAGTACCTCAAACGGTTTATCTTTATAACAGATTTCAAATTTTTCTTCCAAAAGTTCAAGAGGTATATCCAGCCCTATTTTCTCGTCTTTACCGTAAAGCTTTGGCTCAAACGCGGCAGAATGAGCAATAAGCTTAACACTCTTTTTGAACGACAGATTTAAAAGATGCTTTAAGCCGCCGACATGGTCGTTATGCCCGTGAGAAATTACGATATAATCCAAATCGTCAAGAGGAATACCCAGCAGTTTTGCATTTTTAATAAAAACATCCGAATAACCTGTATCAAAAAGAACCTTCTTCCCCCAAGCCTCCAGCAAAAAGGACAATCCAGGCTCACCAAGAAGGTATTTATCTATTAAAGTCGTATTTTCTACAAGAACCGTTAGTTTCATAATTTGAGTTTAACATAAACAAAAGTAGTAGGTTTTTGAAAAAACTACTACTTTTTTCGCGGGAGAAAAGTCCTAATTTCCGCCGAATATAAACCGCGTAGCGGTGCAATAGTTTTCAATAATAACAACCATTATCCTTAATATGTGAGAGGTTTGTTATTATGAAAAAAATCTTGTTATCAATAATATTTATAAATTTACTGTTTGCGCCGTGTACATTTGCGGCATCAAACACGGAGATTTTGAATAAAATCGAAAATTCCCTGTTCGGTTTTGAATACAATAACGAGGATGAGGCATCGCGCGTAAACCGTATTGAGGAAAATGTTTACGGAACGGTTTCAAACGGCGACTTAAACAAACGAATTGCGAAACTAAACAAAGACCTGGGCGCAGAACTCTACGGTCAGGAAATCGAACCGTGCGAGGATACTCTTGCAAGAGAACAAGAGGAAAAAGAAGTTCTCTCCTCGGAAGATCCGAATATTGATTACCCTGTCATAAACGAACTTGAAAAAAGTGTGTTTAATAAAGAGTTTAAAAATATGAAAGTCAAAGATCGTCTTGCGCAGTTAGAGAAAAAAGTTTTCACCAAAGACTATGCCGCCGATGATCTTTCGACCCGTGTAGACCGCTTGCGCGAACAGGTTCGCCCGCAGGGGCTTGAACAGCAGCTTGCAAACGCGGTAGATACCTACCACACGGAAGGCTACTACCCGCCGACTATAGATTATGACGGCATGACAATCGGCGGAACCTCCAGTTCATACGACTCGGATTCTTACAGTTTTCCTATGGCGGGAAGAAAAGTTAATCTTTCAACGGTTGAAAACGCTCTTTATCACCAGAACTTCAAAAACGAATCTATGTCGAACCGCCTTGCGCGCGTAGAACAGAGTATGTTTGGCGAAAGTTTTGAAGATCAGGACGAAAAAACGCGTATCGGCAGGATTTCAAGCGCATTTAACGCACAAAAGAGCGCAAGCAAATATGATTCTAACAGATTTGCGCAAAACATGTCGACCGCAATGCAAATCGGTACAATGATTTTGATGATTTTAGCGTGCATACTGTAGTCATTGCTTTGTTTTTATCCCGTTGACATGTTCTTTAAAAAATTTAATATAATGCCGTGTATCACGAATCTCAGACTCCAAAATCGAAATCAACACACTAATAGTAGTCAAACTCCCATTTAAAACCTCTGAATACACTTTCAAATCTTCCAGTTCTGCTGCTTTCATTTTCACTCCTTTTGTTACGAATTATTAATATATTATTGCCATATACGGCACCATTGCCAAATAATACAAACATAATATCAAGCACGGCCGTATTTGTCAAGTGAGTGACAAATATCGTATACTCAGGTTATGAAATTGAAAGCAAAAGAATTAGTTAAAGTTTTATTATCAGAACAAAAGGTTCAACAGAAGGAACTTGCACAAATGTTAAGCGAGAAAGCCGGTAAGAGTTACACGCCAAGCGGTCTTTCGCATAAAATCGGACGCGGAACGATTTCATACGACGAGGTTTTACTAATCGCTGACATTCTTGGTTACGAAATATCCGTCAACCGCAAGCCGTAAAACTTACTCAACCCCGATAAACTTATGTACCTGCGGGATAACGCGCACACGGTCATAGTGTTTGAGATATTTGTCCAGCACCGCAGAAATAAATTCCGTTGTCACGCTCATTTTATCACCCAGCATCACAGGAGAAAGCACGAGTTCAAAGTCGTATTTCTTTGCAAGCGCGGCTGTTGCCGCAATTTCTTCATCAGTAATTGAATTGTCAAAAACAATTTTTGCAAAAAGGTTTTTACCTGTGCAAGCGGCAAAAAACGCATCATGCCTGCAGCCTTTTACTCCCGCCGCGCTTTCAAGCTTGATATCAGCGGAAACAATATCAACCAGATCTTTAATTTCTTCAAACTGTTCCGGCAGTGTTGCGTTGGTTTCAAGATAAATCCTGCCAAGCCCGCGCGCAAGCGGTAAAAATTCTTTTAAAAATTCTGTTTCCAACAGCGGTTCGCCGCCGGTCAAAGAAATTGAATGCAGTCCGGTCAAATCCAGCGCGGATACTACGTCAAAGAGTTCCTGCGCCGAATACTCTTTTGCACCGGTTGAAGCAAGAAATTCCGTATCACAGTATTTGCATTTCAAATTACAACGGCAAAATCGGATGAATAGCTGTTTATAACCGACAAACGGGCCTTCACCCTGAATTGAAACAAAAAATTCTTTTACAAAAGTTTTAGTCATTTATAAAATTCTCGCGCAAATTATTGTTAGATAATTTTCTAAGCTTTTCATAAAGCTTGATTTCATCATCCGATAAATACGCCGGAATTTCAATATGCACGGTTACAAAAATTTCGCAAATTTTACCCTGAATATTTTGCTGAATACGGAATTTCTGGCCGGATTTTGTTTTTGGAGGAATTTTTACGAGGATATTACCTTCAAGTGTTTTTAGGGAAACCGTTGTGCCAAGAACCGCTTCATAGGGTTCAATAGGAACATTGTAGTGTACATTTTTACCCTCGTAACGGACATTGCGGCTGTTTTCAATTTTAATAATAAGGAATAAATCGCCGTTTTTACCGCCATTTTTGCCGGTATTGCCCTCGCCTTTGATACGGAGTTTTGTTTCGTGCTTGATATTTGGCGGAATTTTAACGGTCAATTTGCGCTGTTTTGAAGTTTCACCGGTGCCGTTGCACTCTGTACAGTAGGAACCGTTAATAAACTTCCTGCCGCGGCATTTAGGGCACTGCTCGGTGTGAATAATATTTACAACTTTTGAAGTGCCGTTTTTTGCTTCCGATATATTAATACTAATGTCGGCAGTCAAATCCGAACCGTTTTGCGGCTCTTGCTTTTCGGATTTAGAAGAAAAGATTTCTTCAAAAAAGTTTTTTTCATCACGCGGCTTTTTAGCTTTTGGCGCATCATTTTTCGTTTCACGTTTTTGCTCTGATTTTGATGTTTTTGGCGGAGTTTCGCGTTTTGCTTCTTTTTTTTGCGCAGACGCTTGTGAAGTTTCTCTCTTTGGTTCTGTCTTTGGCTCTTGCGGCGGCGGCGCTTTGCGGTAAAAGCCGAAAAGCATATTGTATTGCATACGTTTGCGCTCATTGGAAAGCGTTTCGTAGGCTTCATTTATCTCTTTGAATTTATTAATATTACCTTCTGCCATATCCGGATGATATTTGCGCGCGAGATTGCGGTATGCCGATTTAATTTCGCGCATATCACTATCGGGAGTAACACCAAGGGTTTCGTAATAATTATTCTTCATACATAAATATATAATTATGTATTCAAAAAAATCAAGCTGCCATGCGGCATAAGAAAACAGTTTTCTGCTGCTTCGTCCAGCGTCTTGCCCGAATTGGGCTTAACCGGATAACTTTTAAAATGTCATTCCGAATTGCGCGAGCGAGCAGTTCGGAATGACATGAGGGGGCGGCGTTGGTTGACTGGATTGCCGCGCGGTCTGCGACCGCTCGCAATGACAAATACTTTACGGACTTCACGCTTACTTTTCTCGTGGTACAGTCGCACGGGTAATAAAGCAGTTCTCCGCCGCACCGCCTCGCTGAACGGCGAGCCGTTAGCGGCTGCGCTGTCTAATACGCCACTCAAAAGACTCGCTTGCGTGAGCGGGAGTTGCCCTGCAACTCATTCACGCCACGTTCCTTATCGCGAGTCTTTCTCGGACAAATATGACCGAATTGACGAGAAAAAAACCGGATAAAATCCCATAATCCTAATTAACTTATTAACTTATTAACTTTTGTCGTCCATTCGGCCATTACGACTTATTGCCTCATTGCCTTATTCACTTATTGCCTTCTTTATTATGTACGATTTTTCTCTTTAATCAAGCCCGTGCAGATATTCGTGTATATCCAGAACTTCATCAATCGTTATCGGTTCTGCCCCCTGAACAATTTCCAGCGGTTCGTGCGGCTGGCCGACGCCCTCGTGAACTTTTAAAATTCCAAGCCCGAAATCCTTACCGCATTTCGGACAGACCATTCTGACAACATTAGCACCTTTTTCCTTGCGGACAACCGTAAACGCATCACGGTCAATATCGTTCTTACAGTAGGAACAACACAAATTTGAAAATAATCGCTTAAACTTCTTTCCCATACCAACATTCTATACTAAAAGTAAATTTATTAAAGCTGCCTATTCCATTTTTACTTATTTTTTAATATAATATACATGTCCACACCTCTCTTATGGCGGGGTTCGGAATTAGTAAAAGGTAAGATGAGGGATAATAATGAACAAAAATCAATCAACAGGGATGTATATAATCTTAGGAATTCTCGTTATGGTCTTTGTTTCGTCCATTTTAATGGCGGGGCCGACAACCACAACAAAAGAACTCACCTACTCTGCATTTCTGGAAAAACTCGCAAATAAAGAATTTAAATCAATTGAAAAAGCAGACGATTTTCTGATTGCAGTACCTGTTGAGCAGCCGCAGGCTGCAGAAACAGCTGAGCCGCAGACTCCGTCAAACGATATTCTTAATCCGTTTTTGACAACGACTCCGGAAAAACGCAAACCCCAATTAAGATATAAAGTTTTGACGCCCGATGATCCGACTTTGACTCAAAAAATTGAAGAAGCAGGCGTTGAATTCTCTGTGCTGAAACCAAGCGAATCCAGCCAGATTTTAAACCTCTTTGGTTCATTACTAATCCCGCTTTTATTCTTTATTTTTATACTTATTATGATAAAAAGCATTCAGGCTGGCGGTTCTCAAGCCATGTCGTTTGGCAAAAGCAAGGCTAAAATGCTTCTGGACAGCAAGGTTAAAACTACGTTCCAAAACGTTGCAGGCATTGACGAAGAGAAAAAAGAACTTGAAGAAATAGTTGATTTTCTCAAAAACGGTGCAAAATATATAAAACTCGGCGCAAAAATTCCGAAAGGCGTTTTGCTTGTAGGCCCTCCGGGTACAGGTAAAACATTAATGGCAAAAGCCGTTGCAGGCGAAGCCGGTGTTCCGTTCTTCTCAATAAGCGGCTCCGATTTCGTTGAAATGTTCGTCGGCGTTGGTGCAAGCCGGGTCCGCGACCTTTTTGAACAGGCTAAAAAACACCAGCCTTGCATTATATTCATAGATGAAATTGATGCTGTCGGACGTCAGCGCGGTGCAGGACTCGGCGGCGGGCACGATGAACGCGAACAAACCCTTAACCAGTTACTCGTTGAAATGGACGGGTTTGATGAAACCACAAACATCATAGTTATCGCAGCAACAAACAGACCGGATATCTTAGATAATGCACTTTTAAGACCGGGAAGATTTGACAGACAAATTTATATCAACGCGCCGGATGTTAAAGGCAGAGAACAAATTCTGAAAGTTCATGCTAAAAACAAACAAATTTCACCGGAAGTTGATTTAAAAATTCTGGCAAAACGCACACCGGGCTTCACCGGCGCGGATTTGCAAAACCTGCTTAACGAAGCGGCTCTGCTTGCTGCAAGAAACAACAAAACTCAAATAGAAATGGAAGATATTGATGCTTCAATCGACAGGGTAATCGCAGGTATTGAAAAGAAAAGTAAAGTTATGACAGAACAGGATAAAGAATTGACTTCATACCACGAAGTCGGCCACGCATTAATCGCGAAACTGGTCAAAGATTCTAACGAACTTCACAAAGTTTCAATTATTCCGCGCGGTTACGCATTAGGTATTACCTGGACGCGTCCGAAAGATGAAAAGGTTCACACAAGCAAAGCACAGCTTCTGGCTCAAATTACCGTGTCACTCGGCGGCCGCGCGGCAGAAGAAATAGTTTACGGTAAAGATAACGTCAGCACAGGCGCTTCACAGGATCTTTCGACTGTCACCAATCTTGCGCGCAAAATGGTTACTGCCTGGGGTATGTCCGATAAACTCGGCAATATGACTTACGGCAAAAATCAGGAAAATGTCTTTATGGGCCGCGACTTTGGGCATCAGAGAGATTACTCTGAACAGGTCGCCTACGAAATTGACGAAGAAATTAAACATATTATTGATGAAAGATACAACCTCGCAAAACAACTTCTAACCGAAAACCGCGATATGTTAGAAGAAATCTCCAAAGAACTTCTTGAAAAAGAAACGATTGACGAGAAAGAATTTGATGAAATTATGAAAAGAGTCGAAGAACAACGAAATGCATAAAAAAGAAAGGCGCCGGCAATGCCGGCGCCTTTCTTTTTTATATAATGTTTCCTTTATTTTACTTATTTGCGTGGCATTTATCCCACTCGTTGTTTTCACTCCATTTGTGACCTGTGAACCAGTTAGCAAAGCCCTTGCCAATATATGCGAAGGTATTACCAATCTGTTTACCGGTCCAGGATAAACCTTTCCAGATAGCTTTTCCGGCCGGTTTAAGTACGCTATTCCAAGTCCAGGTTGCAGCAGGCTTAATTGCTTTATTCCACGTCCACGACGCGGCTTTACCAATACCACGGAAAATCGGCCCGCCGAGAGGGCTTGCGAGTAAGCCGATGCCTGCACCTATACCGAGTGCCCACCAGGCGCCTTTGGAGCTAATTCCACCGCCGCCGCAGCATCCGCCGCCATAGTAACCGCCGTAATAAGGAGCACCGAAAATTCCGCCGCTATGACAGCCGCCCCCGTAATTATAATTTTTTACGGAGATAAAGGTATTTGATTTTACGCCGCCGCCTGTTCCTGCCCAGTAAGCTCTGTTGCCGCTGTACGAGCCTGAAACATAAGCGCTTCCGAATGGCGATCTCGCACCGGAACTACGGAATATGAAACTGCCGCCCATAACTTATACCTCTCTTGTAGTACTCTCTATGTATATATAAAGTATATAAGATAAGAATTATTGCTTTTTTCGGGTCGTGAAAGTTTACATTTCGTTACAAAAGCGTCTTAAATGCCCGAGGCAGGTAGTTTATAAGGTCATTTGGCAGAACGCAATACGCAGTCAAATCTTCACGTGCAATATCCCCTGCAAGTCCGTGAAGATATACACCAAGCGCCGCGGCTTCAAACGGCTCCATTTTCTGAGCAAGAAAAGAGGTTATAATTCCGGCAAGGACATCACCGCTTCCGGCCTTTGCCATTGCGGAATTGCCGGTATTGTTAATATAAACTTCCCCGTAAGGCGAAGTCACGACAGTATTATGAATTTTCAATACAGTTACACAGTTATAGCGCTGCGATATTTCACCTGCAAAGTGAACTGTATCGTTCAGAATTTTATCAACATCAACGCCGCCGAGAAGTCTTGAAGCTTCAAGCGGATGCGGGGTCAGAATAAGTCTTTCCGGAAGCCACTCCGTCCCGTATTGGGATAAAATATTTAACCCGTCCGCATCTATAACCGTTGGGATTTCCGTATGCGTATCAAATGTTCGTTTGAAAATTTCCGTGGCACGCAGGTCTGTGCCAAGCCCGCAGCCGATTAACAAAGCCTGTGAGTTTTTCAAATGTTCGGCAATTGAAGCGGTATGTGCAAAAACAATAGCAGAGGTCTGCCACGAACCGCAATTCATAACGCTTTCATCCGTTGCAAGGAATACATAGCCGCAGCCGGATTTTAATGCCGCCATAGATGAAATTAGTGCGGCACCCGGCATATATTTAGAGCCGGAAATATTCAAAACTTTACCAAAAGTGCCTTTGTGCGAAATTTCCCCGCGCGGCGGAAGTTTAAAGTCCATTTTGTCTAATCGCCTCATACGCAACAATCGCAACGGAATTGGAAAGATTTAAGCTTCTTTGCCCCTCAATCATCGGGATTGTAAGCGCATTTTTATCAGTAACATATTTTTCAGGAAGCCCTCTTGATTCCGGCCCGAAAACAATAAAATCACCCTCCTGAAATTTGACATCAGTATATTTTCGTTTTGTCTTGGTTGTCAGATAATAAAAGTTAGCACCTTTATTTGCCACAAACAATTCGTCCATAGAATTAATCCTGTGAAGGTCAACGCTCTGCCAGTAATCCATACCGGCGCGTTTCGTGTATTTATCGGTAAGTGCAAAGCCTAATTTTCCGACAAGATAAAGGCTTGAGCCGGTACAAGCGCAAAGACGCGCAATATTTCCGGTATTTTGCGGGATTTCAGGTTCATACAGAACAATGTTTAACTTACTCATTTTTCCATTCATCCAACGTCAGCCTTATACTTTTAACGTATTACATTTACCCTTTGCCTTCACTCAGAACAGATTTAGCTTCTATCACAACAGGCAGCCCGCGCACGACACAGAACACAATCGCAATAACCGCAAGCCAGTAGCCGACTTCAAAGACGATATCTGCGTGCGGAAGCCCCGGAATTTTAGAGGCAACAATTACAATAAATGCAACGACTTTTGCAACCGCATAGCTTATTCTCATAAATCTGGAGCCGGTAATAAATTTACAAACCGGATTTTGCTGCATTCCGAACGGCGTAAAACCTTTTTCCATAGCAGCGCTTCTGATAGTGTCTGTGATAAATCCCCTTGTAATCGCAATGAGCGGGAACAAAATCGACAACCAACCCTGAACAGCAAAGAGAATCCAGTAAGTGTTTTCAACTATTCTATCGCTCATAATATCTAAAAGCGCGCCGAGTTTTGATTCTTCATGGAATTTTCTAGCGACCCAGCCGTCAACTCCGTCAAGAGCAAACGCCAGAATTGTCAGGACAAGCGCCCAAACGTATGCGGCAACGCTCTGCGGCAGCGCTATAATCAAATACACCGCGATAAACATTAAAAATACTCTGAAAATTGTTATAAAATTTGCCATTCTGCCTCTTTCCTTTTATTCCGGCGGTGCAAACCGCCATTGATGCAATACATTTACCCTTTCTTTGTACGGGAAAGCGCAAAATCGACTTTATCAAGCTGTTCTGTCTTATCCCCGAGCATCATTTTTTCAGCCTGCTCCAGAATTGATACGACTAAATAACCATTGTGGCCGTCAGAACGTGCTTTTTTACCTTCTTCACAGCATCTGATAAAGTGCTGGCATTCAAGTTTCAACGGTTCAATTTCAAGATAGTCGGAATGAATAACCTGCGAACTGTTTGCAACAAAGTTATCATAAATTGTCAACTTGTTTTCAGCAAGCGTATCATCAAGAATTGCTGTCGCCTTGGTTCCGCGCAGGAGAAGAACAACGTGTTTTTTCGGAGTAATCCAGCTGTCCGAAATCTGTCCAATCATTCCGCCTTCAAACTCAATTCCGACATGGGTAATATCCATAATATTATTTCTTTCGGAAGAGCAGCCCAGCGCCGAAATTACGCGTACAGGGTCTTTCCCCGTCACATAACTTATCATGGAAACATCGTGAGGCGCCAGATCCCACATAACACTTCTGTCATTTTTAAAATAATTCACATTGAGTCTGTCGCTTTGTGCGTAAACGATATCCCCGAGAACCCCTTCTTCCACAAGCATTTTCAACCTGTTAACCGCAGGGTGGTAAAGAAGCAGGTGCCCGACCATAAGAACCAGATTTTTAGCTTCCGCAAGCTCCATTAAATCTTTTGCTTCCTGCGCCACTGTTGAAATCGGTTTTTCAACGTAAACGTGCTTGCCGGCTTCCAGTAAAGCTTTAACTATTTTATAGTGAGTGTGGCTCGGGGTAACAACAACAACACCGGTCACGATATCACTTTTCAGGATATCATTAAAATCTTTAGTAACTTTCACCCCCGGGTACTGTTCCTGAACCTTTTTCAAATTTTCTTCATCAAGATCACAAACGACTTCCAGTGCATTAAGATTGTAGAAATTCCTAACGATATTTCTACCCCAGCACCCGCAGCCGATAACAGCTATTCTTTGATTACGCATATCTTCTTCCTTATTACAAATATTCCCTGACAGTATTATATTACAAAAAGGGATTTGGGCAAGGGTTTGCAAAAAGTTAATGAGTTAATAGGTTAATGAGGAATATGACCAAATGGATAAATAGTAGAATTAAGATTATTTCCTAATAAAGCAGTTCTCCGCCGCTCCGCCTCGCTGAACCGCGAGCCGTGGCGGCTTCGCTGTCTAATACGCCACTCAAAAGGCTCGCTCACGTTCCTTATCGCGAGCCTTTCTCGGACAATAATCCTAATTAACAGCAGCCGCAGGCTGCGATTAACTTATTAACTTATTAACTATTTTAAAAATGGAACCCGCTGTTATCGCCGAACCCGAAAGTATCATCTGCCGGTTTTTCTTCCGGCGGCTCCTCAGCCCGCATAGCTTCACGCTCAGCTTCAAGCGTTTTAAGAGCTTCCGTTCTGATAAGTTCAATTCTTGCAGCATAGTCCATAAAATACTGCTTATCCTGCGGCGGATAAAATTCCGCAAGTTTTTCCAACAACGGCTTCGGGAAACGAGAGTATTTAATCATATCCTCAAGAACATCATCCGTCATTTTATAAAGATTTCTGTAATTCTTAAAGAAAATACGCGAGATTTCCTCGTTGGTTTTATCAGTAAGCGTATAAGATTTCTCACCGAATTTGCAGGTAACAATATTTTTCTCGAAAATAACCGGCTTGCACCGCGCCATAGTCATCCTGATTATCAAATCATAGTCAGCCATGATTTTAAATTTTTCATCAAAATAATCAACCTTTGCAATAGCGGATTTTTTGAACATCATTGCCTGACGAACACAAGGCGAAACTTCAAAAATATTATAAGGAGAAGGCGGGAATTCAAACACGAACCCGTCCGGATGCCTGCAATAAGCAGTAGCCATAAGGAAATCAGCCTCTTCTTCTTCCATAAGTTCAACACCCGTTTTAAGCGCGGTAATGTCATGCACGAAATCATCACAACTCAAAAACATTACATACTTACCCTTTGCGCGCAGCACGCCCTTATTGAACCCCTCAAACTTTGACGTGTCTTTTTCAGAATAAAAAGTAAAATACCCCTTGTTTTTATACTCTTTCAAAAGCTCAATTGTTCCGTCATTTGATTGGTTATCAATAACAATGGTTTCCATTTCATTTAGCGTTTGAATATCCAAAAGCTGTAACAAAAGGTTAAAATCATCAACCTGATTTTTTTCTAAAAGATTGTGAGTAGTGATAATAACAGTTAGCAAAATTTCGTCCGGCATATAGTCTACTATCTCCTGTTGCCCGCCATGTCATCCCGAATTTGTTTCGGGATCTGACCGGTATTGAAATCAGAATATATACTCTGACCCGCCTGTTCCGCGATGTTTGACAGATGCTGAAACAAGTTCAGCATGACAAAAGAGGGCTCTCTTATTTACATATTTTAATATTACCCGAAAAAAGCTTTATAAACAAGTTTGAAGTGCTACAATAATAAAAACCCTGATAATGCCTGATACCAAAGTGCATGGGATATGCAGAACTTCCGAATATTAAGAATTGTAAAATTTAACTTAAAAAAGACGCAATTTTTAAAATTCAGGAATTTTAATATAGTTGTAGTAGAATAAAGTAAAAGGTTATTATCTTTTATTAGGTAGAAACTAACAAATAGTGTATAGATAAAGGAGAATTACTTATGTCAGAACAAAATCAAATGGCAATTAGCCCGGTTACCGCAGGCTTAACAGGCGCCGCAATCGGTGGTATTGGTAACTATTTCTTAGGGGTTGGTGCTGCACCTAAAAAAGGTTACAAAGATGCAAAAGAATTGTTAACCTTAGAACCAGACAAGTTTGAAGAACTTAAAAAGAAAATTGACGCCAGCAGCAATGAGGAAGCAAAAACAGAATTTAAAAAGTTAGAAGATGGTAGAAAAATCGTTTCTTCTGCCGGCGATACTCTTGAAAAAGAACAAGCTGCAGCAAGAAAAGATATGGATGCCGCTATTGAAAAAGATTTAGAAAAAAACCTTACCGGAGATGCAAAAACTAAATTCACTGATGCTGTTAAAACAGAAAAAGATGCTTTAACTAAAGCCCAAAATGACTATGCAACAGTAGGTCAAGAAAGAAAAAAAGCCGGCACTGAATTAGCAAAAGCAAGAGAAGATTACAAAAATAAATTAACGACTAAATATAATGCAATTGTTAATGACAAGGCAGACGGAACTTTAGGTAAACAATTAGCAGATTTAGAAGCTTCAAAAGCCGGTAAAACAGGCGATGAATTAGCAAAAATCGAAAAAGATATCAAAGCTAAAAAAGCAGAAATTCATGCAAAGGCATTAGAAGATGCTGAGGTAAAAGCTGCCGCTGAAAAGTTAAAAACTGAACGTAAAGCAGTAACAACAGCTAATAAAGCAAAAATTGATGCTGTTCCTACAGCACAGGAAGCGTACAATAAAAAGTTAGTAGACTCAGCTGATGAAGCTCTTAAAGATGTAAAAGCTAACAAAGACGGTAATGCTTTAGAAAAATTAAAAGCCGACATTAATAACTGGAAGACAAAATTAGCTGAAAAGGTTGACGATGTGAAAGCTAAAAATATTGAAGCACTTATGAGTGATGATGGTGTTGATGGCGTTAAATTGAAAGACCTTGATACAGGTAAATTCAAGAAATTCTTACCAAAAGCTAAAACTTGGCCGACAGTTATCGCAGCAGCAGCTTTGGGTCTTGCAGGCGTAGCTCTAGCTTATATGGTAGGCCCTAAAAACACAACTCCTGCTGATGTGGCATAGCCCGAGCAGAGGCAGGAGCAAGGCAAAGCCTTGCGAACAGGCGAACACGCGACCGGCAAAACCGCGATTTTGGCGGCAAGTGTGAGCGGTGCCGTTTAACGCGAGGGCGTAAAAGCTCACAAAAAACGGGAAATCTATACAATAGACAATAAGTAATTTTCAAATAAAAAAAGCCATTCCTGACGGAATGGCTTTTTAATAAAGCAGTTCTCCGCCGCACCGCCTCGCGTCTTGCTCGACTCACGTTTAACGGCATTCAGGCAAAAACGCGGTTTTGCCTTGGAATGCCTCAGTTCGCTCGCGCTGAATGCATCAGCCGATGTTCGCAGTGTCGGCACACGGGAGTGTGACGAGCAGGCGAACATAATATCTCCGCCGTTTCTAATCTTTGATTTGACAGGCGGAAGAAACCGCGAGCCGCGCGTTTCCCTCTCGAAAAACAGTTCACTGAATTGTTTTTCTCGGCAGAGTGCTGTCTACCTCTCGCGAAACAATTCACTGGATTGTTTCGCTCGGCAGAGTGCCACTCAAAAGACTCGGCCACTGAGTGGCTTCCACATTCAGTGTATACGCTCACTGTAACGATTGATACAAGTATGGCTCCGGCTCAGCCGGGCGCGAGTCTTTCTCGGACAATTTATTACAACATCTTGACAACCACTGGTTGTCATGTTATAATAAGGATATGATTAAATCATTCAAACATAAAGGTTTGGAAGAGTTTTTTAACACCGGCTCAAAAAAAGGCATCCAAGCTATACACGCAGAAAAATTAGTATTAATTCTGGCAATCCTTGATACAATGAAAAATCTTGAACCTTTACAACCGGCAATGTTCAGACTCCACAAACTTGAAGGTAAAATGAATGATTTATGGTCAATTACAGTTCAGGCAAACTGGCGGATAACTTTTCGATTTGAAAATGAAAATGTTTATGTCGTTGATTATCTGGACTACCACTAAGGAGGTCGAATATGTTTAACCCGCCGCATCCGGGAAAAATATTAAAAGAAATCTATCTTAAAGATTATAATCTGACTGTCACTGAATTCGCACTAAAAATCGGAGTTTCCAGAAATACGGCTTCGGAACTCATAAACGGCAAAAATCGTGTGACTGCAGAAATGGCACTAAAATTGGCTAAAGCATTTAAAGTGTATCCACAATTTTGGCTGGATTTACAAGCAAAATATGACCTATGGAATGCAGAACAGTCTGTTAATCTTGATAACGTTCAGGTAATTGCAATATAAAAAAAGAAAAGCCATTCCTGACGGAATGGCTTTTTATTAACACTTGAAAAAATTTTCAAAACTGGTATAATAATAAAAAAGGGAGCCGGCTAAGCTCTTCCCAGCCTAACCGGTTTGTCACCCCCTTTAAATGAACAATTGAATTAATTTAATCAAGAACTCTAGCACTCCTAGAGTTCTTTTTATTAACTCTCTATTCATCGTATCAGCTCCCTTCTTCGCCTATTATCACCATAATATTTGTTGCTCGAGGGGAGTTGGCAGGGCTACCCTTTTTAATACTTGAAAAATTTTCAAAAACCGGTATAATGAAAGTATAGGGAGGCGGTTGCGCCAACAACCGCCAACGCAGTCCCTATATGAATAACGAAATAATTTGTAAAACTTGTCCTAAGAATGCCAGGGCAAGTTTTTTAATGTTCTATTTCATATTAATAAACGGGATGGAATTGCCCATCATGTATTGCGGCAAAATTCCGTTCCATTTTTGTACCGCTTCATATTCAACAAGAGCTTTGTTTTGTGTCAGGGCGTTCGCTCTGATACTCATTGATTTCGCTTCTGCTTCTGCTGAAATAACCTTTTGTTTTGCTTCTTCCTGAATTTGAACGGTTTTATTTTTAGCTTTCAGAGCGTCTTGTTCTGCCGTTACTTTGCTTTCAATCGCGCGTTCAAAGACTTCGGAATATCCAATATCAATTATTTGGAAATCTGTTACGTTAACATATCTTTCTGTAAGCTGCTCTTTTAATTTTGCGAGGATATCATTTGTTGCTTCTTCACGGTTTGCAACAAGATCCTGCGCGTTCCATTTACCGATAACGTCTTTGATTGTACCTTCAAGAACAGGATTGATTACTTTTGATACGTAATCCATACCTACTTCCTGATACATTCTATATGCGCTGTCCGCAACAAGATTATAGTTTACAACATAAGAAATTTTTGCCTGTTGAATATCTTTTGTGTAAACGTGGGTTTGAGTAGTGTATTTTTGGGTTTTAACATCCATTTTCGCTATTCTCTGGATGTACGGCATGATAAAGTGCATACCTTCACCAAGGCTTTCCGGCGAAACTTTTCCCAGAGTAACTTTTACACCGCGTTGTCCTACCCCGACAACAACAATAGGATTACAAAGCAGCACTGCTATCACAAACAGTATCAAAACTGTAACCACACCTGCTACACCATTTTTGTCCATGTTTTTTACCTCTTTTCCTGTATTTGTAATATAACTTTGAAATTTATCTATAAAATCCTTGAAAGGATTTACACCTGAAACCTTTTTATCATCAACCCAGGCTTCAACATCAATCACGTCATCTTCATCTGTTTTCTTTTTCGTTGCATGCCTGTCCGTTTTAGAAAAATTTGTTCTTCGCCGCGCATTTATTTTGGCGTTTACAATAAACGGCGGACTGAAAATCAGCACCAGAACGACAATGATAAAAATAAAATCAAACAAATTGCCCAATATTCCACTTTTAAGCGACGGTAATGTCATTGCCGCAATGACCCCTAGAATTCCAAGAATAACAAAAATTTCTGCAAGAGTATAACTTTTATATCTCATTATTGCCCTCCAAGCCCGAGAATTGACATAACAATAAACGTTATAATCACAAGTAGTGCGAAACCGGCATAACCGATTAAAATTTCTTTGCCGAACCGTCTGTACATATTAACGCCAAAAATAAGCCCGACAAGCGATATCACAAGGTTTGTTATCACAACGAACGCCAATAAAAAAATCAAAATTCTTACAGCCATAATGCCTCTCTATCCATAACTAAAAAGCATTATAGCTTACTATAGAGTTTCTGCAATCATCTTAAAAGAGTACAATCTGCGGATAAACCTCATTAAGAAATCGCTGCGCATCCTCAAGCGGGAAAATACCGACAGAAAATTCCGCGCGGTTGAAACCGGGCTGTTGTGCTTCCGGAACTTCAATAGGCGGGCCGGCAGGGGTTGTACGGCAAGGATTTGAAGGGTTAGAAATCACACCAACGCTTCTTAAAAGCGTAACTTTCAGAGAATTTTCCTCAACCTCGTATTCGGTCAAACCTTTTGTAATGACACCAAGCCCCTGCGCCCAGACGAAACGCTGCATCGGCGCAAAATTTGTTTTAACTTCGTGTCCGCGCTCGTGCGGGAGGTTTTCGCGAACTTTCCAGTCAGGGTCAAACCCGCGGCGGATAATCTCATTCATATCTTCGGAAAAAGTTTCCACAACAGGAGAAGGAAGATTAAATTTCGCCTGCCAGAGCGTATTTTTGAATTTATTATCCCAATCAATTTTAAAATTCAAGAGGGAGGAATTTTTATTCAACGTAATAACAACGTCAAAGAAAGTCGTTTTGACCTTCAACCCGACCCGCAAATCGCCCTCAAAAAGAATATCGTAAGAAATTATAAACGCCCTCTCCGGCACAACACCCGCGACAAGCCCGTGATTATAGGTATCTCCGATATCGCGAACCCGCGTAAATTCAATGAAATTCTCCCATTTTTGCCCGCCTGCATAAAGGTTAAATTCCCCCTGCTCAATTTTCATAGTGAGATGAGAATTACCGATTTCCGTATCAAGAATATGCAAAACATCACTTGACGGCTCGATTTCACGCAGGTTGGTATAAATCGTTGTGTAATCCTCTGTAACAGGAATCCGCTGCGTATCATGAAGGAGCTTTGTTTCAAAGCCTTTACGCTCTGCAACAACCTGACTTTCAATCTGCGTGCTCTCATATTCAATTACGCCTTTAAAATCAGAAAAATTAATCAATCCGGAGTGGGTTAAACGCAATTCTTCAATAACCGTATTCGCAATTTGAAGCACTTTTTTATACCTTATAACGTTTTCTTCGTGTGTTTCATCGGTAGAACAGCCGCAAATTCCGTCGTGTGCCAGATTTTGCAAAAGCAATTTATAAGCATATTCAATTTGCGAATCATACCCACCGCCAAAATACTTTTGAAGTTTATCTGCGAAATGAAGCTTATTTGAAGCCTCGACATTTAACTGTTTTATCTTAGTGCGCGCAGAATAGCTTCCGGGAAGAATAAAAGTTGCGGAGTTATCGCGGAGTTCGTCATTCCACTCAAACCCTGAAAACCGTTCTTTAACCGCAGCGAAATAATCAAAAGGCGTTCCAAGCTGAATTTCATAATCTTCCAACAGCAGATTTACACTTTCAATTTGCTCTGCAATATTCTCTTCTACCCCAAGGTGATCTGCACCGATAGGCAAAAGAAGAACATCCCCTGATTTTTGCGCAATCAAGTCCAAATTTTTCTTTAAAAACTGAGCCTTTTCTTCCACCGTCACCGATGATGAAAACATATCCATAAAATATCCGCGAACCAAATTCACCGTATCAACCCCGTTGAATTTGAATTCTGCCGGAACCGACTCCGGACACCCACGCCAGACCATACATTTATCAATACCAAATTGCGCCAGAATTTTCGGAACATTTTGACTGTGTCCGAAGGTATCTGCAAGATAGCCTATAAAATCTTCACACCCGAACCCGCGTGCGATTTTCAGCCCTATTTCAAGATTTTTCTCAAAACAAATACGGTCAGTTAAAAATTCATCAACGAGGCAGTAAAAAGGCCCTATAAAAAGTTTTTTCTCCGCGATAAATCTGCGGATAAGCGGTTCTTTTTCAGGTCTGATTTCAAGGTAATCAAGGAGCGCAGCGACCTGCCCGTCAAAATAGAATGAAGGAATTGCTCCGGACTCAAGCATAGTCAAAACCCGGTCAAACACGCGCACAAGCCTCATCCTAAAGACTTCAAACTCTCTATACCACTCCCTATCCCAGTGAGTGTGCAAATACGCAATAACTGTTTTTGTCATACATTTTATCTTAACATAAAATGGCAAAAATTAACATTTTTGATGAAAACCGCTTTCTATTACAGAAACTTCCTTTTTACAAAACAGAATAGAAACCGCTCAACCGTTTGAAGTATTACAACATCGGCATCCCCTATATTACTTTTCTTGACGTCATAAGTCCAATAGTAAGATACATCACGGAAAGTATTAGAAATAAACGGTAACATCGCACGGGAAAATGAATCCCGAAACATAACAAGTTTTGGTGCATCAATGTCCTTATGTGAAAACATATCATTATGCGACAACAAATCGCTCGGAGTGGTATCTTTTATAGAAAATTCATAGTCTTTTGTTATAAATGCATCTACATATTCGGTATTTGCAGCCGCACTCTTAGATAATCCAATCAACATATTATCTAATTCTTTAATTCCCGCCTTATATCTAACAAATTTTTCAGGTTTTACCGGCTCAATATCAACGCCATCATTAATCAATGCATCTGCCAATGCTTTATACCCGACATATCCGCCTAAAGAGTTCCAATGCGTATCATTTTTCCAGTATAAAAGCTCGCCTTTTTCCTTAGCCTGATACAGTTCATTATATGGATAAATCACCTTAATATCCGTATGTTTATGCAAATAATTTATCAACTGCATAACACGGCTTTTGCTATTAGGAATAGTTTGTTTTATATAATCAGGATAATACTCACCATAGATTTTATTCTTATCCGGTCCAATAAAGAAATAAAAACGCTTATTCCTTTGTTTACAATATTCATCAACTGAAACCAGATAGTTAGCAATATATTTTAATTCATCATCGGTAAACAAATCTAAATTCAGGAAATTACGAACACCATTCTCTCCTTTATAAAATAACCAGTCATCTTTGCCTATCACAACATCCGGCTGATTTTTATCTAAAACAAATTTTGCATTAAACTTTAGCAGCAGATTTCTTAAGTTAAATCTGTCACTGAACCATTTGTCATAATCGCGGCCAAAATTATAGTTTATTTGTCCTTTTTTGTTGATAAATGGCTTCCATACCGCAAGATTTCGGTTCTCTGCATCTGATTTTTTTGCATCTGAGATATGGCTCATCGGAAGAAACATTATTACTGTACATACTGCCAAAAATACTATATCTATACGGGAATACTTCTTCTCTGTCTTAAAATCCGCAAGATATGAAGTCAGTTTATACGATAGCAGATAACCTAATATCGCAATGATTATAAACGGCAACGCGTCAAACTTTACACTCGGACGAACGGGTTTGCGAGATTGGCTGTTTATAGCGGGTAAGGCACGCCCCCCCCCCCCCCGCACTGTTTGCACGGCAACAGGTGATTTCGGTTTTATCGTAAGCCACGCATTGTGGCTCAAGCCTAATATCACGAATACAAGTAATATACTTATTATACTTCTTTTACGCATTAACATTTCTCCTAAAATCTAAAATAAATAAACGGATTATACGTTGAAGCCGCTATGGTCGCAGTTGAGAAAATCAACAGCACAATAAGCCAAACATTCACAAAGGCTTTTACAATTTTGTTTTCCTGTTGCAGCATCTTCCCGCACAACGGCGTACAGCAAATAAATGCAGCTGCAAAAATTATAAATTCAAAATTATCAACATAATACGGCAATGCATAAATTACATCATGAACTTTAACCAGCCCGAACATATTTTTAATATATGTCCACGCATACGCCATATCTTCAGCCCTGAACATTACCCAGCCGATTACAAATACAAGAATTGTATAAATATGTTGAAGGACTTTCTGCCAGATATATTGTTTTTCTTCATGCCAGCCGGTTAATTTTTCCAGAATAATAAAGAACCCGTTCCACGCGCCCCATACAACAAAATTCCACGCAGCACCATGCCAGATACCAGTCAGGAGAAAAACTATACCCAAATTCCGGATAGTTTTCCATTTTCCGGCTCTGTTTCCGCCAAGCGAAATATACACATACTGTTTGAACCATGTCGAAAGTGATATATGCCACCTGCGCCAAAATTCCGTAATAGATTTTGAAATATAAGGATAATTAAAGTTTTCAAGGAAATGAAACCCGAAAATAAGCCCAAGACCTATTGCCATATCCGAATATCCCGAGAAATCAAAGAACAACTGCAAAGAATATGCAATGCTTCCCAGCCATGCAATAAGCGGCGAAAAAGTATCCGGCGCCTGAGAAAATATTTTATCCGCAATAGCCCCCATTGTATTTGCCAGAAGCATCTTTTTAGATAAACCTACAATAAAACGCTTTGTTCCGAATACAACTTTTTCAAAGTTAACATCACGATTATCTATCTGATCCGCGACATCATGGTATTTAACAATCGGCCCTGCTATTAACTGCGGGAACAAACATATATAAAGCGCAAGTTTATAAACATCCTGCTGTGCCTTACATTCTCCACGATACACGTCTACGACATAAGACAAAGCCTGAAAGGTATAAAAAGAAATACCAATCGGCATTACAATATGGAGTAAATCAATATGAGAATGGAAAAGTCCATTAATATTCTCAATTAAGAAGTTAAAATATTTGAAGTAAATAAGTGAGCCTAGATTGATACAAATAGTCAAAATCAAAGGAATCTTAGCATTTCTGCCGGATTCTTTAAACTTTTCAACGATTTTTGCGCCATAAAAATTAACAAGTATCGTTAAAAGCATTATAGCCAGATACTTAGGCTCACCCCATGCATAAAATATTATGCTTGCGACAAGTAAAATCGGATTGTGAAGCTCTTTTTTGGAAATCAAATAGAGCAAGCACACAATCGGCATAAACATATACACAAACGTCATTGACGAAAATAACACTAATTACCCTCCTTGTATAAAAATTTTAATCTTATAGCAGATGATAAACAGAGCACTAATACATTTGTATTATTATTCAATATATCCTTTTCAAAACGTTCAATATTTAAGTTTTTAAAAGCCAGACTAATTTCCGGAAGCCAGGTATAAATTCTTTCTGTATTTTTAAAGCTATAAACAATAGATTGTAAAAGATTTTCACCCATAGAATCTCCCCAAAGAGTCAAATTTGGAGCGGCAACATCATGTTTAAAATGTTTTAGCTTGTAATTTGCAGGATAATTGGAATCAATCTTTAATGAAACATTTTCAGATTCTTTATTTTTATAATACTTATATTCAGTATCAAAAATTTTTTCATCTTTTAAGTGTAATACATTTGCAGTAAAACCGTTATGAAATGGGCGTTCCGGTTCGACCCTTACCTTTGGTGAATAAAAATAACTAAAATCACTCTCGTCATTAACATAAATAGAAGGAAAATCCTTTTTTATATACTGCATTAAACATTTATATGCAAGATAAGCACCCTCATCAGTCCAATGGTGATCAGTCTTGTAAAAAAGCAATTCTTTACCGTTTGCAGCATTCTTAAATTCATCAATCGGATACAAAATATCAACATTTATCTTATTTTTAACATACTCTTTCACTTGCATCGTACGTGCATATTCATTACTTTTTGCAACCAGCGGAAATAGATTTGCTGAATAAACGTCATATTTTGAAGGGGCAATTAAAATATAAAATTTTATATTATTTTTCAGACAAAATTGTTTTAAACGATTTATACTATAAACTATTCGTTCCAATTCCTCATTATTATAATAGCCGGATGATGGCCAATACGTATTACTCATCCAATTATTTCTTTTATTTATAAATCCCTGTTTATTTTCAAAATAATAAAATGCTATTTTATATTTAAATTGATTATAAAAAGATACTAAATATTCACGTAAATTAAACCTGTCACTGAACCAATTATCGTAATCACGCCCAAAATTATAGTTTATTTGACCTTTCTTATTAATAAATGGCTTCCAGACTGCAAGATTACGGTTTTCAGCATCTGAAAGTTTAGCATCAGAAATATGACTCATTGGTAAGAATAAAAATAACGCACAAATAATTAAAAATATTATATCTATACGGGAGTAATTACCAACGACCTTAAAATCTGCCAAATATGAGGTCAGTTTATACGACAGCAGATAACCTAATACCGCAATGATTATGAATGTCAATGCTTCAAATTTTATACCGGAGCGGACTTTTAGTTTTTCAGGATATGTCAAGCTGAAAGTATTAGCAGAAGGCATTAAGGAGTCCCCCCCCCCCCCGTACGTAGCACAGGACGCTAACTTAAACTCGGATACAGATGGAAATTTAAACTTACCATTCTTCAGCGTAATATCTTTTATTTCAATTGGAGATAAATTCGATGATTTAACTACAATTCTAAAGCGTTTTGGGAATCTAGCTCTATCTATTTGACATTCACATTTCTGTATATTTCCATTCAAGTGTTTCTTTATAACGCACTGTTTTACTTTTTTAAAATCCTCATTATCCTTCTTATTCAACTGGACGGTAAATGTATAATCTCCGTTACCTTTTACCAGAAAACTCACCGGCATTGGTTTAAATATCAGCCAGTGATTGCAGGTAAGAGCTAGCATAATTATTGTCAAAACCCCGCTTATAATATCTCTTCTTCGCATTTACTCCTCCTTACCTAAACTATATTACAAACAGGGAGAATATTCATTCAAACATTCAACATTTTAAATAAAATGTTACAATAAAACAATTTACAACTTTTCCTCAAAAATATCCATAAAAGAATCCATATTTAAGAAACGTTGTAAAAAACGTTCTGTCGTTTCTATAATTAATATATCCGGTTTTTCAGAAAACAATAGACGTTTCATGTTTTCATTCAAAACAAAATTTCTACCACCACCAAAGAATAGATATTTATAGATATGAAAATTTTCAGCCATGAAATACCTACAACGTAATTGAAAACTGTCACCAATTAAAACAAGTTTTAAATCATTTTGAGATTTTGCATTACTATACTCATATAGTACATCATCTGAATTATTAGTAACATGTATGATAGATTCTTTAGCATTTGGATATTTGAGTTTATAATAATTAAAGCGATCTTCATATTTTGCTATAATGTTTTTATTTGTAATATTAAGACTGTCACCAATACGTTTACTACTAACCAATTCAACATCACTAAAATCTAATGGCTGAATATCTACAAAATCTTTTTGTAAAGTCGACAGAATCGTTTGATACTCTATAAATGCCCCATCATAATTTAAATGGCTATCAGTTTTAAAAAATACATTTAGCTTTTTTGAAACTAATAATAATTTTTCCTTAGAGGTTATTACTGACAAATCATTAATGTGTGAGATTATTGCTAATAATTGTTCATAACGGCTTTGACAATTATTTTGTAAATAATACTTCGGATAATATTCGGGGTAGATACTTTCTTTATCTGGTGACAACATAATATATAATTTAACATTGTGCTTTTTACAATATAAGTTTAATTCATTTAAATTTTGCTGTATTGTAAACAACTCTTCTTTAGAAAATAGATTGTTTTTCAAATACATTTGAGTTGCATTATATGATTTGCGATAACAATAACCCGAAACCTTATCTAATATCATGACTCTTGTTTCATAGTACCTACCGGGAAGAATAAAATGTAATTGTTCATACAAACCAAACAATACACTCCGTAAACCAAACCTGTCACTAAACCAGTTATCATAATCACGACCAAAATTATAATTTATTTGACCTTTTTTATTAATAAATGGCTTCCAGACGGCAAGATTTCGGTTCTCTGCATCTGATTTTTTTGCATCTGAGATATGACTCATTGGTAAGAATAAAAATAACGCACAAATAATTAAAAATATTATATCTATACGGGAGTAATTACCAACGACCTTAAAATCTGCCAAATATGAGGTCAGTTTATACGACAGCAGATAACCTAATACCGCAATGATTATGAATGTCAATGCTTCAAATTTTATACCGGAGCGGACTTTTAGTTTTTCAGGATATGTCAAGCTGAAAGTATTAGCAGAAGGCATTAAGGAGTCCCCCCCCCCCCCGTACGTAGCACAGGACGCTAACTTAAACTCGGATACAGATGGAAATTTAAACTTACCATTCTTCAGCGTAATATCTTTTATTTCAATTGGAGATAAATTCGATGATTTAACTACAATTCTAAAGCGTTTTGGGAATCTAGCTCTATCTATTTGACATTCACATTTCTGTATATTTCCATTCAAGTGTTTCTTTATAACGCACTGTTTTACTTTTTTAAAATCCTCATTATCCTTTTTATTCAATTGAACTGTAAACGTATAATCCCCATTCCCTTTAACGAAAAAGGTTACAGGTAAAGGTTTAAATATTAACCAGAATTTACTCGTCAAAACAAGCAATATTATGGTCAAAATAGCACTTATAATATCCCTTCTACGCATTCAAAACCTCCTTATAAGAATATACAACAAAAAGGCCCATTTCCCTATTGAGCCCTAAATATACTAAACAAAATGTTACATAACAAAATAATTATCCTAATACATAGCCAAATCAGAGAATAACTGTAACAAAAAAGGCACCTATAATTCTAAAAAAGGAGTTGAGCGATGAAAAAAATATGTAAAATTTTAGGGATTTTCTCTCTGTTAATAATTACCGCAAGTCAGGCAAACGCAGGGATTTTCTCCAAATTCCGGAGCTGGGGAAACAATTTCTGGAACAACGGCTGGGGCAGCGGTAGATATTATAATGGCTACAACTGCCCTTATCACAATCATTACTATGGCAACAGACCTCCGCGCGGATTTTTCCACAGCGGTAATATGACCGGATTTACCCCGCCTATTAACGGAAGCATCTATCCGGGTTACGGGAATTTCAACCGTCCTATGTATCCCGGAAGTCATATAAACTCTATAAATTCTATGCCGCAGCAGGTTATTACGGATTTTAATTCCAATGTCGGCACCCGCACAGGCGTCACTATTTTAGATTAATTATTGACTTTATACCGCAAGATATGATACAACTATACTGTAAGAATTACAGGAGAGTTAGTATGGGTAAATTAATCGTTATCATATTGCTTGCAATAGGTGCATATTTTATCTATGAAAATCAGGACGAACTTTTAGCCAGTGCAAAAGAACTTTTTCTAAAAGAAAAAACTGTCATGAAAGTTAACAACGCCAGTGCAGAAAAGCAAAAAGCCATTGAAAATGCTATGGATCAGGCATTGGAGTATTAAAAAATGGCTACAGAAGTTTTTCAATTTAAACCGCAGGGTGTCTGCTGTCAGTTAATGCAAATTTCTGTCAATGACGGAATCGTAGAAGATGCACAATTTATGGGCGGCTGCCACGGCAACCTTCAGGGCATCGGCAAACTCGTCAAAGGAATGCCCGTTGATGAAGTTATTACAAAGCTTCAGGGAATAAAATGCGGAAGTAGACCGACAAGCTGCCCTGATCAGTTGACCCAAGCACTAGTTGCATATAAAGATCACAAAAATGCTCCTGTATAGCGTCGGCCGGTGCTCACAGTGCCAACACATGTTAGTGTGGTGAGCAGGTGAGCATTACGATACCGCCGTTACGATTGGAGCAGAGCGTAAAGAATGTACAGAAAATCCTATAGCAATGCTATAGGATTTTTTGCCTGACGTGAAAGCGTTTTTTATTTAGTAATTTCCCTGTTATTTTCAACCATTTTCCACGCCTGACGCGGGCAGAGCGCCGCACAAATTCCGCAGCCTATACACTTATTATCATCGGAATGGTAAATTTTTGCCTCTGTAGAAATCGCATTTTGCGGACAGTTTTTAACACAAATATCACACCCGATACAAAGTTCTTTATTCCACTGCGGAATACGGCATCTGGCATCACCGGTTCCTGCAAGTTCAAACACCGCATAATCATCTGTAATAAAATCCCCGAAAATCCCGCCCGGAATCCATTCTTTTTGACGGAATTCCGCAACCGGCATTCTGTTCTTTGAGGATTGTGCAACGGTTTGAATTTTATGCCATTCTTTAAAGTTTGTAAGTTCATTATAAAGTTCAGACCGACCGATTTTATCAAGAAATCTTTTCAGTCCGGAGCGCAAAAATTCAATATCTTTTTCATCAAGGTTCAGGATTTCGACGCAATGCGACAGGTTTTCAACTTTTCCGCGCACAAAAATTGTACCGCCGACCATTCCGCCGCAGGAGCCTTTCCCTAATACAGATTCCAGCCTGTCGCAGTCATAACCGCAGACAATTGCAATACCGCCGCCCATAAATTCAAAACTATAAGAACCCGTATTTTTTAAAACCCAGAATTCAGGGATTTTAAAACGCGGATCGTGTTTCATCAGAGCGCCCGAACGGGTTCCGACACGTCCGCCGATGTAGATTTCACCTGACGCGGCACAATGAGCGGTCGTATCACCGCTATCTCCTTTTACAATAATTTCCGCGCCGGAATTTAACCAGCCGGTATCCGCCGGAACTGAACCCTCAACAATAATTTGGGTACCTTTCATACCCATTGCCCCGACACGCTGACCCGGATTCTTAACAAGAAAATGCAAAGTTTTGCTTCTGTCGCGCGCCCAGCTTGAACCGCCGATATTATGCTGTCCGCAGCCGTTTATCTCAAAATCAGTATACCCCTCGTCAATTTTTGCCTGAATTAATTGCAAAAGTTCCTGAGTGGACATTCTGTTTTCATTTATTAAAGTTTCAATTTTAAATCTTTCCATAAAAATTTTACCTAGATTGAATACTGGATATCAAGCCGCCTTGCAATGTGTTTATCAACTGTAATCAAAGCATCAGAACGCCCGATAGGGAGAGTTGAACAGCCCACAGGCCCCATTAACTTTTTCAGTTCCATATCCGTTGCAACAATAAAATTAACCAGATTTTCGGCAACTTTGTCTATATCAAGGCGTTTTGTCAGACAAGCTTTTTGAGAAGTTAACCCTGCCGGACAGTTTCCTGTTGAGCAGGCATTACATTTTTCAGTATCGTTGCCACAGCAGCCCGCGATTTGTAAAAGCAGACGACCTGTAAACACACCGTTTGCGCCAAGACAAATCAATTTAAACGCATCCGCAGCAAAGCTTCCGGTTTGCCCCAAGCCGCCGCCGGCAAATAGCGGAATTTCACCCTGACGCCCCTGATGAACCGCTGCAAGATAGCAATCACGAAGTTTTGACGTTATCGGATGCCCTGTATGGTTTAAAGAAATTTCGTGCGCCGCTCCCGTGCCGCCGGCAAAACCGTCGATAAAGAAGCCGCCGACAATATTATACGGGTCGCGAAGCAGATTATTATAAACCGCAACACTTGTAACTGACGCTGCCACCTTAATCGCAACCGGAACGCGGAAATTAAACGCCGCGTTCATAGATAAGAACATCTTTTGAACACTTTCCTCAATCGAATAAAGCCCCTGATGCGTCGGCGGGCTCATCAGATCAGCCTTCGGAACCCCGCGGATTTCCTGAACATATTTTGAAACTTTATTTGCAAGCAGCAGCCCGCCGTCACCCGGTTTTGCGCCCTGTCCGATTTTGATAAGAATACCGGCAGGATCCTCAACCATTTCGGGCATTGTTTCAATAATCCTGTTCCAGCCGAAATGCCCTGACGCAATTTGCAAAATCATATATTTTAAATATCTTGATTTCAAAAGGCTTACCGGAATTCCGCCCTCACCCGTTCCCATTCGGATAGGAATACCCATTTTCTCGTTAAGATAAGCCGTTGCAATTGCAATCGCTTCCCACATTCTCGAGGAAATTGCGCCGATTGACATATCCCCGAAAATTATCGGATAAATCCAACGGTTTGGCGGCAAGGGTTTTGTTTGCAGGATTTTATCACCTTCAACTTCAAATCCGAGCTTATCAGCTGATAAGACCCTTCCAAAAGGCGTTTTTATCTCAAATGTATGGCGAACCGGATCCAGTGACGGATCTGTCATTTGCGAAATTCTGCCGATTTTAATTTTATCCAGCGTTCTGCCTTCTGTATTAAGGTTAGACCGCCCGCCGCGCTTCAAAGATTCACCTTTTTCCGCACGATAACGGATTGCATACCTGTCATCAAAATTTCTAACAGCCTTAATCGCGCCATTCGGACATACGTTTGCACACATTCCGCAGCCTACACAGTGGTTTTCAAACCCGACATTCTGCTTGATAACCATAACTTTCTCATAACTATTTTTTTCGTTAATACTGCCGGATTTTTTGCGCATTTCAACAGCAGGACTAATCGCGCCAAAGGAACAGACCGCCATACATTTGCCGCACTGAATACATCTGGATTCGTCATATTCAATAATCCAGGGTAAATCTTCTTTATGCAATTCATTAACTTTTACTGCTGCCATCTTTCCACCGTCAAATCATTTTTTACAATAATAGTTTCATTTTCTGCCGGATAAATATCTTTGCTCAAATCTCTGTCCGGCAAAAGTTCGTTAATCCCCGTAACTTCCGAGGTCATAACCACCATATCTTCATTCTGCCCGATTACTACCGGCCGTAATTTTTTGGAGTCACAAACGCAAATTAAATCATAATCCGGTGTAACTCCGAGAATTGTGTTCGGCCCGTTAATCTCAAGGTGCGACAACGAGGCCTTAATTCGCAACAATACATCTTTATCCGCACGTTTTTCAATTTTATCAATAGGAAGCGGTGTTATTACGTGCTTGTAGTATTGAATAGGCCATTTTAAAATTTTGTGCAGATAGTGCAGGGTGTACAAAAAGCACTGCGAATCTGATTCAAATCCCATATAAGCACGGTTTAGCTTCATTTGATAATACTTATTCTTTTCGTAAAAAGTGTTTTCGCCGTTAGCCAGAACCGTGTAGCCTTCAAGGAAAAACGGGTGTGCAGCATAGCGTACAATATCATAATTCGTATTCTGGCGGCATTGCGCGGTTATAACTTTTGAGCAAAGTTCCGTATTTTCTTCCCGGAGATTAAAATAAGTTCCGATATCTTTCGGGCTGCCAATTTCTTTCAACACAAGCGTGTCCGGCCAGAAAGCATAAATATAGCCGGAATTATCTTCTTCAAGAGCCTTTCTTATTTTCAGCGCAGTATCAAGAAGCAATTCTTCTTTTTCTTCCTGAGTTGCATATTTATGGCTCTTTGGATACTGCACGGCTTCAAAAACATAGTTAGGAAGCGGGTCAATTTTTAAACCTTTTTTATTTGTAATATGGGGCGTCCACTGCAAAACACGCTTAAACCCCAAATCCATAAGAATATCTTCGGCCTTACGCGCACCCTCAACGGTTCCGGCCATAGAAAGTATAGGTAAATCCTTATGATGTTCAAAGATTCCGCCCAAATCCTGCATCACAAACGCGAACCCGGAATCATCGTGGCCTTTTTGCTGGGAGCGCATAAGTTTTAAAGCGATTGAGGGGTGTAAATACTTCTTGGATTTAATGGCGCCAATTCTACACATATAAGTTATTGTAGGGTTGAAAAATCTGCTTGTCAACTAAGGGTAAAGAAAGTTGAAGGGCGAAGCCTGCGGCTTCGCCCTTTCTAAAAGGATAGATAAATTTAACGTTTTAACGTTCAACACATCGGGAACTATATCTATTATTCCTTGAAACCAACATTCTGGCTCCTGAAGAGATATTTTGAGCCCAAGCCTTTGTACCGGAAGTCGTATACCCCAAAGAAGATGTCCAAATTGAGCCATTACCGGTTCCGATAAAATGATCACGACTTTGCATTCTTTTATTAACAAAAATGGCTCCTGCTTCTTCTGTTGTTGGAAGTCTATACTTATTATCCTGTGCAGTACAATATTTAGCGGCATCAATCCAGCCGTTTTCATGAACAGCATTTTCACGTTTTACATAAGGTGCTGCCAAAACGCTATCCGTTGGATAAAAAGCGGTCATAAAACCTATATCTTTACCAACAGTATTCGGCCCTTTAAGTCCATTAAGATCATATACAAAATTTGCGCAAACCATTGTCTGTATTGGCACATGAGCTTCAGAAGATTTTAAATCTGCAACGCAGTTTTTATTATAATAAACAGCAATACTTTCACCGTTAGCAGTTTCAAACGCAACAGCTTTACTCCGTATAGCGCTATAAGAATACGTAGAGTCATAACTTGAGCTTGCCAGAACCATCTGTGTATTTAAAGCAGCCATTGTTGTGGGGAAATTAAAATCTGCTTCACCAGAAAGGCGTGTTATTGTTTTAGGTAAACCGCAATCTTTAAAATGTTCATTGTCACAGATATTATTAATTTTTAAGACTTTAGCCAGTCCTGCAGTGACGAAAGTTTCAGCAGCTGTATCCGCCGTGACACTGCCGGAATCATCTTCCGCTAGTGTACCATAACCATTAAGATTAGGCATTAAGGCAATTGCCTGACTCATTCTGGCATAGAGGGCTTTTCGCTGCGTGTTCCATGTGCGCTCGTTAATGTTTCCCGTAAGGCTCGGTAAGGTTATCGCCGCCACCACACCTATTATCGTGAGGGATAAGAGTATCTCCGCCATAGTAAAAGCTAATCGCGCCAACCGCCCCACGTCATTGCGAGCGACCACCGGGAGCGTGGCAATCCACCGGCGGTCAAGCCGGCTTCCTAATTGGTTGGGCGTTAAAAAGTCATGTTCTACCAGTTGTGGATGCCACTCAGCGGTCGGTTCAGCCGGTGTCATCCCGAATTTATTTCGGGATCTGTCCGGCGACACTGATAGCCCGCATCGCTGGCCAGATGCTGAAACGAGTTCAGCATGACAGTTTTGTTTCACATTCTCGCTTTGTGCCTCTGTTCGCTCGCGCTGTTCGCAATGACAATTATAGGCTTTCGACTCGCCAATAGTGCCTGTTAAGAGAGGCCCCCCCCCCCCCTGCATTAATGCTTACTCTTCGGTTTTTCATTCTTTCCATCCTTTCTTTTGTTGCGTTGGGCTGGAAAGCCCAAACTACTGGAATAAGGCAATAGGTCATTAAGGCATTAAGGCAATATGACCTTTATATTATTTTCTGCCATTTCGGTCATATTCCTTATTAACTTTTTAACCTATTAACTTATTAACTTTTCTCGTCCATTTGACCATATTGCCTTATTCTCTTATTGCCTTCTTCATTATGTACAATGTTTTCTATTTAGTCAAGCCTACAGGCTGAACGAGTCGTCTTTCAAAAGCTGCTGTTCAATTGTTTCTGACGGCGGAGTTATTCTTACAGGTATGCCTTTTTTATAATATTTCAGCCCGATACCTTCGTTCGGAACCGGTTTAACATTGTCGGAATAATCTATAGTTTTATTTTCCAGCCGCAAGATAACGTTTTCTTCAACATCTTTCGCTATAATATTTTTGGAAAACGAACGGACTTTTTCATAGTTATCAGCTGCAGCTGAGAAATTTTTCGCAGAAAAAGGCTTCTTATTTGATGCAAGCGGCATTGTATAGGATTTGTGCCACAGCGCAACCCCGTCTGTGTTATCAATAAGCATTACCATTGTAGTCCAATTGTATTGATAATCTATTTGAAAATCCGAAGCAAGCTTCAAAACATCCCATAGTTCAAGTTTTGCCTCATTTTTATCCTCAACATAGCCCACAACAAGTAACGTTTTATCAGCAGTACTTCTTAAAGATTTTACGAGTTTATCATAATCAATCAAACCGGTTTTTCTGAACTTTTCCGCTGCAGTTTTAACATTAAAGTCATTGGCGGTCAAAGCTTTAACACTATCAAGCCGTGTGGTACTTATCTTATCACCTAACAGAAAGTTCTGAATTATCTCACCGGCAACGATTTCAGAAGCCGTTTCAAACCCGTAAAAATTATTATTTTGAACATCAGTCATATAAAGCGGCAGCACAAAGATTTCCTCTTCTTTTGCGCACGCTGCCAAACCAATAAACATAAAAATAAATACCAGTAATTTTTTCATATCAATATTATACTCCAAATAAACGATTTTACAAAGAACAAATTATACTAAAATACTTTTTGAGGTGTCTTATGAATTACCGTGAATTATTAGATAAAGCAAAAGAAGTTTCCCAAAACGCGTACGTACCGTATTCAAAGTTTAAAGTCGGCGCGTGTGTATTAACGGAAGATGACAGCACTTTTTGCGGCTGCAATTTTGAAAACGCAAGCTACGGGCTTACGATTTGTGCCGAGCGCAACGCTATCGGAACAGCCATTGCAAACGGTCATACCAGAATAAAAGCTATTGCAATATATTCACCAAACGAGGATAACTGTTTCCCATGCGGAGCTTGCAGGCAGGTTATGACAGAATTCCGCGCCGGCGGCGATATGGACATCGTAACCGAAGTCAAAGGTGAACCGCAAATTTACAAACTTAGTTACCTCATGCCTGAAAGTTTTAAACTTTAATGTATTTAATTGAACTTATTGTAAAATTATTCAGTAAAAAGAACGGCTACATCAGGCAGAAAACGCCGGAAGAGCTTGAGGAAGAACGCTGCGACCATGTTTTTATGCCGGTTGACAGCACCGGAGAAATTCTTGCCTGCCGGAACTGCGGCGCCATTGTGCACAAAAGCAATCTCAAAAAATATAAAAAACAAGATTAATTAAAAAATCCGCAACAAGCATATAAATCGTGGAAAGTATTGATGCCCGGGTCGTTGATATTCCGACCTGCTTTGCCCCGCCGGTTGTTGTATAACCCTGCGTTGCGCACACAAGCGTTATCAATGCTCCAAAAATCATTGCCTTAAAAAGGCTTATATAAACATCCCGAATTGAAAGCCATGCCCATACAGAACTTATGTATCTTGCCGGATGAAGGTCAATTGTCGCCTGAGCAACAAACATTCCGCCGACAATCCCGACGAATTCTGCAAGTAATACAACCATAGGAACAGTGAAAAATCCTGCCAGAATTCTCGGTGTAAAATAATACCCCACAGGATCAACTTTTAAGGTTTTAAGCGCATCAACCTGAGAAGTTACCTGCATATTTGCAATTTCTGCACTAATTGCAGTACCTGCCCTTGCGCCGATTGCAAGCGCCACAAACCCCGGGGCAATTTCTCTTATCATAACAATTGCAATAGAACCGCCGATATACGTATCAGCCCCAGACATTGCAAAACTTTTCGCCACCTGAATTGTCATTACAAGAGAAGCGATAAATACAATCATCAGGGATATCGGCAATGAGTCGTAACTTATTGCCGATGCCTGTGAAATTATTGTACTAAAACGCGCCTGTCCTGAGAACAAGTATTTAAAACAGCGTATTAAGTTTTGAACACATAAACCTAAGAATGTAAACATCTGTCCTATTAATTGTTAATAAATTAATGAGTTAATCACTGCCTCCGGCAGCGTTAATAAGGATTTTGTGAATTAACCCGAATTAATATTCATCAATTTGGTTATATTCCTAATTAACTTATTAACATTATTTTGTCGATTAGTACACCGGCATACACCAGTGTTTGTATTTAGCAACTTTACCTTTTACAACGTCAAAATACAGATTTTGTAATTTTGCCGCAACAGGGCCGACTTTACCGTCACCCAGTTTTCTGCCGTCAATTTCAACAATCGGGCTGACCTGTGCACCTGTTCCGCAATAGAAAGCTTCATCCGCAAGGTAAAGTTCCGAACGGTCAATTGCGCGTTCTTCAACTTCAATACCCAGATCTTTGGCAAGTTCAATAATAGTGTTTCTTGTGATGCCTATTAAAATACTGTCTGTTTTTGCAGAGGTAACAAGTTTTCCGTTCATAACCATAAAGAAGTTCATTGCAGAACCTTCTGTAACCTGTCCGCATTCATCCAGAACAATCGCATCATCAAAACCGGCATTATGCGCATCTGTCTTAATTAAAGCAGAGTTTGCATAAGCGCCGCTCACTTTAGCACGAGGCGGAATAGCATTATCGCTGTTTCTTCTCCACGAAGAAACACAAACCCGCAAACCTTTTGAAGTATCAATATAATCGCCCATTTTGTTCGTCAAAAGAACAAAAGCGTCAGGGTTATCATAAAGCCCCGGCCCTACTTTTTGCGCGCATTTATATAAAGTTGGACGAATATAAGTATTTTCTCTGTAATTATTCTTTTTCAACTGTTCAACAGTTAATTTGCAATATTCATCAATGCTCATAGTCGGCGTCATAAACATAATTTTCGCGCTTGCGAACATTCTTTCATAGTGTTCTCTGACCCTGAATGCATAAAGTTGCTTTTCTTCTTCGTTCCAATAAGCTCTTATACCCTCAAACACAGAAGTTCCATACAAAAAAGCATGCGTTCTGACCGGTATAGAAGCCTTTGTCGAATCAACCCATTCCCCGTTCAAATAAAAATATTCTGTCATATTTCTCTCCTTCTAAAACTTCTATTGCTATCATAGTACCACGAAAGATTATGAAAATACTGATTTTTATACTTTTATGAACAATTATTAATAATTAGGGCTTGCCAAAATACGCCAAAAGTGCTACAATAGTAGCAAAGGTGTGAGGTAGAATTATGTTAGGTGCTATTATAGGAAACGGATTGTACGGAAATAAGTATGCCTTCGGGTTTCAGAATGCGAAAAAATCACAGGACGAACCGCAGGATGAGGAAAAACAGGCTTTAATAAAAAAGAATTATAATGAAATTTACGCCCACGAACTTGCACATAAAACCGCAGGCGGACATCTTGCGGGTGCAATTGTGATAGAGCGTAATGCCGACGGCATACCTTTTGCCGGACATGTGGCTATAAAAATGCCATCCCTTAATCCTAATAACCCGCAGCAAACGATTAACGATGCAAATACGGTAATACGCTCCGCTATGGCACCGGCAGACCCTTCCGGTCAGGACTACAAGGTTGCGGCACAGGCAAGGAACATTAAATCCGAAGCTCAAAATATGGCAAGCAAACAAAGATTAAATTTATTAGCATAAAAAGGAGCCGGTTGGCTCCTTTTTTATTAATTACGCTTGACGCATTTGACCCTTTTGGCTTCTGTTTCATCTATAGGTTCAAGAAATATTCTTCCGGTTGTGCCGCTCATATTCCATGCTTTAGTTGAATCATAGCGGCTGGATGACCAATAGTGTAGACTTGCAATATTAAGCAATTTGCTATTATAAAACATAGAAATAACTTCACCTATGTTTGGCACACGGTATTCTGCATCCAAAGCCGTACAGGCCTTGGGTGCCTCATTAAAGTCAACTTCAACGCCCGCATTCCGAGGATACAGCATCGGGGCGACAACAAGGCTGTCTGACGGATACAACACCGTCATTACACCGATGTCTTTACCAACAGCATTCGGACCTTTGCTGCCGTTTAGGTCATACACAAAGTTCGCACAAACCTTGCTCGCACCATAGTAATCTGTTTCCTGCATATCTGCCCTGCAAGTTGGATTATAGAAGGCGAGAATACTTTCGCCATTCTGGGTTTCAAAAGCAGCGGCTTCGCTATCTACATTACTATAAGAATAGTCTATTGGTGTTGAAGCAGTAGTATCGGTAAATGACATACTTGTGTTTTTAGGGTTCAATTCACTGACGAGTTTTGGCATTGACGTTGTACTGCCAGCGTTATCCGTAATCTGTTTTGAGGTTATTCCGCAATCTTCAAGGTGGTCTTTGTCGCAGATATTATTAATTTTCAAAACCTTAGAAAGCCCGGCCGTTACAAAAGTTTCGGCATCGGAATAGCCGTTCATTGAATCCATTAACGAAACTGCCTGTGAAAACCTTGCATATAGCGCTTTTCTTTGCGTATTCCACGTTCGTTCATTAATGTTTCCTGTAAGTGACGGAAGCGTTATCGCTGCGACTACGCCGATAATTGTTAGGGATAACAGTATCTCAGCCATGGTAAACGCTGACCGTAAGCTGACCAGACCATTGTGGAACCGGCTCAGCCGGGCTGCCATCGTGAATGCGCAACGTTGGTTCTCCCGCCTGTCAAATTCTACGCAACGATTATCAATCGTTGCAGAATTTGTCCGCTCCTTACACTCGCGCTCCAGTCGCAACGGCGGCATCGTCCAGTTGCGCGCCCTGCCCGTTTCGCTCGCGCGAACCGGCGCCGGCTCTCCGCCCTTCGCTGTAGCTTTCACGCCGTCCGTGAGCACGGATTGCTTAGATAGAACCGGCTCAGCCGGCCCCCCCCCCCCCTGCATAAGTAATTACACTTCGGTTTTTCATAAGTTTTTCTATCCTTTCTGGCTTCTCGCCATTATCTAATTGTGCATATCGCAATACGACACATTGTTATTATGTACTATTTTTTTAAAAAAGTAAAGCCCCTTTCGGGGCGTTACTTTTTATTTTCTTTCAATTCTGATTGCACTGTCCGGACAAGTTAATTCACAAGTTCCGCAGGCAATACATATTGAAGGATCCGGTTCAACCGCAGGGGTTTGGAAAAGTCCGGTTTCTTTTGACCATTTTAAGCAGTCTTTACCCATTTTATTCATTGGGCATTTTGCGATACAAAGCCCGCAGCCTTTGCAAAGGTCAGTGTAAACATAATAATCAGCTTTTCCTTTGCCTACACCTTCAATTTTGTATCCTTTATATTGTAATTGTTCTGTCATTTTAATTACCTTTCCAAGTTATACCGCTGCATTAACCATTTCCATACCCATTTCAAGAGCTTTATAGTTTAATTCTCTCAATTCAGGTTTTACAGCGAATTTTTTACCTAACGCCAGCTCCATTGCGTTTTTGATATCTTCAACTTTCAAAACATTAGTTGCCGCAAGCAATACGCCAAGAATAATGATATTGAATACACGTGCGCTAAGTTTTTCATTAGCAATTCTGTTAGCATCAACACCGATAATCTTTTTGCATTTGCATTCCGGTTTTTTTGTACAAACTGATGTATCATAAACCACAATAGAATTTTCGTCAACGTAAGTATCGCATCTGTCGATAGCTCTGTCAGAAAGCATTATAACGATATCTCCTTTTGCGAAACGAGGTTCGCCGATTTTTTCATCAGCGATTTGACAGAATGCAATAGAAACCCCGCCGCGTTGTTCTACGCCGAAGTTCGGGATATATAATACTTGCTTGCCTGCTTCATAGCCGGCTTCAACAAGAATTTTAGCAACAGATTGAACGCCTTGGCCGCCTTCACCTGCTAATACCATTTTTGTTCTACTCATATTTTTACCTTTCTCCTATGTTAAACCACGCCCGATATTATTCCAAGCCTTCTCTAACAAGGAATTCGTTAACTTCAAAAACGCTTTCCATTTGTTCCAATCTGCCCCACGTATCAACATTATTAGTTCTCCAGTTGAGCGGGCAAAGAGAGAGGACTTCAACAAATGAGAAGCCGCCCATTTCAACGTTTTTAAGCGCTTTTTTGAATGTTGCGCGAAGTTTTTTCAGGTTAGAAACAGACGCTCTTGCGACATAAGATTTTGCAGGATCCGCAATTGCCGCAACCATTTCCGCGCCTTTTGCAGGACGGCCAGTAACATCACAATCACGTCCGTAAGGAGTTGTTTCCGTTTTTTGACCCGGCATTGTAGTCGGTGACATTTGTCCGCCTGTCATACCATAGTTAGTATTATTTGTAACGATAATCAGCATTCTTTCGGAACGAACAGTTGCGTTGACAAGGTGCTGTGAACCAATTGCCAAACCGCCGCCGTCACCCATATAAGCAATACCAATGGCATCTTTATTAGCTCTGGTAAACCCGTAGATTACAGGAGTTGTACGTCCGTGGTGGGTTTGAACGGTGTCTAAATCCATATAATTCCACGAAAGCAATGAGCATCCGATATCACAACCGAAAACTGCTTTTTGTTTTAAACCTAAATCATCAATAGCCCAGGCTAGTGATTTTAATATCATACCGTGACCGCAGCCGGGACAAAATTTGGAAGCGCCGACTTCCGCATTTTGTGCGTCAGGCAATTTTGGAGGCATTGTTAATAATTCTGTCATTTTGTTTTTCTCCTTTTACTAAACTGCTGCCGGAACGTCAGCCATTTCAACAACTTTGTTAACAATATCATCACCGGTAACACCTACACCCATTTTGAATAATGTTTGATAAGGTGTTGTTAAGCCGTAGATTTTTTCAAGTACCATTTGTGCCAATTGACCGTTTGCAGATTCTGTAAACAGAACCTGTTTAGCTCTTGCTACTGCTGCTCTAAGCGGTTTAACATCAAGCGGTCTGATTGTAATCGGTCTGAATAAGCCGGCTTTAATACCTTTTGCTCTTAATTCATCAACAGCGGTCATTGCAGAACGAGCTACAATACCGTGAGCAATAATAAGAATTTCAGCATCTTCCGTTTTATATTCAAAAGATTCAGCGACTTCTTCAGCCATTTTGTCGTAGTCAACCTGATACCGGTCAAGAACTTCCATAAGTTCTTCTTCCATATTGTAAGTATTTCTAAGGTGAACCGATTTTCTGTCTTTGCCGATTTCGCCTTCGCCGAGCAAGTAAGGAGAAACAGGAACCATTTTAATACCGCGGGAAGCAGGATCGTATAAGGTAACAGGTTCTCTCATTTTACCTTGATATCCGTCTGCCAGTAGGTATGTAGGGAACTTATAAGTCCAGGCAGTGTTGAACGCCTTAATCATATAATCGTAAAGATCCTGGTGACCGGCAGTTGAATAAACGATTCTGAAACCTTCACCATTTCCGCCAAAACAGGTCAAACGGGTTTCCTGCTGTGCGTAAATTACTGTAGCGGTAGAAGGGCCGCCTCTTTGCATAACCGCACAGACAAAAGGTATTCTCATCATTTCCGCCATAGATTGGGCATCCTGCATGATTACGTTGCCAGGGCCTGCGGTTGCAGTGAAAGCTCTTTTACCGGCTAAAATTCCGCCGATAGTCGAAAAGCCTGCGGAGATTTCGTCTTCTGTCTGTAAAAATCCTGCCTCTGTTTTTGGAAGCAATTTACACCAGGTGTGCATAATTTCGTTTTGCGGGGTGATTGGATAACCATACATAAAGTCAGCTTCCGCAGCGTTTGCAGCGTATGCCAGAACTTCATTCCCCGTCAAAAACATCTTTGTGTCTTCTTTGATCAGTTTGTTTACCATAAGTTCTACCTTCTTTTTACAAAAAATACATGTATCTTTTAATACATGTAATATAATATTATAAAAAATGATTTTAGGCAAAAAGATTAAAGTAATGTAAATAAAAAGGCGGGAACATTGCCCGCCTTTGTGTTAACGCTTAACGCATTTAACCATTTTCCATCCGGTTGAGCTAATTGGCTCAATAAATATTCTTCCTGTTGTTCCGCTCATATTCCAGGCTTTAGTTGAATCATAGCGGCTGGATGACCAATAGTGCCTATTTGCAATATTAAGCAATTTGCTATTATAAAACATAGAAATAACTTCACCTATGTTTGGCACACGGTATTCTGCATCCAAAGCCGTACAGGCCTTGGGTGCCTCATTAAAGTCAACTTCAACGCCCGCATTCCGAGGATACAGCATCGGGGCGACAACAAGGCTGTCTGACGGATACAACACCGTCATTACACCGATGTCTTTACCAACAGCATTCGGACCTTTGCTGCCGTTTAGGTCATACACAAAGTTCGCACAAACCTTGCTCGCACCATAGTAATCTGTTTCCTGCATATCTGCCCTGCAAGTTGGATTATAGAAGGCGAGAATACTTTCGCCATTCTGGGTTTCAAAAGCAGCGGCTTCGCTATCTACATTACTATAAGAATAGTCTATTGGTGTTGAAGCAGTAGTATCGGTAAATGACATACTTGTGTTTTTAGGGTTCAATTCACTGACGAGTTTTGGCATTGACGTTGTACTGCCAGCGTTATCCGTAATCTGTTTTGAGGTTATTCCGCAATCTTCAAGGTGGTCTTTGTCGCAGATATTATTAATTTTCAAAACCTTAGAAAGCCCGGCCGTTACAAAAGTTTCGGCATCGGAATAGCCGTTCATTGAATCCATTAACGAAACTGCCTGTGAAAACCTTGCATAAAGCGCTTTTCTTTGCGTGTTCCATGTTCGCTCGTTGATGTTACCGGTAAGGCTCGGTAATGTTATCGCTGCCACCACGCCGATTATCGTCAGGGATAATAATATCTCTGCCATTGTGAACGCTGCGTTTTTCGTCATCCCGAATTTAGTTCGGGATCTGTCCAACGTTACCGGTAGCTCGCTTTGCTGGACAGACCCTGAATCAAGTTCAGGGTGACAATAAAATTTTACGTTGTCCGTGAGCACGCTTTCCGATTGTAGAACCGGCTCAGCCGGCCCCCCCCCCCCCGTGCAAATACTTACACTCTGTTTTTTCATTTCTTCTATCCTTTCTGGCTTCTCGCCATTGTCTAATTATGATACCGGCTTGACCGCCGGTCCTTTCTTTGTTTTGCGTTGGGCTGGCAAGCCCAAACCTACTGGTCTAAGGCAATAGGTCAATAGGGCATCATGGCAATAGGACTATTTCTTTTTTCCATTCGGTCATTACGACTCATTGCCTTATTTTCTTATTGCCTTCCTTATTATGTACCATATTTCAATTTTAGTCAAGACCGATAGCAAGGGTCTAATTAGGAGGCCGCCTTGACCGGCGGTTATGTACCATGTTTTCAATTTAGTCAAGTTATGATATAACAATAATATGTTTACAGGTATAATTGAAGAAATCGGAGAAATAAAAAGTTTTCAACGCACGGCATCCGGAAGCGCTGTCGTAGAAGTATTCTGCCGCAAAATTCTTGAAGATATAAAGCTTGGCGACAGTATCGCAATTAACGGTGTGTGCCAGACTGTTGTTGAATTTACTCTTAACTTTTTTAAAGTGGAAGTCAGCCCGGAAACACTTGCGGTAACGAACTTTTCGGAGCTTCATGCCGGAATACCTGTAAACCTTGAGCGCGCGCTTACACCGGCGACGCGTATGGGCGGACACATCGTTCAGGGGCATGTTGATTTGACAGGCAGGCTTTTAAAAGTTGAAAAGCTTGATAATTTTTACAATATGTACTTTGAAACAACAGACACAAAATATATTGTAAAAAAGGGTTCAATTGCAGTAAACGGAATAAGTTTAACGGTTGCGGACGTCAATGAAACCTGTTTCAAAATCGCCGTGATACCGCACACGTTTGAAAATACAACCCTTAAATTGCTTAAAACCGGAGAGAGCGTAAACATTGAAACCGACATTCTCGGGCGTTATGTTGAAAAATTTTTATCTCTGAATGATAATAATGTTGAAAGTAAGATAAGTATGGAGTTTCTAAGGGAAAATGGGTTTGTTTAGTTTCAAATTTGATAAAATAGAAGACGCGATTAAGGATTATAAAGCAGGAAAGCCTGTTATTGTAGCTGATGACGAGGATAGAGAGAATGAAGGCGATCTGATTTGTTCGGCACAAATGGCAACGCCTGAGATTATAAACTTTATGGCGCGTGAATGCCGCGGGCTGATATGCCTCGCGATAGACCACACTATTGCAGAGCGGCTTGAATTACCGCAAATGGTTGAAAATAATACAGAAGGGATGAAAACAGCTTTCACGCTAAGTATTGACGGCGCAGAGAAATTCGGTGTTACCACAGGGATTTCAGCTTATGACAGAGCAAAAACTATTGAAATCGCGATTGCACCTGACGCGGTTCCGTCAGATTTAAGACGTCCGGGGCACGTTTTCCCGTGTATGGCAAGGAAAGGCGGGGTTCTAACCCGTACAGGGCACACAGAAGCTGCCGTTGATCTTGCAAAAATCTGCGGTCACGCTCCGGCGGGTGTCATGTGCGAAATTATGATGGACGACGGTCAAATGGCAAGACGCGACGATTTAAGACAATTTGCCAATCATCACGATATCAAATTCATTTCTGTAGCACAATTGATTGCATACCGGCTTCAATCCGAGAAATTCGTGACACGCGATGCAGAAGCAAATCTTCCGACACAATTCGGCGATTTTAAAATTTACGGCTACACGAACCACCTTAACGGTCAGGAACACGTTGCGCTTGTAAAAGACGACGGTTCTGACAAAATGCCGTTAATCCGTGTCCACAGTGAATGTTTAACAGGAGATATTTTCCATAGTTTAAAATGCGACTGTAATCAACAGCTTCACGAAGCACTAAAAATGATAAACGAACACGGCAAAGGCGCACTTGTTTATCTCAAAGGACAGGAAGGCCGCGGCATCGGAATTGTTAATAAAATCAAAGCTTATGCCCTGCAAGAACAGGGGCAGGATACTATAGAAGCTAATATTTCTCTCGGATTCAAACCGGATTTGCGCGAATACGGCGTAGGCGCACAGATTATCCGCGATATAGGTTTTATGGAATTTGACCTCATTACAAACAACCCTAAAAAAATAGTTGGGTTGGAGGGTTACGGATTGACTATTCATGATATAGTTAATATAAAGCCTGAAATTAATCAGTACAATGAAAAATATATCAACACAAAAAAAGAGAAAATGTGTCACATGATATAAACCGAAAAAGGATATTAGATGCAGGAATTAACCAGATGCGTAAAAGTTTTATCAAGAAAATACTATGCCGCATTCAAACCGTTGTATGAAGACTTCTGCCGTAGCGCCGTTACGGAATATAAATTTGAACTCGACCCGCTTGATTACGACAGCTTTATTGAATCACTTGAAAACCGTTTAATTAACTGCATTATTTATATTGAAAACGAAATCCCAAAGGCTTTTCTCGTTTATACCCTGGCAATTTCAGAATCAATAGAGTTGAATATAATTCACAGCCAGAATTTTGAACATCTGGCTCAAAGAAGCTGTGCTCTGATTAAATTTTTTATGGAAGAGGTTAAAACGGAAAGAAGAGAAAAAGTTGTCTGCTATCCTATGCTTGGCAAGCAAAAAGGAATTGTCGGCGAGATTTCACTTCTGGGCTTTAAATTTGTAGGCATTGCTGTTTTAAGATTTTTACTTCACGAAACGACCTCGCGCCAGATATTGAATATTGCTGCAATGAGCGAAATGCCAAAAGATTATTCAATTAAATACTGGGAAGATAAATATATGAATGATGCGGTTCGCGTCGTTCAGAATGCGTTTTCGACCAGTGCTGACGCACTTTTTGACACAAGATTTGCCTCTCTTGACGGGACTTATGACATCCTGAACAAAATTGTCACAAATGTTTACGCAGACTTTTTCCCTGCAGCATCAACCGTCCTGATGTATAAAGGGAAACCCGTCGGGTTTTGTTTTGCAAATGTCACAGGGGGCAGAATTGTTAATATCCCTATTTTTGCAATTGCAAAAAAACATCAGGCAAAAGGCTTATCAAAATACCTTCTTGCCGAAACCCTCAACAGAGTTCTGGCAATAAGCGATGAAAACCAGCTTCCTATTACCGAAATCAATACGAATACTGAAACAAATAATTTTCAGGCTCTGAAAATGTACAGAAACCTCGGTTTCAAAGAAGATTACAACTATCCTCAATCATACCTTCCGGCAACGAACAAATTTTAAATTTTTATGTTATACTCAATAGCGGAAGGATTATTAGGGAGAATGTGCTATGTTAAGAGGACCTTTTTTAGACAGAAGCTGGATGGGACAAAATGAAGATTACAACTCTTCTTCAATTGTAATGCTCGGACTGCCGTTTGACGGAACTGTTTCATACCGCTCAGGCTCGCGTTTTGCGCCGGAGCAGATAAGACTTGCAAGCTGGGGGCTGGAAGAATATTCTCCGCGTTTTGATAAAACTCTTGAGGCAGTAAACTTTCACGATGCCGGCGACCTTGAATTTCCGCTCGGCAACACTTATAAAACACTTGAGGTCATAGAACAAAATGTAGAAGACATTTACCGTGACGGCAAACGCGTTTTCGGCATAGGCGGCGAACACCTCGTAACTTTACCGGAAATAAAAGCTGTATCAAAGTTTTATGATAATCTCGCAATTATCCATTTTGACGCGCACACAGACCTTAGAGAAGAATATTTAGGCGAAGAAATGTCACACTCTGCCGTAATCCGCCATGCCTCAAAAATTGTCGGGCCGCAAAACATTAAGCAAATCGGAATTCGCTCCGGTATGAAAGAGGAGTGGGAATTTATGAAAAAATACAACACGCTTGCACATAAATATTCCGATTTAGATGAACTGCGCGGCAAAAATATTTTTGTTACGGTGGATTTAGATGTTTTAGACCCTTCCGTCATGCCGGGAACCGGTACTCCTGAAGCCGGCGGGCTTGAATTTAACGAGCTTGCTGGCTGGTTTGAATACCTGAAAAACTTTAATATTATCGGCGCAGACGTAGTAGAACTTGCACCGGACTACGATGCATCAGGTGTTTCAACCGCCGTTGCGACAAAAGTTATCAGAGAATTACTCATGGTGATGTGAGCCTGAAACTCTTTTACAACCGTATTATTACGAATTATACGACCTAGGTTTATATTATGATAAAAGAACGAATAGAAGAACTAAAAGACTTACTAAACAAATACAGTTACCTGTATTACGTAGAAGAAAGCCCTGCTGTCAGCGACTTTGAATATGACACACTCTTCAAAGAATTACAAAAACTGGAAGAGGAAAATCCGGAATTCATAACCCCTGACAGCCCGACGCAGCGCGTTGGCGCAATAGGTGAAAAATTCGATGAATACAAGCACAAATACCGGCTTTACAGTCTTGACAATACCTACAGCTACGAAGAACTTGAAAAATGGTACGAAAAGCTTACCGCAGAATACGGTGAAAATGTTGAACTCGTAAGCGAACTTAAAATCGACGGGCTTGCAATTGCCCTGACGTATGAAAACGGTATTTTCATACGCGGCGTCACCCGCGGCGACGGCATAACCGGCGAAGATATCACGCCAAACCTTAAAACAATTAAAGCAATCCCGCTGAAACTATTCAAAAATGTGGATATAGAGGTTCGCGGCGAAATCTATATGCCAAAAACTTCATTTGAAAAACTTAACGAAGAAAATCTTAAAAACGGCGAAAAAATATTTGCCAACCCGCGCAACGCAGCAAGCGGCTCCATCAGGCAGCTTGACAGCCGGATTACAGCAAAGCGTGATTTATCAATGTTTACCTACGGTGCAATCCTTGAAAAAGGCAGCGAAATGCCTAAAACCCACTATGAAACTTTGATGTACCTTAAAGAACTCGGCTTCAAAGTCAACAAAAATATAAGGCTTTGCAAAAATGTACAGGAGGTCATTGACTACTGCAAGGAATGGGAAACAAAACGCAATAATCTGGATTATGCAACAGACGGCGTTGTCGTAAAAGTCAATCAGTTAAGCATACAGGAGGATTTAGGCTACACCTCCCGCGCGCCGAAATGGGCAACAGCATTCAAATTTCCGCCGGAAGAAGTTTCCACAAAACTTGAAAACATTGAACTCGGAGTCGGAAAAACCGGCGCAATTACCCCTGTTGCAATACTTACACCCGTCCAGCTTGCAGGTTCAACCGTTTCAAGAGCCAGCCTCCACAACTTTGACGAAATAAAAAGACTTGATCTGAGATTAGGCGACACTGTTTTAATAAAAAAAGCAGCAGAAATTATCCCGAAAGTTGTAACTGTTTTAAAAGACAGCGGTCACGACCACCGAAAAGAAATCGAACTTCCTGATGAATGCCCCGCCTGCCATGAAAAACTCTCAACCCGCCCGCGGGAAGTAGGTCTATACTGCGAAAACCCGCAATGTCCGGCAAAGGTAAAAGCCCTGCTTGAATTCTGGGTTTCAAAAGACGCTATGGACATAGAAAATATAGGCCCGTCTGTCATTGAACAGCTTTATAATCTCGGCATGGTAAGAAATTTTGCTGACTTTTACAGGCTGAGCGTTGAGGATCTTTTAAAACTTGATCTGGTAAAAGAAAAAAGTGCAAACAATATTTATGAAGCTATTCAAAAAAGTAAAAACTGCACACTCCCGCGTTTCATTACCGCTCTTTCCATAAAAAATGTCGGCAAAGAAAACGCTAATATTCTCGCAGATCAATACGGAAGCCTTGAAAAACTTATGGAGGCAGCCCCTCAAAGCCTTGAAGAAGTCCGCGGCATAGCAGGAAAAATGGCTTCCGACATCTATGAATACTTTCACACGCAGGAAAATGTTGCAATTATTAAGGACTTATTAGCCCTCGGTGTTGTCCCCGAACATACTTCTGTGGTAAAATCAGATAAATTAAAAGATTTAACTTTTGTCCTCACCGGAACTCTATCAACAATGACGCGTTCTGAGGCAGAAGAAAAAATCAAATCTCTAGGAGGAAAAACTTCATCTTCGGTAACATCTAAAACCACCTATCTCGTTGCAGGAGAAAACCCCGGGTCAAAATTTGACAAAGCCCAAAAATTAGGTGTTATAATATTGTCAGAAGAAGAATTTTTAGCTTTACTAAGAAAAAGGTAATAATATGAAAAAGAATAAATTGAGAGTTATACAAATATCAGGTATCAGAGGCCTGCTTTCCGCAGCATTTATAGTAATCTGCCTTGCCGCAGGCTTTATTGGTTTTCCGGCACTGGTTCTAAATAAACTCTGGAACCATATCGCAGACATTACCGGCGCAATCCCGTATATAAATATGTTTCAGGGGCTGATACTCTGGGCTATCCTTGCGGTTTCATACCTCATCATCAATAAAAAGCAAAAATACCTCGTTGCGTTTGAACCGCAAACAAGTAAAAGAGAAATTAAAGACATCATAAACGAAATAAAATCCCAAACCGCCGAGTTGAAACACGAAACTCCTCCGCTGGAAACTCAGGATATAAAAATTCAACCGGCAGCACAAAAAAATTCAGAACAAAAGGAAGAAGAAAAATCTAAAGAGGTAGTTTAATGAAAAAGAAAAATTTACTTGCAATATTCTTATTATTGCTTTTTGCAATGTGTGTAACAACTCCGGTACAGGCAAAACCGCAGGGTTCAATCTATGTTGATGCAACCTCCAACCTTGACCTTAAACCGGACGTGGTCGAATTTAACGTAATCGTTACGACAAAAGACAAAACTTCACTTGAAAATGCGTCAATCGCAAACAAAGAAATTTCAACAAAAGTTTATCAAGCCTTAAACACTATGATTGACAAAACAAAGGGCGATTATATTAAAACAATAGACTACTCCGCAAGCCCTTCATATTACTACAACAACGGCAAAAGAACTTTTGAATTTTATGAAGTAAATAATACAATAACCGTTCACACAAACAAAGTAACCGATGTCGGCATGTTCATTGATAAAGCACTTAACCTCGGTGCAACCAATATCGGAAACATTGAATTTAAACTTGAAGATCAAAACTCCTACTGCAATGAACTTCTAAGCGTTGCAACACAAAAAGCCAAAGCAAAAGCTGACGTGGTTGCAAAAGCTTCCGGTCAAAAAATTACAGGTATAAAAGAACTGAGAACTTCTTGCAGCGTTAATTCTACAAACTATTACCCGCGTTTTATGAACGCAAAAGTAATGTATGCAGGCTCCGCGGCAGATGCAGCAGTCGAAACCTCATCTACTCAGGTTCAAGGCGGTTCTATGAAGCTTTACGCGACAGTTAACGCAGAATTCTACGCTAAATAGGCGCCGGAGGCACATCCATTTTAAGGAAAACAATACATGCAGATTGAAGCTCAAAATTTAATAAAAATCTATGGTGACAGACGCGTTGTAAACGATGTGTCTTTCCATATACAAAAAGGTGAAGTTGTGTGTTTACTCGGGCCGAACGGCGCGGGTAAAACCACAACTTTTTATATGGTTGTAGGTCTGGTTAAACCGAATATGGGGAAAATTATTCTTAACGGTCAGGATATTTCCGCCGCACCTATGAACATCCGCGCGAAACTCGGTATAGGATACCTTCCGCAGGAAACATCCATTTTCAGAAAACTTACGGTCGAAGATAACCTGAAACTCGTTCTTGAAATGAACGATAAACTAACCGTTAACGAAAAGAAATTAAAACTGGAAGAACTTCTGACAGAATTCGGGGTTCAAAAGCTCCGCAAATCCCCGTCTGTTGCGCTCTCGGGCGGAGAACGCCGGAGGGTCGAAATTGCAAGAGCACTGGCGGCAAGTCCGGACTTTATGCTTCTGGATGAACCGTTTGCCGGCATTGACCCTATTGCAATCGGCGAAATTAAAGATAACATCAAAAAAATCTCCGAAGATAAAGGTCTGGGCGTACTTATCACCGACCACAACCCGAAGGCAACACTTTCTATCACCGACAGAGCCTACGTAATCTTTGACGGTAAAATCAAAATTCAGGGCAAAAGCTCCGAGGTTGCAAACGATCCGGTCGCAAAAGAATTTTATTTAGGAAAGGATTTCGCACTATAATGTTGAAAATCCCAAAAGTAACGATATACGACAAATATATCTTTTCACAGGTTTTTGTTACGACTTTTGTTGCAATCCTTCTGTTTACTGTCGTGTGGATTGCTCCGGAAATGCTTTTAAAAACTATAGAAAAAACCCTCTCCGGAGTTTATACACCCGCAACAGCAGTAAAAGTTCTTTTATATGAACTTCCCAAAATCCTCGGGAAAGCATTCCCCGTAGGTCTGCTTCTGGGAAGCCTCTTTACCTTCGACAAATTGAGTAAAGATTCCGAACTTACCATTTTCAGAGCTGTCGGACTTTCTTTTAAAAGAATTCTGGCGCCGGTGCTGTTTTTCAGCGTTATCGTTACGATCCTATGCTTCATAACTTACGATAAACTAATCCCGATGTCAGAAGTCGGACTCAACGCAATTAAAGGCAAAAATGTTACTACGCAATACATTTACACCGAAAAAGATAAAAACAATATTCCGCAGGACTACGTTGTTGTTTCTAAATTCACTAACGGCGATATGCAGGACATCATCTATCTTGACTTCGGCGAAAAACAGTACACCGATGTCCACGAACTCACTGACATCTATTACGCAAAAACCGGAAAAGCCGCAAACGACAAATGGACTTTATATAACATAAGCCACTACGAAATTTCCAGAGACGGAATCTTCAAAGAGGTACGTTACCTGAAATCAATGGAAATTTTAAACGGCGAAAGCGCTGCAAATGCCCTGAAATTAATGCTCTATTCCACAAAAAGAGATAGAGAAATTACAAACGCAGACTTGAAAAGTTACATAGAACTTCTGAAAAAAGAAAAACTGGATGAAGAGTTTCGTATAATGCAAAACAAGTATTATCAAAGATTTTTCCACCCGTTTGTATGCGTATTGCTTGCAATCCTCGGGGTTATTCTTGGTTTTAGTAAACCGCGCGAACACAGAATGGTGGGCTTTGTAATCGCTATCGGATGTATTTTTGCATATTACATAACGCTTCCGTTTTTTGATTTGCTGGCGGCAAAAGGGGTTCTTCCGCCGCTAATAACTTCACTGTTCCCGCTTGCCGCGTTCACCGCTGCAATAATCGCACTATATAAATCAAAGGATATCTAACCTATGAACAAAAAAATTATATTATTAATGGGGATTTGTTTTTCACTTTTCTGTATTCAACCGGCAAAAGCTATTGAAATAAATGAAACAGACGGGGTGTATCATATAATTCTGGAACAGAACAAAAAGCTGGCAAAACGCCTGAAATGTGTAATTGCAGACGATTTAATGACCAATCGCGAAATCCACAAAAAAGCAGACGCCATTTTGACCGTTAACGGAGGTTTCTTTGACCCGCAAAATAAAAAAACAGTATCTTACGTTACAACAGACGGACAGATAGTTGCGGATCCGATTTTCAACGAAAACCTGCTTGCAGACCCGCTTTTGAGAAAAAATTTAGACAAAGTTCTTAACAGGAGCGAATTTAGAGTGCTGGAATGTTTCAACGGGTACAAATTTGAAATAGCGCAGCACAAAAGTCCTGTAGATTTTGAATGCCAGCTTGTAAACTCAATTCAGGCAGGTCCGCTGGTATTTCCGAGATTACAGATGGAAGAAGAATTGTTTGTCGTCAAAGATGAAAACGGAAACGTAATCCGTGAATCCGCTTCCGCCCTGCACAAAGTCGCACGCACAATTATCGGCTTAAAAGATAACAACATTCATATTCTTATCTTCACGGATGAACACCCGATGACACTGGAAGAAGTAACGCAATACTGCGCCGACCTAAACCTTGACCGCGCAATGGCACTTGACGGAGGCGGGTCGACATCTATGAACTATCTTGACAAAATAGAGGTTGTTTCTAACCCCGAAAACGGTCAGGGTCGCATGCTAAAATCTTTTATCATCTTAAAAAAGAAATAAAGCAGTTCTCCGCCGCACCGGCTCGCTTCTTGCTCGACTCGCGCTTAACGGCATTCAGGCAAAAGCGCGGTTTTGCCTGGAATGCCTCAGCTCGCTCGCGCTGAACCGCGAGCCGTAGCGGCTGTGCTGTCTACCTCTCGCAAAACAATTCACTGGATTGTTTTGCTCGGCAGAGTGCCACTCAAAAGACTCGGCCACTGAGTGGCACCCTCATTTAGTTTATACGCTTACGGTAACGATTGATACAAGTATGGCTCCGGCTCAGCCGGGCGCGAGTCTTTCTCGGACAAGAAATAGCTGTTTAATTAAAAATAAATTCTATTAACTATATTAAGAAATTGTTACAAACAGGTTAAAAACTTTAATATACAAGCGTTTAGATACACGCAAGCTATTAGCGGATAAGCCATATCTTTAGAAAAACAACTTTCAGAAGCCAGATGAATTCCCGGGGAATTTCTTTGTGAAAACGCTTGCAATTAGATATTTTGCAAGTATGATTATTATGAGCACAATTATCGTGCAAAAATTTAGCCGAATAAAAAGGGAAACAAATGGCAAAAGATGTAATTGAAATAGAAGGAACAATAATAGAATCAATGCCTAACGCTATGTTCAGGGTTAAGTTGGAAAATGACCATGAAATTCTAGCACATATCTCAGGTAAAATCAGAAAGAATTTTATCAGAATTCTTCCGGGCGACAGAGTAAAGGTTGAAATGACGCCTTACGATTTGACAAAAGGCAGAATAACGTTCCGTCTGAAATAACCGGCTCAGCCGCGGGCACTGAGTGCCGCCCGTTTCTGGTAATGGCGAAATGTAACGCCGAACACAATAAAAAAGATCTCACGTAAAAAAACATATAAAAGGAAAAAACAATGAAAACAAGAACATCAGTAAAACCAATGTGCGACAAATGCAAAGTTATTAAAAGAAAAGGCAGAGTCGCAGTAATTTGCGAAAACCCTAAGCACAAACAACGTCAGGGCTAACGGATTTAGCACTCTGCCGCACAAACGATTGAGTATTGTTTGTGAGAGGTGTGAAGTGAGCGCAGCGAACGTAACGCTGAAGCAGCGAGGACAACTTAAATACTATCTAAGTGGAATGGGCATTTTGTCCGGAGGAAGCAATAATCCGAAAATCGCACTTACCCGAATTGACGGGGTTCGGTCAATGGAGAGGAAGTATTTATCCCTCTTACACAAAAAAATCTAACAACAGGGGTGCAAACTCAGATCCGGGCGTGACTTAAGGCCTGAGTCTAATTTCACCAAAGCCAAGAAAAGGAGAAAAATTAAAATGGCAAGACTCGTAGGGGTAGACTTACCTCGTAACAAAAGAATGGAAATAGCTCTTACATACATCTACGGCATAGGCCCGACAAGAGCAAAAAAAATACTTGAAGAAACAAAAATTTCGCCTGATTTAAGAACAGATGACTTAACAGATGAAGATATCAAATTATTAAGAAATGCATTATCAGCATATAATATTGAAGGTGATTTAAGACGTGAAGTATCATTGAGCATCAAACGTCTTCAAGAAATCGGTTCATACCGCGGATTACGCCACAAACGCAACTTACCTTGCAGAGGCCAGAGAACAAAAACCAACGCAAGAACCCGCCGCGGCAAAAAGACCGGCCCTATCGCAGGCAAGAAAAAAGCGTAAGCCGATATAACGCCCCAACCGGTTCGCAATAACGAAACCAGCAGGGCAAAACCATAAAAAAAGTAACAAAAATAAAAGGATAAAGAAATGGCAAGACCACAAAAAACAAAGAAAAAAGAAAAGAAAAATGTATTGCAAGGTGTTGTACACATTCAATCCACCTTTAACAATACAATAGTAACTTCTACAGACACACAAGGTAATGCTATTGCCTGGGCAACAGCAGGAGCATCCGGCTTCAAAGGAGCAAGAAAAGGTACTCCGTTTGCCGCTCAGTCAGCTGCAGAATCGGTTGCTAAAAAATCAATCGACCAGGGTATGAAAAAAGTTGAAGTTCATATCAAAGGCCCTGGCTCAGGCAGAGAAACTGCAATCCGTGCAATTCAGGCAGCAGGTTTGGAAATCACTCTTATTAAAGATGTAACCCCAATCCCGCACAACGGATGTCGCCCGCCTAAAAAACGCAGAGTATAAGATGCGTCAGCCGGTGCAGCGCCGGTGCCGGCACACGGGAGTGCGACGAGCAGGGCGCGAAACACTACGACAGCGACAGTTCAAATTTGAAGGTTATTAAGCATAACCGAACAGATTTGTAAGAAGCAAACAGTTATAAAAGCAGCGCGGGGGCTTGCTAAACGCCAAAATAGCAAACCATAGATGCCCCGCAAACAAAAGGAGAAAATAAAAAATGGCAAGATATACAGGACCAAAAAATAAATTATTCCGCAACTGGGGAGTAAAAGACTTATCAAACAGAAAGTTAACCTCTTCAATGAGACAAACAGCATCCGGTCAACACGGTGCCGTCAGAAAAAAACTTTCTGAATACGCTCTCCACTTGAACGAAAAACAAAAAATCAGATTAACATATTTAGTAAGCGAAAAACAATTTGCGAGATACTACCGCGAAGCTGTAAGAAGAAAAGGCGTAACCGGTACATTGTTACTTCAATTACTGGAATCAAGATTGGATAACGTTCTTTACAGAGCAGGCTTCGGTGTAACACGCAGCCAGTCAAGACAAATTGTTAACCACGGCCACGTACTTGTAAACGGTAAGAAAGTAGATATTCCGTCTTACCTCGTAAAAGCAGGTGATGTAATCACTGTTAGAACAAGAAGTGCAGCATTCATCAAGTCTGTAATTGAATCAATTGATTTAGCTTGCGCACCGGCGTGGATGACGATTGACAAAGAAGCTTTGAAAATCACTTTCGACAGAATGCCTGAAAGAGAAGAACTGGACCCTGATTTCAAAGAACAACTTGTTATAGAATACTATTCAAAATAGGAGATAGAACATGGAATTAAAAATTAAATGTGTAAACACAACAACAAGCTCAGATGGTTCACAGTACGGCAAATTTGTCATTGAGCCGTTAGAAAAGGGTTTCGGTACAACAATCGGTAATTCTTTAAGACGTGTTTTGTTGTCTAGTTTAGAAGGAACAGCAGTTACCTCTGTAAGAATTGAAGGTATTACACATGAATATACATCAATCCCAGGTGTTCAGGAAGACGTTATTGACGTAATGCTAAACCTTAAAGGTCTGGTAGTTAAAACGGATTCTAAAGAAACTCAACATTTAAGAATAGATGTGGATAGAGCAGGCGCAGTTCTTGCAAGCGACATCCAATTACCTGCAGGCGTTAAAGTAGTTAACCCTGACTGGTTGATTTGTACAATTGCAGAAGGCGGCAGTTTCCACGCAGATATAACAATTGAAACAGGCAAAGGATATGTTGCAAATGATGTTTCAAAAGAATCAAGAGGCATCTCTATCGACGTATTACCAATAGACGCAACATTCATGCCAATCAAACGCGTAAGCTACAACGTAGAAAATACCCGCGTTGGTGATATGATTGACTTTGATAAATTAACTCTTGAAATTTGGTCAAACGGCTCAATCGAAGTTTCAACCGCTTTAAGTCAGGCTGCAAACTTATTGATTGAAAAATTTGTTCAAATCGCATCAATTTCAGGTCAGTCAACACTTTCTTCCGCAATCGTTGAAGATGAAGTTGTTTCAGAAACAACAGAAAACGCTCCTACAATGACAATTGAAGAATTGGAATTATCAGTAAGAGCTTACAACTGTTTGAAAAGAGCAAGCATCAACTCAATGGCTGAATTGCTGAAGAAATCAGAACACGATCTGTTGAACATTAAAAACTTCGGTAAGAAATCCTCTGACGAAGTAATCGAAAGACTTCACCACTTCGGTTTAGACCTCGCTCCTAACCCTGAAGTTGAAGAGGAAGTAGGATAAGCGTAAGCTAAGCCTTATGAATGAACAAATATTTATTAATTATAACAAATTAAACAATAAGGAATATAAAAATGAGACACCAAACTAAAAAACATACGCTGGGGAAAGCGCAAGATCAAAGAAAAGCCTTGCTCCGTTCTTTAGCGACTGAACTTTTTGTGCACGGTGAAATTATAACAACGATGGCAAGAGCAAAAGCTTTGAAACCATACGCAGAACAAATTATCACCCTTGCTAAAAAAGGCGACTTACACAGCCGACGTCAGGCGTTGAGATATGTTTACGATAAAGAAATCGGCAGCTATATCAACCTTGAAACAGGCGAAGTTAATGAAGTAAAAGATGAAAAATCCGCACCGCAAACAGTATTGAGAAAATTGTTCGTTGTTATCGGCAAGCAATATTCATCAAGACAAGGCGGCTATACGAAAATTTTCAGATTACCGCCAAGACGCGGCGATGCTTCTGAAATGGCATTAATCCAACTGGTTTAAGGGAACCTGCCCTGAGGGAACCCCGCAAAAGGAGAACCCTGAAATATCAAAAGGATTAAGTAATGCCAACCAAACGATACGCTTTTGAAATTCAATACATAGGCAAGAATTACGCGGGAAGCCAAATTCAATTCGAAAACGGAGAAGAAATAAGCGCCCCGACAATTCAGGGAGAATTAGAAAAAGCACTAAGTACATTGATAATCGGGGGCGACCCCGAAAAACGAAACAAAAGACCGATAAAAACAGTCTTTTCCGGAAGAACTGACAGAGGTGTTAATTCAAAAGGTCAGGTCGTTCACTTTGATACAGACAGAACGATTGTTGCTTCAAAGTTCGTGTATTCAATGAACGAAATCCTTCCTTCTGACATTTCTATCAGCAACTTTACGGAAGTTGATAAAACTTTTCATGCACAAAAATCAGCGAAAAAGCGTTTTTACAGATTTGAGTTTGTTAACCGGAGATATAAAAACGCTTTTGACGGTGATTTGCTGCTGATTAAATATCCATTAAACCTTGAGCGAATGCAAAAGTCATTGGATTATTTAATAGGCGAACATGATTTCTCAGCTTTCAAAAGTGCCGGAACGCTCAACCCAAGCAAGATTTGTTTTATATATGATGCCCGAGTTGAAAAACAAGGCGATCACGTTCTTATTGATATTGAGGGGAACAGATTCCTCTACAATATGGTGAGGACAATAGTCGGAACCCTTCTCCAAATAGAAGGGCACAATCTGGAACCTGAGCACATGCAAAGAGTTCTGGAATCCCGTGACCGGACAACAGCCGGCCGCACAGTCAGTCCTTACGGTCTGACACTTATGAAAGTAGAATACTAAAGCCCGATGACGGATAATATCCGCGCATCCGGGAAAATACGGAGAATAAAGCATGAAGACATATTCAGCAAAACCTCTTGAAGTAGAAAGAAAATGGTATCTGATTGATGCTGAGGACGAAATTCTCGGCAGATTAGCAGTTAGAATTGCCGACATTCTCAGAGGTAAAAATAAACCTGAATACACACCAAATGTTGATACCGGCGATTTTGTAATCGTTATCAATGCAGACAAAGTTCGTGTAACAGGTAATAAAGAAACAGATAAAATTTACTACCACCACACAAAATATCCGGGTGGCTTAAAGAGCGCAAGCTTCAAAGAATTACAAGAAAAAGACGGCAGATTAGCTATCGAAAAAGCTGTAAAAGGTATGTTGCAGCATAACACATTGGGTGCACAACAATTCACCAAATTAAAAGTGTATACCGGCAGCGAACACCCTCACGCAGCACAAAAACCAATCAAATTGGAAAAGGAGGCTAAATAATGGCAAATACTGAAATTATAGCTACAGGCCGCAGAAAAACCTCTGTTGCAGTTGTAAAATTGGTTAAAGGTTCAGGCAGAATTTTCATTAACGGTAAAAAGTTAAGTGATTATATCGGCAACCGTCCTTCAATTGAATTGTTAATCAACCGTCCGTTGGTTTTAACAGAAACAAAAGAACAATATGACGTAAGAGCAAAAGCAGTAGGCGGCGGTGTTGTATCGCAAGCCGGCGCAATCCGTCACGGTATTGCAAGAGCATTGCTCAAAGTTAACGAAGAATACAAAAACGTTTTAAGACTTGAAGGTCTATTAACCCGTGACCCTAGAGTTAAAGAACGTAAAAAATACGGTAGAAAAAGAGCGAGAAAACGCTTCCAATTCTCAAAACGTTAATATTACGAAAAGCCCCGGAAATCGGGGCTTTTTTACTAGATAATTTCTTTTAAAATTTTATAAAGCATCCAAAATTTTTCATTAGGTAATTCCTTTAATTTTTGTGCAAGTTGGGCAACTAACTCCTCCCTATTATGCAGATGTTCTACAATAAAGAAATCACCTACGGGAATACCTAATTTATCAGCAATTTTATCCAATAACTCAAAAGAAGGATAACACCTTCCGCATTCAATTTTACTCATATGTTTTGCATCAATATCAAGCATTTCAGCGAGTTCAGCCTGAGTCAAACTTTTTTGTCTGCGGATTTCCTGAATGCGTGCCCCGAGATATTTTTTTGTATCGTTCATTACACCCCCTACATATACAAGATAAACGATACTTTAAATAAAATTAAACAATCTGATTTTCATATATATTGACAAAACTATGCATATAATGCATAATAAATATACAGAATACAACACTATTTTTTAAAAAGTATTCAAATTATGCAGAGAAAGGATGGAAATATGAAACAAAATTTTGATGCCTTTACTAAGGTAGCCCGGCTGAGCCGGTTCCATAATAGGCTGGTCGGCTTACGGTCAGCGTTCACCATGGCAGAAATATTACTGTCATTGACGATTATTGGCGTAGTCGCCGCGATTACGCTGCCGAGTTTGACAGGCAACATCAACGAACGTACGTGGAACACGCAGCGAAAAGCGCTTTACGCCCGTATGTCACAGGCAATAGCGCTCATGCCGGCACTTAACGGCTATGGAACCCTAAAGGAAGAGAGTTCCTCCGGCGCTGGAGATGCTGTTGACACAGCAACTGAAACATTTATAACTTCTGGACTTGCTAAAGTTTTAAAAATTAATAACATCTGTGACAATGAACATTTAGAAGACTGCGGGATAGTCACATCATTCACAAACATGGCCGGGTCGCAGATAGAGATGCCTTCTACTTTATACGAATTAAGTTCTTCGTTCAGGAGTGTTATTTATTATGGACTCTCATACTCTACTATAGACACTAAGGCAGCGGCTTTTGAAACTCAAAACGGAGAAAGTATTATTGCTTTTTACAATCAATCTTGCCGTACGGAATATCTGACTCAAGAAACACTAACCATATATGATAATGTTTTTGGATTTCCGCAATCAAATATGTGCGTTAACTTTATTTACGATTTAAACGGTAACAAAGGACCCAATACCGTAGGTAAAGATATCGGCATTATGACAGTATTCAATTCTACGGACTCCATTGTTGTAGCGCCAATGCCGTCATCAGCAAATAACGCCGGTACTGCATCATGGTATGATGCAGCAAAAATGTGTACTGACGCAGATAGTGAAACGCGTATACCAAACATCGACGAACTTTCTGCTATGCTAATTAACCAGAATATTATAAACTTAACAGCTTCCGCTCGTTTTTGGTCAGGATCAGTCTACAACTCAGAGAGGGCATGGTATGTCAATGCGAGCTACGGAGGACGGGGCTCGGATAACAAACCTACTGAGAACTACGTCCGTTGTGTTAAAAGATAAAAAAACGCCCGGGGGTGACCTCGGGCGACTTATATTTGTCTATGTCGAAAAGTTTTTAATAAAGCAGTTCTCCGTTGCCTGCTTATCCTGCTCAAAGCGCAAGCCGACACCGGCTGACGCTATACCATATTCTTTCTGATTTTTTCTTTTGCTTTATCTATCTGGTTAATACGTCTTTCAATAGATTTAATTTGTGATTTTAAAGCCTTACGTTGAGCTTTTATTGAAGTATATTGAGCGTCAACGTCAGCATATTGGGTCTTTGCGTTCAAAAGTTCGTTTCTGACTTCAACCTGAGCATTGTCAAGTTTCAAAATTGCACTCTGCATGCTTTCGTTGCCGGCAGCTTCTGCCGCTGCACTGTTAATAGTTGTAGTCTGTGCCGGCGCGGTTGAACCTGAACCGCTATATGCGGTATCGTCAAAATTCAACGGGGTAAAAGCTGAACCGTCTGCCATTACAACTCCGGTACACATTGCACAAAGGGTGAATGATAATGCTAATTTTGCGAATGTTGATTTCATTTGTAATCTCCTTATTTAAACAATGAATAAAATACGAGTTTACAAATATTTTAAACCAGCCGGCTAATCAGTGGCAAAAAGTTTATAAATGTTAACAATGCGATTTCTTTAAAATATTTTCTAAAACAATTTTTACGTGAGCGTAATTCAGACCGCCCTGCATATAAACGGCATAAGGCGCACGCAGCGGGCCGTCAGCCGAAAGTTCAATTGTTGAGCCTTCAATAAAGGTTCCGCCTGCCATAATAATTTTGTCCTCATACCCCGGAACATCATCCGGTATAGGCGTTACATAAGAGTTCACCGGCGAAAGTTCCTGAATTGTCTTGCAGAAATTTTCTAACGGTTCCGGTGCACTAAAGGCTATTGTCTGGATAATATCAGTACGTTTTTCATCAAATTTCGGGGTAGAAACGTAACCGATTTCTTCAAAAATCTTTGCGGCAAGTACAGCGCCTTTGACAGCTTCAGACACAATGGAAGGTGCCATAAAAAGCCCCTGAAAGATTAAACGGTGCTGGTTAAACATTGCCCCGCCCTCTCCTGCTATCCCCGGCGCGGTAAGGCGCATTGCAGCCTGTTCAACATATTTTTCTTTTCCGGCTATGTAGCCGCCGGCTTCGACAATTCCGCCGCCCGGATTTTTTATCAAAGACCCTGCTATCAAATCCGCACCGACTTCGAGCGGTTCTTTTTCTTCAACAAATTCGCCGTAGCAGTTATCAACAAAGCAAATTGTATCAGGATTTTTTGATTTCACAATTTTGCAAATCTTTTCGATTGTATCAATTGAAAGGGATTTTCTGAGCGAATAACCACGGGAGCGCTGGATTAAAACCATTGTAACCGTTTCATCAATTGTCTTTTCAAGCGCCTCGAAATCAACATCCATATCGTTAATCAGCGGGATTTCTTCATATAAAACGCCGTGACCGATTAAGGATTCGCTTTTTGGTTCAACGCAGCCGATAACCTCCTGCATTGTATCATAAGGCGCGCCCGCAACAGAAACGAGTTTATCGCCGTAGCGCAGGTTCCCGAAAAGCGCGCAGGCAAGAGTATGGGTTCCGGATACAAAATGAATACGCGCAAGAGCTTTTTCAGCCTTAAAGACCTGCGCAAAAACGTTATCTAAAACTTCACGTCCGATATCATCATGCCCGTAGCCCGAAACCGTGTAAAAATGTTCCGGTGCAACTTTGTTATCGACAAACGCGCGTAAAACTTTTTCCTGATTAAAATCTCTTATATCATCAATTTTTTCAAAAACTTCGTGTAAATCTTTTTCTGCTTTTTTAATCAATTCTTTCGGCTGCATAATCTTCCTCTTTCCTCACTAATTGTAAGGCAAGAGGAAGTAAAATGCAAGAAAGAGTTTACCCGAACAGGCAATGAAAATTTTAAAAATTCTGCTTAAAATTTTCTTATGAAGAGGTTTTTATTAGTATTAGGTATAATCATTCTTTCCGGCAGCAGGGTTTGGGCTGACGGGTACGGGGTTTACAACAAGGATAATTACAGGCTTCAATGTACGCCTGATGAAAAAATCCTTTTTATTCTGGACTTTTCAAACAGCATGAATGAATACCTCGAAGATGAGCCAAAGTGTGTACTTATGATTAGGACTCTCAAAAATCTTTTACGCACGATTCCGCCGCAAACGCAAATCGGTTTAAGGGTTTACGGGCACAGAAACGGGTTTACGAGTATGGATGCGTGCAGAGCGTCAAAGTGTATGAACCCGATTTGTCCGAACAATGCAGGAAATATTATGTCCTCGCTTGACAGTGTAAGCCCTAACGGAATGACTCCGATTACATATTCGCTTAAGCAGGCAATACGTTATGATTTTGCGGGGTTTAGCGGGAAAAAGCATATAATTCTTCTGACAGACGGCGGCGAAAACTGTGACGAAAGCCCGTGTAAATTCGCAATGGAACTTATCCGGACAAGACGCGATATTCTTATTGATGTAATTGCATTCAATGTAGAAAACGAAGATGATCTGGCGCAGTTAGAATGCGCGGCGCTTGTGACAAGCGGTAAATTCTACACGGCAAACACAGCCTGCGAACTTGCAAACAGTCTTGCGCAAAGCCTCAATTCCAGAAAAGAAGTCGATGCAAAAATTATTTTGAATGAATAATACCCGTTTGCCGCACTCACGTGCGACAACCCGCGGATACACTCTGGCTAACGCGCGAAGCACCCTTCATCAGCACTATCAATTTTTCCGTCAAAATCATTGTCAATTCCGTCAAAACAGGAGCCTATAGAATCAAGACTTTCTGCGCGCGGAGAACGAACCAGATAAACCTCAGGGATTTTCGCCCAGAGATAGTTAAAGAAATCCCTGTAAAACACGGCAAGACGAGGATTTTTGATTATAAGAATATTTTCATCATTCCTGCTCTCGCCGGAGCGGGAAAAATTCATTGACCCTGCAAGAATGTATTCATCATCAATAATTATTGACTTGGAATGTAATTTGCCCGCATAATTTTCCACCTTGACCGGAATACCTTTTGAGCGCAAAGTTTGTACGGACGATTTCGTTGCATAAACATTTGTAGCGTCAACTATAAGTTTTACATCCACCCCGCGGGCCTTTGCGTTTAATAATGCCGCCTCAAGCGGTTTATGCGTTATAACAAACACTGGCATATAGATATATTTTTTCGCATTATTAACATAATCCAGAACCCTGTCGGTTATAGCGTTATCCTGCGGCGAAAAGTAAACCTGAATTTCAGAACCGGCAGTTTTATAAGTAATATATTCCGCACGCTTTGTCTTGTCTGTATGGAATTTTCCGGAAAGCATCTGCACAAACTCTCCGGTATAAACTTTTGCAATTTCAGGTGAATCTATAAAAAGAATACAATTGGAATTAAATTCCGAAAAATCTGTTTTGCTGTAATTTAGCGAACCGGTTGCGACTTTTTTCCCGTCAAAAATCATAAACTTGTTATGCATTAAATACCCGCTCTGACGGCTGTCACCGGGTTTCAAATCGTTTTTTGAGGAAACTGCATAACGGGCGATTTTAGCGCTATCCGGATAATAAGACCTTTTCGCGGAAAAATCATACACAAAACGCACCTTCACGCCGCGTTCGACCGCAGCTTTTACCGCCTCATCAATTTCCGGAATACTCACCCACCCATAGGCAGCAATATCTATTGAAGTTTCAGCACTTTTAATTTCGTTCAAAAACGCCTGACAAATGTTTGACGAACAATCGTTACGCAGCTTCAAATTATTTGTCATATCTGTCAGATACATTTTAACGGTTCCGTCTGAAATTCTGTCAGGATAAACGTTTGTTGAAAGTTCCAGTGTCGTTTCACCGGAAGCAGAATTTTTATGGCACCATTTGCACGGAAGGGCGCCGTCAGGCAGTTCACTTTCCGGCAAAATAGAATAATCCTGTGCGGTTTTCCCGAATTTACAACCTATTTCGTGATATTTTTTACTTTTATTGTTAAGGATTACCGGATTTATAAGCTTTGCAGAAGCAATATGTTCCTGAAGTTTTCGGGAATTATACGGATATTCTTCGCTATATGCAAACCCCTCTTCCAGCAGTTGCTTTCTATAGCTGATATTGTCAATCAAAACATCGCCGCTATGACAATCTCCGTTTTTTGACCCGCTATCTTCTACAAATTTTACAGATTTGTTTGAAAGCAAAGATTCCGCGTAATCCTTTGTCAAATACGCCAGCGCCAGAGCGTCTTTTTCACTGACTCCGAGTTTTTGCGCCAGTTCCTCATTGTAATCCGCAAGATTATCGCTGAAAGTTTGAATACCGGAAATACAAACTGTTTCCCCGCCCTCAAATTGTCTGTCGCCGTTCAAATCAACTGCGAGCAACACCGGCGAAAACATCTTCAATACAACACTTTCAAAACTACAAAATCCCCGCCACAGGCAAAATAAAATTAATATCGCTATAAAAAATAATTGGGTTAAAAATTGTTTTTTCATAAAGTACTTTAATTATATCTAAAATTGATGTTTTGTACACCATATTACGTATTTTCAATTGACTTTTAACATGTTAATATAAAAACGAAGGGGAAATATAATGAGCGCGAACCAAAATATCAAACCGCTTACGACAAGGATAAATAAAAACGGGAATCTGGAAATTTCAGGCTGCGACCTGACAGAACTTGCCGGAACTTTTTCAACCCCTTTATATGTGCTGGACGAAATTACTCTCCGCACGATTTGCAATGATTACAAAGAAGCGTTCAAAAAATACCCCGAAACACGCCTGCTTTTTGCATCAAAATCCCTTTGTACACTTGCAACTTCCAGAATATTTTCACAGGAAGGTTTCGGATTTGATGTGGTATCAGACGGCGAAATGTTTACTGTCCACAAAGCCGGCGTTGATATGAAAACCGTACTATTTAACGGAAATAACAAAAGCATTGATGAACTTATCCTTGCGCTGGAACTGGGTGTCGGCAGAATTTCGGTTGACAATTTCCTTGAACTCAGCCTTCTGAATGAACTAGCGCTCAAAGAAGGCAAAACAGTTGATATCTTGTTCAGAATTACCCCGGGGATTGAATGTCATACCCACGAATACATCCAAACCGGACATTTGGATTCAAAATTCGGTTTTGACCTGACACAAATCGACAGCGCAATAGAACTTATCAAAGATGAATACAAAAGCCTTAACCTCAAAGGGTTACACGCTCATATAGGCTCCCAGATTTTTGAAACAAAAGTTTATAAAGATGAAGTTGATATTTTATTTGAGCAGATGGTAAGAATTAATGAAAAATTTGCCCTGAATATTGATGAACTGAACCTTGGCGGCGGTCTGGGCGTAAAATACACAGACGCGGATCATCCGCCTTCAACTTTTGAAATAGCAGATATTATAATCAATGCGCTTGAGGAAAACATAAAAAAATACGGAACAAAACCGCCGGTAATCTACCTTGAACCGGGCAGAAGCATCGTTTGTACGGCAGGAGTAACCCTGTACACAATAGGTTCTTCCAAACAGGTTCCGCACGGTACGAAATACGTTTCAGTCGACGGCGGAATGGCAGACAACCCGCGGCCTTCAATGTATCAGGCTCAATACACCGCCCAAATCGCAAACAAACCGGATACCACACCCCTCGAAACAGTCACAATCGCCGGAAGATACTGCGAAAGCGGAGATATTCTTATAAAAGACATACCTCTTCCGCACCCGGAAGAAGGCGATATCCTCTGCGTTTACGACACAGGAGCCTACAATTATTCAATGTCCTCTAATTATAACCGCGTTTCCAAACCGGCTATGGTTCTTGTTAATAACGGCAGCGCTGATATAATAGTGGAACGCGAAACACTTCAGGATTTAATTCGTAACGACAGAATACCCAAAAGGCTTGGTGAAAAATGATGGATGAAATTTTAACATACATTTCAAAACAGATAATCTCAATTTTCAATCTTTTAAATTGGGTTAGTTTTGTTGAAATTTTCATCATAATAGCAATACTCTGGGCGTTCTATCAACGGTTCATTAGAGGCACACAATCGGAAAAGGTCGTAAAAGGCAGCTTTATCCTGATTTTCTTCTGGATTTTCAGCGAAATTCTACAAATAGTTCACCTGAACATTCTCGGGATGTTCCTGAAATCAATCGTTGTAGTTATCGCATTAAGTTTAATTGTCATATTCCAGCCGGAACTAAGAAAATTTTTGGGTTATCTCGGGCAAATGGACTTTTTTCATAAAGCTTTTTCAAATTTAAACGAAAAAGAAGAAATCAACATAATAAAAGAAATAATTGAATCCGTAAAATATTTATCAAAATCCCACACCGGCGCATTAATGGTATTTCAAAAGGATCTAAGCAACACCTACACCGATGTCGGAACAATGCTTAACGCGGATCTGTCAACAGAATTGCTTTTGACAATCTTTCACGTAAATACTCCGCTGCACGACGGCGCTGTCGTAATCAACGGTTCAAAAATCATCTCAGCCGGCGTTCTGCTTCCGCTCACAGAAGACCCTAAATTAAGCTGGAAATACGGCACACGCCACAGAGCCGCAATCGGCATGAGCGAACACAGCGATGCAATTTGTCTGGTTGTTTCGGAAGAAACTGGCGACGTTTCTGTCGCAATAGACGGAGTCTTGAAAAAATACGATGATCTGGCGACATTAAAAACCGATCTTGAAAACCTTTTAATAGATAAAGATTTTGATGACAACTCCAAAAGTAAAAAAATATTTAAATTTAACAACCTGATAAGCAGTAATAGCAGCGAAAAGGACTAATTATGGGAACAGATAAATTTCATTTTTCATTCTGGGCAATATTAAGCAAAGTTTTCTTCTTAACTCTAGGAGCTCTTATTGCAGCATTTGCACTTGAATGTTTTCTTGTTCCAAATAATATCATTGACGGCGGAATTGTCGGGATTTCAATTATCTTAAACCACTTTTTCAAATACGGACTGGGTGTTTTCATATTCTTGTTGAACATTCCGTTTGTATTTCTTGCATTCAATAAAATCGGCAAAAAATTCGTAGTACAGACGATCTACGCGGTAACAGCGCTTTCTGTCGGGGTTAATTTCTTTCACCACCACGATGTAATAACGACCCAGCCGATTTTAATAATTGTATTCGGCGGGATTTTGCTTGGTACCGGGGTCGGACTGGTGCTTAAAAACGGCGGTTCAATGGACGGGACTGAAATTCTTTCCGTTGTATTATCAAAGAAATACGGATTTTCTGTCGGTGAGTGGATTATGGCGTTTAACGTCCTGATTTACGCGGCAGCCGGATTTGTATTCGGCGTTGAAAATGCAATGTATGCGGTTATAACATATTTAATTGCATATAAAGTTATCGACATTGTTCAGGTAGGCTTCAATACTTCAAAAGCGGTAAGAATTATAAGCAACCACACAAACGAAATCGGCAAAGAGCTTATGGAAACCCTTGAACTCGGCGTTACATACATAAAAGGAACCGGCGCTTACTCAGGCAACGAAAAGAATATGATTTACTGCGTAGTTTCACGCCTTGAACTTAACAAACTAAAAGAAATTACAAAAGAAATTGATAAAAATGCCTTTATAGTTATCGCCGATGTTGCCGAAACCTATGGCGGTACAATCAAAAAAGATAAAAAGAAAAAAAAGAAAAAAACAAAAAATCCGGTTTAAAACCGGATTTTTTTATATCACCGGCTAAGCCGGACACAAAATTTGTCGTATATTAAAAGTGCATATCAAAATTCGGCGGATTACCGTTAGTTTTCAAATCCTGAATACGCATAGCCTGCCCGATTGTAAAACTTTCCGCGTTCATTTTGTTAATTTTATATGTTAAATCCCCGCTAAAAACTTCCTCATTTTCCTCTAAAAATTTAAACAGAGGATCAATAGGCGCTTTTGCTACATTACCCAGAGTGTCGCCCATTTGTTTTAATGTACGTTCGCCAGGAATCGGAACTTTTACGTTGAAACCAAATGGTTTATAGGGTCTGTTAAAAGATGCACCTGATTCTGTCATTTGTTTATACTCCTGTTTATAAGATACATTTACCTTATCGGCACTTTAAAAACAGAAGTTTAATTTTAGCTTTTACATGATTAAGTTTTATTAACATTACCTGAAATCTAAGTAATTTTTCGTGCTATAATACGGGAACAATAAGGAGTTTTAATGATGAGTGAAGACTTATTTGAATATGAAGTTTTAACCGGTGAAAATCTTAGTCTGCAAGCAGTTGTCGATTTGCACGCTATCAGTAACGTTTTGAGTGAATTTTTTGATGTTCCGGCCTGTACATTCGTAAAAAACGGCTTTGTGTTTTCCGCTGCGCTGGGTAAAAGTTCTAATGACGCATATCTTAAAGCGTTCGATTGTGACCCGCTGAGCAGTTTCACCGCAAGCGTCGGGTTCAGTTCAACCGTTGATGCCGAAACTGCAAAACATCTTCAATCCTATGCGATTCCAATGATTGTTGCAGTAGATTTTGATGCCGAAGCTGTTGATATTCTGACTCAAAACAGCGAAACTATTCTTATAAAACTCCTTTCACCGTTAAAAAGTTACAAAGCCTATGAACAGGCCGTCGTAACACATACTCCGTTTGGTGAAATCCGCGCCGAAAGCAAAAATAAAATTGAACTGGATAAAAACACATTCAAAATTGCGACAAAAACCAAACCGACTACAGAACAAATTGAAGACGCTATTTTTGCGTGGAAAATTGCAAAATATCTATCGCCAATCTGCGCTATGGCTGCAAAGGATTTCAAGACTTTAAGCATTTATCAGGCGCAGGCAAACTGCCAGAATGCAGTGGAGCATGTGCTTAATTTTGCCTGTGACAATTCTAAAAATGCTGTACTGTATGTAAGTGATGACAATCTGACAGAAGGTATTATCCACGCTGCCGCACAGGGAAGAATCGGGTTAATTATCTATTCCGGCGGCAAACATCTTAATATGAAAATTAACAACCTTGCAGACAAATTCAATATTGCAATTTTAACAACCGGAATTAAAATTTAAGGATAGAAATTATGAAAATTAAAAGCTGGGAAGAATATTTTTTAGATCTGGCAAAAACCTGTGCAAGCCGGTCAAACTGTTTAAGAGCGCAGGTAGGCGCCGTAATTGTTGGTGATGATAAAAAGATTAAAGCAACGGGCTACAACGGAACCCCTTCAAAAGTGGAATCGTGCTACGAACGCGGCGAATGCTACAGAATAAAGAACAATATTCCGTCCGGAACCTGTTACGAAACCTGCCGTTCAATCCACGCGGAACAAAACGCTATTATTCAAGCCGGTCAGGACAGATGTATGGACGCGACAATGTATATCTGGGGGCATAACTTCATCTGTATTCTTTGCAAACGCTTTATTTTACAGGCAGGGATTAAAAAGGTTGTCCTGAAAAAAGATGAAAATTCACCTGTAGTAACGGTCACTGCGGAAGAAATCAGAAAAGAACTGGAAGAACAGTATTAAAGCGCATCAGCCCGCAACTATTGTTTTTACGATATCTTCTGCGCTGAGTTTGAGGCAGTCAAGATTTTCGCACGATGTTTGCCGCCGTTCCCAAAGACAAGGCTTTAGAGGGCATTTATCATTGGCTTTTAGCGCAGTGACTGAAGGGGGAATAAGTTTTTTATCATCAGTCGGGCCAAAAACCGCATAAGTTTTAACCCCGAGTGCAACCGCGACATGCAGCGGTGCAGAATCCGAGCAGACAAACTTTTGCGCACTTGAAATCAACTGCGCAAGCTCTTTAAGATTTTTTGTTTTGCCGTAAAGATTTTCAAATTCGACATCCGCACAGAGGCTGACAATTTTTTCAATGCACTCTTTATCATCCGGCCCACCGGCAAGCCGTACCTTCTTACCCGCCGCAGCAAGTCCCCGGACAACATCCGCCCAGATTTCAGGCGTAATCGTTTTAATCATATTTTTTTCAACGCTGATTTTACTAACCCCCGGGTGTATCAAGACAGAATATTCAATCACCGGCGCCCGCTCAACATCAATCTGCGGAAGCTCAGTTTTCAAAGAAGTCAACGGCGTAATCAAGTCGTGATACATCGCCGCTGCGTACTGATTTTTATTCAGCGGAACCGCAGCGGTTAAAAGTTTCCGGCTTAATCTGCCGCTATCGTACCCGTAACGTTCTTTTATCCCCGTAAGAAACAGCAAAACAGGAATTAATTTGTTTCCGCCCGAGGACACTACAATATCATAATGCCCGCGCCATGCCTGCATAACCAGTTTCATCAACTCAAAATATTTATTTCCGCGCTTTAAATCAACAAGGATTAAATCATCAATTTTATCTGTTAAATCCTTAATTCCGCGGCTTCTAGGCTCCAGCGCAAGGGTAATATAAGAGTTTGGAAACGCCTTTTTCAACGAAATAATTGTCGGAAGAAACAGTATTTCATCCCCGATTCCGCCAAAATTGATTAGAAGTATTTTTTTCTTCATGCCGGTTACCTCGTCTTAAGGTACATACAATCGCCGTAGCTGTAAAAGCGGTACTTATTCGCAATCGCCTCTTTGTAAGCCCTGAAAATAAAATCCTTACCCATAAGCGCGCTGACGAGCATTAAAAGAGTGGACTTTGGCAGGTGAAAGTTTGTGATTAAATTGTCCACAACTTTAAACTCATAAGGTGGATAGATAAAGAGCGTAGACGCATCATGGCAGGCTTTAATTTCACCGTAAAGCTTATACGCCGTTTCAAGAGTTCTAACCGTTGTTGTACCGACCGCGACAAGTGTTTTGCCCTGTGCTTTAGCGCGATTTATAAGTTCAGCCGTTTCCTGCGGAATTTCAAAGGTTTCAGAATCCATTTTGTGCTCAAGAACATTTTCACACTTAACCGGCCGGAATGTTCCCAAACCCACATTAAGCGTGACATATCCGATTTCAACGCCTTTTTTCGCAAGCCGCGCAAGAATTTCTTCCGTAAAATGCAAGCCGGCTGTCGGCGCCGCAACAGAGCCTTCCTTCACCGCATAAACTGTCTGATAGCGCTCAAAATCCAGTTTTTTCAATTCATCAGACGTCATTTTGCGCTCAATATACGGCGGAAGCGGAATATTCCCGACACGGTGAAGAACTTCAAAAATATTTCCTTCATATTCAAGCCTTACAAGCCATTTCCCGTCATCTTCAAGCGGTTCCAGAACCTCAACGGCTAAATCCCCGCTAATCTTTATCTTTGTACCGGATTTAACCCGTTTTGAAGGCTTAATGAGCACTTCCCAGTTATGCCCGTCAAGCTGTTTAAGCAAAAACACTTCAATATGAGCGCCGGTTTCCTCTTTAACCCCGAAAAGTCTTGCCGGAATAACTTTTGTGTTATTCAAAATCAAAATACAATTTTCATCCAAAAGGTCAACAATATCGTAAAAATGTTTATGTTGGATAGACTCATCGGTCTTATCCAACACTAACATTCTTGAATTTTCTCTTTTTTCAGAAGGGAACTGCGCGATTAATTCTTCCGGCAGTTCATAGTCAAATTCCGATAACAACATGCCTGCCGCCTTAATTTTTCTCTTCTACTTTTTTGGCATTCTTCAAATCATCATCAGAAACTTTGCCTTCTTTTTTCTCAAATTCGGCATCAATCTGTTTATTGACAATAACCGTCTGGATAATCTGAATAATATTACTTGTTACAAGATACAACAGAACACCCGCAGGTATAGGGATTATGATAAATGTACCGATAATCATAATCGGCATAAACGTTCCCATTGATTTTTGAATTGCCTGCTGTGTAGGATCTGTGTTTTGATTTTTCTGAGTTCCCATCATAATCTTCTGGGAAAGGAACATTGTTGCACCGAATAAAATAATCAAAGCTAAAACGTCATAATGGAAAGAACCCTGCTTTGTAAGCGGTTTGGTCGGAACAGATGCGACCAGAAGGTTGTCAAATTTCTTTTCAAATCTAACATTTTCGGACTCTCTTATGTAGCGTTTGTTAACTTTAGTACCGCCCTTGTAAGCCCCGAGGTTCATAACAGGAATTTCAGCAGCCTGAACCTTTCCGATTTCATCAAGCGAGATGTTAAAACTGTCTACATTGACTTTTAATCCTAAATCCTCACCCGGAACGACTTCCCCTTGAACTTTTACAGCAGTTGCCGGAGAGTCAATTTTCACTTCCTGGGTTCTTCCGTCAGTCAGGAAAATTTTAGCGTTATTGCCGGCCATAAAATGATCGTTGGCGTTAACTTCAAAAACGTTATCATCCGAAACGCCGAAAGCGCTTATACCGCGAAGCGTAGTGTCCAGTCTTTTAATAAATAGAAACTGGCTGTCGCCTGCTATCTGGATAAACTGCGGGCTCATCAACGCTGTATATAACAAGATGAAAATCGGCATTTGAATTAACAAAGGCAAACACCCGCCCATAGGATTGAACTTGTGTTCCTTGTAAAATTCCATCATTTTCATCTGCATTTTTTGCGGGTCGCTTTTGTAACGTTCCTGAATAGCTTTAAGTTTCGGCTGTAACTTTTGCATTACGCGCATAGAACGCTGCTGCGACACATTCAAATGCCACATTGAAAGTCTTATAACAATCGTCAAAACAATAATCGCTACGCCGTAATTCCCGACAAAAGATGATATACCTTTTAATATTTCAATAGTTAATGTTGTAAAATCCAATTTCCCTAATCCTCATGATAATGTAATAATAAAGCCCTAACGGAGCCAAAATTATGATACCATGAACAAGGGTAATTGCAAATGAACCTATTACTTACCGGTATAATCCCGTAATATATGGGATGAAATATTCTTCATTTCGTCTGAAACTTTACCAGTCCATTTTGCATTTCCCGGACAAAAAGTTCTGCGGATTTTTTCTACGGTGACTTTGCCGTTCCTGAAATACAAACGTTTCAAGGCCGAGCCTAGAGAGTCAATACAGGCTTCATAGCTTGCATTGTTTTGATACCCGCCTCCGGCTTTTTTCAAACCGGCAACATTATAAGGTTTAGTTCCTTTTTTATCGCGTGCCGGTGCGTTGCCGTAACCGGATTCGGCATTAACAATTGCCATTAAAAACAAAGCATTTACGCCGTATTTTTCCTGAGCTTTCAAAAATGCTTCGCCCTGACCGGCCATTTTCGTGCCCTCAAGATATTTATTTAAATCCGCGGCCGTACCGGCAAACAGATGTTTCGTAACATTAAAATTGCTGCCGTAATTTTGTTCCAAACTATCAATAACAGCTTCGCCATTACCGTTCAAATTAATTTCCTCACTACCGGCAGCGCTATCGACCTCATCTGCCGGCCGAAACGGAATCTTAATATCTTCACTCTTCACGGCCGTCAATTTAAATGCCGGATTCCATACCGACAACGGCTGACTTCCTGCATCATTCCACGGTGCCGTATACCTAAACGGTTCGGGCTTATAAGGCACCCTGATACTGTCTGATTTTCCGGATAAAGTATTGTCATCTCCAATAGCCATCATTACTCTCCTTAATAAAGCAGTTCTCCGCCACTTCCGCCCCGCTGAACCGCGGGTCGCGCGTGGCTGCGCTGTCTAATACGCCACTCAAAAGTTTCGTTTGCGTGAGCGGGAGTTGCTCTGCAACTCATTCGCGCCATGTTCCTTATTGCGAAACTTTCTCGGACATTTATATTTATATATAACGTATATAAGGTTTAAAAATTGCTATTAGTATGACAAATTTTTTACAAACTAAAACATGCCCATGGCATTAGGCAGGGAAGAATGATATTCAAAAATCTGCGGCTGCAGGCGGCTCGAATATTCCACATGGTCATTATCCACTGACACCCACTCTTTTGCGGCAGTTCCGCTTTGAAAATCCACAGACTTTTTCAGTGCTTCGCCGGAATTTTCATCAAGCAGAAAAACATTATTAAAGCCGACATTATCATTATATTTCAGCCCCAGCTTTTTAAAATCCGGAAGATGTTCCATTATCACGTTCAAATCATTTGTATCACCGCGCACCGGCGTACGGTTTACAAACTCATAAACCATAAAATTCCGGTCATGGTTATAATAAACTAACGGCGCCGAATTCCGGCTTAAATTACGCGTCAAATAAGTATCAATTTTCGCAAGCGTACCGAGCGCATAAGGGTTATCTAAACTCCGCCGCTGCTCTTCTGCCATTTTTATAATATAACTTTTACCGATTTCGGTTTTAACCCCGAAAACATTTTTATCGGTTTTTCCTTCCGTAAAAATTTCAAACTCATAATTTTTACCGCCGGTATTTAATGGCGCAATATTTTTGCGGGGCTTATAACCTACCTCCATAAACGGTCTTAAATAATCAACGATATGAAACATATTATCCCGCGAAATTTCAACCGGCAGTGCACCGAGTTCAAACGGGGCATCACCTTTTAGCTGCCGGTGTTTTTCCAGTAATTTTTCACCCTTCCAATCAGGCCGCAAAGCTAAAAGCTCCTCAACTGAATTCGCAGAACTGAATTTTTCATCTATAAACCTGCTATATGCCGCCCGATACGGACTATTCGGCAAAAAAGTCATGAAATTAGCAGACCCTGAACCAACCTTCTCACAGAGAATATCCGTATACTCTGTCAGCCTGCGCGGATCTTCTACAAGGTTTGACACAAAAGCCTGACCTCTAACTTTATCCAGTAAAATATCAGACAGCAGAGCATCCATTGTCTTTGTATCTCCGCAAAGGCTTAAAAACGCCTGAACAGGCCTGCATTTGGCTGATAATTTGAGATAATCTTTATACAATAGCTCAAGCGGCTGTCCGGAAAAGTTTACTCTGCGGGCAGGGCTTTTATTTGGTAAAAGCGGCATAGATGTTCTATTTGTGGAATACGAATTTATTGTAAGCATGAAATTCCCCTTTTTCATGCTAAAACATATAAAAAAATTTTTTGCTATATAAAGTATAGTTTCTACTTGAAATTTCAAATAAAATATATTATAATATATTTAAAATAGTATAGCATACACTATAATATATTTTAACTTTATGAAAAAAACATCAGTAATACCAATACCCGTAAATAAAGCATTAAAAAAGCTCGGTGCAGATTTAAAAGAAGCCCGTATAAAAAGACGGCTTACAATGGCACTGGTAGAGGAACGTGCAGGAATTACACATATTACCTTAACTAAAGTGGAAAAAGGCGATTCTGGTGTTTCTATGGGGATTTATGCCAAAGTCATGTTTGTACTCGGTTTAATAGATAACCTTTACAACCTTGCAGACCCTGATAGTGATACGGTAGGCAAAATATATGATAAAGATAATCTTCCACAACGAGTCCGTTATAAAAAGGACGAAGGATAAAATTTATGTCGGATAAAAAAGTTTTAGTTTACATTGAATTGAATAATGAAAATCATTTTGTCGGAACTCTCTGGTCTCACTTTAACAGAGGCAAAGAGATGTCTGATTTCGAGTATTCAAAGGAGTGGTTAAATAATAATAAAGCGTTTTCTTTAGAACCTGGCTTATTCTTTGGCTCCGGCAAGCAGGTAAACCCGAGACAAACACCATTATTCGGCACATTTGGTGACTCCGCACCTGATACCTGGGGCAGAATCCTTATGAGAAGATACGAAAATCAGCTTGCAAAAGAAGAAAACAGAAGTCCGAAAACCCTAAATGAAATCGACTACCTTTTATATGTAAATGATTATGCAAGGCAGGGGGCTTTACGATTTAAAACAGAAGAAAGTGAAGAGTTTTTATATCCGGGTAGTTTAAAATCCATTCCTCCATTGGTAAATCTAACTAAATTACTTGCGGCAACAGAAAAAGTTATAGCTTCAGAAGAAAAGAATAGCGATTTGCAACTGTTACTAGCCCCGGGTTCATCTTTAGGCGGAGCCAGACCCAAAGCCAGTGTTATTGATAAAAAAGGGAATTTATGTATTGCGAAATTTCCTAAGAAAGATGATTTTACAAATAACGTCTTATGGGAAGCCGTTGCACTTACACTCGCTAAGAACTGCGGTTTAAAAGTTCAGGAATGGTCTTTACATAAAGCAGGAACTAAAGATGTCATTGTTTTAAAACGTTTCGACAGAAAAGGAGAACAACGAGTTCCGTTCTTATCAGCAATGAGTATGCTTAATGCTGTTGATAACGACAGCCCAACTCACAGTTATATGGAAATTGCAGATGCAATAAGACAATACGGAGCAGCACCGAAAGAGGATTTAACAGAATTGTGGAAAAGAATTGTATTTTCAATCCTTATTTCAAACACAGATGACCACCTTAGAAACCATGGATTTTTATATGTAAATGAAGGCGGATGGAGGTTATCCCCACTGTATGATGTTAATCCAAGCAATGACAATAAAAATGTTTTAAGTACCTATATAACGGAATATGATAACTCACAAAGTTTGGATTTAGCCTTAGAAGTAAGTGAATATTTTGATATCATGCCTGAAACGGCTAAAAATATTATTACAGATATGAAAAAGCAAACTGCACAATGGCGGAAGGTTGCCAAAGCTCTAGGTTTATCAAAGTCTGAAATTGATAAAATGGAAGATGCTTTCAAACATCAATAACAACTTCATTCTTCAATATCTCATATTCGTTTGAGAAAGAATAAAGCAGTTCTCCGCCACTTCCGCCCCGCTGAACCGCGGGTCGCGCGTGGCTGCGCTGTCTAATACGCCACTCAAAAGTTTCGTTTGCGTGAGCGGGAGTTGCTCTGCAACTCATTCGCGCCATGTTCCTTATCGCGAAACTTTCTCGGACATTTAGCGATAAGGAACGTGAACAAAGTTTTTCAGACAGTATTTTAATCAGACCAGTCGAAAATCAGTCGCAAAATAGAATTTAAACATAATATAAAGGCTTTAGAAAATCTCTAAAGCCTTTATTTATAAATGGTCGGGATGACACAATGCGTAAGCCGGTGCTGCCGGTGTCCCCGCACGGTTACAGTGAGGGGAGCAGGGCAGCACAATATAAGCGACGTAGGAGCTACGAGCTTGCTCGTGCACCACAGGAGCACGAACGTGCGAGCACGTTCGAATCGTTGCTTAAACTGAGAAAAAAGAAGTGTTGGCATTTAAGCCAACACTTCTTTTTAAATGGTCGGGATGACACGATTCGAACGTGCGACCCCCTCGTCCCAAGCGAGGTGCGCTACCAAACTGCGCTACATCCCGATGATAAATATTCAATTGTCAGACTGAAACTTCGTTTCAGTGGTGCGCTACCACCTCTCGCGAAACAATTCACTGGATTGTTTCGCTCGGCAGAGTGCTACATCCCGATTAGTAAATGTTTTATCTACAGAGTACCAATACCAAAAATCTACTGTTCTTACGACTTTTCACCTTTTGGTGGCACCCGGTTCAATCCATTTATCAATCTAATGGACATTTCTTATTCTAAATCAAAAAAAAATCTCGTCAAGAGGGTGGATTGAAAAATCTTCTAAAATATGATAAAATATTACTATAACAGTTGGAAATATTGAGGATTTTCGGTATGAACTTTAAAAAATTAATGAGAAATAAAAGATTAGCTTTTACACTTGCAGAAGTAGTCGTTGTCATGGCGATTTTAGGAATTATGATGGCAGCATTTGCTCCGGTCGTTACAAAAAGAACACTCTCGGCCGGCGGGAATAACAAAATAACTTTTGATGTAATGAGAGATCACACGGGAATATATTTCGGAACAACCGGCGATCGAAAACCTGTTGTTATCGGAGATACCGACATTCAAAATACGTTAGCAAACGATCCAAAACTTCTACTTATGGCGACACAATATACAGATGCGAGTACAGATTTCATAACTCCCCAAATTAGTTTCGGAACTTATAATGGAACCACCAAAAACTATCCTGCGGCACTGTTTGTAACTCCGGATATTGATTTGACTCCTGCTCAAGTTTGGGATAAAAAATTTGGTGATATTATATTGAGCAGTAACTTTGATACCGGTACGGAATATGACACAGCATATACATATGATGTAAATAAATATAACAATACAATTATTGGTGCAAACGCAATAAGTTTAGTCGACAGAAACGTAAATAACGTCACTGCTATCGGCAAAAATGCTTGTTTTAGCAATACCGGTTCAAATGTCATCTGTCTGGGAGCCGATTCCGGTTATAGAATAGGTATAACAGAAGGCGGACCGGGAACTGCAATGTGGAATGAAAGTAATCTTATATTTATCGGGAATGCCGGTATAGATTATGATCTTGACAAAATATACTTCGGGTCAAAAAAGCTTATGACAAAGCTTGATGCCAGATATGCCTTAGCAGCTGGTGGTGTTCCATCTGATATCCGTCTTAAAAACGTAGGCAAGGAATTCACCGGCGGGATTGACGAGTTAAACCAACTAACATTCTACAATTTTACATATAAAAGAGATGCCGACAAAACTCCTAGAGTAGGCGTCATGGCGCAAGACCTTCAGAAAGTCTTTCCTGATGCCGTATCTCAAAATGATGACGGATATCTCTACATAAGAAAAGACGATATGTTCTATGCAGCACTCAACGCAATTAAAGATCTGTTCAAAAAAATGACAGATAACTCGGAAAAAATTAAAGCGCTCGAAGAACGTAACGCTGTTCTTGAAACTCAGGTAAAAGAATTACAAGAATTGTACATTGACTTGGCAAAAAAAGTTGACAAAAAAGCAGCAAAGAAAAAACTGACAATTACCCCTGAAAAGCCGGCAGAGGTTGAAACTGAACCTGTTCCGGCAGAAAATACCGAACAACCGGTTCTGGAATAGCTGATGAGCATGCTCAAAAACAGAAAAATCATGCAAATTTATAAAAAAATTTACATATAAATTGGCGCAAATTTTTCTGTAAAATCAGTGTTCGCAATGCAAAGAAAGTAAATATTAAGATTTCACAAAAAGACTTTACAGGGGGTCTTATTTATCCTAAAATAAATAGGACAAAATCATGGGAGGTTCGGTTGTACATTCGTGCAGCCGATAACAAAAAAATAAAGAATCTGGGACTGGGGGCATTATGCAAAACGCATATTCTACAACAAACGGAAACAACATAGTTGAATTCACAACTTCAAAATCAGCAGAAAAACTGGCTGATGAAAGAAAAACATCATTTCTTCAAACTAAACCGCAAAAAGAAACTATCTATATAATTAAAAAAGATGGTACTAAAGAAGAATATAATATCCAAAAAATTATCAATGCTGTTAATAAATCCGCTGCAAGAATGCTGGTAAAATTAACAGATGACGACCTAAAAGAAATCTGTGACTTTGTAACAAATAAGGTTAACCAGAGAACCGGCGATACCGTCGAAATCGCGGAAATGCACAATATCGTTGAAGGCGCGCTTGAATACCTTAACCCGAAAGTCGCTCAAAGCTACAGAAATTACAGAAACTATAAACAGGATTTCGTAAGTATGCTGGACAAAGTTTATCAAGAAAGCCAAAGAATTATGTACATTGGTGACAAAGAAAACTCCAATGCTGATTCTACTTTAGTTTCAACAAAACGTTCATTGATTTTCAACGAACTTAACAAAGAATTGTATAAAAAATTCTTCTTAACCGTAGATGATTTGCAGGCTATTCGTGACGGTTACATCTACATCCACGACATGTCAGCACGCCGTGATACAATGAACTGCTGTCTTTTTGACGTTGCAAAAGTTCTTGAAGGCGGATTTGAAATGGGTAACTTATGGTACAATGAACCAAAAACCCTTGACGTTGCATTTGACGTAATCGGTGACATTGTTATGGCTGCAGCAAGCCAGCAATACGGCGGCTTCACGGTTGCGGAAGTCGATAAAATTCTTGCACCGTACGCTGAAAAAACCTACAATTTAAGATACAATAAATATATTTGTCTTGGCCTGTCATTTGAAAAGTCAAGAGAAGAAGCTTTAAAAGATGTTCAAAAAGATTTTGAACAAGGATTTCAGGGCTGGGAATATAAATTCAACACAGTTGCATCCAGCCGCGGCGATTATCCTTTCATCACGGTTACAACCGGTCTGGGTACAGGCGAATACGAAAAAATGGCAACACTTGCTATGCTTAAAATCAGAATGGGCGGACAGGGTAAGAAAAATAACAAAAAACCTGTTCTCTTCCCTAAAATTGTATTCCTGTACGATGAAAAAATTCACGGCGAAGGCTGCATTGCAGAAGATCTCTTTGAAGCCGGTGTTGCATGTTCTCAAAAATCAATGTATCCGGATTGGTTATCACTTTCCGGCGAAGGATACGTTGCTGAAATGTACAAAAAATACGGAAGAGTTGTTTCACCTATGGGCTGCAGAGCGTTCCTTTCCCCTTGGTTTGAAAGAGGCGGTATGGAACCGGCTGATGAAAACGACAAACCTATTTTTGTCGGAAGATTTAATATTGGCGCAGTAAGCTTACACCTGCCAATGATTTATGCAAAAGCTAAAAAAGAAAGCAAAGATTTCTATGAAGTTTTAGATTACTATCTTGAATTAATCAGAAAAATTCACAAGAGAACTTATGATTATCTTGGCGAAATGAAAGCTTCCGTAAACCCTCTTGCCTACTGCGAAGGCGGTTTCTACGGCGGCAACCTCGGCATTCACGATAAAATTAAACCTATCTTGAAATCTTCTACAGCATCTTTCGGTATCACTGCTTTGAACGAACTGCAAAGACTTTACAACGGAAAATCCATTGCAGAAGACGGCGAATTTGCTCTTGAAGTTATGAAATATATCAACAAGAAAACTCAAGAATTTAAAGCAGAAGACGGTATCCTATACGCAATCTACGGGACTCCGGCAGAAAGCCTTTGCGGATTGCAAATTCAACAATTCCGTAAAAAATTCGGTGTTGTAGAAAACGTTTCAGACAGAGGCTACGTATCTAACAGCTTCCACTGCCACGTATCCGAAGATATTACACCAATTGAAAAACAAGATGCAGAAAAACGTTTCTGGGATCTGTTCAACGGCGGAAAAATCCAGTACGTAAAATATCCGATTGCATACAACACTGACGCTATCAAAATGCTTATCAGACGTGCAATGAAAATGGGATTTTATGAAGGCATAAACCTTTCGCTTTCTTACTGTGAGGACTGCGGTCATCAGGAATTGAATATGGATGTATGCCCGAAATGCGGAAGCAGAAATTTGACCAAAATTGAAAGAATGAACGGTTATCTTTCATATTCAAGAGTCAAAGGCGACACCCGTCTTAATGATGCTAAAATGGAAGAAATAAAAGACCGTGTAAGTATGTAATAACATAAATTATAAAAGTTTTCAGGTCACGCAAGTGACTTGAAAACTTTATTATAGGGGTATAGGGGAAAAATGAATTATCACAATATAACAAAAGACGACATGTTAAACGGCGACGGTTTACGGGTAGTATTATGGGTTTCCGGCTGCAACCACCACTGCCATGGCTGTCAAAATCCTATAACCTGGGACGTTGGCGGAGGTATCCCGTTTGATGAAGCTGCTGAAAAAGAACTTTTCGATGAGCTTGCAAAACCGCATATTGCCGGTATAACATTCAGTGGCGGTGATCCCTTGCATCCGTTTAATCGTCCGGAAGTTTTCAGACTTATCAAAAAATGCCGTGAATTATACCCTGAAAAAACAATCTGGCTTTATACAGGTTTTAACTGGGAAGATATTCAGGACTGCAAGGAACTGAAAGACGTTGACGTAATTGCAGAAGGCAGATTTGTCGAAGAATTGCTTGATAATAATAAGCACTGGGTCGGAAGTACAAACCAGCGTGTAATAGACGTCAAAAAGACGTTAGAAACAGGTAAAATCGCCCTGCATTGCTCATAAAAATTTTGTATGTAGAAAAGCTCCGGACATCCGGAGCTTTTTTTATTTGACAAATTACTACAAATTTAGTATAATAATCTCACCTGTTTCATTATTCATTGTCCGCCTATCTAAAGGAGGACTGTTATGTTATTTGAATAATATTGAAGAAACAATCATAACAAGAAATGGGAAAAAAACGCTAAACAAACCTAAGTAAAACAATAAATAATAAACAGGTTTAAACGTTATTTTTTCATAAGGGAAATTAAAAGCCCAACTTATGCATGCTTTATTACATAAATACTCTATAATGTATCCTAAAATTATCAAACAAATAAACAAAAGACTTATAGGTAAAAAAAAGAAAAAATATAGATACTCTGGCGTTCCTGTCTGAAATGTTTTAAAAAACTCAACCCAGGGTTCTATATATACTAAAATAGACATAGGGGACAATAAGAACAAGACATTCAATGCATAAGAACCATAAAAATTTTTCATACAAATTATATTACTACAAACATAAGGAGAGACAATAATGTCAACAATTGCACAACATAAAGACTTAATGATTTTATCAGGACATACATATCACAATAGGAAATTTGAATTACCAGAGGGGTGGCAAGAACTTACTTCATATAGTGCAACTAATGGTTTCCAAGCAACTGTTTATAAAAAAGGAAATGATATCGCTATCAGCTATAGAGGGACAGACTCTCTAGGAGATTTTATATTGAGCGATATACCAATTGGAACGAAAATATTATTACCAGCACAATACAAAAATGCGAACGAAGTCTATAAAGAGATTAAACAGATGTATCCTAAAGCCAATATTACTCTTACAGGGCACTCTCTGGGAGGAAGCCTTGCGCAATTAATTTCTGCGGAAAATAATTGTCCAGCTGTAACATTCAACCCTTATGGGACAGGAGATATCTTAAATCACACAGGATATAATAGAAAAGACTTGAATATAATTAACTATGGTAATCCAAAAGATAATATATTCAATTTAAATTACTCACAACAACCGGGTAGAACATTCGTGACAAATACCGATTTCAACACAAATGACAATTTACTTTGGAGAAAAAGTAACGATAAAAGGCCTTGGAATCTTGATGACCATCCAATTGAACAAATGGGAGCGCTTGAGGATGCTGTCGAAATTAAACCTACAACAACCGAAAATAATGCTGCAAGCCCATTCCAACTTTACGCAGAAAAAACCTTCACGCGTGAAGAAATCGCAAATATGTCTAATGAGGATTACCTCAAATACGAGCCGCAAATTTCGCAACAGTTAAGAAACGGGCAATTTAAAGAAGAGAAACCGGACTATGACAATTTCGTTAACCCTAATACCGGTTCTAAAAAAATTTATACGAAAGAAGAAATCGCTAAAATGAGTGCCGACGAGTTTATGAAAAATGAATTCGAAATCATGGGACAGCTTCAATCTATTGGCTTACCGGATAAAAAAGATTTGCCGCAAAATTCGACTGATTCCGACGACGGAAGGTGGGTTACTATCAACGGAAACCATGTCTTTATTGAAAAGTAGCACAATGCTCCGGAAAAATCCGGAGCTTTTTTATTTGACAAATTACTACAAATTTAGTATAATATTCTCACCTGTTTCATTATTCATTGTCCGCCTATATAAAGGAGGACTGTTATGTTATTTGAATAAAAACATTAGGGGCACAATGCTATTAACGTAAATAGTCCCCAAAAAGAACCGTATATCAAACCCAGATAAAATAATGGGTAATATATTATTTTCAGTGGGAGCTTTTCGTATGGAAAATTAAATGCAATTACCCGGTTATTTGTCGTATAAAAAATATATTCAGTAATAAGCCCAATGATAACAAAACCTAAAAAAACAAAACTGAATGGAGCATATATAAGAAGAATATACTCGCCTTCCCCTCCACTTGGAGAAACAAACATATTAATTGTCTCTTTTCCATAAAACATAAAACAGATTAAAGAAATTAAAGACATGATATTTAATGTATAGGAGTTGCAAGGATTTTTCATACAACTATTGTATTACAAACATAAATATAAGGAATAAACATTATGGATAAAAAACTTCACACAGACTTAATGATGCGATAGGGATAAAAACATTAGGGGAAATCCTATTAACATATATATTCCCCAAAAGGAACCGTATATCAAACCCAGATAAAATAATGGATAATATATTATTTTCAGTGGGATCTTTTTGTATGGAAAATTAAACGCAAAAGATTGGGGATTTGATTTATAAAAAGCATGTTCCAGAAGTAAACTGACTATCAGCCAGCCAAGAAAAATAAAACTGGCTGGAATATATATGAATCCAATAATATCCCATTCGCCACCACTCGGGGATACAAACATACTTATCAAATCTTTGCCATAATATATAAAACATATTAAAGAAATTAACGACATAATATTTAATGTATATGATTTGCAGGGATTTTTCATACAAATATTTTATTACAAACATAAATATAAGGAATAAACACTATGGATAAAAAACTTCATAAAGACTTAATGATGATATATGGATAAAAACACTAGGGGAAATCCTATTAACGAATATATTCCCCAAAAGGCACCATATATCAAACCCAGATAAAATAATGGATAATATATTATTTTCAGTGGGATCTTTTTGTATGGAAAATTAAACGCAAAAGATTGCGGATTTGATTTATGAAAAGTATGCTCTATTAGTATACCGACTATAACCCAGCCCAGAAATACCAAACTCGCCGGTATATATATGAATGCAACAAAAATACCTTCTCCAGCACTTGGGGATACAAACATATCTATCAAGGCCTTTCCAAAAAACGCAAAACAGATTAAAGAAATTAAAGACATGATATTTAATGTATAGGAGTTGCAAGGATTTTTCATACAAACATTGTATTACAAACATAAAATAAAGGAATAAACACTATGGATAAAAAATTTCATACAGACTTAATGATTTTATCAGGACACACATACAAAAATGGGAAGTTTGTACTTCCAACAGATTGGAAAGAGATAACCTCTTATAGCGCTGACAACGGCTTCCAATCAACTATTTATAAAAAAGGCAATGATATCGCCATTAGCTATAGGGGAACTGATAGCGCAAGAGATTTTTGGGGGAGCGATAGACGAATGTACCTCAAGGAACTACCAGAACAGTATAAAAATGCCAATGAAGTCTATCAACAAATTAGGCACGCATATCCCAATGCAAATATTACAGTTACAGGGCATTCGCTTGGCGGTAGTTTAGCACAATTAGTTTCGGCTGAAAACGGTTGTTCTGCGGTCACATTTAATGCTTACGGAACTAACGATATTTTAAAAAACACAGGTATTTACAATACAAAAGATTTAAACATAATTAATTATGGTAATATAAATGACCCCGTTTTTAATTCAAGCTATACAAAACATCCCGGAAGAAGTTTTGTTACTAATACTGAATTACATCCTGACAAAATTTATGAAGTCGGTCACCAATATAATCCTCATATACCAGCACATAAAATTGAAAATATGAGTTCCCTTGATGATGCTGTAGAAATTGAGCCTAAATTTATATCAAGCAAAAATAATAGCCCATTCCAACTTTACGCAGAAAAAACCTTCACGCGTGAAGAAATCGCAAATATGTCTAATGAGGATTACCTCAAATACGAGCCGCAAATTTCGCAACAGTTAAGAAACGGGCAATTTAAAGAAGAGAAACCGGACTATGACAATTTCGTTAACCCTAATACCGGTTCTAAAAAAATTTATACGAAAGAAGAAATCGCTAAAATGAGTGCCGACGAGTTTATGAAAAATGAATTCGAAATCATGGGACAGCTTCAATCTATTGGCTTACCGGATAAAAAAGATTTGCCGCAAAATTCGACTGATTCCGACGACGGAAGGTGGGTTACTATCAACGGAAACCATGTCTTTATCGAGAAGTAGCAAAAAGCTCCGGTTTTTCCAAACCGGAGCTTTTTTGTTTTATTTGTTGTTTTATATATTCTTTGTCTATTATGTGCAAAGAGCCAGCAGAATGCCTGCCGCAACGGCGGAGCCAATAACACCCGCTACGTTTGGCCCCATTGCGTGCATCAAGAGGAAGTTTTGAGGGTTTGCCTCTAAGCCTACTTTATTTGAAACACGCGCTGCCATAGGTACTGCCGAAACACCTGCGGAACCTATCAAAGGGTTGATTAGAGGGCTGGTCTTGCCGGTAAACTTATCACTCAATTTAGTGAAGAAATTCATTACTTTTGCAAAGACAACACCGCCGGCAGTTGCCAGAGAAAATGCTACAATGCCCAAAATCAGGATAAACAAAGTTTGCGTTGTCAGGAACTGTTCTGCTGAAAGTTTTGAACCGACAGAAAGCCCTAAGAATATCGTAACAATGTTAATCAAAGCATTTTGCATTGTATCAGAAAGTCTTTCAACAACGCCGCATTCTTTACATAAGTTACCGAATGTCAACGCACCGATTAGCGGGCACGCATCAGGTAGGAAGATTATACAAAGTGAAAGAACAACAATTGGGAAAACAATTTTTTCACGTTTTGTAACGTTTCTCAATTGTTCCATTTGAATTTTTCTTTCTTCTTCAGTTGTGAGCAATTTCATAATAGGCGGTTGAATAACAGGAACCAGCGCCATATATGAATATGCGGCAACAGCAATTGCCCCCAGTAATTCCGGAGCAAGTTTTGTTGTTACATAAATTGAAGTAGGGCCGTCAGCACCACCGATAATACCGATTGCACCGGATTGCGGAAGCGTGAAGCCAAATACGCACAGTGCTAAAAGCAATGCACCAAAAATACCGAATTGCGCGGCACCGCCCAGCAATGCAGTTTTAGGGTTTGCAATCAAAGGACCAAAGTCAGTCATTGCACCGACACCCATAAAGATAATCAACGGGAAAAGACCTTTATGAATACCTGCTTCATAAACGATGCCCAAGAATCCTTGAGGCCCCGCGATGTCTGCCACCGGAATGTTTGACAAAAATCCGCCAAACGCAATCGGAACCAGCAGCAGCGGTTCATATTGTTTTTTAATACCGAGCCACATCAAGAACAGGCACACCAGCAGCATAATAGGAGAACCGAACTGGTGGAGGAACTGTTCAAATCCGTTAGTTATATTGGGATCCGCAGGCAAAACAAAATTTGCAATACCCGTTGACATCCAAAGTTTTTCTAAACTTTCAACTAAATTCATCTTTTAACCTCCTAGCCTACTGTTGCCAACACTTGACCCGGCAGAACTTTATCACCCGGTTCAATTTCTACGGATTTAACAGTACCTGCGACAGTTGTCTTAACTTCCGTTTCCATTTTCATGGCTTCAATAACTGCTATTACATCGCCTTCTTCAACCAGATCGCCCTCTTCAACAAGAACTCTCAACACGTTGCCAGGTAAACCGGTTTTAACAGGAGTTCCTTCGCCTGTACCTGCGGCAGAAGCTGTATCAATTCCGGATTTAACGTTAATGTCATAGGTTTTACCGTTAACAACGGCTTTATCACCTTCAACTTTAACAGCATATTTTTTACCGTTAACAGAAACTGTGTAACCGCCGTCTTTTGATTCAGCTGCGCACGGTGTAGAATCTTTAGAAGCGGCTTCGCATTTTCTAACGCCGATTGTGCCTTTGCCTTCAAGGAATAAAATACCTTTTTCTTTACAAGCGGCAGCGATAAAGATGTTTTCATCATTAACCGGTAATCCTGCATCTTCTAACATTTTTGTTGCAGCTTTAATACCTTTTGTTTCATCTTTATCGTTAAGGTCAACAACTTTTTCAGTTGTCGGTTGTAATTTCAATTGTTCTTCCGCGATTTTAACGATTTCCGGATCCGGTTCGCAAGGTGTTTTACCGAAATAGCCGAGAACCATTTTACCGTAACCTTCTGCGATTTTGTTCCATTTGCCGAACATTACGTTGTTAAATGCCTGTTGGAAATAGAATTGTGAAACCGGAGTTACAGAAGTTGCGAAACCGCCGCGTTCAACGACTTCTTTCATAGCGGCAACAACTTCAGGGTATTTATCCATAACGCCGTTATCTCTCATCATTTGGGTGTTAGCAGTCAAAGCCCCACCGGGTAACGGTGATTGGATAATCATAGGGTTAACAGCCAGTGCTTCCGGCGGCATAAAGTAATCTTTCATGCAATCTTTAAAGATTTCTTCTGTTTCGAGAATTTTTTCAATATCAATACCGAGATCGAAATCCGTACCTTTAAGAGCATGCCACATAGAAACGATATCAGGTTGAGCAGTACCGCCGGAAACCGGTTTCATAGAAAGGTCAATACCGTCAGCGCCGCCTTCAAGAGCTGCAAGATAAGCCGCTAAGCCGGTACCTGCCGTTTCGTGGGAGTGGAATCTGATATGAGCATCTGCACCGAGAATTTCGCGTGTTCTCTTAATCGTTTCGTAAACTTTTCTAGGAGCAGAAGTTCCAGATGCATCTTTGAATGCAAGGCTATTGAACGGAATGCCGGCATCTAAGATTGAGCGTAAAACTCTTTCATAGAAAGCAACATCATGTGCGCCTGTGCAGCCGATAGGAAGTTCCATCATAGTAATTGTAACTTCGTGTTTCAAACCGTTATCAACAATACATTGACCTGAATAGATAAGGTTGTTAACATCATTCAAAGCATCAAAGTTTCTGATAGTTGTAACGCCGTGTTTTTTAAACATTTTAGCGTGAAGATTGATGATATCTCTAGGTTGAGAATCAAGCCCTACAACGTTAACACCGCGGGCTAAGGATTGTAAATTAATATCCGGGCCTACTGCTGCTCTGATTTTATCCATTGTTTCAAAAGCGTTTTCATTACAGTAGAAAATCGGTGATTGAAATCTTGCACCGCCTGCGACTTCAAAATGTTTGATACCGGCAGCAACAGCCGATTGAAGTGCAGGAATAAAGTCGTCTACAAACACTCTCGCGCCATAGACTGACTGAAAACCATCTCTGAAAGATGTGTCCATAACTTTAATTAATTTTTTTGACATGTTTTTCCCTCTTTTTCTTTTATAAATTAGTCATTACTTTTTACGATTAATACGGGAGGTACCTCAGGCACCTTTTTTAGTTAAAACAGCAGCGATTACAGCCGCAATAACAGAATCATCTTCCGCAGCCTTTTTAGCGACTTTTTTAACTTCTTCAACTGCTTCAGGGAAAATTTTGTTAAGGTACCCTACTACCTTTGACATTGTTGCCATTCCGGCAATCAGGATGCAAAGAAATGCAAGTACAAACCCCATTCCGATAAGCAGCATTTCAATTCCCAATACTACATTTTCATTCATAATATATCTCCTATGTTCAGAATAAATTCATTGCCGTTATTTGTAAGAATAAGTTCGCCTTTATCAGTAATACCTGAGGCGACACCTGTTTTTGTTTCATTTATCAAAGCAACGCAAAGTTCTTTATCAAGAAAATTTGCATACGCTATATAATCTTTCTTTATAAATTCAAAACCGGCCTCCAGAAATTGATTATAATCCTTAAAAAAGTTAGTTACAAGTTTATCCTTGAACCCAATCATATCAATAGTTTTCCCGACTTCAAGGTTTAGAGATGTAACTTTTTTGTCGATTTTAGAGAAATCTTTTTCCTGCGCATTAAGATTAACCCCGATGCCTAACACCAAACCTTTAAATTTTGTACCTTTAACAGAGGTTTCTGCAAGAATTCCCGCGATTTTTTTGCCATTTACTAAGACATCATTCGGCCATTTTATTTCGGATTTAATGCCATATTCTTCAAGAGTTTTACAAAGCGTAACAGAGAGGTACTGGGTGAGATTTGCGTAGTGTTGATAGTTTTCGCCGGGTTTGAGAACAATTGACATAAATAAATTTCCTTTACCAAGATCAACCCATTTACGCTGTAACCTGCCCCGTCCTTGAGTTTGCGCTCCGGCAAAGACAATTGTTTTGTCCTCCAATTCCTCAATATTAGTTTTAGCCCAGAGATTAGTTGAATCAATATTTTCAAAAAAAATCTCTCTCAAATTATCTTTCATATTTTTATTTTATATCAAACAAAAAAATATTTGCGATTTTTTTTTTTAGGTTGTACAATAAAATTTGTAAGAGGGAGAAAATTATGAGTGAAATGACCCACTGGATATGGACAAAAACGTTGGCAGACAATAGTTTCACCTTCAATTTAGACACCATTTTCACAATGTGGTTTGCAATGGGTGTGTTAATTATCATTGCCTTCTTTGCAACAAGACATCTAAGCCTTGTGCCGGGCAGGTTTCAGGCTGTTTGTGAAAATATTTTGAAATTTTTCTGGGGAACAATGGATACCATGATGCCGCAGGGTTCAAGAAAACATGTTCCGCTGGTAGCATCATTATTTTTGTTTATTTTATTTGCAAATTTAATGGGTCAATTGCCGCTCAGAATAATTCATCTTCAACAGGGCGAACTTGCATCACCAACAAACGATATCAACTTAACTGCAGCACTGGCAATAATAGTTTTAGTTTACTATGTTTCTGCCGGAATTATCGCGAAAAAAGGAAAATTCCTGCTGCATGAATTTTCATTTGTCGGTATTGTAATGATGCTTGTTGAACTTTTAGAGATGGTTACAAGACCTTTAAGCCTTGCAATCCGTCTTTTTGCGAATGTATTTGCAGGAGAAATTCTGGTAACGCTGGTTCTGGGAGCATGCGCTTATCTTGCCCCTCTGCCGGTTATGTTTTTTGAAATTCTGGTTGCATTCATTCAGGCAACAGTATTTATGATGCTGACAATTGCATATATTTCGTCGGCAACAAGTGAACAACATTAGTCGACAGGGTCGACAGCCATAATTGGCTCAATATAAAAAGTAACGAATAACTTAATAAACAAAAGGAGAAAATTTATGGAAGAACAAGTAATGAATTTAGGATTAAGCATGGCACACTTAGGTGCAGGTTTAGCAATCGGTTTTGGTGCAATCGGTGCCGGATTAGGTATTGGTTTTGCTACAAAAGGTTTGATGGATGCAGTATCACGCCAGCCTGAAGTCGCAGGTAAAGCATTTGGTTTCTTCCTGCTCGGTGCAGCGTTATCAGAAGCTTGCGCACTGTATGCATTCGTTGTTGCAATGCAGCTGTTGGGTAAATAAGCGGCTCAGCCGCAAACCCTCCTTCACGGGGGCTGCTCTCAATTTTTGCAAATATAAGAGGAAAAAATGGAATTCAACGCAACATTTTTAGTATCAATTGTAAGCTTTCTTGTGTTCATGTATATTATGAATGCAATATTTTATAAGCCGCTGACGACAGTCATTGACGAAAGAGAAAATATTGTACATGATAACTATGAACACTCAAGACAAGCACGTCATGAAGCTGAAGAAATTACAAAAGATAAAGAAAACCGTCTGGCGGAAACCGCAAAGCAATCCCGTAAAATGATGGTTGATAAGACAAATGAAGCCAACGAAGATTACAAAAACAAAGTAGCCGATGCAAAAATAAAATCAAACGAAAAAGTCGGAATGCTTAAAGACGATCTTTTACGCTCCGAAGCTGACGCTAAAAATATTCTGAATTCACACGTTGAGAATCTCGCGCAAACAATTGTAAATAAAGTTTTACAAGGAGGTTTCAATGGCTGAATTCTGGGATTTAATTGTTCGCAGCAACACGTTTAACTTCATTGTCTTACTTGTAATACTTGCGATTATATATCAAAAGTTAAATATTTCTTCTGCTATAGAAAAAATGAAATCGGATATCGCAGCGTTCCTTGAAAATTCAAAAAAAGAACGCGAAGCTTCCGAAAAGCACCTCACGGATACTAAAAAATCAGTGGAACATTTAGATGAAGAAATCAAAGAAACATTAGAGAAATCAAAAGTTCTGGCTCAAAATGTTTTTGACGAAATTCAATCAATGGCGCAAAAAAGCGTTGAAAAAATTGAAGCTAATGTTGATAAAATTATTGACAATGAAACCAGAAAAATCAATACAAAACTTTCTCAAACAACAGCGGGCAGCGCAGTAGACCTTGCAACCGCAAGGCTCAAAGAAATGTTTGAGAAAAATCCGGAACTACACGAAAAACATATCAACGATGCAATCGAAACTTTAGATAGGATTAAATTATAAAATGGATAATATAATAACATATTCAGCACAAAATTACGCAGAAGCCTTATTTGAATCAGGTCAAACCTTCTCGTCTGACCTTGAATTAATCAATACGGTTATAACGACTTCTGCGGATTTTATGCACATAATGTCCAATCCTGCAATAGATTTGAACGTCAAATACTCCATACTTGACGAAATTTTTAAAGATAAAATTGATGAAAAGGTTCTTCAATTCATAAAAATCCTGACCGAAAAAAACCGCCTCGGAGAATTTGAACAAATCCTCGCGGCTTACAAAGAAAAAGTTAATGACGAAAACGGCGTAAAGCTGGTTGAAATAACCTCGGCAATTGAACTTAATGAGGATTTTAAAACAAAAATTTTGAATAAATTAAGCGAAAAACTTAACAAAAAGATTGTTCCGGAATGGAAAATCGACAGAGAAATAATTTCCGGTCTTGTGTTCAAAATAGGCGATGATGTCGTCGACACAAGCATCAGAAATAAAGTAGAAAGTATTGGAAAAAACATAATATAAAGGTGAAAAAATATGACAACGATTAAACCTGATGAAATCAGCTCTATAATCCGGAGCAAAATAGAAAATTACGAACTGAAAACAGAAGTCGCAAACACAGGTTCCGTTATTGAAGTAGGTGACGGTATCGCACGTATTTACGGACTTCGTAACGTTATGGCAAGCGAACTTGTAAAATTTGAGGACGGTCAGGGCACACTGGGTATCACAATGAACCTTGAAGAAGATAACGTCGGGGTCGTAATTGTAGGCGATTACACCCACATTAAAGAAGGCATGACGGTTAAAACGACCGGCGAAATTGCCTCTGTTCCTGTAGGCGATGCATTAATCGGAAGAATTATCAACCCGACCGGGAAACCGATTGACGGCAAAGGTGACTATGAATATTCAAAAGTTCGTCCAATTGAACGTGTTGCACCGGGTATCGTTGCAAGAAGATCCGTTCACCAGCCGCTTCAAACAGGCCTGACTGCGATTGATGCGCTTACACCAATCGGCCGCGGACAACGTGAACTTATCATCGGCGACCGCCAAACCGGTAAGACCGCAATCGCAATCGACACAATTATTAACCAGAAAGGCAAAAACGTAATCTGTATTTACGTTGCAATCGGTCAAAAAACGTCAACCGTTGCACAGCTTGCAAAAACTCTGGAAGAAAAAGGCGCTATGGAATACTCTATTATAGTTTCCGCAGCCGCAAACGAACCGGCTCCGCTTCAATACATTGCTCCGTTTGCAGGTGTCACTATCGGTGAAGAATTTATGGAACAAGGCAAAGATGTTTTGATTATCTATGATGACCTTTCAAAACACGCTCAGGCCTATCGTGCAATGAGTTTGCTTCTTAAAAGACCGCCGGGACGTGAAGCTTATCCGGGGGATGTTTTCTACCTTCACTCAAGACTTCTTGAACGTGCGGTAAAATTGAACGACAAACTTGGCGGCGGAAGTATTACAGCGTTACCGATTATTGAAACACAAGCCGGCGACGTTTCCGCATACATCCCGACCAACGTTATCTCAATCACTGACGGTCAAATCTTCCTTGAAAGTAACCTCTTTAACAGTGGTGTCCGCCCGGCAATTAACGCGGGGATTTCTGTTTCCCGTGTCGGCGGTGCGGCGCAAACTAAAGGGATTAAGCAGGTCGCAGGTAAGTTAAGACTTGACCTCGCCCAGTTTAGAGAACTTGAATCCTTCGCACAGTTCGCATCTGATCTCGATCAGGCAACCAAAAACCAGCTTCTGAGAGGTCAAAAGCTTACAGAAGTTCTTAAACAACCGCAATACAACCCGCTCAGCGTTGCTGAACAGGTAAGTATCCTTTTCGCGGCTAACGAAGGTCTGCTGGATGACGTTGACAACAAAAATATTCAAAACTTCAAAACTGAATGGTTTAAATATTTCAACGCCAATATGAAAGACCTTGCTAAAAAGCTTGATGAAGGCGCTGCACTTTCTGATGAGGACAAAACCGCGTTAAGAAGCAATATCGAAACATTTAAGAAAAGTTTCTCATAGGTAACAAACAATGGCAAACTTAAAAGATATAAAAAACAGAATACAGAGCGTTCAAAGCACAAAAAAAATCACCCGTGCAATGAAAATGGTTGCGGCCGCAAAAGTTAAAAAAGCCGAATCAACAGTAAAAGCATCACGTCCGTTTACACGTGAAATGGTGAATATGCTTGAAAAAATGCTCTCAAGTGTAGGCGGGAATTACAGTTCATTCACGCTCAAAGTTGAACATGCAATAGAGAATTACCCTAAACTCCTTGAAAGACGCGATGTTAAAGCGGTAGGACTTTTGCTTATTTCATCAAATAAGGGGCTTGCCGGAGCATACAATGCCAACATAGTTAAGCGCACACTAAAAACAATCCGCGACTATCAGGCTCAAGGGATAGGTGTAAAACTCTTTATCATCGGACAAAAAGGGATTTCAGCATTAAAGAAAAAAGCAAAAGAAATGGGCGTTGAAATAATCAATACCTACCTTAATATTATAGATAACCCTAATGCAACAAATTCCGGCATTGTTATAGACGATATTGCAACACTATACGTTAAAGGCGAAATTGATAAAATTGAACTGATAACAACGCGTTTCAAGAATATGATGAGCTACTTTGTCGAAAACTGGACAATATTACCGCTTCAGGATATTAACGCAGACAATAAATTTGACGGCGTGGTTGAATCTTTAATGGAATTTGAACCGGATCGCCACCATATATTGCAGCAAATTATTCCGATGTATTTGACAAATATAGTTTATCAGGCACTGCTGGAAGCTCAGGCAAGTGAACTGGCTTCCCGTATGACAGCAATGTCTGCGGCAACAAGCAATGCCGAAAAAATGCTCAATACATTATCTATTGAATACAACAAATCGCGTCAATGGGCGATTACGCAAGAGATTGTGGAAGTCGTATCCGGCGCAAATGCCCAAATTGGATAATCAAAAAGACGGTTTTGAAAACCGTCTTTTTTTGTAACATTTTTGAACTTTATAAACTCTATGCTATTATTAAAACATATAGTAAAAGGGAGAGATATTATTTGACTACAAAAATTGCAATAACAGGGAAAAGCGGAAGCGGCAAAACAACGATTACAAAAGCTTTTTTAAACATTCTAAGCAGCAAGTTTCCGGATAAAACTTTTCTGCTTATAGACAACGATCTAACAGGTGAACTCGGACACTCTTACGGACTTGATATCCGCAATACCGTTTACGGCATCAGAAGCGGAAAACACGAATACAAAACCGGGATTCCGGAAAACATGACCAAACAAGAATATATCGAATGGGCGTTAGAAGATATTCTATACCCGCTTAACGAAAATGTTGATATTCTGGTAACGTGGTTTGTCGGCTCCAAAGACTGCCGCTGCCCTATAACCGGTCAGCTTAATGAAGCGCTGAAAAAGTTAATCGCGCGCTACGATTTCGTAATTATTGACTGCGAATTTGACCTCAAATACTTTAACCAGCTTGTCGATACCGACATAGATCTTACGCTTATAATAGCCAACCCGACCGAAGAATCCGCGCATCTGGCAAAACGTATTGAAGAATTCAGCGCAAAATACGCTATCGGCGGCCAAATGGGTGTTGTTATCAACAAAGTCGAAAATCACAACTTAGAAGAACTATACACCCTTCTGAAGAAGTATGATCTGGATATACTCGGCGTTATTCCAAAAGATGAAAATATTGAACAGCTAACACGCAATTCTGCACCCGTTCAAGAAGCAATCGAACAATTTTTCGTACGCCTGAATCTGCCGCAATAATCCCCGATATTTACATATTACAATCAGTAAGTATAATAATCTTAAAAAAGGAGCAATCAGTGACAGCCGAAATTCTTGATGGGAAAATGACAAGTCAAAAACTACTGGAAAAACTGCAGCAAGAAGTAAGTACTCTCACTAAAAAGCCGGTTCTTGCAATTATGCTCGTCGGCGAAAATCCGGCAAGCTTGATTTATGTCAATGCAAAACTTAAAAAAGCCGAAAGCATCGGCTTCAAAGCCATACTAAAACAACTGACCTCCAATGTCACAGAAAAAGAAATCATTGCAAATATCAAAGAATGGAACAATGATCCCAATATCAACGGAATTCTTGTACAATTACCATTACCTAAACATATTAATAAAAATATCATCTTAAATTCAATTGACCCGATTAAAGATGTAGACGGACTGACAGCATACAATTCCGGACTTTTTTATACCGGTCAGGAGCCATACGCAATTCCTTGCACTACCCGCGGAATAATTATGCTTCTTAAAGAATATAATATTGAAATAGAAGGCAAACACGTAGTCGTCATAGGACGTTCCAATCTTGTGGGCAAACCGACAGCACAGGCTTTCTTATTTGAAAACGCCACGGTCACGACCTGCCATTCAAAAACCGAAAATCTTGAAAGCATAATAAAAACGGCTGATATTGTAGTTTCAGCCGTAGGGGAAAAAATTGTAAATGGGAAAATATTGAAAAAAAATAGTGTAGTAATAGATGTTGGAATATTCCGGACCCCGGAAGGTAAAATCAGCGGGGATGTGGAATTTGAAAGTGCGTCGCAAGTTGCATCATACATTTCGCCGGTTCCGGGCGGCGTTGGCCCGATGACCGTGACTGCTCTGATGTATAACCTGCTCGACTTGTATCTCGCACAAAATATCAGATAATGTCAAGGCTCCTGACAATTTTCTTCCGAGATAACAATCTCGTCGAAAATTGAAATGTCACTCACGTAGTGTTCCGCGCCCCGCCTGCCACACTCACGTGTGCCAGCCCCGGCGCGACACCGGCTTACGCTATCTAGCCGCCGATAAGGTTAAGTGCACAGGTATTCTTAATACCATTGTTAACCATTGTCTTTAATGAGTTAATTTCTTGCTCCATAACGTCAATCTGCGATTTAACAGATTCTGCCTCAGTTTGAAGATACTCACTCGTCTTTTCTAACGCAATGTAAAACGGATCTTCATCCAAGTCTTCATCTTCTTTTGCCTGTGCATAATCCGCCATTTGACCTGTAATAACATTTGTCCTGCTCATCAAAATCGTATATTCGTACTCCAATTGACTCTTTTGCAGTGTGAATAAACTTTTCTGTGATGCCATAGCTAAGAACGACATATCTCATCTCTCCTTGTTTATAAATTGCTCTCTTACTTATATAAAAACAAACAAAAGTTTCCGATTTCACAAAAGGTATTTTTTGTTACAATTCGTAATAAATCTTGTAAAAACCGCTAGACAGAAGGGTTATATCAAAAGTATGTATCATTTAATGTAACAATAAATAAAATTTTTATAAAATTTACATCTTTTTTTAGCAATTTTTTAAAATCAAAATACTTTATATAAATACAGAGGAAACAATGGGAATTGTAAAGGCGGGAATTATGAACAACAAATACGTCACATTAACTATCGAAGAATACTTCAATGTTACGAAAGAACAAACCGGTTCAAATTCACAAATTGTTGCAAAATCGTTAGTTAAATACTTAAAAAACAAAAAAGAACAACAAGCAATCGCAGCTTAATCTATTTAGTAAGTAATTAGACAGGGAAAATATAAAGGAGATAAAGTTATGGCAAGAGTACTAATTTCAATGCCCGAAAGGTTTTTAGACGAGATTGATGAAGTAGCTGAGAACGAAAATCGCACTCGCTCAGAACTAATTAGAGAAGCACTCCGAACATATATGAACCGTAACAGAGTACGCAATACCCAAAAGGCACAAAATAACGCAGCAATTTTAGAAAGCTTACTCGAATAGACAAAAAAGAATTTTAGTAGTATAATCAAAATCGGGAAATGTAATAAGGGAAAAATTCCATCGGGGGAAAATATGGAAAATAACAGCAAGTATATGATGTCCAGTATTGAAGAATATTTTGATATTTTGGACAAACAAACGGAAAAAAATTCACAAATCATCGCTAAATCATTGGTAAAGTATCTTAAAGCCAGCAAAGAAAAATCGAAATACGATGTACTAAAACAGGCTGAACAGGTGCACAATTCGTAGGGAAAATTTGAGAACCAGCTAAATCTAATTTGGGGAAATGGTTAAGGAATTGTAACGCGGGACTATATAATAGTCCCGCGTTTTGTATTATTTTAACGTTTAACACATCTGACCAGCATATTATTGCTGCGCGGCTGAACCTCCTGCATACCAATATTAAAGGACTGCAGCCAGGCAGAGTTTGATGAAGCTACTGAACTCGACCAGAAAATACCGCCGGTTAAGCCCATTAATTCCATATTTACAAACATAGATAGCAATTCTTCCCTTGAAGGAATTCTGTAAGAATCATCGTACTGCGTACACAATCCGGAAGCATCGTTTTGTGCTCCGGAACCGGCATTATTAATAGCCGGATATGGCGCTACGACTTTGCTATCACTCGGATAAATTGCAGACATAAAGCCAATATCTTTACCGACAGTATTCGGCCCTTTATTACCGTTCAAGTCATAAATAAAATTTAAACAAACTCTGTTCTGGGCATAATAATCGGAGGTATTATTCATATCAGAAGCGCATCGCGGATTATAGTACATTATTACGCTCTCACCATTCTGAGTTTCGAATGCGACAGCATCACTATCCTCTTGAGAATAAGAAAATGTTCTGCTTGAACCCATATAAACATCCGAATACAACAGATTAGTCATTTTAATATTAAGTTCTCCGAGTGTTTTAGGAGTATTTTTAGTTCCCGCGTTCAAAGTAGTAAATTTTGAAACAATACCGCAATCAGATAAATGATCTTTATCACAAATATTATTTATTTTCATTACTTTACTTAACTCACCTGTTACAAAGGTTTCACCATTTGCATAAGTATTAAGGCTGTCAATAAGCGGTATCGCCTGACTAAATCTTGCATAAAGGGCTTTTCTTTGCGTATTCCATGTTCGCTCGTTTATGTTTCCGGTAAGGCTCGGAAGTGTTATTGCCGCGACAACCCCGATTATGGTGAGGGATAACAATATCTCTGCCATGGTAAATCCAGACGGCACTCCGCCCTTCGCGTTAAACGCCAACGCTCCCTCTCTCAGATTTTTCGTGGTCCAATCGCTCGGAACCAAATATGGCACCGGCTCAGCCGGCCCCCCCCCCCCCTGCATAAATACTTACACTTTTGTTCTTCATAATTTCTATCCTTTCTGGGGTTTTTACCCCGTTCTATTTATAAATGCCATTTTATGACACATATTTATTATGTAACATTTTAACTATTTAGTCAATAGCAAAAAAGCTCTCACATAAGTGAGAGCTTTTTAAACTTATCAGTATGACGTGGACTTAATTATTCAATAATTTTGTCAACAACGCCGGCACCAACTGTTCTACCGCCTTCACGGATAGCGAATCTCATACCTTCTTCAATAGCGACAGGTGCGATCAATTCAACTTCCATTACAACGTTATCACCAGGCATTACCATTTCGCCATCAAATTTGATTGAACCGGTAACGTCTGTTGTTCTGATGTAGAATTGTGGTCTGTAACCAGGGAAGAATGGAGTGTGACGTCCGCCTTCTTCTTTTGTTAAAACGTAAACGTTAGCTGTGAATTTAGTGTGCGGGTGGATTGAACCAGGTTTTGCCAAAACTTGACCACGTTGGATTTCAGTTTTGTCGATACCACGAAGCAATGCACCAATGTTGTCACCTGCTTGACCTTGGTCAAGAGATTTTCTGAACATTTCAACACCGGTAACAGTTGTTTTCTTAGTTTCGCCTAAACCAACTAATTCAACTTCATCACCAACTTTAACAACACCACGTTCTACTCTACCTGTAGCAACTGTACCACGACCAGTAATAGAGAATACGTCTTCAACCGGCATCAAGAATGGTTTATCTAAATCACGAACAGGAGTTGGGAAGTAAGAATCAACTGCATCCATTAATTCCCAGATTTTATCAACCCATTTGTCTTCTCCGCGTTGGATTTTCGGATTAGCTTGAACTGCTTCTAAAGCTTTTAATGCTGAACCGTGGATGAACGGAATTTCATCACCTTTGAATTCGTAAGAAGAAAGAAGTTCTCTAACTTCCATTTCAACTAATTCTAACAATTCAGGATCGTCAACCATATCGCATTTGTTCAAGAATACAACCAAGTTAGGAACACCAACCTGTCTAGCAAGAAGGATGTGTTCACGAGTTTGAGGCATTGCACCATCAGTAGCAGCAACTACGAGGATTGCGCCGTCCATTTGAGCTGCACCAGTAATCATGTTTTTAACATAGTCAGCGTGGCCCGGGCAGTCAACGTGTGCATAGTGTCTTGCGTCTGTTTCATATTCTACGTGAGCTGTAGAGATGGTAATACCTCTTGCTTTTTCTTCCGGAGCAGCGTCGATTTCATCGAATTTCTTTGCTTGAGCTTTTCCGGCAGCAGCCATAACACCTGTAATAGCGGCTGTTAATGTTGTTTTACCGTGGTCAACGTGGCCAATTGTACCAATGTTAACGTGCGGTTTCGTGCGTTCATACTTTTCACGTGCCATGAGATTAATCTCCTTCTTTTTCTTGTGTTTATACTAACTTACTTTATTATATACTAAAGCATAACACTAATAATAATCAGTCAAGAAATTTTGTCAAGCTCTAGGGTGCGCCTTATTGTAAGTATCGGTCAGGTGTTTAGTGGAAATATGGGTATAAATCTGGGTATTTGATATACTGGCATGCCCTAAAAGTTCCTGAACAACTCTCAGGTCAGCTCCATTTTCAATGAGGTAGGTTGCAAAGCTGTGGCGGAACATGTGCGGCGTAACCTTTTTAGGCAAACTTATTTTTTCAACGATAGAATTTATCACGTTGCGAATTGTTTTCGGGTTAAGCCTGTAGCCGGTGTTGTTGATAAATACAGGAGAATTTTCCTCCTGCGGCGGCGGGGGGAAGTCTTTTGCTACCAGCCTGCGCGCTGTATGAATATATCTTTCCAGATATTGTTTTGCCCGCTCGGAAATCAGGACAATCCGTTCTTTTGAACCTTTACCGAAAACCTTTATTTCGTTGTGTTCCAGATTCAAATCCCCGAAATTCAAACCGCTGAGTTCTGAAATCCGCATTCCCGTTGCCCAGAGAAGTTCTAAAATCGCGCGGTTTCTAAAACCGGAAGGGCTTTCAATGTTAACATTATTTAATATTTGTTCAATTTCTTCCTTATCCAGAAATTTTGGCAGACTTTTGGTCTTTTTGGGCGCCGATACGCCGGCTACGGGATTTGCCTCTACCACACGTTCCCGGTAAAGATACTTGTAAAACGTCCTCAACGCCGAAATTTTACGCGCCACAGTTGTCTTTTTATAATTATATTTATATATAAATCTCAAATATTCACGGATTTTATTATAATCAACCGAGCTTACATCAGTATCCTCAAGCCAGATTAAAAAGCTCATAACGTCTGAGGTATAAGCCTTTGCCGTATACTGCGAGAAATTTTTCTCAACCAGAAGATAAGCTCTGAACTGTTCAAGTAAATCTTTATTCAACATAATTTGTAATCCATATAATGTAAGCATGTTGCTTTTTTTATTTCCTTATTATACAATGTTTTTAAGAAAAAGGATATATCGTAGGAGAAATAAATTCATGAATTATCGTAAAGTTTTAATTGCATCAATTCTTATGGCTGGATTAATGCTTAGCGCAAATGCAGTTCAGGCTGCCGGTTTACAGGCTCAGGTTTCTAAAAATGATGCTGCTGCAACGAATAATCAGGCAGGTAAATATACTGAAATTGCAACGATGATTGAATACAATCATTATGCAGACGCAGAAAAAAAACTTAGAGAAATAATTAATAAAACCCCGAATGATGTTGATGCACTTGCTCTTAGAGCCTTAGCCTACGCAAAACAATACAAACTGGCTCCTGCACAAAACGAAATTAACAAATTAATGCCGTCACACCCGAATAATCCTACTTTGCACTATGCACAAGGTATGGTTTATATGATGCGCCTGGCATCCTCCGATGTTGAATACATCAACGGAAGAGATAAACTACTTGACGGCGCTATCAAAGAATTTGTAGAGGCAATCAATCTTGACTCCAACAATTATCCGATATATTCCGCACTCGGCGTTGCAACACTCAAAAAAGGCAACATTGAAGATGCAAGAGATTTGTTCAAAATTTCCGTAAAAATTAATCCTAACTACGCTAACGGCTATGACAATTTAGGTTTGCTGGAAGTTCACGAACAAAATCTTGACGAAGCGGAAAAATATTTCAAAGAAGCTTTAAGATGTAATACCCACAACCCTTCTGCAATGTACCACCTCGGTATTGTAGAATCGCTGCGGGGCAACAATTCATCAGCTTTGACCTGGTTAAACCACTCACTTCACATTCACCCTAATTGCGCACCGGCGCTTAACTTACAGGGCGAACTCTATTTAAGACAGGGTAACCACGCCGCTGCAATCAACTCTTTCAAAAAAGCAGAAGTCGTTAAACCTGAATACACTCCTTCTTATATGAACTTATCAAAAGTTTATGAGGACAGAGTTGACTTTGAAATGGCTGTTGAACAGTTAAAAACTATGTTAACCGTTACAGACGACAACGCTGCAAAAATGAGAATAGCAGATATGTCGCTACAATTGAGAAAATACCAGCAGGCACTTGATTATTACACAATGCTTCTGGGTAACGAAACTTATAACGATGACGCGGTTATCGGTATAGCAAATACATACTATGAAATGGCAAAAGACTCCGGCGATAACGGCAACTTTACGACAAATCAAGACTTATATCTTGCTTACGATTACATAAACAAGGCGCTTGAAAAATGCCCTAACGCACTTCAATTGCACCTTGCGAAAATTAAATTATCACGTCTTGTTCATAAAGACCCTACAGATATGTCAAAACAAAGCTTAAACTACATTATCCAGTCTGCTGACGACAGCGTAATGGGTTCTGTATTAAAAGCGGAAGCTTATCTTGCACTTGGCAGAGAACAAGATGCCGTTTACACATTTGAAAGCGCAAGAGATTTCTCAAAAAGTGTAAAAGATGACTTATACCTTGCAGAAATTATGGTTCACAATAAACAATTCAGGACTGCAAGAACAACATTCCAGAAGGTTCTCGCAAGCGAACCGACAAACATCGTAGCACTTGACGGCGTTGCATATATTGATCTTTGTGAAGTCAAATCAAATGAATTCTTTGATATAGCAAAAAGACAGTACAAAGAAGGCAACTACGCATCAACTATTGAATACTGCAATAAAGCTATCGACTTCTACCACAACAGCGCGGATATCGCAAAGTTAAAAGCAATGGCTTATGAAGCAGAATTGAACTATCAAGGTGCAACAAAATACTATATTCAATATCTGTCAATGAACCCTGGGGCTGCAGATAAAGACGAAATTACTGCTAAAATCAGTAAATTTAAAGCTCATTCGCAGCCGGGTGCAACAGCAATTCCGCAGCAGCAACAGCAAGTACAACCGCAGGTTCAGCAGCAAACAACAGATAAGAAAAAGAAAAAATAACGATGCTGCCAAAGAGATATTAATAAACATACATACAGATATTTGCAATTGTTTTATAACAGTTGCAAATATTTGTAAGGAGATAAGGAGTAAATGAAAAAGAAATTTGATGTAAATAAATCATTCGATCTTTTTTGGCGTGAACCAATGAGTATATTGACCGAAGGATTATTCAAACTCGTAAACATTCAGTCAAATATTTTTGGTGCTAAATCATCTGTAAATGTCGATATTGTTGACAAACAGGCACAAATTACCGTTGTTGACAGTGAAAGAATGTACAACTTATTCCGGACAGTTCTCCACAAAAAGCGTATAAAAGAAAAACAATCTAAAGCATTGAAATCAAAATAAGACGGGGATTAATGATACAAAAGTTTATGCAGGCAAAATTTTTAAAAAGCGCAGAAATGCTCTCACAATGTCCGGAAACGGATTTGCCGGAGTTTGCGCTTTTGGGACGTTCAAATGTCGGGAAATCCTCATTTATTAACGGACTTGCCAATCAAAAAAAACTTGCAAAGACATCCAACACACCAGGCAAAACTCGTCTTATCAATTTTTTTAATTTTTCGGATATGTTTATGATAGCGGATCTTCCGGGGTACGGTTACGCAAAAGTTTCCAAAGAAGCGCAAAACAGGTGGCAGAAATATCTGGAAGAATATCTGCTTGAGCGCAAACAGATAAAAAGCCTGATTCAGCTTATTGACGGACGGCACGAGGTTCAAAATAATGACCGGCAAATGCGTGAATGGGTTATGGCTTATAACCTGCCGGTAATGACAGTTGTGACAAAAATTGACTATGTTCCGCGCTCAAAAATCCAGGGAGTTCTGGCGAAAGTAAGAAACGAGTTTGGCGGCCTGGTACTTCCCTTCAGCGCAATTGATAGCTATTATAATGACGGTATATTTCAAGAATTAATAAAAGCATAAAGGCGGCCGAATGACCGCCTCTACAAATAGAATTATCGTTTAACGCAGCGAATACCAAATTCTCGACTTCTATCATAGTAAAGCTGTATTCCGGAGATAAAGCCCTGATTAACCGCTTTCAAGGCACCGGATTCATATATTACACTGCTTGACCACGCATTGGCATCACTGTCTTCCGGCATATCAATCAATAACTTATTATAAAACATAGAAGCAAGTTCTTCACGTGTTGGAAGCCGGCTTTCACTATCAAGTTTCTGACACAGTTTACCGGCATCAGTTTGTGTGCTCGTACCGGCAGAAGATGTCAATGGCAACGCCGCCACCAAGCCGATTATCGTCAGGGATAACAGGATTTCAGCCATTGTGAAGGCACTGAGTGCCATCCATAATGGTTGAACATAACTTTTTAACGACCTACCAAAACAGGAAGCCGCCTTGACCGGCAGTGTCATCGCGAGGAGCCCTACAGGGCGACGTGGCGATCCACTTGAGAACGCAGGGTGGGTTGACTGGATTGCCTTCTTCATTATGTACGATTTTTTTTAATTTAGTCAAGGACATAACCGACCAATTTTATAAGAGGCGGTTGACCCCGTCCTGCCTTGCTCGGCGGAGTCAACCCTACTTATTTGCGAGTTCCGTGACCTCAGAAATTCTATATTGCAAAGCCTGCATAAGGTGTGTGGTGCGGATATCTTGCGAGCCCTCCAGATCCGCAATTGTTCTTGCAAGTTTCAAAACCCGGTCATACTTTCTGCCTGAAAGCTGATATTTTACGATAGCAGATTTAAGCAGTTCCTGCCCCCGCTTATCGGGCTGACAGTATTTGCGGATTAGCTTTGTATCAAGTTCGGAATTGGTCAAAATCCCGTCATTTTTATATCTTTCAGCCTGAATTTTTCTTGCGTTAACAACGCGAGCACGGATATCGGCAGAAGTTTCTTTTGCCGGCGCCATATTCAACAATTCATCCGGAGTAAGCCGCGTAACATCAACCTGCAAATCAATTCTGTCAAGAAGCGGCCCCGATAGACGCGAAAGGTAACGGCTTATTTGAAATTCAGAGCAGGTGCACTGTTTTTCTTTATCGCCTAAAAACCCGCAAGGACAAGGATTCATTGCACCAAGAAGCATAAATTTTGCGGGATAGGTAACAGAATGTTGTGCGCGGGAGATCACTATTTTAGAATCCTCAAGCGGCTGGCGCAGGACTTCCAGCACTGAACGCGGGAATTCGACCAGTTCGTCAAGAAAAAGTACACCCCTATGGGCGAGCGTAATCTCACCGGGTTTAGGGTTTGACCCGCCGCCAATAATCCCGTTGGCAGACGCAGTATGGTGAACAGTTCTGAATGGCCGCTTTATCACAAGCGGCTGTTTCTCGCTTAAAAGTCCGGCAATACTGTAAATTTTGGTAAGTTCCAGCGCCTCCTGACGCGACAGAGGCGGCAAAATTGATTCAAAACATCTGGCAAGCAGAGTTTTGCCGGCACCGGGGGAGCCGACCATTAGCATATTATGCGCACCGGCTGCCGCAATTTCCATTGCCCGTTTTGCTTTTTGCTGGCCTTTTACATCTTTAAAATCATAAAAGAAATTTTCTTCTGCAGCCTCTTGCAAGTAGGCATCCAGATTTACCTGTGTTTTAGAAATTGGTTCGTCAATAAAATGATGTATAACCTGATTTAAAGAAACAGCACCAAAAATATTAACGCCTTCAACAAGAGCTGCCTCGTTTACATTATCCTGCGGAACGATTACATTTTCAATTCCAAAAGTTTTTAAGCCCATAACAAGCGGCAAAACGCCCCGAACGCCTCTCAAAGCGCCGTCAAGCGAGAGTTCGCCGATAAAGGCATAGCCTTTTAATTTTTCTTTTTCAATAACGTCTTCTTCACCCAGAATTCCGACCGCTATTGGCAAGTCAAAATGGGTTCCGGCTTTTTTCAAATCAGCCGGTGCGAGATTGACAATAATTTTTTTAGACGGAAATGCAAGCCCGGAATTCTTAATCGCCGACTTAACACGTGATGCTGCCTCATTTACAGCTGTATCCGGCAGACCCACAATAACTATACCCTGCTGCATTGCTGTTACAATATCAATTTCAACATCTACTTTAAACGCTTCCAGACCGATTACGCTTGCAGTATTAATCTTAATTACCATATACTAATTTTATACGAAAAAATAAAATTTAACAAACTTTTTTCTGTTCGTTATTCTGCTGTTCCTGCTGGTTATGCTGAGCCGCCTGTTTTGCGTTATAATCTTTGCGCAGTTTATCTGTATAAGTTCCGGCTTTATTTAGCAATAAGCCAGAGATAAACCCTACGAAATGAGATTTTAAACCGGATACAAGCATTGAGGTTACAACCATTGATGTGAGCATGCCGCCAATAGCAGGGATACCGTATTTCAGTGCAATAGAAGCCTGTGTATCTTTATCCTCCGTGCTTGCAAGCCCGATACCCAGCGAACCAAATCCCACTAATATTGTCAAAAGATCGGTAGGCGCAGAACCTAACGTTAAATCTCTGAGTTTATCAAAGTATTCAACACCTTCAATTTTAATAGTGGTATCAAGTGATTTTACAGCAACACGAACCTCTTTTTGCAGTTTATTAAATTCTTTTTCCGGAAGCAATTGTTTATAAATTTCAAGCATTTCATCAAGCGTGCCTTTTTGCTTAGAATTAAGAACTTCTTTTATAATACGGTTGTGCTCACTGACAGCTCCAATAATTTTATCATCATATTTATAAACATCTTTAGCCATTGTGACACTTTCTTTAAAGGCATCAAGATTTGCGAATATTTCTCCTTTAAGTTTTTCAAACCGGACAGAATTTACATCGCAACTTTTAAGTTCGGAAAGCTGTTTATTAAGCTCTCTGAACAGTTTTTCAGAAACAACATCTTTCGGGTTAATCATCCGCTTATTCAGGATTATGTAGTCTGTAGCGGCTTTAATCTTATCATACATATTATACGAAATTTCACTTCTGAATTTATGTATGCCCTGCACTAAATTAGCCTTATCTACAGCAAGGAATTTATCTGCGATAAAGGTGAAATAGGTGTCTTTCTTGGTGAAATTATTTTTATTACCAAAACTTGCGCCCCAGACTTTATCTTCCAGATCAGACATTATCCCGGACATAGTTCCACGGCGCTCTTTAACCTTTTGCATAGAAAAGTTTTCGCGAAGCATGCCGTTTACCGCTTCACGTTTAAGACCGAGGATTTTTATCCATTCGCCGGCGGTCTTTGTTTGTCCGTTAACCGTAACAAAGGCGTTCTTATCTTTTAAAACGAGTTCGCGTTCAACGTTAGATAAAAGTTCATTCAAATTTTTAAACTTTTTGTTCATTGAATTATAATAAACTTTAACGGTAAATTTGCTTATATCGTCAAACCAGCCGGTAATAGAATTGCAAGCTTTTTTAACAACAGGAACCCTGTCTGTGACCTGATGCTTAAACCACAAATCTTTAAAGGAAACAAGGTTATTTATTCCCTGAAATTTTTCGCCCGCTTTGAGTGAAGTTTTGAGTAATGTACGGTAAAATATGGCAGCTTTCGAGTTAGTTGACTCTTCCTCTATCTTTTTTTCAAGATATATTTTAAATTTATCAAACTTTTTGATAACACTTCGAGGCATAGCTTTAACTATGCCAAAACTGGTCAAACCGGCAATTAAAACCCCGAAGCCGATTTTCATCCAGAGTTTTTTCTTGTCAATTTTATCATCGGGATTCAACTCAGGCTGAATATAGTAGCCGTATTGCGGCTGCTTAAACTCGCTAAACTTCACAGAGGAAGTTGTATTCAAATTATTACTAACCTGATTTACTACCATACTACAGATATAAAAACATAAAATTCCGCGTAATTGCTTATACGCGATAACGGTAAGACGTTTTTATTACAAATTCTTAATAATAATTTTAGCGGCTTCTTCAGAAGAAATTTTTTCAGAAAGCTGAGATTTAATTTTTCCTAAATCATTGATATGATTAGTCCGGTATTCATTATCGTAGAGAAGTCTTTCTGTTTCCGCGACAATATTGTGAACAGAAACTTTTCCCTGAATAATTTCTCTGACGATTTCTTTATCAGCAATAATATTCGGGAGCGAAACTCTTTTAATACAGCGCACAAGCAGGTAAACAATGTAGAAAAGCCACGGCCCGCGATAGGCAATTAGCATCGGGGTCTGATAAATCGCCGCTTCAAGCGCAACCGTTCCTGAGGCAAGAATTAACGAATCCGAAACACTAAGCAACTGCTGGTTTTCGCCCTTAATCACTTTAAACTCCGTACCGTGCAGATACTTATTATAAACTTCATCCTTCAAATTCGGAGCGTGCGAAATACAAAACTGCAATTCCGGATGCCGGCGCTGTAACTCTTTTGCCGAGGCAACAAAAACATCCATAAGCTGCTTTAATTCAAAAGTTCTCGACCCCGGGAAAATAGAAACAAGTTTCTTTGCCGGTTCAAAACCGTGTCGTTCAAAAAAAGCTTTTCTGTCAGCCTTTGCAGGCAATTGTGATACCAGCGGATGCCCGCAATATTCAACAGAAATTCCTTTTTCTTCATACATTTTCTTCTCAAACGGGAAAATACAAAGAACTTTATCAATATATTTTTTAATGGTATTTAAGCGCCATTTTCTGCTTGCCCAGACCTGAGGCGGAATGTAATAAAAAACCTTTATCCCCGCACGGTGAAGAAACTTTGCAATATTAAGATTAAACGCACCATAGTCAATCAAAAGCACCAGATCCGGCTTATATTCTTTTTCAAGATAATCAACAAGCCTTTTACCAAGTAACAGGTGGTCAATAATGATTTTAGGCGTAAGCCCCATTGCAGACATTTTATCGTGGGTTGCAAAAAGTTTTACCCCCTGTGATGCCAGCGCCTCTCCACCGATTGCTTCGACTTCAATATCCATGCCGGATTTGCGCAAATTCTCCACGACTTTTGCAGCATGCATATCGCCTGAATGTTCACCCGTTACGATAAAAATCCGTTTCGCCATAAATTAAACCGCCATAATTACAATATTGTGTTTATTTGCGTAATCAATTACTTCCTGCTGGTTGACAATAATAGTTTCGTTCGCCTCAACCGCAATCAAAGAAGCTTTGTATTTATTCATTGTCTTTAAAGTCCTTAACCCGATTGCAGGAATGTCAAAACGCTTATCCTGTGAGGGTTTGGAAACTTTTATTACAGAAGCGCCTTTTTTGGCAAGCTTACAGCCGCGTTTGATGCAAACATCCGTGCCTTCAATTGCCTCTACTGCCATAATCATTTTATCTTTAATGACAACAGACTGCCCGACATCAATTTTGCCCATTTCTTTTGCAAGCCAGAAACCGTAATTTACATCCTGCATTTGCGCTTCTGTAGGTTTTACATCGCCTAAAACCCCTGCCGGTATCATAAGATTTTTTATGAAAATCGTCTGATCCAGCACCGTAATCCCCAGCTTATCAAGCTCTTGAATAATCAAAAGCATTACCTGATCGTCATTAAGTCTTGCAACTTCTTTAAGAAGTTCAATTGCGCGCGAATCAAACTTATGCAGCTGCAAAAGCACACGTTTATGAACTTTGCCGATGAACGTAAGCTGCTTAATGCCTTCATCTTTTAAAATCTTTTCAATTTTATTAATCTCGCCCGGATGACAGGAATAAATTTTTGAACAGTACTTTTTCAACTGATGAACATTATCCTTTGCAAGCGAAATACAAACGACTTCGCATCCGTTTTCTTTTGCACATCTTGCCACTTCAACAGGCAGGTGCCCGTCGCCGGCTATTAAACCTTGTTTACTATCTAATGTAATTGCCATAATATTTTTTATGCCTCCTGAAAAACAGATCTGCGCCGCAGTCCGGCAAATGCGAACCAGCCCGCGGCTTCGCTGCCTTCTAACTCTTTAATGCAATAATCTCTTTAACTTGTTCATTTGTCAAGTACTTTGCCCCGCCTAAAACTTCACAAACCGCAATAGTTTGCGCATAAGATTCTGCCAGTTCAAGCTTCATATAAGCATCCCTCAGTGTCGCAGAGCCTATAATCACCCCGTGATTTGCCATTAAAACCGCGTCGCGGGTGCTGAAAAATCTTGCGGTTTTTTCAACTAAATCTCTGGAACCGGGGAGTCCGTATTCTGCAAGCGGGATTTCTCCGAAATAAAACACATTTTCCGGCATAACAGGCGCGGTCAAATCCCTGCCGCTTGAAGCAAATGCGCTTAAATACACCGGATGAACATGTATAATATAATTTACATCCGGCCGTTTTTTATAAAACTCCAGATGCAAAAATTTTTCGCTGGAAGGTTTACCATTCCCCGACACAACATCCCCGTCAAAATCAATGACAACGAAATCATCTTCCGTCAAATAGCCGTTTGCGGTTCCGGATGCAGTGATAATTACATTTTCACCATACCTTGCAGAAAAATTTCCGGAATATCCCGGTGTAAAATTTTTCTCTCCGGCAAGCTTTCCGTAATATATTAATTCAGAAACCGTCTTTTTATAATCCATTAATCTATTCTTTCCCTGTTATCATCTTCACTAATATTAATTACCTGAGCATATTGCAGCGGTTTTGCTTTCACATTTTTTTCATGCGGAATAAGCCAGAATTCCGGCTGCAGTTCTACAAGCTGTTCGCCTTCATCGCCTGAAAGCTTATCCGGATTTTTAATCTCCAGAGTTTTATATTTTAACGTCGCACCTGTAGTATTCAAAGAAAAACCTACCGTAACATAAGTTCTCTTACGCAAGAAATCGTAACCGAAAGTCAATTTAAAATCCTCCGGCCCGAGAATAATCAGAAATGCGTTTTCCTGAAATAACTTCTGGTTTGAAGCGTCATCAGACAATGACATTACCCCGCTCCACGCAACAGAAAGGAACTTACAAAGTTTCAGGGCTTCCCTGATTTGTAAACTTGACGTACCGTATCTGTAAGCATCAAATCTTTGCATAGGAGTATTATCATCCCACGCGGTCAAGAAATACGAAATATCCTGCATCCAGTATTTATATTGAGAATGTGCACGTAACCCCATACGACCGATAATCTGCGTATCTCCGGTACCGTATAACGCCGCACTGCCCTGCATCAATGCACTCAGTTTGAAGGTTTTAAAGTTTTCCTCATCCATGTGCTTATACAAATCCTGTTCAATCTGTGCCATATAACGGCCTCTAAACGTACCGATATTACCTGATTTAAACCGTTCAGCATACATATTGTACATAGAGTTGTGATAATAACCAAAAGACGCACGGTGCTGATACGTCATATCCAGCCCCTTGCGGAAAGTACTCGGTATCCTGTAACTATCTTTATATAATAATTCCAGAGCATATTTAGGCATCATCCCGCCGAGGAACCACTGATCAAAGAAATAGTTCATACCGTACTCAAGGGAAAGTTTATCATCAAGTTGTTGATGCCCCTTCATTACAAAAATATCCGATACAGAACCGTAAGACAATTCCGTAATATTATTTGCGCCGTGATAACGCAGGGAACCGCCGACCCCGAGTTCATCTTTTCTATAGTTAAGAAACGGAATAAATTTTAAGGTGCCGGCACGCGGAACTTCAAGGACAATACCAGGCCCGATAAACATACCTAAACGAGCAATACTGCCGAATTCAGGATAATTAGCTTCAAAACTCTTATGCTGCTTATCCATATATGCTGTCAAAGACGGTATCCTGAAAACTTTATTATTCCCGTAATGAACCTTAGTATCTTTTAATGTTATAACATCGTGATCCTGCTTGGCATTAATAATAATTCTGCCGGTGTCAAAATGAACCGTATCATCTTTGGAAAGATATGGCTGGATAAAAAATTTATCATCTTCACTAATCGGCATTAAATCGTCCGGTCTGAAACCTTTTAATTTTCTGGACGGAAGCCCGATACGCTTGTTGCCGTCAGAACTTAAATATCCGTTATAAAGATATAACGTATTATTTCTGGATACACCGTTTTCAGCCTTGACAGATGTACCTGTAAACTCAGCGTTCATATTTTCAAAAGAAATTTCTTCTTCGTTAACGTTTACCTGAACATAATCACAGAAAATTTCTCTGCCGCTGTGATTAATCCTTACATTACCGATAGCTTTAACGATATTTGCCGCATTTATGTATACAAACTTATCAGCCTTCATCGTAATTTTTTGTTTCGGAAACTTTACTACAGCATCGTTTTCGGCAATTATTTCATCATTTTCCTCAACATAGTAGATATTTTTTGCATCTAAAACAACCAGATTTTCACCTTTATTTTGTTTCAATTTCCCTTTAAGCTTAACCGGCTTAGATGCTTCTGACACATCCTGTGTGCCCTGCCCAGCCTGCGGATCTTCTATTTTCACATCTTCTACGGCCGGTGTTTCCAGGGATTTTTCAGCAGCCTCTTTCTCTTCCTTTGATGTATAGAAAATATCGTTAATGAGTTTTTCTTTTTCCAAATCCTTTTCAAACTGTTCAAGCTGTTTCTTTTCTTTTTCGAGATCTTTCAGATAAGATTCGTGTTCTTTATTGCGCAGCCAGTTAAAAAGTTTAATTCTTGTCCTCTTAAATACCGGAATATTTTTGGAATCATATACTTTATTTTTCGGGATACCGCCCATGTGCATTGTTCTGGGATCCTGTGTCATCACAGAATTATATATAACAGACTGAACGGTTTCATCTCCGTTAAAAAGCCCTTCCTGCATATCAATTTGTTGTTCTTCAGGCACAAATTTTTCTTTTTTCTCTTTTATGAGTGTAGCTTCCGGAAATGCATTTTCAGGGAACATATCGTATCCGCCCATAGCATCAAATGCGCCGAACATTCCGGCTTCCGCGGCGAATGCGCCTGCCGTGGAAAAAGAAATTGCTATTAAAGATATGATTATAAATTTTTTCAATTATAATTACCTTTTTAGAAGAGAACATAATTTGTAGGATTATTAGGCTTGCCGTTAACTCTCACTTCAAAGTGACAATGCGGGCCGGTACTGTAACCGGTAGAGCCTTCTTTTCCTATAACCTGACCTTTTTTAACGGACTGCCCGTTGGTTACATTGATTGATGACATGTGGGCATATAGTGTTGTTATCGGAGAATTATTAACGTTACCGTGGTCAATAATCACGACTTTGCCGTAACCGCCGTACCAGCCGGCATATATAACCTTGCCGTCATTAGATGCAATAATATTACCTGCATTAGGGCCGGCGATATCAACACCGGAGTGGAAAGACTTACTTTTAAATATCGGGTGTGTACGCATTCCGAAAGGCGAGGATATCCTGCCCGAGATTGGTCTTATAAAGCTGGAATTTACCAGTTTTGCATTAGAACCCTTGTTATTGAGCATGTGCTGCAATTTATTGGACTGTCCCATAAGTTCGCGTTCAGCTCTTTCGTACGCCCGTCTGTCGGTTTTTAGCTTATTAATTTTCTTTTCATTAGCTGCGATTGCACGTCTTAACGATTCTTTTTGAGAGTGAATATTTTTTATGGATTTTGCCAGATAATTTCGTCTTAACTGAATACTGCGCTTCATCATAACGACTTTCTGTGCTTTAGTTTTTACCGACATAATTTTATTAACATCTTTTTTCAGGATAATTTTTTCATAATAAATAGTATCCAGAAAAGAGGTTAAATCCTTGGCAGAGAATAATAGTTGAAGCATACCCGTTCTTTGGGTTTTATAAATAAACCGGATTTTATTGTTAAAATCGGTAACAGCGATGTTGTATTCCTGCATAGCAACATCATAATCTTTTTCGGCATCAGAAAGTTCGGATTTAAGAATATTGTAAGTATTCTGGGATTTTGCAAGATTTCTGGCAGTTGTTTCAAGCTGTTGTTGGTTTCTATGCAGCCTGTTTTTTTCCAAACCCTCCAAAACTTTAATATCTTTAATTTTCTGGTTAACGTTTTTGAGTTTTTTATTAACAACCTGCTGCTGAGAAGGCGCCCCGTACGAGAACGGGACAAAGGTAAATATAAAAGCTGCCAGTATAAAAATCTTTAAAAAATTTTTCATATTCCACAAATCCGGTTATAAGACTGTTTCTTAAGAAAACAATACAGGTAACAAAAGCAAGCCAAGCGTCCAGGCAATGAAAGTCAATGCTATCACAAATATTATTATTTTCTGATTTTTTCTGAAAAATTCCATACAAAATCCCCCTTAGTAATATAGATTTTACCTGAAACACACAAAAAGTGCAATTATTTCTAAATAAATTTGCAAAAAATAACAAAATCTATTAATATAACTTTATGAAATATCAGTTTTTGCAGGAAAATATTACACCCGATGCAATTATAGAAAATGCAGAAGATATAAGCTCTTCCATTTTGCTTGAAAACAACAAAGCACAGATTAATAAAATTTTTGACTTTTTCAAGTCGGATAATTCGGTTTTACTTGCCACCGGTTTTCTCGGAACCGGCAAAACTTCAGTTATTCAAAAATGTCTGGGGGCTTTGAGTGAAAATTGCGTTCTGCTATGGGCAAACTGCTATGAGTCAACAAACCTTGACGATATTTTTCTTGAATTCTTTGAAGAGTTTAAACACCTTGCTTCTCATAACATAATAAAAGTTCCGCAGGCAAAATTTGAAAATTTCTCACAAAGAATTAACGCATACTTCTACTCAATTTCGAAACCGATAGTAATTATCCTCAATTCTTATCAGGCGCTGCTGCCTGACAACGCAAAATTATTGCTGGATTTCATCGGACATTTGAGCGAATTCGCAAAAATCAAAACAATTATTATCTCCAGAAACTTCAACACTGAAAACCTTAAACCTGAAATTAAATTTGAAAAAATAAACTTCAAAGCCCTTGATAAAGAACTTTTCCAAAAGTATATCACAGCAAATAAAATCCGTATTCACGGGCCGGTTTTTGAAGAATTTTATAAACTTACAAAAGGCTACTATTTTTATACAACCCTTGCCCTGATAATCATGAACGCTCAAAAGCTTTCACCTATAGATTTAATTCAAAAACACGCCAACAGCTTTTTGTCGCTCAGAGAATTTCTTTTCCGTGAATTTTTGTCAATGGTCGACCCTGCCGGCGGACACCTTATCAGATTTTTAACCGTTATAAGATATCCGGTTAACACAAAATTACTCCAATCTCTAAATCTTTACGATGAAGTCCGGCTGCAAAGATACGCGGCAAGTTATATTATTGAAGTTGACCACGGCAATATTTATTTGAAGGATTACTACAAAGACATTACCGAAGGCGAAATCCCGGATAATATCCTCGTAAAACTTCACAGAGCCTGCGCGGAACTTTATGAAATGCAGCTTCCTCGCAAACCGGAAGAACGAGATTTGCTTATCTCCCGACGTACAATCAGGCAGGAAATTGAATACCATAACCTTTTTATACCGAAAAAAGTCGAACATACACAAAGCGTCGAAGTTTATAATGCACAGGCCCTAATGTTTAAGCAGGCGGAGCAGCCGGCAAAAACTTCCACACCGGAAACTAAAAAAACTGTTACTCCGCCGGCTCCGCCTAAGAAAAAAGAGCTTAAAGATATCCTGTTCGTATTTAATGAAGAAGAAGAAAATTCTCTTCTTGCAAACATTGCATCTTCTATAAATGAGTTTCTGGCAGAAGCACGGGCACAGGAAACCGCCGAGTTGGAAATGAATACTGACGAACTTCTAAATCTCGTTAAAGAAGCCGAAGCCGGATATGATTACAAACGCGTAATTTCCTTATGCGAAAAAATTCTGTTAAAAAGTGAAGGTCAAACCGCCTTGCAGGCTTATATCAACAGTAAAATTGCAATTTCATTTGCAAATCTTTCCGATGCTTATAATGCTCTTAAACACTTTTCAAGTGCAAAAGAACTCTATCAAAAATTAAACGATATCCAAAATCTTATTGAAACGAATTTTTACATAGCAAAAATGAATTATTTAATGTTCAAACGCACAGAGGCAAAAAAAGTTCTGGCAGAGAATATGAGCGAAAACATGTCTAAAAGCCTACAGATTAAATCGAATCTGCTTCTTTTTGACATTTATATGGAAGAAGGTGACGAGGACAAAGCCTTTGAAATTTGCAAAACCACAATGAAACTTGCAGACAAAACTCAGGAACCGAAAACAATCTGTGAACTGCTTTTTAAATGCGGCGTAATTTTGGAATCCAGAAATAATAACTACCGCGCAATTGAAGCCTACGAAAGGGCAGTTAAATTCAATAATGATCCGAATACAAACAAATTTCTACAACAAATTTATTCAAACCTGACAACTCTATACTCTGAAACAGATAACATTGAACTTGCAAAGCAATACTGCCAAAAAGCGCTGGGAATAAGCATGACAACCAACAACGCCGAAGGTCTTTATAACTCTTACCTTAAACTTGCAGAACTAAATGCTCCTGACGCTGATGCTGCAGCAGTCTGCGGATATTATGAAAATGCACTTAAATTTGCCGGAGAATTGAAAGACAATTTCTATACGATTTCCGCACTTATCGCTTACGGTGACTTCCTATACGGGAAAACGCGACTTATCGAAGCGCTTGAAAAATACTTTACGGCCCGCACACTTGCAAAAAATAACTTTATCAAGGAAAATATCCAGACAATTGAAAGACGGATTTTAGACGTTAAATACCGCGTGAGCGAAGACATTTTTAAGAAAAAAGCAAAAGAGTTTAACTATGATGAACAATAAAGAATTATACGCAGATTATATGACGCGTTTTTTGAAAGAAAATGCAAAAATAAACCTTATTTCCAAAAATGAGGAAAAGTTTTTATGGGAGAAACACATATTTGACAGCCTTTCGCTTGAATTATTTTTTGAGAAATACGGAATACAGCCGGAAGGGAAAAGCCTTCTTGATATTGGAACCGGCGGCGGATTTCCGGCCGTGCCGCTTGCAATCAGGTACCCTGAACTTAATGTAACGGCTCTTGATAGTATACGAAAAAAACTCACTGCGATAGAGAATATTGCCGGAGAGTTGAAGATAACGAACCTCAAAACGCTTTGCGAACGCGCTGAGAATATAAAAGGTGAATACGATTTTATAACATCCCGCGCGGTTGCGAAGCTGGATAAAATCAGCACATACGCGCTTCCACTACTGAAGGAGGGCGGATATTTTATCGCCTACAAATCAAAAAAAGTATCGGAAGAAATTGAAGAAGGCAGAAGAACTATCAAACGGCTCGGGGGGAAAATCGTTGATATAATAGAATACCGGCTTCCGCTTGAAGAAGTTTATGATAGAAATCTGGTAATCATTGAGAAGAAATAAAAAACAGGATTCTGCCACTTCTCCCCCGCTTCTTTCACAGCCATAAATAACGGGCTTGATTTTTGAAGTTTTTGATGATATATTGTGAACAGTAGCGAGGAGCTTGGGACTATAGCTCAGCGGTAGAGCAGGGGACTCATAATCCCTTGGTCGTGGGTTCGAATCCCTCTGGTCCCACCATTTAAAAGATAATAAAAAGCAAGGGGTTGTCCCTTGCTTTTTATTAAATATTTTATATTATAAATACGTTGTGGTTTATAATGTGCGATAACCCCGTTCTATAGGACTAGAATATTGTCTACGCGGCATATTTTTATATCTTTTATAACTTACAATTTTCTTATTATTAAATTTTAATTCACGGTATACTTTTTTGTAATGCCTAAAAACCGGCAAATTTTTATATGCGTGATAACGCGAAGTAATTAGAACATCCTGCCCCAAGGGTTTTAAAGAAACTGAAAATGTAGCTTTTGCAAACCGAGAGGTTGCCCAATTTTCACCCCCACCCCAGTAACCAAGTAATGAAAGGTCATTATAATCAACAGTATAAACATGCCTGCTACCATCCATTTCCCGTGGCGTTACGACTCCGTCATACGCTTTTATTAAATCCGTGACAGTTTGCTCAACCTCCCAAATAGAGGCATTTAAGACGACACATTTGTGCGTGTCGCTATCATCCCAAGGTGCCGCAAATACAGGACTTGCAAAAAATAATAACGCCGCTAAAATAAATATCTTCTTCATACTTCCTCCTATACGAAATTTTAATTAACTATTTATATTAAATATATTACCATTGTGATTTGCTTTGTGAATAAACCATTTAAACTATTTTTAGGTGTAAAAATTCATATTTATTATTAAATACTTACTGGTTATCTTAACAGCAATAAATGATAATATTATTATGAACGATAAGTCTTTCAAAAAGGGAATCGGCAATAGAATAAAAAGTTATAGAAAGCTAAAAGGTTTAACCCAAGAACAATTGGCTGAACTTATGGACTTCAATACGAAATCTATTTCATTGCTTGAAAATGGTCATAACTACATTGCTCTTAACAAAGTTCCAAAACTTTGCAATGCATTAGACATAAAACCCTATCAGTTATTTATCTTTGACAAAAGAAATAACAAATCAGAAAAAATTCAGGATGATATTATAGAATTGTTAAACACTATGGATTCCACAAAGTTGAAACTGGCATATAAACTTTTATACGAACTAAATAACTTTCACCTCAAGTGATATATTCTATTCAAATTATTTATTAATTTATACTTGACACTGCAATATTTTAAGAGTAAAATTAGTTGCAACATTATACATACAGCCGTCTTTACGACGGTTTTTATTAGCACAGCATTTACCCTGTATTTTGTTTTTAAAAAAGGAGGAAATTACATTTATTCCTCAACACTAATGAATTGTTCTCTATAAAGTGTTTCTATGATACCTCTTGTAAGGTCTTTGCAGATTAAATTGATAACGTATGTGCGTGCATTAGGTTCAGTACGTTGCAATAACCCGAGTTCAACCATTTTGGTTATTAACAAATTTATCTGGCGCGGGGTCTTTTCCGGCAATGCCCCTTGAACATCTTTTGATTTAACAATACCCTCAGTTTTATTCAATGCCAATTCTAAAACTTTCTTGTAATCGTTATTTATAAAATGTAATTCAAGTGCTTTATTTATTGCCGGCATAACAATACGTTCTGCAAAAAATTGTTTGTTCATAAGTTTAGAAACTTTCGACATTTCTTTGTGCAAACCGCTAAGAACATATTCACACCAAATGGCTTTGCTTTCATCTGTATTTTCATCTGCCACTTGTAACATTTCAAAATACTTGTTTCTATCTATACAAAAAACAGCGGTAGAGTTTAGAAGATATGCCATATCAAAACCGTATTGACGCAGCATTGAATATGTCAAAATTCTTGACATTCTGCCGTTACCATTATCGAACGGGTGTATCCAGGTAAAGCAATGGTGTGCAATCGCAACCTTTAACAATTGCATTTGCATTTTATCATCTTTATTTATCCATTCAATAAGTTCCTGCATAAAACCCGGAACAGCTGTAGGATTTGGCGGAGTATGTATAGCCTTATTTATTTTAACATAACAAGTTCTGTAACTTCCGCTTTCATTACTTCCCTCGTTTTTTAAACCTTTGGTAATCAAATAATGTAATTCTTTTAGAAACTTATTTGATATTTTAAACTCTTTATCTTCATCAAAACAGGTGTTCACATAGTTTATTGCAATTTCAATATTTTCAATCTCTTTTATGTTTTCAAATTCTTTGTTTTCTTCAAATTTATATGTAACATAATCAGAAATAGTTGTTCTGTTACCCTCAATCCTTGCTGACTGCAAGCTTTCAATCATGTGAAAAATTTCTTTTACCTGCGTAAATAATCTTGGATTAATCTCTAATGGAGCAATTTGATTTCGTAAAACTTCAAGTTGCATAATAAGTTCTACCAAATTACTATCAAATGATATTTGAGGTAATTTTAAATTTAATTTATCACACATAATGTTCTCCGGTTATTTACATCAATATAACATATTATTTACGTTAATGCAAGAATTTATTTACGTAGAAAAGCCTAAAACCATTACAATAATTAAAGTTTAAAATTAAACTAAAAATTTTTATTTACGTTGGATTGAAAAATTATTTACGTAAACTAAAAATTTTATCTACATTTAATGCAATTTTCACAAATCTTTACAAACGCTATATAAATAAAGCATTTATATTACACTTATAGTAAGGAGATTTTCTATGATTACTATTAATACAGCGCAAAATAATTTTAATAATCAACATTCTATAAAATTTGAATCACGCATTATACCCACACAAAGCCTGAAAAACACAATATCACACACAATCAAAAATGCAACAATATACGACGAAGAAGCAGGTTATTGTAGAAGCCTTATTAAAGCACTTAATGCTATTTTAAATGATTCAAAAGATGATGTTATCCAGTTTGAAAAAACAGAAAATACAGGTATTTTATATAAGAGTCCGACAGGTACAGATATCTTTGTAAATAAAGAAAAAGTAGCAAGCAATTATATTACAGAGGAACTACAATGTGAGTTTGAGTTAGAGCAATATTACGAAACACCCATTAATGAAGCCTTGAAGGATGAAGACTTTATGGAGCGAAGTATAATAGATTTTGCCGAGGAAAGATTTCAAAAAAAATTTTATTCTGAAGAGCTAACAGAGCAAGAACTTGACCTTATAAACCCGATGATAACAAAAATGCAGAACCTCAACTCACGGGATACTCTAATACATAATAAAATGCTAGGCATGGCTTTCAGAATACAAAAAAAATTATATGAGAATGCGTTGATACAATTAGAAAAGATACAAAATAAAATTTTTAATCCGAACGAATAAAGCAAATCTCGGCTATCTAAATTCCATATCGCAGAACATTCTCGGATACTAAATAACTTTCATCTCAAGTGATATATACTATTAATTTTTGTAAATTTTCTTACTGCAAACATAAAGAATAACTTCTAAATTGTCGACACTCCTTTTATAAGGAGCGGCAATGCAAATAGGCGAACCGATGCTCCAGCTGCTTTTGTATAAAAAGGCACAGAGTGAGCAAAATAAAACTATTTCACAGAGCAATACAACGGCAGAGCCGGTGGTAACCGGGTCTGCCAGTAATACTGATACTTCTGCGCTAACTTCGGCTGATTATGAAATCGCCAATGATTTTGCTATGAATAATTTTAACGAAAGTCAGAAAATCGCCGCAGCGACCTCTAACATTTTGACGGTAAACACTAACGCTGTTACTATTTCCTCGCTTTCTGCCGCAGAAATTTCACGTATTAAGCAGGTAATTTATGATTTACACCACCCGACAAGTACGCCGGAGCCAGAACCTGAACCGGATACCGGCGAAACTCCTGCCGGACAAATCGGGTTTATGCATGACTTCGACGATGTTGATGAAATGTTTAATTATATTAACACGATTGATCCGACCGTCACAAAAGAAACCGGACTTGACGGTAATGCTCTGTGGCAGTTAACCCAGCGTGACGATTGGGAACGAAACAACAACAGCTTCTTCGGTATAATGAACCACGGGTTTAACCTCATAGATACCGACAACGACGGTGTTCTATCTTATGAAGAAATCTCCGATTTCGTCGGGGATGAAATGGCTACCGTTTCTGATTATCTGAATAAAGTTCAAGAATATTCAAATGAACTTCAAAGAGATTTTAATAATATGACCGCACTGCAAAAACTTGATTTTGCGATTGAAAAAGCACGGGAATATTTTGAACAGGTAGGCTTAACAGAACAAATTGCATCGCTTGACAGACTTATCCGTGAGAATAAAATCGGTTTTATGGATCTCAACGAGGGTAAAACTTATGTTGAAGGCGCCGGCGGTTGGGTACTGGGTGCATACGCATCACTTGCGGATTCGTCAGGCAACTGGGTAGGTGATGATGACATGTTTTTCGATCAAGACGGTGACGGTATTGACGATTACCATGGCGGCCTCTGGCTGGATGAATATTATTACTGCGAAAGAAGCGGTTCCACCTGGTATGACCTTGTAGGTACTCTTATCCACGAATTAACCCACGCGACAGCATCTTTCCACCCTTCTGATGAAACGGCCTGGGGTGAATATGTTGCATATCAGACAGAAGAAGATTACCTTGATAGTATTGCCTGTGGACAGTGGAGCGGCAGCGCCGAAAAGTCTGAAATAACTTCACATATTAATACATACTATCCGGGAGAACCGGTTCCTGGCGACAGATGGTGGACTTACGGCGACTACGCATAAATTGTCGTAAAATTCCTTAATATTTTGTCCCTATTACTAAAGATTCACCTCAAAAAGCCGATATCAATCATGATAATACTATTTTGAGGAAATCAACAATGGGTATGGCAGCATCTCAAGCCCGATTTCTGGGTTTGACAGCAAGAATGAATAACCTAGAATTTGAAGGACAGCAAATTAACCAACAAAGGACTGCCCTCTCAAATAAATCTGCTTCATACTACACAGATCTTCTGGGTATGGATGTGCCGACCGCGCCTTCTGTTGAAGAATTTACCCAAACAGTATATACTTTTAACGACGGGGCTTTAACTAATCAAATAACTTCTCTGATTTCAGATCCGGCCAACCCCGGCAAATACAAAGTGAGCTACCTCAGATCCTGGACCGATGATTTTTCTATCATTTCAGCAGCTCCGAGTATTGTTACAAATATGGGCAGCGGAACTTATAATATCGGCGGGACAAAACTCAGACTTTTAGGGCAGGCCGGTGGCAGTACAACTATTGGCAACACAATCAATATAGACGGCAAAACCTACACCGTAAATAGCGATGCCGGCGGATATTATATTAACGAAATAACTACAACCCGCGGATTAGAAGTTTGCACGGCAGAGGAAGTTGCTAATCTTGAATACTACAAATTCAATGCGGATTACAGCGCTGCAGAAAGGGTTTACAAAGATACTGACGGTTCTTTCTATAAACTTGATACAGATGGGAACAAAGTTCCTCAAGCCGGATTAACAGAAGACGATTTAATTATGTGTCTTTATGATAATTCGCAAACAGATCCGGACAAAGCCGTTACTCTTGTTCAGAAAAATGCTGATAACACTTACAGCAAAGAAGCCGATATCGTCAACACCAATAAAAGATATTTAACTACAGATGAAATCAACAGCATTACGATTTATAATGATGTAGCGAACGATCCATACCTTAGCACATTAAGTCCGGATCAAGTCACGCAGACCGTTGAGGAAGAAAAGGCTATTTTAAAACTGTTAAACGACGAATTAAATAACGGCGATCAAACCGGTCAATGGTTTGTGAGATACGTCCAAAACACTTCCACCGGTGAATATGAAGGCGTATACTACAAAGCTGATGACATAACCGGTGCGGTCTGGGATGATAAAAACAATTCCCAATCATTTATAGGAGCATACAAACTCGGCTCCGCAGAACGTATTGAAGAAATCAAGGGCATTGAGGGTGTAGATCTGGAACAGGATTCCACAGGCCGCTATATCAATATTACAATTGATGGCAAAGAATATGCGCTCTCTACCAATACCGTAACGGATCAGGATGCTTACGAGGATGCAATGAACCAGTATGAATACGATAAAGCATCTTATGATCAAGCAATTGAGGATATCAATGCCAAAATTGAAATAATTCAATCAGAAGATAAAAACCTTGAATTGCGTCTTAAACAGCTTGATACAGAACACAACGCCATTTCCAATGAAAAAGACGCCGTTTCAAAGGTTATTGAAAAGGCTGTTGAAAGCGGATTTAAGACTTTCGGCTAATATCCGTTACGAATCAGAACTCAATGGATTTCCACGCTGCCTGCGACCGCACGCAATGACAAACTAGAAATCTCTGGGATTAACGCCTTTCAACCAGTTGCGTTCTATCTGTTCCAGCGAAATCCCTTTTGTTTCAGGTACAAAGAAGTAAACGAACAGAATACAAAGGAATGATACAACGCCAAACATCCAGAACGTAAATGCTCCGCCGATTCTGTGCAGTAATATCGGAAAACTTGCGACAACAAAAAAGTTAAACGCAAAGTTTGAAACCGTACAGATACTCATTGCAATACCGCGGATTTTAAGCGGGAAAACTTCCGATACAAGAATCCAGCCGATTGGCCCCAAACTCATTGCAAAACATACAATGTAAGTTACCAGACTTCCAACCGCTACCCATTTAAGGTTATCTCCCAAAACCGCTTCAAACTGGAAGGCAGAGCCTAATGCAAATAAGCTCAGCATAACCCCGGCAAGTCCAAAATAAAGAAGCGGTTTCCGTCCAAGTCTGTCCGTAAAATAAATTGCAACAATGGTCATAAGAAAGTTTACAACACCAATTCCTGTTGTTGCATAAATTGCGCCAAGATTTGAATCAAAACCTGCGGTTTTAAATATTGTAGGGGCATAATAAATAATCGTATTTATACCTGTACAAATTTGCGCAAACATAATTCCGATACCGACAACAAAGGGCATAATCATCCATTTGCGAAACCGGAACTTTTTATCCGTTGTTTCTGATTGTGCAATATTTGCTTTAACCTGTTCTATTTCAGCATCCACGTCCACATCCGGCTCAATTTTCTTAAATACTTTTTTTGCCTCTTCTTCCCTGCCTTTGCTTACCAGCCAGCGCGGCGTATCAGATAAAAACAGCATTCCAACCAGAAGTATTGTGCCCGGAACAACACCGGCAAAAAGCATCCAGCGCCAGTTATATACGGCGTGAGCAAATATAGCATTTATCAGGTACGAGAACAAAATACCTGATGTAATTGCCCATTGATAAAGCGATACAAGAGTTCCTCTAAGATGTTTTGGCGAAACCTCCGAGAGATACAGCGGAACTACAAAATTGACAATTCCAACGGCAAAGCCTACGAACAATCGCGAAAGTATAAGTACATAAATATTCGGGGCAAAAGCACAGGCAATTGAACCCAGAATAAAAATTATTGCCGTTGCAATAATAATCTTCTTTCTGCCGAATAAATCTGCAAGGACCCCGTTTGTAGCAGCGCCGATTACCGCACCGATTAACACGGAACTAACCAGAATTCCTTGCAGGGAATCTGATAAATTCCATGAATCGTTAATAAATAACAGCGCGCCAGAGATTACACCCGTGTCATAACCGGACAACAAACCGCCCAGAGATGCAATTACAGCAATAATATACAGCAGAATATATTTTGTATCCATAACTCCCTTTCCATTAGAATGCCTATTAATATTATAACGTATTTTTAAAGCTTTTCAAGAAGTTTTGATTTTTTATTTCTTTTCGATTATTCTGTTGCACAGGAGATTGTGGATTTATGATAAGACGAAAACTTACCGGCGGATTATATGGAGCAGCTGCGGCAGCCTGTTACGGGATGAACCCTCTTTTTGCTCTTCCTTTAATAAATAACGGCATTGGCGTCAATTCTGTTCTTTTTTACAGATACGTTTTTGCGGTTATTATCTTCGGAATTTGGGTAAAATTCTTCAAAAAAATCTCGCTAAAAATAACATTGAAAGAATTTTTCCTGCTTTTCATAATGGGGATTATGTTTTCACTGTCTTCGTTAACGCTTTTTATGAGTTACACCTATATTGACGCCGGAATCGCTTCTACAATCCTTTTTATCTATCCGGTACTGGTTGCGGTTCTTATGGCAATCTTCTTTAAAGAAAGGCTGTGCTTTAGCGCAATCCTCTCAATCCTTCTGACAACAATAGGCATTGGGCTTTTATATAACGGCAAGCTGGGGCAGAGTTTAAACCTCACAGGAGTTCTTCTTGTTTTTTTATCTGCCCTGACTTATGCAATTTACATAATAGGCGTAAAAAATATTCCGGCAATAAAACATTTAAATACAGCTAAACTCTCGTTTTACGTAATGTTATTCGGACTTCAGGTATATGTTATCAACCTGAAATTCTGCACAGAATTACAGTTCATACACACGCCTGTATTATGGCTCAGTGCAATTGCACTTTCAATTCTTCCGACAATCGTATCACTTGAAGCAATGACAATTTCAATAAAACTCATAGGTTCAACGCCTGCTGCTGTTCTCGGGGCACTGGAGCCTGTGACGGCACTATTCTTCGGCGTTGTAGTCTTTCACGAACAACTCACACCAAGAATCATCACCGGAATTATAACAATCCTAACCGCAGTATTAATGATAATTCTTGCGAAAGATAAACATAGAAATAAAGCAGTTCTCCGCCGCTCCGCCTCGCTGAACCGCGAGCCGTAGCGTTCCCTCTCGAAAAACAGTTCACTGGACTGTTTTTCTCGGCAGAGTGCTGTCTAATACGCCACTCAAAAGACTCGCTTGCGTGAGCGGGAGTTGCTACGCAACTCATTCACGCCTCGTTCCTTATCGCGAGTCTTTCTCGGACAATAAACAAAGAAGGGCTTGCCGTTTAGCAAGTCCCTCTTTCCAATTTTTAAATCTTACGCAGCTTTAACCGGTTTATTTTTCTTATCGTTCCAGAACTCAATAAGCATTGAGCAGAAGAAGATACTGGAATAAGTACCGATTGCAATACCTAAAATCATTGCAAGAACGAAATCTTTTGTTGTAACTCCGCCAAAGAAGTACAGTGCAAGAAGTGTCAACAATGTTGTAAGTGAAGTATTAATACTTCTTGCCAGTGTCTGGTTAACAGAGGCGTCAACGATTTCGCCAAATGTCATTTTCTTAGAGTAGTATCTCAAATTTTCACGGATTCTGTCGAAAGTAACGATTGTATCGTGAACAGAGAAACCGATTACCGTCAACACAGCCGTAATAAATAATCCGTCAATTTGAACGTTGAAGAGTAAGCCAAGTATTGAGAATACACCTACAACAAAAAGGACATCATGCCCGACACCCAGAATTGCAGCCAGAGCATAGTCAAATCTAAACCTTACAGAAAGATAAGCAACTATGCCAAGAAACGCCAGTGCCAGAACAATAAACGAATGTTTAAACAATTCATTACCCAGCGTAGGGCCGACAGAACTTACAGAAACAAGTTCAGAAGAAGGAAATTCCTGTTTCATAACAGAAGTTATTTTATCTAAATCCTGAGAATCCTTGTCAATAAATTTCGTTCTGATAGAAATAATTGTTTCAACATTTTTGTTTTCAGCGGTCGGGTTGACGCCTAAGATTTGGATATAAGGGTTTTCAATATCCGCCTTACTCAAGCCGTCACGGAGTTCTGCAAGCTGATCTTTGTCGTCAATTCTAACTTTTTCAGCCACAGCATACTGTGAAATAGTACCGCCTGTATAATCAATACCGACTTTAAGCGGTGCGTGATTCGGGTATGTTGCCATGGAATAGCCCATAGCAATAAGCCCCGGTAACAGAAGCAATGCGGACAAAATCATCCACACCCATCTGTATTTAACTATGTGAACTATATGTTTATTACTCATTTTATTCTCCTTAAAAGCATTTTCCAGGCGCCATTAAAGGCGCGTCTATCAGGTTTCCGTCAAATATCCGCGGTCTAGTCCAAAATACCGAAACGGGCTTTTTCGCGTTTAGTTTCGCTTGCGGTATAAGCCGAATCAATATCTTCCTTACTCAAACCGAACATTTGAGGGTATTTCAACTCGCCGGTTCCGAAAATCAGGTGCATAAAGTTTTTGGTAATTGTAATTGCACTGAACATAGAAACCATTACCCCGAGAGCCAGTGTTAAAGCAAAACCTTTAACAATGCTTGTACCCCAGAAATAGAGGATAGCGCAGGTGATAATTGTTGTCATATTTGAGTCAAAAATACTTGTAAACGCTCTGTCAAAACCGGAGTTAATTGCGGTATACAGGTTTCTGCCGGCACGAAGTTCTTCTTTTGTACGTTCAAAGATAAGAATATTCGCATCCACCGCCATACCGATACTCAGGATAAAACCAGCAATTCCGGCAAGGGTCAGCGTTACAGGGATTGTTACGAACAGTGCAAACAGGATTAAACTATATATAATCAATGCAACGTTTGCAATCATACCCGGAACACGGTAGTAAACGAGCATAAACAACATTACAAGGCTTAAACCGACAAGTCCTGCAAATTTTGATTTTTCCAAACTATCTGCACCAAGTGTCGGGCCAACGATGTTTTCTTCAACGATTTCAGCCGGAACAGGCAATGCCCCTGCATTAAGGAGTTTAACCATTCTGTCTGCTTCTTCATAAGCGAACCCGTCGCTGCCTGAGATTTGCGCACGGCCGAGTAAAATCGGCTCACGGATAACAGGTGCGGACTGTAAATCTCCGCCGAAGAAGATTGCCATTTGTTTACCGACCAATTCAGTCGTTAATTGTGCAAACTTTTTAGTACCTTCACCGTTAAATTCCAGATCTACAACCCATTTACCGGCGCTGTCAGTAGACAGAGTAGATTTTGAAAGATCTTTACCTGTCAGTCCCGTAGGCTCCCAAATCTGATTGCCGTTTGCGTCAATACCGTTTTCTTTTTTGAATTCCAATTCAGCGGTATCACCGATAAATGCTTTTGCTTCTTTAAGGTCAGAAACGTTAGGGATTTCAACCAGCAAACGTTTTTCACCAACCTGCTGGACAACAGTTTCGGCAACACCAAGTTTGTTAACACGGTTTTCGATAGCGAATTTCAATCTATCCATAACCTCAGGTGTAATTTTTGCCAGAGTATCAGTTGTCTTGGCTTCCAGTGTCAGTCTGGAGCCTCCGATTAAATCCAGCCCGAGTTTTGGCGGATTCAGGCAGATTACGACAATTGAAGCAATCGTTATTGCCATAATCACCCAGAACATAATCAATTTGTTTTTCACTTTTTTATTCCTCTTTTACTAATAATCTTAAACATATTCCTAAAGATAAAACTATAGCCCGAAAGACTATAGTTCATCCTCATAAAACGCATCTATAACAGCGAATAATTCTTTTTTAGCCTCGTCAGACAATTCAACGAGCGGACGTCTTACATATTCTTCAATAATGCCTTTATGCGCAAGAACAGCCTTGACCGGAATAGGGTTCGGCGCCATAAATAATTTTTTGAAGCTCGGGAAAAGTTTTCTGTGCATATTTTGCGCGACATTTAAATTCCCTGTTTTGAAATTTCTAATCATAGATTTCATTTCGCACCCGAACACGTGTGACGCAACGGAAATAACCCCCTGCGCACCCAGCGACAGCATTGGAAGCGTCAGGCTGTCATCACCCGAATATATAACAAAATCTTCAGGGCAAAGGCATTTCATTTCACTAATCGCATCCATATCGCCGCAGCTTTGCTTAATCGCAACGATATTGGAATATTTATTTGCAAGCTTTGCAACTGTCTGCGGAAGCATATTAACTCCAGTCCGCCCCGGAATGTTATATAATATCACAGGCAAATCAGTGCTCTCCGCGATTGCGGAAAAGTGTTCAAACATTCCTTCCTGATTAGGTTTATTGTAATACGGTACGACAGATAAAAGTGCATCAACATCTTCTTTTTGCGCAAGCTTAGCCGTCCGGCAAGCGGTTTTTGTGCAATTGGAACTTGCATTCATAATAACCTTGCAGGCGTTGGCAGAAGCTCTTTTAACTGTACTTAAAAGTTCTATTTCCTCATCATGCGTAAGCGTCGGGCTTTCGCCGGTAGTTCCGGCTACCAGTATAGCATCACTGCCGTTATTCATCAAATGTTTGACCAGAGCCGTTGTCTTATCATAATCAATTTCTCTTTTAGAGTTAAACGGTGTTACCATTGCGGTAATGATTTCGCCTGCATCAATTCTGTATTCCATAAATACCTCACCCGCCCGAACGGCGGCCTCTTAATTAATCCCTAATCACCGGACATAATATCCGAAACATATCTATTATACGACAAAAGAAACACTAAACGCTAAAATATTAAGAAGCATTAATTTTACGCAAAAACATGGCGCATTTTTGCAAACATAGAAAATAAATCTTCTTTGTAGTAATTACCATTCAGTACAATATCGACTTTTTCCTTGTGCGGTTTTATATGAAGTTCCGCAGAAGCACACATATATTTCCACATTTGAAGCGCCTCTTCTTTTGACTTATTGCGGCTTGCAGCGCGCTCAACGTGACGTGTTTTGCGTGTTTCTTCGTCCAAATCAACATAAATTGTCACATCGAACTTTTTATCCAGCCCGTTCCACATAGAAGCAATCCCTTCAACAAGGATAACTTTTGCGCTTTTAACCGGTGTCTGGTTTTTAATGCAAACACCGTTGCTTAAATTCATTTTCGGAATACAAATTTCTTTGCCCTGCGAGATATCATCCAGAGCTTTAGCCAGTTCTTCCAGATCAAACGCACCCGGGCCTTCCAAATCAACACCTGCCGCAAGGGCATTTCCGTAGTTGCCGTATTTTTCATAGTAGCAGGAAATATCCTGATAAAAATTATCACAGCTAATAAAAGAACAATCTATGCCCATATCAAGGATAAACTGCTTTAAATTCTGCGTAAAACACGACTTCCCGCTTGCGCTCTCGCCGGTAATCGCAACCATAATCGGGCGATTTTGCTTTAAGAGGCGCTGCATTTTATACAAAAAATCCGATTTCAAAGAAACAAAAACCGGATTATCAATTGATGAATTATATTTTAAAAGGGATTTCATTTCTTCATGTTTTCTGAAAAGTTCAAACGGTAAAACATGAGAAATCACGTCATGAGTGTTCTTTAATGCCTTTTCTGCTGATAACAAACTAACTTTTTCCATAATAGATTTATCTGCTGCCATAAAACTTCCTTGTTTTTCATTATACCAAAAACAGCTAAAAAAATTTATTGCGCGTCAAGTTTGTTAATTTTTGTAAAAGGAGATTTAAAATTGCCCCTCTATACGCGGTTTAAAAAGCATGTTATAATGATAAAAAAGGGAGTAAGATATGTTTAAAAACAAGAAAATGCAATATGTTATCAAAACCTGTTCCAGCGAGGACACGCAGGCACTGCAAAATCTCTTAAACGAAATGTCCATGAACGGCTGGGAACTTTACACTATTAACGAGGTCGAAGTTGACGACGGTTATCAGTATAACTGCATTTTTATGAAAGAATCCGAGGAAGAGAATTACACTCAAAATACGGATGAAATTAATATTTCCAACTTCAAAAGCCAGATGGAAAAGCTCCTTTCGCCAAAACTTACTCCTTATGAAGCCTGCCTTGAAATTCAACAAAAAATCAAGGAAGTAAAAAATAAAATTGCAAAAGCCAAAAAAGAGCTTGAGAACGAAGCGCCGGCATCTTTGGGCAGAAAAAGGCTTAACGACAGGATTTCCTCCGGTCTGCGGGAACTTGATGAACTCAAACGCCAGCTTGCCGAAACAACTTCTCCTGACGGTATGTATAAAAAACTCCGCGAGGACAAACTGGCTATATCACTGAGTGAAGAAATTTTAGGCTATATTGATGCAGAGCAGGACATTGATGAAGAGGAACTGGTTGCAGAAACTGTCCGTTTGAGATTAAAACTCACCGAAGAACTCGGCTATGTTATCCCGAAGATTATTTTCAAAGATGATGAAACCCTGAATCCGTATGAATATTCAATCAAAATCCGTGGGTTTGAGGTATTCAGAGGTACGGTCTATCCTAATTACCTGATGTTTTTCACCGACAGTCTTTTGACCACGAAAAAGATGAAGGACGCAATTTACGATACAGACGAAATCACGGGTAAAAAAATCGTTTGGGTTCCGAAAGAAAAATGCAAAGATTTCTGGGAAAAAGGAATCTCCGGTGCACAGTGCATAACCCGCGCACTGGAATTTATTGCGGTAAAATTTGTCGATGAAATTCTTGACTACAACGAACTCGATAACTACATTGAAGTCGTTGACGAAAATAACTCCTATTTGATCGAAAACCTTATTCCCGAGTTTTTAAGCCTCGCGGATTTAAGATACATCCTCACAAGCCTTATTAATGAAAAAGTTTCGATAAAGGATATTACATTTATCTTAGAAAAGATAAACGATTTTGCAAACGATTACGACAAATCTGATATCCTTCGCAAACTGCGGCTTTCAATCGGACGACAGATTGCTAAAAACTACATAAATGAAGAAGGAATTATTCAGGCAATCGAAATCACGGAAGATTCGCTTTTGAACGTATGCGAAACAAGCGTTGAAGAAGACGAAGAGATAATAAAAATTGACGCTCACTACGCGGATCAATTAGCCAAAAAGATTGAAAAACTTATGAAAAAGTATGACTGTAAGACCGTTATCGCACCGCTTGAATTCAGACATCTGCTTTTCAAAATGCTTTCGAGCTACTTTAATGAAGTTGCGGTGCTTGCACGCGAAGAAATTTCTTTCTACGCACCTGTTGAAATCTTTGAGGAACTATAAAAATGACAAACCGCATCGTAATTTTTTCGGGTAAACAGTTTTCTGGCAAGGACACTCTTGCAAAATTAATGCTTGAAAAAATGCCGACCTTCCGGCGTTTCGCAATGGGGGACGTGATAAAAGATACCTTTGCTAAACAAAAAGGCATCACCGTTGCTGAAATTGAAGCCAACAAACCTTTCTACAGGCCGGAGCTCATAAAACTCGGCGACTGGGGAAGAAAGCAGGATCCTGATTACTGGCTGAAGAAAATCGTTTCGCAGGACGGCGACATATTTGTGACGGATGTCAGGAAACTGCACGAATACGAGGTATTTAAAGAAGCCGGCGCAAAATCAATCCGCGTAGAAGCACCGCGTGAAATAAGAGCGCAGCGTGGAAAGCTTGTGAGCGAAAATGATTCAACCGAAACCGAACTGGATAACATCAAAGATTGGGATTTTGTAGTCCACAACGACTCCGACTACGAAAGCTTAAAATCAAAGGCTCTGGAACTTGTAAAAGCCCTGAATGATAAATCTTAATCATCACAATACCCGCAAAGTTTGCATAATAATCTGTCAGACTCTTTATATACAACCTCAATAAGCGGTGATATCTTCTCAATATCCTCATCTTCGTTTTGTCTGCAATACTCATTGGCAACAATGCTTACATTGTGTATTTTTCGTGCTAAATTTTCTATCTCAACTAAATTTGGCTGCATTTATTTCTCCTTTTTATAATACCATTTTTATTCTTATATGAACAATATTAGTACTATATGAACTTGTAGAGAGTTTGTCAATACTTTATAATAAAAAAATGAACAAAGACGAACTTCTAAAACTGGCATATAAAATAAAATATGCGCGTGATAAAAAAGGACTTTCCCAAGAAAAACTGGCCGAACTAGCTGATGTCGGCATGAGTACAGTCACAAAACTTGAACGCGGGGTCGGCAATATCACGCTAAAAAACCTCTACAAAATCGCAGAGGTTTTAGACTTAAATCTGGGTATTATTAATAATAAAGAGCTTTAATCATTATACCATTCAACGTTGCGCGTTGTGTACATAACAAGGCTGATTATCAGGAACAGAACAATACTGCCTATGATAAGCGAAAAGTCCTGAATTACCAGCAATGTATAAAAGAACAGATATAATACCGTCATTATTCCGGCGATTAACAGCGAGAATTTAAGATTTTGACGTTTGGTAAGAATAAAATATGTGTACGCACCGATTAAGCCTACCGTCATTGCCGCTGCAATAAAATACGCCCACCCGAACGAGATAAATTCTGACATTGAAACCAGAAGCAAATAGAAAATCAACATTGCCGCCCCCATCATCATATATTGAAGCGGATGAATTCTCTTATCTTCTTTAGATGTGATTTCAAAGATAAAGTATGAAAGGAATGTCAACGACAGGAATAAGAACGAATATTTAAGCGCTCTTGTAGCCATTCTGTAAGTATCAACAGGCATAAGCAGCGAAACGCCCAGCCGTGCATCTTTTTGCGAACTTACCGCGATATAAGGGATTTCCCATTCGCCTTCAAAATGATCTGATGTCACGTCTCTTTCTGCCGGAAGGAAATCACCTTCAAAACTTGGATTATTCCAATCACCTTCTATTTCAATTTTATTTACCAAGCCTTCCGGCTTAACATAAATTTCTTTAGAACCGCGGAGTTTATAAGTTATTTCAAACGGGATTAGCTGCGCAGAGGTTGTCAATTTCTTTTTATACATCATCTCATGGCTCGGGATAAATTCATTATCCATAAGCTTAAACTGCGGAGATGAAACAAATCCCTTTGAATCTGAAACATTGAAGGAAAATTCTACCGGCTGGTTTTTCAAAGGAGCATAGTCATTCTTAAAATTCCCTTTTACTTCAACGTTTGCGGTGTAAACAGGAACTTTAAAAATACCCTTTTTACGCAGTTCGGTTGTAATACATATATCTGCCTTATAATCATTGAGAGTAAAATATTTATACGGATTTTTGGTATCATTTGTCGGAATGGCCAGAACCGGTGCGGAGATTGTCTGGGAAGAAGCCCACGACGTTTCAACTTTGCGCTCGGCATCACGCTCATAATTAGAACGATCTTCTACAATCCCGTACAAAAACAGTATCGGAATTAGAAGTATCAACAGTGTACAAAGAATCGTATAAAACTTTTTAAGTTTTGTACTTTTCTGTTTCGCAGATGTTTCAGACATAATACCCCCTTTTAGTTATTACTTATCATCTGTGCTAAAAGCATAAATTATTTCTCTTCTGTAAGTTGCGTTCTTTTTCAAAATTGGTTTTTCATCAAACGTATTTATTGCATCTGGGAAAAACTGCGGCTCTATGCAGAAAGCGGAACGTTTTTCATACTTTTTGCCATCTTTTCCTGCCGGCTGCGCGTCTTTGCCGAGGTGGTTTGCAGTGTAGAACTGAAATCCCGGCATGTTCGTTGAAACATGCATCGTTATACCGGTTTTATCTGAGGTAACTTTTGCAATATCAATCATTTTTTCGCCGTCATAGCCGTCGATACAGAAATTCTGATCAAAACCGGAGCCGATTTTAATTTGTTCGTTTTCTGTTTCAATAACGTCTTTTATCTTCTTAGCGCCCCTAAAATCAAACGGAGTACCCTCAACAGAGGCGATTTCGCCTGTCGGAACCGCAAGTTCATTATTTACGGTAAAAGTTGAGGAGTTCGGAAGTTCTACAATATGCTCATATACAGAATTTTCCTGAGCATTTTCAGCGCCGTCAAGGTTAAAATATGAATGGTTCGTCATATTTAGAATAGTGTCGGCATCACTTTGCGCCTCATAGATTATATGAAGCTGGTTGTCGTTATCGAATTTGTACGTAACTGCGGCCTGAACGTTCGCCGGATAGCCGCTTTCCATATCTTTTTTATTGTAGGTAAATTTAATTCCGTCTTTTATAATTTCCGCGTTCCAGTTTTTGACATCAAACCCTTCCGAGCCGCCGTGGGAGTGAGTTTTGCCGCCGTCTTTGTTGCATTCAAGTTGATATTCTTTATCATTTAAAGTAAATGTGCCGTTATTAATTTTATTTGCGCAAGGCCCTATCGTGCCGCCGGCATGCCCGACCGGCGAATTTTCATAAGGGGTTACGGAATCATACCCCTGAGTAACATCAACGAGTTTTCCCGCCTTATCAGGAATTTTGATTGAGATGATTGAAGCCCCGAAAGTTGATAAATCAACGCTCGCGCCGTTTTTATTCGTAATAGTATAAAGAGTTGCCTCCTCACCGTTTTTGAGTTTTCCGAAAGATTTTTGTGCTATTTTCATCCCGTCGAACTCAGGATTGATTTCAGCGGATTTCACTTCAACCTGTTTTTCAAAAGTATCCTGCTGTAGTTCACTCGCCGGAACCGCCATTTGCCTTGCAATAACAGGCTTTATTGGTTTATTCGAACTAAAAGATATAAAATGTGTATTGAAATCTATTGGCATAACAAATCCCTTTCATAATTTTATAATATCCTAACACAAAAATTTTTGTTAATATGTAAATTTAATTTATAAAAAATTCCCCGCCGGTGTAATGAAAATTTTATCAAAATCGGTTTTACTCAATAAGAAAAAGGGGGGGAATATGACAGACGAAATAGAAGTTCAGGGACAGAAATGCACAGAAGAGATATGTAGTTTTGAGTTTCCAAAACAGATTTTAATGGTAGTAACAAATGCAACCCGCGGGGCAAACGGGCAGCGAACAGGCGTCTGGTTTGAAGAATTCGCCGTGCCGTATCTGGGATTTTTAGAACAGGGCTATGAAGTAACGGTTGCATCACCAATTGGCGATCCAGCACCTATAGATCCGGCAAGCGAAAATTTGATTAACGATGTAAAATGGTCACAGGCAAAAAAAGCCCTGAATGCACCTCTAAAACTCAATACCGTAGATTATATGGTATTTGACGCAATAGTACTACCGGGTGGTCACGGGCCTATGATGGATTTGGCAAAAGACGAAACTTTAGGTAAAATTATCAACTACTTTGCCACACAAAATAAACTTATTGCAGCAATTTGCCACGGGCCGGCAGGGCTTCTTCCTGCCGTAAAAGACGGTGTTGCATTTGTGAATGGCAGACGCTTAACCTGCTTTACAAATGATGAAGAAATCGCGGCAAAGAAACAAGACCTGCTGCCATTTTATCTTGAAGATGCCCTGAAAACAGCCGGAGCAGTTTTTGTTAAAGAAAGCATCAGCAAGGTAAATATTGTTGAAGACAGAAACTTAATCACAGCGCAGAATTATCAGTCGGCAAAGGCCTTTACAGATGCAATTATTAAATATTTATCAAAATAGAGATTTAAAAGCCCCGGGATTTCGGGGCTTTAGTATTAATTGTAAACATTTTGTAATATTTAAAATACAAAAAGGCAATTCATCCGGAAGAAAAAACTTTATATAAGTGTAAAGGGAAATTTAATCGAAGTTATTAAATTGGATATTAAAAAATAGGAAAATAGTTCAGGTTCTTGAAAGTTATAAGAACAGAATTGAAAGAAAGTTTTTTATACTCTCTCTCTCTTAATATCCTCGTGTTTATTTAATGCTTGCCGTTCAGGCAAGTTTTTTTTTTGCGCCGAGCAGAGCCACGAAGCAAGGCTTGCCTTGCGTAGAGTCGAGCGCGCAACGCTCACGCAAGCGCGAGCGGTGGCGTTTTATGCGAGGCGCAATGCGTAAGCCGGTGTAGGCGCAGTGCGACATCACGGGAGTGATGACGGCAGGCGACGGAACACTACGATTGCGACGTTTCAAAATTTGCTAGTGTTGATAACACTAGCTTAAATTTTGTCAGGAGCCAAGTGAATTTGGCTAACGCGAGCGGTGGCGTTTTATGCGAGGCGCAATGCGTAAGCCGGTGTAGTCGCAGCGCGGCATCACGGGAGCACCATATATTACGCCGGCATTAATACGGAAATTACTGCATTATTAATGTTTAAATATTTACGTACCGAGTTCTCAAGATCCTCAACCGTGATATTTTCCAGATCACGCAGGTATTCTTCAACGAGTTTCAAATCCCCGCAGACAGTCATATAATATCCGATTGTTTCTCCGATTTCACTGACCGTTTCTGCGTTTTCAGCAAAACGTGATTTCGTTTTCTTCTTCGCCTTCATCAGTTCTTCTGCGGTAATCTTTTCACTTAAAAGTTTAGCCAGTTCTGCCTTAATCATCCAGATCACAGTATCTTTCTTTTCAGGGCGGAAGTTTGCCTGAATAAAGAAATTGTTGCCGTCTTTAAACTGGTAGTGAGTCGAATCAACGTAATTAACAACAGGTTCCGCCTGTTTTTCAATTAAATTCTGATAAAGGCGCGAACTTGTACCTTCTCCAAGGATTATACTGATTAAATCAAGGGTAATATTTTCTTTTAATTCGCGCGCTTTCGGGCCGAGAAAACCGAACATTACATAACCTGTATTGGCAACGGCTGTATCTTCAACGATTTTTGTTTCACTGACCGGAGTGTCAATTTTATTTTCGCGCTGCGGAGCTTTTTTTGTGCCGTGAAATTCAAAACCTTTTATAACAGAATCAAGAACTTTTTCCTTATCAAAATCGCCAACGACAATCGTTGTAATATTTTCCGGCGTATAGTGGGTTTTGTAGTAATCCATAATCTGTTCGCGCGTAACCTGCGAGATAATTTCCGGAGTCCCGATAACATCGCGCTTATACGGGTGCTGCGTGTACATATTAAAGTTACAGGCGTTATAAACTTTTGTCCAGTTCTGATCTTTTCGCATTCTGATTTCTTCAATGACGACATGGCGTTCGCGCTTATCGGTTACGGTTGTGTCATTAAGGTCAAACGGCGCGCCGATTTCAACTTCAGGAAGAATTGCGCCGGTCATCATATCCGCGTGCAAATCAATTGCAAGATAAAGGTTTTCGTCATTTTCGCCTTTTGGAAGAGTAACATAATAGAATGTATAATCCTTCCAGGTTGCGGCATTTACTATACCGCCTTTTGACTCAAGAATTCTGTCGAACTCTCCGACCTTGAATCTTTCTGTACCTTTAAACATAAGGTGCTCAAGAAAATGCGAAATTCCGTTATTTGTGTCGTCCTCATTAATAGAGCCGGTCTTAACCCAGCTTGAAACATTAACGAGTTCACCCTCTTTGTGCGCAAGAACAATTTTATGCCCGTTTTCGCGCTCGTAAACTTCAACTTTCTCTGTCAGGTACGGATATTCAACAAAACTTTTTTTCATAAAAACTTCCTTTACAATTAACAATATTATAACCCAAACAAAAACTTTTGGATTATAATTTACGAATGGGCATTATTAATCGTTTGAAAAATAAAGTTATTGTATCCTGCCAGGCAATGCCAAACGAGCCGTTTTATAACGAGATGTGCATGATTGCGATGATGAAATCTGTTGTAAAAGGCGGCGCCGGCGGGTTGCGTGTTGCAGGGGCAAGGGATGTTAGAAACGCAAAAGGGCTTTTTGATGTTCCTGTTATCGGGTTAACGAAACCGCCTGTAATTCCCGCGAATTGGAAAGAAATAGTTTATATCACACCGTCAATTAAAGACACGCTTGAGCTTATAAAAGCCGGTGCGGATATTGTTGCATTCGACGGAACCCAGCGCCCGCATGACGACTGTACGATTGACGAAATTATCAAATATATTCACATAAATCAGCGTCTTGCAATGGCGGATATTTCTACGCTTGAAGAAGGTATTCTTGCAGAAAAAGCCGGCGCGGATTTAATCTCGACAACGCTTTCAGGCTATACACAGAATTCACCTAATGAAAGCGACGGGCCGGATTTTAAACTGGTAGAAGAACTTGTAAAATCAGTCAAAGCACCGGTCGTTCTTGAGGGCAGAATCTGGACGCCGGAACACGTACAGGAAGCCTTTAAACTCGGCGCTCACTGCGTTGTTATCGGCTCTGCAATAACACGCCCGCAATTGATTACAAAACGCTTTGTTCAGAATAGAGGTTTATAATAATGCGCACAGCACTGGTTATTGATATTGGCGGAACAAAAATTTATAACACAATTATCAACGAAAACGGCGAAATTATCGCTGATATTGAAAAACGTCCGACGCCGAAAACCTTTGATGAAATCAGGGCAGCGTTTGAAGAGATTATAAAAAAGCACGAAGAAAACGTTGATATAATTGGGGTTTCTACCTGCGGTTCCGTAAACAACGAAAACACAGGTATAATCGGTTCTACCGGCAACATAGCCTCCGGCTATCCGAATATGGATTTTCAATCACTATCTAAAAAACGCGTTTTTGTTGAAAATGACGCCAACGCAGCAGCGTGGGCAGAACACGAAATCGGTGCTTCAAAAGGTATGCCGTATTCAATCATGCTGACGTTCGGAACCGGTGTCGGCGGCGGAATTATAATAAATAACAGGCTTTACAAAGGCAAAAGCGGAGCCGCCGGCGAAATGCATTTTAAAATGCGAACAGACAAACACCGCAAATGTACCTGCGGTTCGTGGGATTGTTTTGAAATTTATACCTCGGGCAAAGGGCTGAAAATCACCGCAGAAGAAATGAGCGGAAACCCTGACATAACGACTTATGACGTTGTAGGCGGTGCTCAAAAAGGCGATGCCGTAATGAAAGCGATTTTAAACCGCTGGCAGGAAGATGTTCTTGCAGGGCTTATAGGACTTGCAAACCTATTTGATCCTGATATGATTGTGCTTTCCGGTTCTCTGGGCGATTTTCTGGATGCGGAATATTTAGAGTGCGCAGTTAACAGGGAAATAGTTACACAGCCGCTAAAAGTCCGCCACGCAACAACCGGCAATTACTCCGGAATGATAGGTGCAGGACTTCTTGCTCTGGAGAAGCTGCTTACCAACCAATAAAGAGTATCTTGCAATTATCGTCACAGTTAGGAGAAAAAATGGGTAAAGCTAAAAAAAGAAGTTTTCAGCTTGGAATTTACAATCAATTTTCCAGCCTGAGCCGTGAAGAAGCCATAAAAACCGTCGTTAAACTTCTGGAAGAGAACCACCGTGACGCGGACAATCTTATCACGCTTTTCGGGCTGAGTGCAGAGGAAATTTTAGAAGCCGGCGCGAGTTATGAGGCTGTCAAAAGTAAAGAAGGTCTTTTGAAATGAGCACTATGAGGGACTGGCTCGAGTGCGTAAGAGCCTATTCAATACCTATTACGGTGATGTCGTGGGCTGTGGTTTTCGCATACGGGCTTAAAGCGGGCGGCGACCTCCGGCTCGGATTGCTTGCAGGTATCGGGATTGAACTTGCACACCTTGCGACAAACCTTGTAGACGATTATCTGGATTACAAAATAATCTGCCGTGACAAAAATTTCCACAATACCGTTCAAAAAGGTAAATGCAGGCTGATTTGTCAGGGGATTATCAGCCACAGGCAAATAGGTATTGCAATAATAATTCTGTGCACAATCGCCGCATTAATCGGTATAACGCTCGTTTTTCTGAGCGGGCCGCATGTATGGTGGCTTATGGCAATAGGCGCCACGGCAGTCCTATTTTATCAAAAATGCTCGCTTATCGGATGCAGCGAACTCGCAGTCGGTATCGTCTACGGCCCGCTGCTCTTTGAAGGCACTTATTACGTTATGACCGGAAGTTTTTCGTGGGAAGTTCTACTGCTTTCGCTCGCAAGTGTTATGTTTTCCGAGCAATTCCTCTACACTCACACCGTTCTTGACTATGACGGAGATATGATTTCGCACAAAAAAACTCTTGCCTGCCGCATCGGCAACAAAAATAAAGCGCTTATTCTGCTTATTGTTTTTTTTGCAATCGGGTTTATTTCACTTGGTGCGCTAACCTTTATGAGCGGGAATTTCCTCTATCTTGCAGGATTTTTAACCATCCCCTATATAATCTGGCTTTTTAAAGAACTGCGCCGGTTTAATAGTGACAAAACAGTTATTCCGCGCATAAACAAACTAAACTTCCCGCTCGACAACTGGGAACAGGTAGTCAAAGACGGTGCAGAAAGTTTTTACTTTCGTCTGCTTTTATCGCGCAATATTATGATGTATATGGCGCTGATTTTAATCTGCGCAATCGCATTCGGGGCTTAGAATATGCCGCTATATGAGGTCAAATAATCCTGAATAACATTAAACAGCATCGGCAAAATCCAAACCATTATTGCCGCCCCCAGAACCGGTTTGAAAAGAAAGCTTAACTGGAATACGTTTACCTGCGGAGCTGTTTTTGAAATTACTCCAAGAATAATATCTTGTCCCAGAGTTGCCAGAAGCACAGGGGATGCCAGTTGCAAGCCCATATAAAGAACATTTGAGGTGATTTTAACCAAATAATCCAGATTAACAAGTTTTTCAAGAGGTATTGAAACAGCATATAGAGGGAAAATCTCAAAACTTCTCATAAATGCATTCATCATCCAGTAAACACCGCCGATATGAATAAAAATACACAATGCAAATAAAGAAAATAATTTCCCCAGAATTGACACCTGACTTGACGTTGTAGGATCCAGAACCATTGCTGATGAAAGCCCCATTTGCATATTAATCATATCAGCACCAGCTTCAATTGCGATTAAAATTACCTGTGCAACGTAACCTAAAAGCCCGCCGACAACGAAATTCAAAACAATCGACAACAGCAGTGAATCCTTAAACAACTCTCCCTCAGGTTTCAAAACCATAGTGATTACAACCGTCAGAATAAATACAAGACACAGCTTCACCATGCCGGGAATTTCTTTTCTGTTCAAAACCGGCGCCCAGCGTGAAAAACCTATCAAACGCGAAAACACCAAAATTCCCGCAATTAAATATTCATTTAATTCCGGAAAAATCTTCACAAGTTCTGTCAAAAAATCAAACCCGTTCATCTAAACCGCCTTACAACCTATTGACCTCTCATAATCTGGTTTGTTTCAATCAAATTAGGACGAGGCATTGGTGTTCTTCGTGACGGATAATATTTCGTTTTTTCATAATTATCAATATAAGGAACCTTACCTGGATTTTTCATAATCTCGTTTATATCAGGAACATTTTTAAATTTATCCATTTCCATTTCCTTTTGAAATGGTGTTGTATATTTATAATAATCAGAGGACAACACGAAACTATCATTCTTAGGTAAAACGTTAAACGCAAGCCCCATTCCCTGAATAAAAAAGTTATTCAGCATATTCATAAACGCATATCCGCCGATAATAATAACAAGGAATACCCCGAGAATCTTCGGCGCTGCAGCAATGGTTTGCTCCTGAACCTGTGTTACAGCCTGCAAAATACCGACAACAAGACCAATCCCCGCGGCCACAAGTACGCACGGCATTGAGATAGAAAGCATTACCAGAAAACCTTTTGCTAAATATTCAACCATAAGTTCCATAATTAAACGCCCTCACATTCCTAGTTATAACTCGTTACCAGACCCTGAACAATCAGTCCCCAGCCGTCAACCGCAATAAAAATAAGCAGTTTAAACGGCAAAGAAATAATCGTCGGTGACAGCATAAACATACCAAGTGCCAGCAAAATGTTTGCAACAACAAGATCCAGTACAATAAACGGTACAAAAATTATAAACCCGATTTCAAACGCGGTTTTTAATTCACTCATAATATACGCCGGCGCCACCTGCCAGATTGTTATTTCATCAGGATCTTTCGGCGGAGTTTTCTGCGAAAGCTCAATAAAAAACGCTAAATCGCTTTCCCGCGTCTGCTTCATCATAAACTCTTTCAATGGCTTGGAACCCTCACTTATCGCCTCAACGATATTCTGATTTTTTTGATATGGAACAGATCCCATTTCATACATTTTTGAGAATGTTCCGCCCATTGTATAAAAGGTTAAAACCATAGAAAGCCCTATGATAACAATACTCGGCGGCACCTGCTGGGTACCCATAGCCGTTTTCAACATGGAAAACACTATTGCAAACCGCAAAAAACTTGTCATACAGCAAAAGATAAACGGAATCAGTGAAAATACCGTCATAACTATAAGCAATTGTAAAACAGGATTTATATCTTTTATCACGCTATCCATTTCTTCTATCTCCTAAAGCAGTTCTTCGCCGCCACGGCCAGTTGAGCCCGGTACCGTGCCCGGCTTCGCTGTCGCATCTGCCACTCCAAACTTTCGCTCTTCGCGAAATTTTCTCGGGCTGCTGATTATGTTCCTGAGTATGGTAGTGGAATCTTTTCTTACAACTTCACCGCCTGAATATAAATTTTCCATATCAAATTCAATATCCCGTGCACTGCTAATTTCCGGTCTGTGCTCCGGCAAAGTTTGAGGCGCCCCCTCTCCCTGCAATTTAGAAAGAAAAGTCGTTCTTTCCGCATCAGATGCGATTAAAAACTTTTCACTGCCCGCTCTTACAACGTACAATTGCTTACGAACCCCTAAAGATACACAATCTTCTATCTCAAGGAATTTTGACGCAGAAACGCGGCTGTTGTTAACAGAGCACTTCTTATAGACGAATAACGCAAGGAAAATCGCGCCAATCATCGCAGTCGTATAAACAGTGAATGTTAAAATGTAAGAAGTCACTAAATATCCTCCTCAAGATCAAAGTCGCTGTAATCAAATTCTTCATCATCACCGCCGCCGGTACTGGCTTCAACTCCCGGAACATCCGGTACATCTACAGGGATTTCACTATCTGCCGGCGGCGCTGCCGCAGGAGAAGAAGCCTGCGGCTGTACATACGTTTCTTCCGGAGCTTTCGGCGCCAGAACCTCGGTAATCTTAACACCGTATTTGTCATTAACAATAACCAGTTCCCCGCAGGCTATCGGCTTATCTTCCACGGTTAACGTGACACGGTTTTGATAAATTGAAGTCAAATCAACAACCATGCCGGACTGAATTTTCTTCAACTCACCAAGTGTTATATCGACAGCATCAAAATTCGCAACCATTTCAACTTCAATACTATCCCAAATATTTATATCTTTTTCTGACACCTCAGAACCTCCATCATTATCAATTGGTACAACCAGACTCAAGTTCGGCTTCAATAACACATCTGTTTCATAATCCCGGAACTTCAATTTCATTTTATCTGTATTACTTGACTCAAAAACGACCATATCTTCAACTTCCAGATGTTTTACATCATACAGTGAAAAAGTAGTCTTTCCGACCTCAAGGCTGACAGAAATCGTACTTTTTTCAAACTGGCTAACCGGAAAATTTTCGCTTACCTGAATTTCTTCAGGCTGAACGAGAACATCAGGCAGAGTTATAACAAATCTGCCGGATTTACCGGTCGAACCGTCCGTAAGAACAAATCCCAGATATACGACATCAAAATTTGTTCTGGTAAGCGTTGGCGGAGCGGGTTTTAAAAACTTCACAACCGAACGGTACATACAGTCATTAAAAGTTGTTATTATCTTTGTTTCAAGATCGGTAAGCTTATTCAAATCTATCTTCTTGGTGCCGGATTTCCCCAGAACCTTATCCAGAACAAGCCCGATAGCGGTTTCAGACAATCTAAAAAAAACATCATGTTGCTTATCAATCTTGACCTTTGTGACGAAATAGGAATCTTTATCGGCAAGAGTGTTGATATTTTTGCACACACCAAGCAGGGTAAACGTAAAATCTTCGGCGAAAAAATCGTCAAAAACCTCCTGTACGACCGGCGGAAACGTTTTTTGATACCAGTCGTACTGATAGGATAGTTCATTAGTTGTTACTACATTAACGCTTTGAGTACTCATTCGTCACCTGCCAATAGACAAACTCTCCCGATATTATTTTAACCTGCCGCAGACACGATAACAAATACTTAATAATTTTGTTACATATTTCAACTAATAAAGCAGTTCTCCGTCGCCTGCTTGCCCTGCTCCCGCAGGTCAACCCTCTTACCTCTCACAAAACAATTCACTGGATTGTTTTGCTCGGCAGAGTGCTGTCTAATACGCCACTCGAAAGGCTCGCTTGCGTGAGCGGGAGTTGCTACGCAACTCATTCACGCCACGTTCTTTATCTCGAGCCTTTCTCGGACTAGTCTAGAGATACTAAATTACTGAGCGCATTATAAGAAAGGTCAATTAACTTTTTCAAATAACCTTCATTTCGCAGCTTTCTGAATATCAAATTTTCTTTTGAAAGTTCGCCGCCGGTTGAGAGTCCGGCTTCCCGCAGTCTGTAAATTTCCTGAAAAAGAGGCGTTATTCTCTTAAAATCCTTGTTAGCCAGACATTCATCCAGAGATTTTTTAAGATTAAGATACTTTTCCGACTTAGAAACATCCGGTATAACAAAATTTTCATCATACACCGGCTTTTTAAGCCATTGTCCGCTCATAAGCGAATAACGCCCCTGAGAACGCGCTTTTCTTGCTGCATCCTCAACGCTGACCTCGACCGGATGCCCGTACATCATAAAACTGTTTGTGTAATTAAACAGATCACGTTTCGACTTAAAATAATCAGCCAGAAGTCTTGCATCTGTGTTATACTTGCTGAAATCAGTCACAAGGTGCAAATCTATATCCGAAAATTTTCCGTAATTATGGCTTGCCATTGAGCCGACAAGAACTAAATCTTTACGTTCAAACGGCAGGGCAAGTGTCTGCTGAAAGATATCTGCAACAAGGTTAAGCTTTTTAGCCACCTCGGGTTTCAAAACATCATTCTGCCATATATCGGGGCAAAGCACTTTATTCAAGTTCTTTGAGCAAAAATTAACCTGCCGCAGACTGTCTGCTGCCGCCGGCTTTTGTTGAAATTTATTATAATAACCATTCTCCGGTCTGCTGAACGTAGAATGGTTATTGTAAAATTTATACGGGTAGTTATTAATCGAGTTAATTTTCATTTTTCAGCACCTTTTAGAACTTTATAAAACTGCTGAAAAAATAATTTGCTACCTAGTAATCTGAAATTACAGTATCATCTTCATCTTCCAGAGAAGAAAGGTCTTTGCTGTAAACCGCGTCAAAATCTTCCGGCAGGTACTCCGGATCCGGCCATACGGTATCTTCATCAAATCTGGAAGCGTGCAGGTTTACGGAAGAGGAGAAATCCGAATTACTCAAATCAGCTTCCGAGAAAATACATCCCGCAAGGTCTGTATCTGTAAAGTTACAGTAGCTTACGACAGAATAACTGCAATCAGTTCCGGTCATAAGACTTTCCGTGAAATCGCACTCAATGATATGAGAACGGGTAAAATCAACAGAAGTCAAATCTGTATTGGTAAAATTAATCAATGACAGACTGCAATCAGCAAACGAACTTGAATTAAGATTAATATTGCTGAAATCAATTTCATTAAGAGTAAGACCGGAAAAATCCATTTCGCTTAAATTAATTTCTTCATCACCCTGTTCAGCCTTCCATTCGTTAAATCTGTCAGGATTCCTTTTCAACAATTCAACTAATTCTTCTCTTGTATAATCTATCATCTAAAATTTCTCCTTTTAAAATTTATACTAAATCGGTGTTCATAGCGGTTAAAATTGCCTGAGTTCTGCCTGTTACGTTGAGTTTTTTATAGATAGAATTCAAATGGGTTTTAACAGTGACCTCTTTTACAACCATTTTGTCAGCTATTTCTTTATTGCTGGCGCCTTTTGCAAGCATTGCCAGAACCTCTTTTTCTTTACCTGTCAAATGTTCAACGGTCAAATTTTTAATTTTTACGTTTTTAGGTTTAGCCCGCCTGAGAACCGCTTCCATACGGGCCAGAAGATTTGGCAGAATGAAGGGTTTTATTATATAATCATCAGCCCCGTTTTTCAATCCGAGAACCATTTTTTGCTCGTCATTTACGGCTGTGAGCATTATTACCGGCAAGTGTTCCGTCAATGAATTCCGCCTTATATTACGCAGAGTTTCCCACCCGTTCATATTCGGCATCATTACGTCTAAAAGTATAATATCAAAATCAGAATTTTTTGCAAGTATTTTTAAAGCCTGAACCCCGTCGGACGCACAAACAACTTCATAGCCGTAAAACGGCAGCGCATCGTTTAAGTATTTTGAATTATCATCAACAAGCAAAACTTTTGTCATAATTTCACAACTTATACAATTTTATTTTTAAGAGCTTTAAGTGCGGCCTGAAGCCTGTCATCAACTTCCAGTTTTTGTAAAATATTTGCAACGTGAGCTTTTGTAGTGTTAATACTTATAACAAGGATTTGAGCGATTTCCATATTGCTGTAGCCTTCTGTCATAAGTTTAAGAATCTGTGATTCACGCGCGGTGAGGTCATATTTTTTAGCGTTATCAGCGGAATTATCCTCCTGCACCTGCGCCTGACAGCTTGCTTTAAGCACGATATGCGCAATACTCGGGTCAAACCACGCGGCGCCGTCCGCAACGGATTGAACGACTGCAATAAGTCTTTGCGGGTTAATTTCTTTGGAACAATACGCATTTGCGCCGGCTTTAAGGCTGCTTATAACCTCTTTTTCGTCATTGTGCGAGGTCAGCATAATAACTTTAACATCTTTTTTGCGTGCGCGGATTTTCTGGGTTGCCTCAATCCCGTTCATGCCGGGAAGCCCCAGATCCATAATTATCACGTCAATATTGTTTGCATCAAAAATTTCAAGCGCTTTTTCCGCAGATTCCGCCTCAAAAATTTCATTGACATAATCAACACCTTCAAAGGTTGTTTTCAAGCCAAAACGTGTTAATTCGTGATCTTCAACAATTAAAATATTCAACTTCATATATTCAATGCCTCTTTTGCCGGTTTAAACTCTGGATTTAGCAGCAGAGATTTTTGAAAATTCTGTTGTGCATTGCTTTTCTGTCCCTGCTTATTGCATAATAACCCCAGATAATAATAATATTTATAATTATTTTCGTCAATAGATTTTACTATTTTTAAATACTTGCCTGCGCTGTCAAGATTTTCTTTTTTCATTTCACAATCGGCAAGGGCAAGCCAGCCGTCAACGAAATTCATATTAATTGCAACGGCTTTTCTGAGATAAGGCATTTCCTTAGCCTTATCAAGCTTTGCCAGATTATAGTAGGAAAGGTAAGCATTATTTGAAACCATTATGACGCTTTCAAATAACTCTTTAGCCCTTTCGGTTTCCCCGAGTGCCAGATATGCCTGCGCGAGTTTTTCGCGGTATTGAAGCCTTTTTTTGTCCATTCTGGAGGCTTTTGAGTAATATTTTACCGCGGAGGTGTAATCCTCTTTATCGGAATAATAGTCACCAAGAACATCATTCGCAAGAGGAGAACCTTTTGCCTTCGATGCGAAGCCGAAGGCTTTATCAAAATCATCAGAATCGTAATAAATCCTCGCAAGCAATGCATTAATATCTTTATTTTTCTTCTCAATACCTAAAAGGGTTCTAATAGCCTTTTCATAAGCTTTTTCCAAGTAATAATAGTATCCGAGATGATAATTTTTGACGGACTCTTTTTTAGCAAGTTTATACTGAACATATTCTTCAAGTGAATTAATTTTGTTTGTAAAAGTTATAGAATAAATCTGCTGTTTTTTAAGTTTGTTAATCACTTTGAGCGCTTCTTTAGGTTGGCTTGTTTCTGCAAGGATTTCAACCAGAAGCGACTGATAATTCAAATTATTCGGATTAAGAGCTATTGCCCTGTCAATGTAGGTTTTGGCGTTCACAAAATCGTTATTTTGCACTAAGGCAAAAGCTTGCAGATAATTAGCATAATCAACGCCGTCCAAGGATCCGTCACCCTGACTCAACTCGCTGATAACCTCAGAGGTTTGTTCGTTATAAACAATATTGGAATATAATTCTGCAAGATAAAGTTCTTTTTTCAGCCGCATTTGCTGCGCAGGGAAATAGTAATGCTTAATATCTTCAATAACGATATTTGCAATCTCTTTTTCCTTAATCTTACTCATAGCAAGATCAGACAGGGAGAAAAAGCCTATATGCGCCATTTCTTCCGCCATTTTCATATAGAAATAATCGTTGGCGCCCGCGTTTTCAAAAAGATTTTTTAAATCATCATAGGCCGGTTTTATATTGCTGTTTTTAAAGCGTTCAAATGCTATGTTATAGAGGGCAAACGGGCTGTCATAGCTGATAGAAACCTTTTTCGGGGCTTCCTGCGTAAGGTTTAAGACATTTTGCATAACAGGGTCGACAAACTTCAACTGGGAATACAAATCCTCAGCCAGAGCCGGCGCTGCGGTAATAAATATCAAACTTAACGCTAAAAATCTCTTCATTACCTATTCTTTCCCCGCTCCGTTTTTACAAGCATAATAATATTCAAAAATATCAACAAGTTTTTGCTGCTTTTTAGTTATTTTTTCACTGTTAAGCGCGTTATAAACATCCAATAGACAACTGCCGCTCAGAACTTTAATATCTTTTGCCAGAAGCCTTTTTTCAGGGCTTTCGCTCAAAAATACCTGAATTAATTCCACGAGCGGAATGGCAAGGAATACGTCAACTATTGACTTATCAAAGTGAGTTCCGGAATCCTTCAACAGAATATTAATTACATTGAAAATCGGCATTCTGTCACGATAGTGACGTTTTGAAGTAATTGCATCAAAGACATCCGCGACAGCCAGAACCCGTCCGCCAAGCGGGATTTCTTCTCCTTTGAGGCCTCTATAATAGCCTGTTCCGTCATATTTTTCGTGATGCGAGCAGGCGATTTCAGTAATAAGCTTAAAATCTTTTGACATGTGGATTTTATCCAGAATATCATGCGTAATCCGCGCGTGCTCCTGAATATGCGCATATTCTTCCGGCGTAAGCTTGCCTTCTTTTTGCAAAACAGAATCCATAATCCCGATTTTGCCGATATCATGGAGAATCGCCGCCTTTTCAATAATCCCGATATCTTTATCGGAAAGCCCCATTTTGCGTGCAATCAGGACAGAATAAAGTTTCACCCGCGTAGAATGACCTGCCGTAATCTTATCACGCGCATCGACAGAAGCCGCAAGCGTATCAATAAAGCTTTCAAAGAGTTCTTTTTGTTCTTTATAAAGCTGTTCCTGCTGCGCGAATAACTGGGCATTTTCCAGAGCAATACTTGCGCTTCCGCCGATTGCAACGAGCAAATCCTCATCACTCTTTGTAAAACAGCCCTTTAACTTATTCAGAACCTGAAATACACCGATAATTTCCTGATTATTATTTTTAATCGGCAGACATAAGATTGTATGCGTTTTATATCCTGTTTTAAGGTCAACATCAGGATTGAAACGCTCGTCATTGTAAGCGTCTTTAATATTTATGCTTTCACCGGTTTTGGCGACATATCCGGCAAGCCCCTTTGTTGCAGGGAAACGAATTTCTTCGCTGTCCATACCGAGCGCAACCATTGACCAGAGTTCATCGGTTTCCTTATCCCATAAAAACACCGTACATCTGTCCGCCTGAATAGCGTTTTTTGTTTCTTCGGCAATAACTTTCAACAGAACTTTTATGTCAGTCAGAGCGGTAATTGAACGTCCGATTTTAACCAGCGACACAAGCGGATCTGCTTTCACCGGATGCGAAAAATCAAGTCCGTTATTAATCTGGCTTATGCGGATAGTTAACATATCAGAAATATCGTATTCAATGCCGTCAGCGGAGGAAAGTTCTTTTGCATTCATATAATGCTTAAGCGCAACTTTTGACTCGCCTTCCGCGAAATTCAACTCACCCAGAACGAACTCGTTAAGAAGTTTTGCGGAAATATTATTGTTATAATCAGCAAGAAAGCCCGCTTCATTAATCGTTTCCAGCGCAGATTTAAAATTATTTTTATCCGCGAGATAATTTGCAAACCCCATTAAACTCATGCATTCGGAATTTAAATCATTACAATTTCTTTCGTGCAAATCATCAGAGAGCACTTTTATAGCAGCCAGTGCCTCACCCGCCTCTCTATCAGTCAAGAGAGAAATAATTTTTAAAATATCTTTCCTATTCTTCTCACAAGCTTTTACCATAAAAACCCTCTGTTAAAATTTTACATCATTAATCTATATTTGTAAAGCTATAAAGACGGTATTAAACAGGAATTGTCATTGCGAGCGACCAACGGGAGCGTGGCAATCCACCGGCGGTCAACCCGGTTCCTAATTGGTTGGGCTTTAGTCATATCCAATCTATCATGGATGCCACTCAGTGGCCTGGATCGCCACGGGCTGACGCCCTCGCGATGACAGAATACTAAAGAGGCGGGTCATTAAAACCCGCCTCTTTAAAATTTTAGCTTATTTAACTTAACGTTTTACACAACGTGTAAAGCCGGTAGTAACACTGCCTTCTTGAGTGTAAGCTTCAATCTCACCGCCGGAAATTTCACCTTGCCAGTATGTATAAGTTTTTGCACTGGTTGCACCCTTAGTAGAAGTCAGGTACGCATTACCCTCACCGCCGTCTTTAATCAAGTTTCCGTTCAAAGCCATTGCCGCAGCTTCAAATCTGTTCGGAACCCTGTATTCTGAATCACAGGAAACCGTGGAAGAAAGAGTTGTTGATTGTACGTAAGGAATAGGTGATACAACGTTAGAGTCGGACGGATAGAATACAGTCATAAAGCCGATATCTTTACCAACAGAGTTAGGTCCTTTGTTAGAGTTCAAGTCATAAATCATATTCATACAGATATGGCTGAACATATCAATACCACTTCCTGTACCTTCAATACTGCTAGGAGATTCTTCCTGATCCGGTGTACAATCCGGATTGTAGAATAATACGATTGATTCACCGTTACCTGTTTCAAATGCAGCGACTTGAGCTTTGTTTGCATTTGACGGGACATCTGAGTCAGATGATGCAGCTGCACTGTCATACGAGAACTGGTGATCAATACCTAAATCAGACCAGGTTCCCGGGAAGGTTGAAGTTGTACCATCCGCCAATCTCGCGAACATGCTTGTGCTGATACCGCAGTCTTCAAGGTTTGCCTGAGAACAAACGTTGTTAATTTTTGTAACAGTGTTCAAAGCACCAGCAATAAATGATTCTGCGTCATCGTATGTGTTAATAGAATCCAGCAGCGGGATAGCTTGTGACATACGAGCATAAAGAGCTTTCTTTTGAGTAGCCCAGGTTCTTTCGTTAATATTACCGGTCAAGGACGGTAATGTAATTGCGGCAACGACACCAATAATTGTTAAGGACAAAAGAATTTCCGCCATGGTGAACGCGCCAAACGCTTTTGAGAAAATGTTTTTCATCTTTAATATACCCTCGTAATAAATAATACCACATTTATTATAACACTATTTTAGCCACCTAGTCAATAGAATATTAAAAAATTTGTGTAAAATTTACGATTAATGGTATATGGTGGGCCCGGCGCCGGCGGTCAAGCCGGTTTTACATAAGGCTTGCCATTTTAGTGTTCTGTAGTACAATAGTTAGAGAAAGTCAAGTGCCTGTAGCTCAGTCGAATAGAGCGTTGGTCTCCGAAGCCAAAGGTCACGGGTTTGAGTCCCGTCAGGCACGAATTGCGGGCTCGTAGCTCAGTAGGATAGAGCAACGGTTTCCTAAACCGGAGATCGCGAGTTCGACTCTCGCCGGGCCCAAATAAAGCTATGAAAACAGAACTCCTTGCACCTGCAAAAAATAAGCAAACCGCAATCACGGCAATTAATTGCGGCGCTGACGCCGTTTATATCGGCGCTTCAAATTTCGGTGCAAGAAAAAATGCCCCGAATTCCCTTAGTGATATAAAAGAAATTGTCGATTATGCGCATAAATTCTATGTAAAAGTTTTTGTAACCCTGAACACAATTCTTACAGACAGCGAACTTCAAGAGGCAAAAGAACTTATCCGGAAACTCTATGAAATAGGTGTTGACGCCCTGATTATTCAGGATTTCGGGATTTTAGAACTTGCAAAAAACGGCGAACTTCCACCTATTCCGCTCCATGCCAGCACCCAGTGCGATAACAGAACTCTTGAAAAAGTCATTTTCTTTAAAGAACTCGGGCTTAAACGTGTAATTCTTGCACGCGAACTTTCGCTTGAACAAATCCGCGAAATTACAAAAAAACTTAAAAATACAGAAATAGAAGTTTTTGTCCACGGGGCGCTGTGCGTAAGCTACAGCGGACAGTGTTACCTGAGCCAATTCATCGGCGGGCGCTCCGCAAACAGAGGTGAATGCGCACAGCCATGCCGCAAAAAATACTCGCTGGTCGATGAAAACGGGAAATATCTGGCGAAAAATAAACATCTTCTTTCCCTAAAAGACTTTAACGCCTCAAAACATCTGAAAAAACTTTGCGAAACAGGTGTTAAATCCTTCAAAATAGAAGGACGCCTAAAAGATGAAACTTACATAAAAACCGTTGTCAGCTATTACCGCAATGAACTCGACAAATATTCCTCAAAAACCTCTTCCGGCAGGGTGATAACAGATTTCAAACCGGTATTGGAAAAAAGTTTCAACCGCGGATTTACTGAATATTTTCTCACCGGACGCGAAAAATGCTTCAACTTCAACACCCCGAAATCTCTCGGAGAAAAACTCGGAAAAGTAAAAAACACGGGCAAAGATTTCTTTGAACTCGACAGCGGCGTTCAGGTTAACGCTCAGGACGGACTTTGTTTTATGCGCGAGGATTTAGAAGGCTTTATGGTAAACAAAGTTATAGGGCGCAAAATCTTCCCTAACCGCATGCCGGCACTCAAAACGGGTGATATCATTTACCGAAATTTTGATTCACAGTACGAAAAAGAAATACAGAGCGCAAAATTTCTCCGAAAAATCACTGTAGATGTTGAAATTTCGCAAGACGGCATTACACTCACAGATGAGGACAAAAACCGCATAAAACTTGAGCTTCCACAGGGTGAAACACCTCAAAACCAGCAGCGTGCGAACGAAACTTTTATTACACAATTCAAGAAAACCGGCGAATCTGATTTTGAAATCCGGAATTTCAACGTGAATTGCGACCTGCCTTTCCTGCCAATCTCGGTTATAAACGAATTTCGCCGCAGCGCTTTTGAAAGACTTATGGCAGAAAGATTAAAAAACTATCCGCGCAAAATCCAGAACTCGCTTAAAGAAACGATTTTTCCGCAGCAGGAAATGGACTACCGCGCAAATGTTTTGAATGAAAGCGCTAAAAAATTCTATCTCGATCACTATTGTGAAGTTAAAGAACCGGCATTTGAAGCAGAACAACCAGCACGGCAGGCAGAACTTATGCGCACAAAACACTGTCTGAAATACGCGTTTGATATCTGTCAATCGCCCGTAAAACTTTTTCTTGAGGATGAAAAAGGCGTAAAATTCCCGCTGAAATTCGACTGCAAGAATTGTGAAATGGCAATATTAACCCCTGAAAAATAACCGCGCCTCCGGAATTAACCAAAAGCGCGATTTCCCTAAGAAAATAAAGCAGTTCTCCGCCGCACCGCCTCGCTGAACCGCGAGCCGTGGCGGCTGCGCTGTCTAATACGCCACTCAAAAGACTCGCTTGCGTGAGCGGGAGTTGCACGCAACTCATTCACGCCACGTTCCTTATCGCGAGTCTTTCTCGGACAATTATTCTACTGTTTCCCCCAGTTCCGCAAGCCGCGCCCTCAGCTCCTGTGCCTGCGCCTCGTAAAGTTCTATATAATCCGTTTCACCTGCACGCAGCGCCCGAATACTCTTTAAATCCAACTCATCAAGTTCAGACTTAATTGATTCAATTTCGCGCTGTTTGAGTTCTTCCTCTGTCGGCGCCGGAATAAGTTTTATCTCAAAACGTCTTACCGGCTCAATAATTTCAGAATTTACCTCAATCTCTTCAACGTTTTCCTCCGGCACAACCGGCTCAATTTCTTCAATATAACAATCCCCGCGGTTGTTACACCATTCGGCAGCTTCCGGCGGATATTCTCCTTCAAAAATTTGTCCTATTTCAAATTCTTCCATAAAAATTCTCCTTTTTATTATTTACGATACCTGTTAGTACCCGCAGGCATACCAGAAACCGCTGTTATTACTTTCTACCCACGCGGTAAAACCCGTTGTACTGATTGAATTTACCATACAGTTGTCATTACTGCCGTCACCGCTTAAAGGTATTACAAGAAGAGTGTAGTTAGTGTCCTTAAACGCTTTAAGGAATGTTCTTGAATAACTTCCGCCGCCGCGGCCGCCCTGCTCTATCCAGCCGTCAGACCAGACACGATACCAGTTCGTACCGTTTACGTAATTCGTCACAACAACCGCCGGATTAAGCGCAGAAGCGCTGCTTTTGGCTCCGGCTCTGGAATTGCTCCAGGATTGAGAAGTAATAACATTCAAAGGCGTTGTCAAATCTGCAGTCAGCGGCATATTAATCGACTTTATAACCCCGTTTTCAACAGTATTGCCTCCTTCCGTGAGTATTATCATCGAATGTTTTTCAGCGCCGGAAACCATTATATTTTTTGCACTGTCATACTCGGGGCCAGCCCAGATATGAATATTATTAAATATGTTGGACGGTAGAAATACTAATTTCCCGTTTACTCTGGTATAATCGGAAGAGAAATATGTCAGATAAATCTTTTCGGTTGTAAAATCCTGATTTTTTAATGTGCCGTCATCATTCCTATAATTAGGAATAAGCATACGCACGCCTTTATCTATCCACAGGCTTGAGCCAATATAGCCAAAACCGTGAAAAATCTGATTTATTGAGGTATAACCGCCGGTTGAGGCCGAACTTACAAGACCTAACGGAAAGGAAAGACCGCTTAACCAGGTTTTGCCATTGTCATTAGAGCGTTTCATCAGGTTATTTGCGGTATCATACCACATCATATATTGATAAGTATCAGGGGCAGTTGTTCCTGAAAACCCCTGTCCTGAAGGATAGTCCGCCAAAAAATTCGTATCCGGCTGCACGAACAGTATACCGTTACTTCTTGTATAAGTTGGCAAAATAGAAGTTACATCATTTTCAAGCGTTATATAATCAAATTTCGGCGTGGTACCGTCAGCCTCAAATCCGTTCGGAACAATTATGACAGAGCCTTCTTTAAGGGTTATGGTGCCGGCGGAGGCATTCAATTCAAGTTTAAAACGCTGAGGTATCTCTAAAACACAGTTTGTTATATTTTTACAGTTAGACAAGTCCGTTTCAAGTTTTCCCCCGAGAGATTCATCAAGACACGCTTCCATTTCGGAGCGAAAATCGTCTATAGATTCTGTAGTAAATGTTTTTCCGTCCTCAACCGTCTGTGCAAGTGCAATAAAGTTTGCATTAACTTCACTTGCCATAGCTTTTGTACCGGGGACAAAGGAATAGGGTATTAAAGAATTAGCCATAAAAACCTTTCTGACTAATTTAACGAAACAAAAATGCACACAAAATTAATATAGCAAAAATTTTGATCTTCTACAATTCCCCAAAATTGGCTACACAAATCTGCGTAGCCAAATTTGCGTACCCAAATTTGGGGACACAAAAATGCCTACACATTTGCTACGGTATCTATATAATAAGACCCTAAAAATCTGAAAAATGTTGTCTTTTGACGCATTTCTTCCACAGTTCTGAGGATTTGATTACTGTTTGTGTGACCGTCAAAACTTACAATAAAAATATATTCGCCAAACTTATGCTTAGATGGACGCGATGAAATATATGAAAGATTTATATTATTATTCCGGAAGATTTCCAGAACATCCAGCAGCGCACCCGGCTTGTTTTCCGTTGAAAACGCCAGAGAGGACTGCATTCCTTTAGCAAAAGGTGCATCACAATCGCCTATCAGAATAAATCTTGTACTATTTGATTTATCATCATTAATATTTTCTCTCAGAATATTCAACCGGTATATGCTTGCCAGCTTTTTACTTCCGATTGCAGCATACGTAAGGTTATAATTAGACAGACTTCTTGCGGCTTCCGCCGTGCTGGAAGCCTCTATCGTATCAATACGGTAAGGCATTTCAGTGTGTATAAAATTCTGGCACTGCGCAAGCGCCTGAGGATGTGAAATTATCCCGCCGGTTATACTGTAAAATTCAGTTGTACGCGCTAGCAAACAATGCTCAATCGGCATTATCACTTCCGAAAGAATTTTGATATTAGGATTTTGTAATTTGATTAAATTATCAAGCGTTTCTCTAACAGCACCCTCAATAGAATTTTCGACCGGCAAAACCCCGAGAGTATTCGGCGTTGAATCAACAAATTCCATAACTTGACGGATTGTCTTATGTTCCGCCGGACGCCCCTGCAAATTGTATTTATCCACAAAATAATCCGCCGCCATTTCTGTATAAGAACCGCTCGGCCCGAGGTATGCTATATTTTCAATATTATCAAAATTAAAACCCGATTTCATATTTGTATTATAATAGAAATCAAAAAAGAGGGCAAGATGAAAAATGTGATTAAATTTGGTACAGACGGCTGGCGTGCGATTACGGACAAAGATTTTACGGAAGAAAATGTCAAAACCGCGGTTCAGGCGATTGCAAAATATATTTTTGAAGATTTTGGCGCAGAAAAAAAAATTATTATCGGCTATGACCCGCGCCGCGAGGCAGATTTCTTTGCGAAACGCGCAGCAGAATTTTTAAAATTTCTGGGTTATCAGGTGCTATTGAGCGAACGCATAATCCCTACACCGGTTCTGGCTTTTCAGGCAAAAGAGCTTAACGCCTGCGCCTTAATGTTCACAGCCTCGCATAATCCGCCGGAATATCTGGGGTTAAAGTTTATACCTGACTACGCCGGCCCTGCGACGAGCGATATTACAGATAAAATAATGTCAAATCTCGGTAAAGATTTTAAACCGTTCAACCCGAACGGCTCACTTAAAACAGTTGACTTTTCACACCCGTATTTTAAGCATCTTGAAACACTGGTTGATTTTGACAAAATCAAAACGAATTCCCCAAAAATTATTTTTGACGGGCTTTATTCCGCAACTATCGGCTATTTTGATAAAATTTTGCAAATGCACGGGATAGAATTCGAATCCCTCCACCTCCACTATGATGTAAATTTTGGCGGCGGCATGCCGGAACCAAAACCAAAATATCTAAAGGAATTGATTGAAAAAGTTAAATCGGCACACGGAGCTGTCGGGTTCGCAAATGACGGGGACGGCGACAGATTCGGCGTCATAAATGAAAACGGCGAATACGTAACGCCAAACGAGATTATCGGAATTTTACTGCTTCACCTGAAAAAACATAAAAATTATAAAGGTGCGCTTGTAAAAACAGTCGGCGCAAGTCTTATGCTGAATATTCTGGCAGAAAAACTCGGCGTTGAACTCATTGAAACCGCTGTTGGTTTTAAACATGTAGGCGAAGCAATGAGAAAATTCAACCCGATTATTGCAGGTGAAGAAAGCGGCGGACTTAGTATTCAAAACCATATTCCGGAAAAAGACGGCATCCTCGCAAACCTTCTTGTACTGGAAGCCATGGCTTATGAAAACAAACCGCTCACACAGCTTCAACAGAACCTCAAAAAACTTGTAGGGAAAGAATTTATTAACGACAGAATTGATAAACATCTTGAAAACATTGATGAAGTAAAACCGTTTTTACAAAAAGTCAAATCAATAACGGCTCTCGGAGATTTAAAAGTTTCAAAAACGGATCTTACTGACGGAGTGAAACTCTTCTTTGAGGACGGCGAAAGCTGGATTTTAGTCCGCCCGAGCGGAACAGAACCGCTGCTTAGAATATATTTTGAAACAACAACAAAAGAAAAAATGGCTTACCTTCAAAACAAAATGGCAGAGATTTAGTTACCAGTCCTCAGAGCCAAAAGGTTTATATTTTTCAATATATTGCAGGCATCGGGTTTCCATTTTGTTGAGGCGCTCAATTGTACCTTTATCCTCAGCTTTCATACGCATTATTTTAATATCAAGAAGCTCCTCTTTAGCCTTGCGCACTTTGGCTTTAACCTTTTCCCGCACAAGAAAAGAGTACCCCTCATACGAACAATCCTGTGGCAGAATTATAAACTCATTTTTCGGATACTGCCGGCAAAATTTCGGACGTCTGTCATAAACTTTACAAAGATTATTTTCATCAATATAACGGCAATAATAAAAATAAGTATCTGCGCCATATATTCTTTTGTTATATTCACAAACAGCATCCACTGCAACCGCATCAATATCCTGTACATCCTTTCTGGAATCATACGGTACAAAAAGTTTTAAAAAATTCACAGCAACACTATCGCCGTTTTGGGACTCTTCATACAATTCTTCATACGATTTTAACGAATAAATTAAACGACAACACTTTCCGCATTTTTTACATATATTTTTTTCGCCCAGAATATCAGACATATTCAATATTATAACTTTATAATTTTCAGTTTCAAAAATCGTTACATTTCTTTAATATTTAGCAATAATCTTAACGGCAAAAACTTTATATTCTTAGAAGGTTATAATTTTATGCAAAATTCAGTAGTAGGACAAACCCCGATACCGCAAGCGGTAACATCAACATATAATAAACCCGCGGTTCAGCAGCCGGCAGCACAGCCCGCACCGCATCAGGCAGCACAGACTCAAGCAGCCGTGCAGCAAAATTATGCAACTCCGCCGGCAGTTTCGCAAACACCGGCTCCTGCATATCAACAGATTTATCCTCAAGCTCCGGCAAATTATAACATAGCTCCGCAGCAGCAATCCGTTCAGGTTCCGAACTATTCAGGAGTTAATATTCAGATTTTCAACCCGTCAGTAACGCCTCCGGGCGGAATGGCTCCGGTTTATAATGTAAATGCACCTTCTTATCAGACCGCAACCCAACCGCAAAGCTATCCGGCAAATTATTATACCCAGCAGCTTGCAAAACCCGCTGAAGATACAACAAAAAACATAACAAATACAACAAATAATACAACGAACAATATTGATAACTCAAAGAAAACAGAAAAACGCAAAATTGTTCAGCTGACAGATGATTACATAAAAAATCTTGAAAATTATCTGAACAGTCAGGATAAAGAATTGCGTTATATGGGTGCAAAAGAAGTAATCGCACGTCTTGAAGAGGATGAAAGCCGAAAAGACGACAAAGCCCTCAACGCATTAATCAATAAAATGCTTCAAGACCCTTATTCAAAAGTCAGATTTCTTGCAATGGCAGCCCTACAATCCAGAATGGCAACCGGTGATAACCTGACAGTCCAACTCTTAACTAATATGCAAAATTCAAGTTCCGGCTATGGTCAGGATTCCCTGATGGCGTCAGACATACTATTGAAAATGGCAGGACAAACCGTTGAAAAAGAATTTGAAGTAAAAAATGACAAAAAAGCAGACAAAACAACGTCAGATAAAAAATAGGATGACATAACCGATGAAAATCTTGTCAAAACTAAAAAACGGATGTAACAATTCCGTATCCAAAGTAAAAAACAACTACGGTAAATATCTCGCAAAAACCGTGGCAGTAGGTGCTTTGGGTATGATAGGTTATGACGCACATATTTTAGGCCTGCTTCAATCAGACTGCTATTCCCAAACCCGTGATGCAGAAGCCTGCATAAAAGCAGCGACCAACTCAATGTATCTTTCTAACCCCAGCGCTATAAATTCAAAATTGAAAACAGGAGTTCTTCATCTGGAAATGGAAGAGAACTGGAGAAGTTTTATAAATTCCACAATCGGATATTTTAAGGGTGCCGGAACATCCCTGATATCTAACGTAATTCCGCTGGGGCTTGGTTTAATGACTGTAATTGCAGGGAAAAAACCGGTCGTAAAAACCGGAGGCTGGCTATTAGGAATTTATGGCGCAGTATCAGTTTTGAAGGATGTTCTGGGCTTCGGGCAGCCAAAAGATTTGAATAGAAGATTTTAAAAAAAGTGCTTGCAAAATTCAAAAAAAGATGTTATATTAGAACAACAAATTTAAGGAGAATATGATGAAAAATACATTTGCCCAATGCAGAGAGTTACTCTCTGACAAACGTCGTCTTGCTGCACTCAAACGAGCATTATTGAAAAAATGCCGGGAGAGAAATATTTTTGACCGGTGGAAAGTCCATTCCTCAACTGCCGCAATCGGATGTGAATTTGATATTTAAAACATTCGGGTTGGTATAAAAATACCAACCCGAATGTTTAATTTCTTTTTATACACATAGTTGTACAGCCTCCCGAGTCATTATTGGCTACAAAGCGATCTCCAGCTCCCATATTAACCCGCCAATGCTTGGAGGAACTCGGGCGGGTCGATGAAACCATACTTGTTGTAGTCGAAAAACCAATCAAAGGAGCATTATAAACTATAGCAGTTAATTCTTCCATATTTGGCACTCTGGCATCATCTCTTGCCCTGCAAATCCCAACCAGAGCATTTGCATTAGCACCATTGACTGTATTCGTAGATTCCGGCATTGGCGCGACAACTACAGAATCCGTCGGATAAATCGCAGTTATAAAACCGATATCTTTACCAACAGAGTTTGGCCCCTTCGTGCCATTAAGATCATACACAAAGTTTGCACACATTTTCGGCTGTGAAAAATGCCATGATTTATCCGTTGTACCGGATTCAAAAAAATTCCCCTGACAATTCGGGTTATAAAAGACTGCAACAGATTCCCCGTTAGCGGTTTCAAATGCAGCAGTCTTTGTATCCAACTGTGAATAAGCATAATAGCGGGAATTAACTCCGTCCCAGAAAGACCCGTTAAAAATAGAATTATATTCCAGTAAACTGCTTTACGCTGGGTGTTCCATGTACGCTCGTTTATGTTACCGGTAAGGCTCGGAAGTGTAATCGCCGCAACCACACCGATTATCGTGAGGGATAACAGTATCTCCGCCATGGTAAAGGCCACGCCGCGTGCCAATACCCCCCGGTCATTGCGAGCCCCTTTAGGGGCGTGGCAATCCATTTGAGTACGCAGCGTGTTTGACTGGATTGCCGCGTCGTTCACTACGTTCACTCCTCGCAATGACGGTGGACGCTTACGGTTACGATACATACTTTTGTCATGCTGAACTCGTTTCAGCTTCTGGCCAGCATTACGTGCTACCGGTATCGTTGGACAGATCCCGAAATAAATTCGGGATGACATTTCGGATACAGATTGCGCACTAGTACCTGTTAAGAGAGGCCCCCCCCCCCCCTGTGCAAGTAATTACACTTCTTTGTTTTTTCATTTTTCCATCCTTTCTTTTATGGCGTTGGGCTGGCAAGCCCAACCTACATTCTAGTTAATGAGTTAATCAGTTAATAAGTTAATTAGGGTTATAAATTGTTACCCGGGTTCATTTTTCTTACATTCGGTCATATCCCTTATTAACTTTTTAACCTATTAACTTTTTAACTTTTCTTGTCCATTTGGCCATAACGACTTATTGCCTTATTGCCTTATTCTCTTATTGCCAATAAAGCAGTTCTCCGTCGCCTGCTTGCCATGCTCCCGCAGGTCAACCCTCTTACCTCTCACAAAACAATTCACTGGATTGTTTTGCTCGGCAGAGTGCCACTCAAAAGGCTCGCTTGCGTGAGCGGGAGTTGCTACGCAACTCATTCACGCCACGTTCCCTATCGCGAGCCTTTCTCGGACATTATTCATTATGTACCATGTTTTATATTTAGTCAAGCTCGATTGTAACAATTTCTTTACTAACTGGCAAAAAATTTCTTGACGGGTTTTAAGGCTAAAGGGATTACAAAAGTGTCAATCAATCCAATATTGAATAGCGTTAATACTCCGGCTAACCGCAATCCCAAAAAGGATTCGCGCAGGGGAGCAGCACAACCTGAACAACGTGTTAAAACCAGTATTTTCTACCTTAACGATATTCACGGGAAATCTATAAATATGGAACGGCTCGCAAGCGTTTCTAATACCTTTGACTCGTTCCAGAAATCACAACCGGATGTGGACAGGTTAAAGCTTTCATCAGGCGATATTCAGCTCGGACACGATGAAAAAATTAACGAGGTCGCCGTTAAATTCCAAAACGCAATCGGGATTCAGGCAACAGCTATGGGCAACCACGAATTTGACCTTGCCTGGAAAAAATCCGGCAAACTCCTTAACCTCTTAGAACAAATTCAATATAAACTTCTTGCCAATAATGTTTACATAAACAACAGCGAAAAAGTTCAAAATAAACTGCAAAACTACACAATTGAGGAAATTAACGGGCACAAATACGGAATTATCGGAACTTCTCCGGTTGATTTAATCTCCCGTCTGCGGCAGGGAACGCTTACCGAAAACCTGCGCGTTCACTCACTTGACGAAACGATTAAACAGGTGCAGCGCGATGCCGACGACCTTAAAAAGCAAGGCGTTGACAAAATCATCCTTCTTTCACACGTAGGTTATGAAGGAGATATTCTCCTCGCACGCGCAACTGACGGCATTGATATCATTCTGGGCGGTCACTCTCACGATTTATTGAGAGATATTAAAGAAGGCAAAAACCTTTTCTACTCAAAATCCAACGAACCGGTTATCATAACTCAGGGCGGACGTGACGGAACACACTTTGGAATTTTAAATGTTGAATTTGATGAAAAAGGTATTATCAAAAAAGCACAGAATAATATTTCCTACACAGACTACTTCCGCCGCAATGCGCCGATGAGATACATTTTTGAAACTATCCTCGGGAAACCGGAAAAAATCGGCTACATTGAAAGCGCGGAAAAACCGCCGAAAAAAGTTCTCACAGAGCCAACCGGACACGCAAACTTTATACTTGACTGTATGAAAGAGGACTGTGACGCGGATATTGCAATAATGCCGTCACCTGAAATCCGCGGTTTCTTTGATGAAGGCACGCTTGATACAAGAACGCTAAATGAAATTCTGCCGTTCAAAAACAAAGCCGTTGTTGTCAACTACACGGAAAAAGAAATCGTTGACGCAATTAAATTCGCCTCAACTTCCCTGCAAAACAAAGATAATAAACCCGGAATAATGGAAGTTTCAGGTCTGGAATACAGAATAAACAAAGACGGCGACCTGCTTTCAATGTCCTATATTGATAAAAACGGCGCCAAAACACCTATCGACATCAATAACCCGCGGGAAGACAAATTATATAAAACCGTAATAAATGACTTCCACGCGCAGGGTAACGATAACTACGCAATGCTTAACAAATTCAATGAAGCCGAAAAAATTTGTGATTACGACATCACAGGCTGCGTAATCAACTGCGTGAAAAAACACAATAAGCCGATAAAAATTGCAGATGACGGAAGAATTCAAATTGCAGACTAATAAAGCAGTTCTCTGTCGCCTGCTTGCCCTGCTCCCGCAGGTCAACCCTCTTACCTCTCACAAAACAATTCACTGGATTGTTTTGCTCGGCAGAGTGCTGTCTACCTCTCGCGAAACAATTCACTGGATTATTTCGCTCGGCAGAGTGCCACTCAAAAGGCTCGCTTGCGTGAGCGGGAGTTGCTACGCAACTCATTCACGCCACGTTCCTTATCGCGAGCCTTTCTCGGACATTATAACAAAAAGGCGCGTTCAGCGCCTCTCAATTCCCTTTTTTAAGTTTGTTGTGTGTTACTAAAATAAGTGTGATGTTATGATTTTGAATTAGTTTTGTACTTATAACTTAAAATACTATAACTTCCTGAGCTTGAAGATGACGAATCATCACCATAGAAAACAGATATATTTGTTGCAGCCCGGTTATTCATCTCATCTTCCTTTTCCATTTTTGCCGCGGTTAATTTAAAAGCTGCTATTTCAGAATCCGTAATTCTGCCGTCGCCGTTCGTATCCATAGATTCAAAGTTTTCTATAATATAAGAATAATCCTCGCTGGAAATACCGGAAGCCCCTGATGAATACAACTGTATTAACTGCGCCTTAGTCAAACCGCTTGCAGACATCTGGCTTATACTGTTAGTTGTTTCGTCCGCCGAGAGAACACCGTCACCGTCTGCGTCAAGCGCAGAAAAGTTTGTTTGCAAATATGATGCAAAAGTCTGGTTTAAATTCATCAAATTATCTGTATTAGTACGTGCTTCAGCAATATTTTCAAGTGTCAAGCCGTCTTTATACTGGGACGCCAAATACGCATAAGTGCTGTTAAGCCCCGCATATATTCCTGATAATGAAGTCATAACTACCTCGTTTCTACCTTACTACATTGCTTGATTTATTATTTAATGATGTAAGTAAAAAAATCAACCTCTAAATAAAGTATTTTTGTGATAAGATAAAAAAGTTAATAAGTTAATAAGTTAATAAGGTTTAACAGCTATCTAAGAATAAACACCGGAAAATCATATTATTTCTTATCATAAACCTTATTAACAACAGCCAAAGGCTGTGATTAACTTATTAACTCATTAACCTTGTATAAACTTATAATATGAAGAGGAGACACACTATGGCAGATGCAAAAATTTTAGCTACAATTCCAAGAACAGATACAGAACAATTACAGATATCAATCAGCGAATACAAGGGAAGAAGTTACTTTAACCTTCGCATCCACTACACAACAGACGGCGGCGCGACATGGCTTCCGACAAAAAAAGGCGTTACTTTCACACCTGAACAATTAGATTTATTGTCAGAAGCTATTGAAGAAGCTAAAAAAGAATTCATGTCCGAGGGTGACTAAGTCGCCCCCTTATATTTGGCTGGTCAATAAAAAGTCGTGTTGAACACATTGGAGTTAGAATTGTCAAAATATGCCTTAGCATTAGTAAATATCAAAGGATTGGGGGTAAAGACATACAGTTACCTTATTCCTGATGAAATGCAGGGCAAAATCCAAATCGGACAGGTAATTCTTGTTCCGTTTGGCCGGCAAGGACTTGTTAACGCTTTTTGTGTGGGATTTTCCGACTACCTGCCGCCTGAAATCAAGGCAAAAAAAGTGAGCAGGATTCTGGAGGAAAATCCCCTTTTTACTATTGACTACCTGAAACTTCTGGAATGGGTCGCAAATTATTATTGTACGGACTTAATCACTGTCATAAACGCTGCAATTCCGCTAAAATTAATTGAAAAAGCCGCAAAAACCGAACAGGTCGTGGAATTCATCACTTTTGAAGGCGCAACCAAACGCCAGAGAGAAGTTCTTGAAAAATTACAATCCCGCGGAAAATGTAATCTTATCTTTTTTGAAAAAGAGGCAAAAACCACCCGCGCGACAATCAAAAAACTTGAAGAACTTGGATGTATAAAGCTTACGAATGAAGAGCTTTACCGCAACCCGCTTGATATTCTGCAAATAACACAACGCGAAGCACTTTATGAGCTTTCGCCGGAACAAAACACCGTTTACGAAGGGATAAAGAAAAAATTTGCACAAAACCCGACAGAAACAGTGCTTTTACACGGCGTCACCGCAAGCGGCAAGACAGAAGTTTATTTTAAACTTATTGACGATTGCATAAAATCGGGGAAAAATGTTCTTTTTCTGGCTCCTGAAATCGCGCTTGCCTCACAGCTTACAAAGCGGCTTGCAAAAAAATTCGGAACAGAAGACGTCGCAATCTGGCACAGCAGTATTTCAGACGGCGAACGTTATGACGTCTGGCAAAAACTTTACCGCGATGAGATTAAAATTCTGGCCGGCGCGCGCTCTGCGGTTTTTGCACCGCTAAAAAATATCGGGCTTATTATAATTGACGAGGAACACGAAAGCGCCTACAAACAAACAAGCCCTGCACCTCGATATGATGCAAAAGTCGTCGCACAAAAATTACAGGAATTTCATCAATGCCCGATGATTTTAGGTTCTGCAACGCCGGACATTTCCAGCTACTACCGCGCGATAAACAGCGGAAACCTTTTTGAACTTTTGAAACGATATAATAACGCAAAAGTTCCGCCGGTATCCGTTATTAATATGCAAAACCACGGCAAAGCAGCATATAAAAACTTAATTTCAAAACCGCTTCAAACAGCGATAACAGAAACCCTTGAAAAAGGTCAGCAGGTAATTTTGCTTATTAACCGGCGCGGCTTTTCAACCTATACCCAGTGTCAGGCGTGCGGTCACGTAATAGAGTGCCCGCACTGCGCAATTCCGATGATATGGCATGCAAAAGACCAGCTTCTCAAGTGTCATTATTGTAACCATACGGAATATTTTCCGGATTTCTGCCCGTCTTGCGGCTCGGACGCGTTCAAAAACAGCGGTGTCGGAACACAAAAAATTGAACAATTTATAAAAGAGCTTTACCCCGAACACAATGTCGAACGTATTGACAGCGATATTTTAAGCCGCAAAGGCGAACACGTCAGGCTTTTGGAAAAATTCCAGCGCGGCGAAATTGATATTCTTGTCGGCACACAAATGATAGCCAAAGGGCTTGACAACCCGAACGTAACGCTTGTCGGTGTAATTTCAGCGGATGCAAGCTTTAACCTGCCTGATTTCAGAGCATCAGAGCGCGGGTTCCAGCTTTTAACACAGGTTGCAGGCCGCGCCGGAAGAGGCGAATTCTCAGGAAGCGTTATTTTCCAGACCTATAATCCGGATTACTACGCACTTGCCAGCGCTAAATCACAAAATTACAAAGAATTTTACGACACGGAAATAGTTGCCCGCGAAGAATTTGACTACCCGCCATTCAGCCAGATTATAAGAATAATTTTGAGCAGCGAAAACAATTTCCGCGCAGAGAAATCCGCACAGGAAATTGTTCTCAGATTAGCCACAATTATTGATAAATTCGGTGTAAGCGAACGGCTTGAAGTTCTAGGCCCGACACCTTGCGTAATCGAGCGGATAAACGGACTTTACCGGTTTCAGATACTCATAAAAAATAAGCTCGGAGAAAAAGGACATAGCTTTATTTCAAGCTTTATCAGTAAAATCACAATGCCGCGCGATATCAGAATGGCCGTAGACGTTGACCCGCTGGATATACTATAAGTTAAGAGGGGTTTCTTCCTCCCGCAATTATCTTTTTACGCATCAAACCCAAAATTCTCTATTTCTATCATAATAAAGCTGTAAGCCGTAAAGCCTTGATTTCAAGCCTTGAGTAAACCTGATTCGTATATAACACCGCTTGACCATGCATTATTATCACCACTAGCGGGCATATCAATTAACAAACGATTGTAAAACATGGAAGCAAGTTCCTCACTGGTCTGAAGCCTGCTTTCGCTATCATGACTTCGGCATAAGTTGCCTGCATCAGTCTGTTTACTTACACCTGCAGAAGAAGTTAACGGCATCGGTGCCATCACACCGATTATCGTGAGGGAAAGCAAAATCTCCGCCATGGTGAACGCTATTCGTCGTCCGTGAGCCCGTAAACCCTTTATGGCTCTCGACTCAGTCGAGCGGCTCAGCCAGTGTCATTCCGAACTGCGTGAGCGAGCAGAGGCACCAAGCGAAAATGTGAAACAAAACTGTCATGCTGAACTCGTTTCAGCATCTATCCAGCGTTGGAAACTACCGGTAACGTTGGACAGATCCCGAAACAAGTTCGGAATGACATGTGGACGCAGGGTGGGTTGACTGGATTGCCACGCCGACTTTCGTCGGCTCGCAATGACGAATACTTTACGTCCTTCACGCTTACTTCTTTCGTGGTACTGTCGCTCGAGTTCAATTATAGAGCCGGCTCAGCCGCCCCTGCATTTGTTAATACATTCCTGCGGTTTTTCATTCTTTCCATCCTTTCTTTTATTGCGTTGGGCTGGAAAGCCCAAACTACATTCTTTTTTTCTAGTTAATGAGTTAATAAGTTAATTAGGATTATGGGAGTTTATCCGGGTTTATTTTCGTCAATTCGGTCATATCCCTTATTAACTCTTTAACCTATTAACTTATTAAGTTTTATCGTCCATTCGACAATAATGACTCTTTGCCTTATTCTCTTATTGCCTTCTTCGTTATGTACCATGTTTTATATTTTGCCAAGGGGGCAAAAATATTTTTTTTTGAACTTAATAAAATTACAAAATATCTTGAAAAAATAAATAATTAGTGTAAAATTAACATTATGACGAACGTAACAAAGCAAAAAAGATTTACCGGAAATATACAAAAGAAATATAATAAAGTAAAAGCCCCGATAGTTGAAGCACTGCAGCAGGCTTATATTAATCCGACATACCAGTTTCATATTCCGGGGCACACAAAAGGCGCAGGTGCACTGCCGGAATTCAAACGCCTTATCGGAAGCCGTGCTCTAAATATCGACACGACCGATGAGTTTGATAATCTGGGAACCCTTCACCCTGCAACCGGCCCTATTAAAGAAGCTCAGGAGCTTGCGGCAAAAGCCTTTGGTGCAGAAAAGACATTTTTCCTGCTTAACGGTTCAACTGCCGGCAACCTTGCTATTGCAATGGCTTTAACAAAAAAAGGGCAGAAAGTTATTATTAACAGGAACTGCCACCGATCAGCTCTGACAGGAATGATTATTTCCGGAGCAGAACCTATCTGGGTGAATCCTAAACAATTTACCGATTGGGGTATCTGGGGAAATATTACCCCTGAAACGATTGAAGATGCCCTAAAATCCCACAGCGACGTTTCAATGGTCTGGATTACCAACCCTACTTATGAAGGCGTTGTTTCTGACATAAAATCAATTTCTGCAATATGCAAAAAATATAACGTTCCGCTAATCGTTGATGAGGCACACGCTTGCCTTTGGAATTTTAATGAACATCTTCCGACCTCAGCACTCAAACTCGGCGCGGATGCGGTTGTTCATTCGCTTCACAAAACCGGCGGAAGCATGAGCCAGAGTTCAATGCTGCATATCGCAAAAAATTCTTTAATTAATGCGGATGATGTGGAAAAAGCTTTAAAACTTTTACACACAACCAGCCCGTCAATGATTTTACTTGCAAGCCTTGATGCCGCAAGAGCAAACCTTGAATCCCCGCGCGGTAAAAAAGCACTTGCACGTGCTGTTGCGAACGCAAAATATCTGCGCAAAGAAATCGACAAAATGGAACATATTCATCACCTGCGCCCTGATTTCGGATACAAAACAGATGTAACCAAAGTATTTATAAAAGCTGACGGACTTTCCGGCAAAAGGCTTGAAAGCATTCTGGAAATCGACTTCAATATTGAAGTGGAAAGCGCTTCTGATAACGGCTTGCTGATACTTTCAAACATCGGCAACAAGCGTTCCGATATTGAATACCTTGTAAAATGCCTGAACAAAATTGATAAATCTCATTACTCAGACATATATTATTTAGAAAAGAAAAAGCACATGCCAATGCTGACGCCTCAAATAAAAATGAGCCTGCGCGAAGCTTATTATGCAGAAAAAGAAACTCTGCCAAAAGCGCAGGCAATCGGCAGAATTTGTGCGGAAGTAATCGCGGAATGCCCGCCGGGAATTGCAATTCTTCTTCCGGGCGAACTTATTACGGAAAAACATCTTCCGTACCTCACCGATTATGAATGCATTGAAGTCATTACCGGCTAAGCCGGCTCTATATTTTAGTCATTGGTAAAAATTTATAAGACAAATTTAAAAACTAGCGGGTCATAAAACCCGCTTTCTCAATTATAAATATTTTGTTAAAAATAGCTGAAAACTATTGCAATCTAAAAGTTTTCGTGGGAAAATTCAGTTGTGGCAGATTATTCACAAAAAAGAAAGGACGAAAATATGTCAACATTTATTGAAGATGTAGTAGCAAGACAGATTTTAGACTCTCGCGGTAACCCGACTGTTGAAGTTGATGTTACATTATCTTGCGGAGTAGTAGGCAGAGCAGCTGTTCCATCAGGTGCTTCTACAGGTATCTTTGAAGCTTTAGAACTCAGAGACGGCGACAAATCAAAATACTTAGGTAAAGGTGTTTTGAAAGCTGTTGAAAACGTTAATAAAATCATCGCTCCGGAATTAATCGGTAAAGATGCTTCTAACCAACAAGAAATCGACAACTTCATGATCGAACTTGACGGTACTGAAAACAAATCAAAATTAGGTGCTAACGCTATTTTAGGCGTATCTTTGGCAGTTGCTAAAGCAGCATCTATGGCTTATGAAATGCCTTTATACAGATACTTAGGCGGTATCAACGCTGTTACACTTCCTGTTCCGATGATGAACATCATCAACGGCGGTGCTCACGCAGATAACAACGTTGACTTCCAGGAATTCATGATCGCTCCTGTCGGCGCTTGCTGCTTCCAGGAAGCTATCAGAATGGGCGCTGAAGTATTCCATAACTTGAAATCAGTTTTGAAATCAAGAGGCATGGTTACATCCGTTGGTGATGAAGGCGGTTTCGCTCCAAACCTTTCTTCTAACGAAGAAGCTTTGAAAGTTATCGTTGAAGCTATCGAAAAAGCAGGCTACACAACTGAACAAGTTAAAATCTGCTTAGACGTAGCATCTTCTGAATTCTACGAAAACGGAACTTACAACCTCGAAGGTGAAGGTAAAAAATTATCAAGAGAAGAAATGGTTGACTTCTTAGAAAACTGGGTTAACCACTATCCAATCATATCAATCGAAGACGGCATGGCTGAAGAAGATTGGGAAGGCTGGAAAATGTTAACTGACAGAATCGGCGACAGATGCCAATTAGTTGGTGACGACTTATTCGTAACAAATACTAAGAGATTAGCTAAAGGTATTGAAAAAGGCGTTGCTAACTCAATCCTTATCAAAGTTAACCAAATCGGCTCATTAACTGAAACTTTACAAGCTATTTCAATGGCTCACGAAGCTGGTTACACTGCAATTTCTTCTCACAGATCAGGTGAAACCGAAGATACATTTATCGCAGACTTAGCTGTAGCTACAAACTGCGGTCAAATCAAAACCGGTTCAGCTTCAAGATCTGACAGAATTGCAAAATACAACCAATTAATCAGAATTGAACAAGAACTCGGCTCAGCTGCAAAATACTTAGGTTTGAAAGCTTTCAACGGCCAAAAATCTAAAAAAGCTGAATGCTGCTGCGGCTGCTGTTAGCGGATTTTGCACTCTGCCGAACAAACGATTGAGTATCGTTTGTGAGAGGTGCGAAGTGATTGCGCAGCACGAACCCAGCACGAAGTAACGCGCAGCTTGTGAACGAACCGTTTTGTGAAAGCAAAACATCGTGAACACAGCGGAGCGTGAAGTAATAATCCAAGACAGACCAAATAAAACTTGAGCGGTTCGGGAAATCCCGAACCGCTTTTTACTTATATTCTCATTTAGTCAAGAGTGGTATTTTCTAACCCTGCGCATAACAAGTCCGCCCCCGCCCCGGCAAGCGGCAGTAATCATTTCTCCTTCTAACCGCACCCCGCAAGGACAATCTTTTACAATCTCCAGTTCATAAGGATTTGGAATATAAAAATCCTTACCCAGCGTTACATAACACGGAAGCCACGGATGCAGCGCTTTAATACGCGCAGCAATTTCCTCTGCTGTTTCACTCTCAAAATCAAGCATCATTTCATCTTCTTCAATATTCGGGAAATATGTTGCCAGCGCTTCATTTTGATCTACCGGCACGATTTCGCCCCTATCCAGCGCGACAAGGAATTCCGGCAGCGCCTGTTTTACCTCAAAAACCGTTTTATCCCGCAGTTCTTTTGACGTATAATAAGGTAATACCTCAACTCTCTTCTGATACAAAATGGCACCGTTATCAAATTTTTCATCAATCAGATGAAACGTAAATCCCGAAAAAGTTTCCCTATTTTTTATGACCTGCAAATAAGGATTTGGCCCGCGATATTTCGGCAAAAGCGAAGGGTGAACGTTAACCGACGCAAGTTTTGGCACCTCAAAGATTTCACGCTTAATCTTTTCCCGCCATGTTCCGACAAGCATTAAATCAATATTATTCTCCAGTAAAAATTGTCGGAATTCTTTAGAATTAACAGAGGAGAAACGCAAATCCTTCAACTTATATTTTTTTATAAGCGTGTTTTCAACGGAAGGTTTAAAAAAATCCGAAAGCCTCAAACGCCATTCGGGCATAATAAGGTTTTCATAGCGGAAAACTCCGGCGATTTCGACACCGCGGCATGCCCTGCATCCTTCAATAAGTGCGCATAACATCTGACCTTTTCCGACTAAAACAACCCGCATAACAAGGCTCCTTTATTTTTAGCGAATTTTACCCGCCCGCTCCATTTCGCGCTTTTGATCCTTTTTCGTTAAATCCTCGCGCTTATCGTATAATTTTTTCCCTTTAACCAGAGCAATTTCCAGTTTGGCAAGCCCCTGAATAAAAAACATCTCCAGAGGTACAATCGTATAACCTTCTTTTTTCACTTTTTGCGAAATTTTTAATAATTCCTTTTTCGTCAGCAATAATTTTCTAAGTCTTTCCGGCTCGTGATTATAACGGTTTCCGTGTTCATAGGGCGAAATATGACATTTATAAAGGAATAATTCATTATCAACAAAACTGCAAAAGCTATCTTTCAAGTTTACCAGATTTTGTCTGATAGACTTAATCTCGGTTCCGGATAGCACAATTCCGGCCACGTATTTTTCAAAAACAATATAATCGTGGAATGCTTTTCTGTTTGTGGTTATAATTTTTCTTTCCATAAAAAGAATTGTAGCACAAAATCCTGAAAATTACTTTTATTTAGCGCGGAATACTTCTGCCATTTCTTCTACCGATTCAGCCAAATCATCATTTCTGATTATGACATCATACTTGTCTTTAAATCCCAATTCATAACTGGCTTTATCCAAACGCTCTTTAATCGCGTCAAGAGTTTCGGTACCGCGTTTTACAAGACGTGAAGCCAGTTCTGTCATTGACGGCGGTTCAAAGAAAAGCAACAGCGATTCCGGACGTTTTTTCTTAACCATCATTGCGCCGTCAACATCTAACGCCATAACAACATTTTTGCCCGTTGCCAAAGCCTCATCAACATCTTTTTTTCTGGTTCCGTAAAATTTATCTGCATAAACATTTACGTATTCTAAGAATTCATCATTTTCAATTCCTTTTTTAAACTCTTCGGGTTTAAGAAAATGATAGTTGACGCCGTCGACTTCTCCCGGTCTCGGTTTTCTGGTTGTGCAGGTAACAACACGCGAGAAAAACCCGTATTTTTTATCAAAACCGTTCAAAATACTGTCTTTACCGACGCCTGACGGTCCTGACACCACACAAACAAATTTATCTTTAATCCCGTTTTCTCCTACATCAAGGAGTTTCGTAAGATTATTCTTCATAATTGTACCGAATTCAACATTTCGGGCATTGTTAGAATTCAGGCCTTTTCTTCTACAATCCAAATCTCTACCTATTGAGTTTATCTGCATAAATATTTTTCCTTATTCCCTAATTTCAACGCTGTTTGAGGCGTTTTTCTACACCGGCCGGCCTTGCCTATGTGTGCATTGACCACATGGCCAGCAGGCCGTAAAAAAGAGCGCTTATGGTGGGGCGCTCTCTACAATTACTAATTTAAAACTTCAAATAAACTAGCCAGCTGCATAAACGCTAACTTGTCTTCTATCACGTCTATATGCTTCAAATTTGACTGTACCGTCAATCAAAGCAAATAAAGTATCATCACTGCCAATGCCGACATTGTTACCAGGGTGGAATTTAGTTCCTCTCTGGCGGACAATAATATTACCGGCTTTAACAGTTTCGCCGCCGAATTTTTTAACGCCTAAACGTTTCGCTTCGGAGTCGCGGCCGTTACGGGTGGATCCCATACCTTTCTTATGTGCCATTGTTATATCTCCTATTTTTTATTTCAGTTAATTATTCTTCTGATGCTGCTTCATCAGCTTTCTTTTGAGCAGAAGTTCTGATTTTGTTAATCATAACTCTTGTAAAGCCTTGTCTGTGGCCTTGTTTTTTTCTATAACCTTTTTTAGGTCTTTGTTTAAATACGATAATTTTCTTAGCTCTGTCGTGAAGCATGATAGTACCTTCAGCGCAGGCTCCTGTAACATAAGGCTGACCTACTTTAGATTTTTTGCCGTTAACTATCATCACGACTTTATCAAAAACAACTTTTGAATCTTTTTCGCCATCAAGCAATTCAACGTCTAAATAACGACCTTCTTCAACTTGATATTGTTTTCCGCCGGTTTCTACTATTGCGTACATATTTATATTTCCTTTCGCTTTGGGTCTCGTAATTCTTTTGTGTCTTGAGCCATAACCGGAAGTTTCCGATTAATAAACTATTTCGGCATTTAGAATTTTTAGGCACGAGTTGCCCCTAATACACTATTATGATTATTGCAAAGAGAAAATTTCTTGTCAAGTTCAAACAACGTTTTTTAAGGAATGTAAAGGAGTTACTTATGATATTTCTCGTTTTTCATAATTTTGAATGCGCGGTATATCTGCTCCACCAGTATCAAACGCGCAAACTGATGCAAAAACGTCATCTTAGACATACTCATCCTCAAATCAGCACGCGCGGAAACCTTTCCGGAAAGCCCGCAGGATGAACCGATTACAAAAACCAATTCCGAAACCCCTTCATTGATAAGTCCGGCAATTTTTCCGGCAAACTCTTCCGAGGAAAACATTTTACCGCCAATTTCCAGCGTAATGACAAATGATGAAGCTTTTATCAATGACAAAATTTTTTCACCTTCTTCATCCAGAGCCTTTTCAGTTAAATTTTCATCTTTTATCTCAACCGGTGTCAATTCAACAATTTCAACGGATGAATAGGGCGTCAGGCGTTTTAAAAATTCATCAACACCCTCTTTCAAAAATTTCTCTTTGATTTTGCCCAACGCTATAATTTTTATATTCATGCTTAATTTTCCATATAAACGGAAGTTGACGGGAATGCGAAATCAATACCTGCTTCACGGAAATTTTCAACAATTTTCAGCAGCAACGCACTTTTCATATTACGTGCGTCCGCAAGGTTTCCGGTTTTCAAGTAGGCAATTAATCTTATGTCAATAGAGCTGCTGTTAAGCGTTTGCACAAATACCTGAAACCCGTTCAGAACATTTTCATCATTCATCGCAACATTGCGGATAATTTCAATCGCTTCGTTAAGCTTTTCGTTTGAAGTTCCGTAAACAACCCCGAAAGTTTCATCAACCATACGGTTTCTGATAAGAGAGTAATTTGTAATCGAGGAAGAAGCAACCGTTCTGTTCGGAATAGCAATAATTGTATCGTCAAGCTTGCGGAGTCGTGTAGAGCGAAAATTTATATCTTCAACCGTTCCTTCTTCGGTTCCGACACTTATGTAATCGCCGATTCTGAAAACCTTATCCGCAACAACAGACAATGACCCAAAAATATCAGAAATCGCTTCCTTTGCCGCAAAGCCGACAGCCAAACCGGTAATTCCGAAACCTGCAAGGAAAGAGTTCACTGAATAACCGTGACTTTGGAAGAACGCCGCAATGGCAAGAAAGAATATAATTATCTTCAAGATTCTGGCAAGCATCGGGAGTATCTTTGCGAGCTGAACCTTGTCGGCTTTAAGCAAATTATCCGCACTCCGCGCAACAATCCGATCAATAATTTTTGATAAAATTATCAAAACTAGAAGATTGACGGCTATTTCACAAATAGATTTCCACGGAATACTGTTTAATACTTTTGAAAACTCCTCGGTCATTAGAATTTCTTCCATATTCTCTCCTTAATCAGCGTTCACCATAACATTAAAATAAAGCAGCTCTCCGTCGCCTGCTTGCCCTGCTCAAAGCGTCAGCCGATGCTCGCGGTGTCACCTCGTGAGAACGAGGGGAGCAGGTGAGCATAATATCTCCGCCGTTTCAAATCTTTGATTTGTCAGGCGGGTAACGCAGGTCAACCAGCTTTCCTCTCGAAAAACAGTTCACTAGACTGTTTTTCTCGGCAGAGTGCTGTCTAATACGCCACTCAAAAGACTCGGCCACTGAGTGGCTTCCACATTTGGTTCATACGCTCTCGGCAGCGATTGATACAAGTATGGCTCCGGCTCAGCCGGGCGCGAGTCTTTCTCGGACATTAAAAACCGATGGCAAATCTCCATCGGGTTTTAATTAGCGGACGACGAGACTCGAACTCGCGACAGTCTGCTTGGAAGGCAGATACTCTACCAACTGAGCTACGTCCGCATTTAGTATTCTTTTGACAGCTTTTATCTTACTACAAAAAAAATAAATTTCAACTAATCCTTTGGAATTAATTTAAAACAATTAAGCAACAGCCTAAAAACCACTCTCGCGACGGATGAAAGCTCCTGAAAAAATTTGTATTATATATATACATGGAGTCATAAATACCTGAGTAATATATCGGATTTCGAGAGAAGATGTTTTAATTTTTGATTCAGGTTCCTTTATCGGCTCCATTCCTATTAGAAAACATGTACAAACTATTATATAAACTTCTTTAGACTGTGCCAGGGCAGTCTTTTTTATTGCATCTAAAAAGCCGGTGTGTACAACACAAGAATTTGCGTTATTTGCCTCAATTACTTTTTTGTGGTAAATTTATAGAAAAGATAGGAGAAATTATGGCAAATAAAGTTAGAGCAAGTCACATACTTGTTGAAACCGAACAGGAAGCAAACGATTTAAAAGCTAAAATTACGTCCCCTGAGGATTTTGCAGCAATGGCGTCAGAACACTCACTTTGCCCTTCCGGCGTTAACGGCGGGGATTTAGGTTTCTTCGGACGCGGCATGATGGTTAAGCCGTTTGAAGATGCTGCTTTCGCTCTTGAAACAGGCAAGGTTTCTGATCCCGTTCAAACTCAATTCGGCTGGCACTTAATTCTTGTAACAGACAAAGCATAATGATTGAAATTAACAATAAACAAATCCTTGAACAATATGGTGTTGATTATCTTCTGGTTAACTCTACAAACGAATTTTTAGTAGAGTATAATATGCCGGAAGAGAATTCGCGCTACAAAATAACCGGTTTCAGCGGTTCGACCGGCGAAGCGCTGCTGACGCCGGAAACGATTTTCCTTTTCGTTGACGGAAGATACCACATTCAGGCGGATCTGGAGGTCGACAGAAAACGCGTTTCTGTTGTAAAACTGCTTCAGGGACAAAAATTTATTGACAGGCTTGCTCTTATCATCGGCAAAAATAAGACTGTCGGAATTTTTACGAAAAAAGTTTCGCAGGCACAGCTTGAACTTTTCAAAAAATATTTCACTGTAAAACTGCTTGAACAAGATTGTTTTACACCTGACGGGTTTACACATCAATTAGAAATTGAATCGGCGCCGGGTACTCCGCCGGATGAAAAAGTTGAAGGCATCCAAAGCGTTATGAATGAGGATGAAGCGCTTTTGATAACAAATGCGGAAGATGTTTCATATCTGTTTAACAAACGCAGCTATTCAATACCTTATTCTTCAAAAATCTACGGCAAAGCGATAATCTATCCTCATTCAGTCAAACTTTTTCTGCCGGAAGCATTCGCTGATTTTTATGACGAAATCCAAAAATTTCAGGGCAAAATTTTCGTTGATAAAGTCACAATCAACGCCTTTGACTACAATTTAATTAAAGATAAAGCCGCGGAAATGAAGGCAAACCCTATCAGGCTTATGCGCTCTGTCAAGGCAGAAGCTGAAATTGACCATTTAAAAAGCGCATTTGAACGTACGGATAACGCTCTTTTAGCACTGCGAAATTTCATTGAAAATAATGACGGATTAAGCGAATTTGACATTGCGCAAAAACTTGAAGAAGAATTTTATAAACAGGGTGCAAAAGGTCTAAGCTTCAAGCCTATTGTTGCAAAAGACAAAAATTCCGCACTCGCGCATTATTCAAAATCTTCAAGGGAAGAAATCGTCAAAGATGGAAGTCTTATACTTGTCGACTGCGGCGCTTATTTTGAAGAGGGTCTTGCAACAGATATTACAAGGGTTTTTGTAAAAGGCACGCCGACAGATCTTCAAAAACAGGTTTATACAACGGTTTTGAGAACATTTTTAACTTGCTACAACTGCCAGAATTTTGAAACGGGCTACGATATAGACGCTGCCGCAAGATTTTTTATTCAAACAAATCTTATTGAAGGCTTTGTATTCAATCACGGCCTGGGGCATGGTCTGGGAATAAATGTCCATGAGAACCCGCCTTCACTCAGTCCGGGAGAATTAGGCAAATCTAAAATCCAAAATAACATGTGCTTTACAATCGAGCCGGGGCTATACAACGCAGAACATTTCGGGGTAAGACTTGAAAACTCCTGCTATCTTGATAACGGAAAAATCCAAAGCTTTTCGGGCATGCCGTTTGAAGAAAAACTTATTGACTACAGCCTGCTCAGCGAACAGGAAAAAATCTGGCTTTCAGAGTTTGAGGTTATCTAATGGAAATTACAAGCACTAATAACGACCTCGTAAAAGAAACCGCAAAAATCCAGCAAAAAAAATACCGTAATATTACAGGGAAATTTTTACTTGAAGGGTTTAAGGCGATTGAAGAAGCGTACCGGATAGGTTTGGATATTGAAAAAATCTTTGTACTTAAAGAAAAAGTACAGCGTTACGAATTTGCAAAAGACAAACTAATTGAAACCAACGAAGCTGTATTAAAAAAGATTTCGACGACAGACACCGCACCCGAAGCGGTAGCTGTGGCATGCCGGAAAAATTTCGATAAAGAAATCCTAAAACATGCCCGAAAAGTTATACTTTTAGAAGGAATAAAAGATGTCGGCAACCTTGGAACAATCCTCAGATGCGCGGCGGCATTCGATGTTGATGCAATAATTCTCTACGGCAGCTGTACAGACATTTACAGCCCCAAATGCGTTCGCGCATCCGTCGGGAATTTATGCAAAATTCCCGTATTTAACATGGAAACAGTTGAAGAGTTGCAAAAATACTTTGACGGCTTTGAACGCATTGCAACCCTTCCGCGCTCAAAAAATCTTTTGCAAAACTTTAAACCGCAAAAACGCATGCTAATAATGTTTGGCTCTGAAGCCGACGGCCTGTCACAGGAACTGACAGAATATTCAACGACCTCAGTAAAAATCGAAATGAACCCGTCCGTAGAATCTTTAAACCTTAGTATATCCTGCGCTATTATACTTTATAATATAAAATAGATATCCCCTCTTGATTAAAAATATTTTAGTGCTATATTAGGTAGGGAGAAGACTTTTTTCGTATTTTCTGCACATAGAGTTCTTTACATTTATTAACAATTAGCTTTCTTAGAGCAATTTTTATAATTTTTGGACGTCTATATATATGGAGAAGGTTTCTTCGGGAAGTGTGTAATAAATGAAAGTAGAATTTAAAGACGCCACAAACTTGGGTAATTCCCCAATATACAATCAGTCAGGCAAAAAAGAACGCAATAATCAAATTGCATTCGGCGCGACTCAATTCTCTTCCGCTGCTATCGCGAAAAAAATTGACAGCTACATGCCTAGGAGCGTTCAAACTGCAAAGAAATTATCCAGCGGGCTGGGTGAAGTCCAAAATACAATGATTAACGCTATCGGTACAGGTTTAATAGCCCCGATATTTATCAAATTCAACCCGCTATCATCATCAGACGAAGATACCAGAACTTACGCAGCCTGGAGGCAGCCTATTTCAGCCGTGCTAAGCGTTTTGACTAACGTTTACCTGACCGTTAAACCTCTCGATAAAGCTGTCGAATCTATGGTTAACAGTGGTGTTCTAAGCGATGAATACAACAGAACAGCATTCCAGGATGAAAAATATCTCGCAAAAGAAATTAAAAAACAACACCCTGAATACAACAAAACCCAAATTGATAACGAAGTAAAAATTATCGTTAATAAACAAAAAGAAAAACTGCTGAATGATATCAGACATAAAAACACGATTGAAATTTCAAAATATAAAAAAGCCGGCTTATTCAAGGTCGATGCTGAAATCTTCAAAAATGCCGTAAATGGAGCGGTCGACCACTTAATAGAAAGCGAACAGCACGAAAAGAAACGTTTACAGGAAGAAAAAACCGTTTACAGGGTCAGACGCAGAGAGTTTTACAGAACAAATAACAAAAAGACTTTAGAATATGTATCCGAAATGGAAACACTTTTGGAAGGCTCAGATTTAAACAAAGTAAAAGAAGCGTTAAAAGAAAAAATTAAAAACCTTAAAGGTTCAAAAGATCAGAAAGAATTACAATTAATAACAGAAGAAGTTCTTGGGCTTGCAAGGGGCAGAATTCCGGCAGAAGATCAGGCAGCCTTCATTGATGCAATGCGTGAAAAAATTCATAAGGTCAGAGCTACTGCAGCAGCCTACGGTCCGGACAAAATGAAAGATAAAGCCGCCGTTGAAGCAGCAGTTAAACAAGAATTGGCCGACAGAATCTCCGCTATTGATAAAAATATTGAATTCTACAAACGAATACAACAGGAAATCAAAAACGGCAAATCAGTGAAAGAAATTGAAAAATTATTTGAAGCAGAAGCAAAACATAATGAACGTCTTGCTAAAAAAGGTGTTATCTTCGCGCAACGTGTTGCGGATATGTTCAAACAACAAATTAAAGGAAGCATCAAGTGTAACAAACAAATCCTCGGTGTAATCGTAGGTTTGATTGCGGCACCGTTCTCCTGTGAATTGCTTAACATTGTTTACCCGATATTTATGGATACGTTCTTCCCGAACCTGTCTAAAGGTAAAAAAGCAAAAGCAAAGGCTAGTGACAACCTTATCAAACAGGCTCCGGTCAAAGGAAAGGAGGTAAACAATGGCTAATATCGGCAAAATAGGCACATCATTGAAGGAAAACCTCCTCTACAAACCGGCAAACTGGATTGGTAATACCAAATTCGTCAAAAACACATTAGGCAGAAAATACCAGTTGAACGATGATAATATTATTACCGCAGTCGGTGTTGGTTCTGTCGTTGCAAAAGACGGCATCGGATGCATTCTTTATACTTACCAAAGTTTACATAACGAAAGTATTCCGGAAGATAAACGTCCGTTCGTTGCGGCACTGGATTTAACAAACGGTTTATTAATGATTTCCACACAGATTGCAATGACAATCGGATTTACAAAATTCCAAAATAAATTGTTTGCCCAATCGTTCGGCAAATACTTTAACAGAAGCGCCGCAAAAGGTTATCAGTCCGTACTTTCCAAAACAAAAGAATTTAAAGGTATCGGCGGTGATGAATTCCACCCTGCATTTGAAAAGTATAAAGGCACCATTACAAGTGCATTCACGCAAATTACCGGTCTGGCACTCTCAACAATCGTTGCAAAACGTATGATTGTACCGTTCTTATCAACCCCTCTTGCAGATTCCGCTAAAAAATGGATGATGAAAGATAAGGATAAAAAGGAAACAGTTAACCCGGAAACAAAAAATGAATTTGATACAGAGAAAAAACTTGATGTCGTTTCAACCGTTGACGACAAAGCGCCGGAACAAAACAAACCTGCTGTACACAGCAATAAGTTAATTGAAGGCTACGTTCAATCTCATCCGCAAAAATAATTTTCTTGCACTGACGCCTTGTTTGATGTAAACTCTTGTTATCGAATTATGAATAACAAGGGAGATGTGTATGGCAATAGAAAGACAAAGAGTTCAGGAGCAGGACAAGATTGAAAGACGCTCTAATTTCAAACCTGTTGAAAGTAACTTAACAGCAGAACAGGCAAAACTTGAAGCTTCAAGATGTTTGCACTGCAAAAATCCGAAATGCGTTCAGGGCTGCCCGGTTAACATTCAAATTCCTGAATTTATAAAAGCTATAAAAGAAGATAATCTGGAAAAAGCCGGCGAAATTATCCGTGAAACAAGTATGCTGCCGTCTGTTTGCGGACGTGTTTGCCCGCAGGAAAGACAATGCGAAGGCAACTGTATTCTCGGAATCAAGGGGGAACCGGTTTCTATCGGCGCACTGGAAAGATATGTCGGCGATAACACTAAAGCTGAAATGCCTGAAATCAAACCTAGCGGCAAAAAGGTTGCCATTATCGGTTCCGGCTGCGCAGGTATAACTGCTGCGGCAGATCTTAGAAAAGCCGGTCATGAAGTTGTGGTTTTTGAAGCACTCCACAAACTCGGCGGCGTCTTAAGATACGGAATTCCTCCGTTCAGACTCCCGCGCGTTGTTCTGGATAGAGAAATCGAAAACCTCAAAGCTATGGGCGTTGAATTCCACACTAACGTTGTTGTAGGTAAGTCAATTACACTTAAACAACTGAAAGAAGACGGGTTTGACGCTGTATTTATCTGCTCCGGCGCAGGGCTTCCGAAAATGATGCATGTTCCGGGCGAAAACCTTAACGGCGTTTATTCAGCAAATGAGTTTCTAACCCGTGTTAACCTTATGGGAGCAGGACAGGGTGACAGCACAACCCCGCTGAGAGTCGGTAAAATTGCAGCAGTATTCGGCGGCGGAAACGTTGCAATGGATGCTGCCAGAACCGCGGTGCGCGTCGGATTTGAACAGGTTTACATCATCTACAGACGTACTGAAAAAGAATTACCTGCACGTCTTGAAGAAATCCGCCACGCAAAAGAAGAAGGCATCGTATTTAAATTCCTGCTTGCACCGAAAGAAATTCTCGGTCAGGACGGATATGTTAAAGGCGTTGAACTTGAAGTTATGGAACTCGGCGAACCGGATGAAAGCGGCAGACGTTCTCCTGTTCCGACAGGTAAAACGGAAACTCTCGACCTTGATACCGTAATTGTGGCACTCGGTACCGGCCCGAACCCGATTATACAAAAATCCGCAGAAGCAGAAGGGCTGGCAATCGTTACAGACAGAAAAGGCTACATTACAGTTGACCCTGAAACTCGTGCAACCTCTCTGGACCACGTTTATGCAGGCGGTGACGTTGCTCCGGTTGGCGCTTCAAATGCGATTAATGCTATGGGGGCCGGCAAAAAAGCTGCAAAAGCTATCAATGAATTATTAAGCAAATGATAAATAACAAAAAAATTATTATTTATATTTTACAAATTCTCTTGGGATTGTTACTTATACAGTCCCAAGGTTTTTGTATTGAACTTGATACTTCTGTAGATGCTGAAATAAACAAAGCTTATAATGCGGACAGGCTGGAAGAAACACTCCCGAAACTTCCGCAGGGACTGGAACCAAACACCGGAACGACTACAGCAACAACACAAAATCCCGTACCCGCCCAAACGGCAAAACCGGCTCAAACGTATAAAAGAGATGAGTTTACATCAATAAAAATTCGCCGCGGAACAAAATTCCGTACCGTATCTAAAAACTGGGCGTCTGACAGCGCAAACGCCGGAAACAGAATTGGTTTTACAACAACCAAACCCGTCACAAAACGCTACATCACAATTCCCGCAGGTTCAACTATTTACGGACGGATAATAGATGCACACCAGCCTCAATATTCCGGCAACGGCGGACTCGTAAAAATTGAAATCGAAAGCATTGTAGTTAACGGCGCCAATAAATACACGGAAGGCAAAATTACAAAAGCTAACGGCAAGAAAATCTTCTTTAACAACATCAAGGGCAAACGCACATACATCGTCAGCATCGGACGAAACATACAAAAAAGCCACAGATTTTTCAGAAAAGCAATGAAAAAAACATCCGAATTCGCAAATGACGGTCTGACTGTAATCCTCTCGCCATTCACTTTTATCGGCGGAACCGTCGGTTATCTTGGCGGAATAGTTCTATCTCCGCTTACCGCACTCGCTGCTAAAGGCGGCAGAATTTCGCTTCCGCCAAATACAATGTACGAAATCAAACTTACAGAAGATTTATATATCTATGACTAAAAAAGGAATAAACTTATGATATCTCTAAAAATCACACCACCAACAGAAGCCAAGGCGCCAAACCCGAGTATATATGATGCCTATAACCATTTTATGCAGGGAGAAACCGCTATAGGCAGGGCAACACTGGCGGCATATTACAGAAACGGGATTGACAATCCGCGTGCAACCCTTTATGAAGCTGCAATAGAACGCAAAAATATAAACCAGATTGCCCAACTTAATATGACGATTCTGCCGGATACATACAAGTCAAAGTTAAAACAAAATCACTATGCTGCAATGAAAGAAATAAATTTCCCGCAGCATCCTATGGTTCTCAATGCCCAAAAAGCCCTAAACGAAAATTTTGACCGGCTTTATCCTTCAAAGAAATCTAAACAATTTACTAATTTTGTCATCGGAAAAACAATATTGCCTGCATTAAATAAATTCAGATGCCTGCTCGGACTGGTTAAATAAATTCAAAAAAAGACGGACTTAAGTTAAGCCCGTCTTTTTTTATTTAGTTCCAAACCTAGAAGCAAAGCCCAGCTTCTCTTGCAGCATCTGCCAGAGCCGCTACACGACCGTGGTACAAGAAACCGCCTCTATCAAAAACAACACATTCAATGCCGGCTTTTTTAGCTTTCTTAGCGATTGCTTCGCCAACTACTTTTGCCGCATCAATGTTGCCGCCGTTAGGCAATTTTTCTTTCAAATCTTTGTCATTTGAAGATGCTGATGCCAGTGTTACATGGTTTTCATCATCAATCAATTGAGCATAGATGTGTTTTGTGCTTCTGTATACTGCTAATCTCGGAAATTCTGCGGTTCCGGAGATTTTATTTCTGATTGTTCTGTGTCTTTTTTGAACTTTTGCTTTTCTGTTTTCTTGTTTAATCATTTTTCCTTCTTTCTGCCCAGACCTTCTTTAAGCAAGCTGACTCAAAGGGTCTATACGGGCTGCTTTATTTTACAATATTTTTCCAATATACAGCTCCTGACAAATTTCTTGCAATTGTATTCAACAATTGCGAAATTTGAGACGTCGCTGACGTAATGTTTCGCCTCCTGCCAGTCACACTCACGTGTGCCTGCACTGTGGCTTCACACCGACCTACGGTCTATTTCTTACCAGCTTTACCGGCCTTACGTCTGATGTATTCGCCTTCGTATTTAACACCTTTGCCTTTGTAAACTTCAGGCGGACGTTTTCCGCGAATTTCAGCAGCTACATCACCGACTAACTGTTTGTTTGAACCTTTTACAGAAATTTTAGTGTTTGCTTCAACTGCAATAGTAATTCCTGCAGGAGGAACAACTATAACAGGGTGTGAGTAACCCAATGCCATGTTCAGGTTAGAACCTTCCATGTTAGCACGGTAACCTACACCGACAATTTCAAGTTTCTTTTCAAAACCAACGCTTACGCCTTTAATTGCGTTTGCGATTAAGGTTCTTGACAAACCGTGTAAAGAGCGTGCTTCTCGCGAATCATCTACTCTTGTAACGATTACATGATTATCTTCAACTTTTACGTTGATTTCAGGGCGGACAGTAACTGCTTCGGTGCCTTTAGGGCCTTTTGCCGTAACTGTATGGCCTTCAACTTTTACTTCCACACCTGATGGAATTTCGATAGGTAATTTACCAATACGTGACATAATTTTCTCCTTTTGGTATAACTTCTTCTACGATACAGGCTTTTCTACCAATTACACCTGTATTAAAACTTATTTGTCATCCCGAACTCGTTTCGGGATCTGTCCAACGATAAAACTTAACACCGGATAGATACTGAAACAAGTTCAGCATGACAGAAAAATTACGATGCTTAGCTTATACTAATATACATAGCACAGAACTTCGCCGCCGATATTTTCTTTGCGGGCTTTTCTGTCAGTCATCAAGCCTTTGCTTGTTGAAATAATTGCAACACCCAAACCGCCCAATACTTGAGGGATATTTTGAGCTTTGCTGTAGCTTCTAAGACCCGGTTTTGAAACTCTTTGCAATTTTGAGATAACCGGCTTGTTTTTAGCGTCGTATTTCAAAGTGATTGTTAAAACTTTGAATTTACCTTCTTCTACAACTGCATAATCAGTGATGAACCCTTCTGATTTCAACAATTTAGCCAATTCAACTTTTAATTTTGAAGAAGGCATTTTAACTTCTGCCAGAGAAACCATACTAGCGTTTCTAATTCTTGTTAGCATATCTGCTATTGGATCTGTATTCATTTTTTATTCCTTATGTTAGGACTTACACGGCAATCCGTGCAGTTTCCGAGTACCCGTCACTTACTGAACTAACGTTGCTCATAAAAAAGCGTATTCCAGTAGTCTGACAAGACAAAAATACCACCAACAAAATAAGAAATCAAGTTTTTGGTAACAAATTGTTGCGGGCAGGCCTTCGCCTGCCCGCATTACAAAATTAACCTTTAGCAATTTCTTTAGAAGCGTCAGGAGCGTAATTCTCCCGCAGCAATTCCAACTCTGCCTCTGCATGCGAAACCCTGTGACCTTCAAGTTCTGATGCTACAGAATTTTTCGCATCCCCAAAAGAACCTTGCACTCCAAATATATCGGTGGCTCTGCCAATCCCGTCAGCAAAACTTTCCACTCTGGTCGGTGCGTAAAAACCGATACCGTTAAGCAGTTTTCTTACTGCCTTTTTGGATAATGGTTTCCCGCCAGCGTTCTCTATTTGATTATTTAATTCTTCCATAAATGCCTTTTGCTGCTTTTGACTCAACTTAAAATCTTCTCCCCCGTGCGTTTTGGCAAGCTCAACAACACTATCAATATCCAATTCCTTTGACTCTAGTATCAATGCGGCATTTGTTCCAATACTCATCCTGTCACCATTTTTATAGGCATTAACATTATCTTCAACTGTATGTTGACGTGCAATTGCCGCATCGAATCCATGTGTGCGAATTTGCGCTTTGATTGCACGTGCTTCTTTTTTAGAAACTCTGCCCTCCGAAATAGCCTTTTGCAGCTCATCATCAACAGCCTTTTTTACATCACGTTTACTCGTGCCCTCTGCTGCAAACAAAACTTCCGCCATTACTTTAGAATTTACACCCTGCACCATATTCAAACTCCTTTCGTGTTTATTCATTACTCCTATATAAACAAAATTTTGACTTTCAAATTGCGTTATACCAATAATTTACAATTGTAAAAATTGCAGATTTAGTATTTACGCTGCATTCCAGCTTCATAAAACTTCATATAAAATACTTTTAGATACATATTTTAAGAAGTTTACGAATTAAAAGGTATAAAAAGTGGGTATAAAGGAAGAATTCGGCGAAAAAATCAAACGAATGCGGCAAAACCGCGGACTAACACAGGAACAACTGGCAGAAGCCGTTGACATTTCCCAACGGGCGCTCAGCGCAATTGAACGCGGCGAAAACTTTGTTACGTCCGAAACCATTGATAAACTCCTAAAGGTTCTAAATACTACAAGCGAAGAACTTTTCTCTCTAAATCACCTTAAATCGCAGACTGAACTCCTTGAAGAGATTAACAAAAACCTGTCAAAACTCGCACTCAAACCGGAAAAACTGGAAATCGTCTACAACATTACCAAAAGCCTGCTAAAGGAGTAAATCATATTTTATCCTTATTATTTCTGTACCCGATTCCGGCACGATAACCCGAAACGGTATATAAAACCGGCAGCGCAGGCTCAATCCATTTCAATCCCGAAAGCAGCGAAACTGTTGCAATATCATCCGTATGAAGCCCGATATCAATAAGCTCCGGCGTCCGCTCATCCTGCTGCCTTCCTTTAGTTTTCTTTTCATTGCATAAAACAGGATTTATAAACTTATCGCCGATATAATTTGCGATTTTACTGCCGCCTATAACCCCTGTCAAAATAATTCCGGCAATCATTCCCAGACCGCGTGCCAAACGCGATTGAATATTGTTTTTCTCTAAAATACCAAGAGCAGCACCGGCGCCGACATTACACAGAAAAATATTCGCAAGATACTGATAAGAACCCTCTTTTATCTTATCAGGAAGGCGTTTTTGCCAGTTTTCACCCGTCACTTTATCCGCAGCAATACCGCCGAGCACACCACCAAGAACCGGTATTGCACCAACAATCGAAAGCCAGCCGATTTCGGAAAAAATATCCTTTGAACTTACATTCTCCGGCGGCGGTATAAGTTTATCCAAAAACTCCTTAGAATCTTTACCTTTCAACTCTCCCGTTAACGTCAAAATTTCCTTGGGCGCCAAAACTTTACTCTTTGCCTTTTGCAAAATTCTGCCGACTTCATTTCCTGTCTGGTTTTTACGAACAAATTCATCTATAAGTTTTGTATTCTCCCTCACCAGCTCCTTAAATGGAGTAACTGCTTTTTTGCCGGTAATGGCAGTTGCAATCCGCGGCGCCGCAAGCGCAGAGGCAATCGTCGCACCCAAAATCAAGCCGTTTCTGATAAAAGCCTTTTTTTTCTTTTCAGACGTCGGGGCCTGTACGGTTTTATCAAGTGTATACACCGCTGCAGCAACACTTAACCCGACAGGAACGGTTTTTCTGAGTTTTTCGACTAGTAACGGCTGGTCTAAATACTTTCCTACAATCTTCAAAGAAGAGCTCATTTATTAATATACTCCAAGTAATACTCCTTAAAATTCTCAACAAGTTTGGGGTTGTCCTGTGCAAATTTCAGATAAGCTTCAACCCTGTCAAGCAGCTCTGCAGAAATAATATGTTCAATCCTGCAGGCATTTTCCTCCGCATCGGAAGGGGCAGCCCCGAGAACATTCTCAAAAAAAGAGGATAGCGAAGAATGGCGGTTAACCACATCCCTCGCTATTTTTACCCCCATGTCAGTAATCGTAATAGTCTGATAACGACCATAATTTATTAACCCCTTATCTGATAGCCTGTTCAAAGCCTCTGTCACAGACGCTCTGCTCACGTTCAACTTGCGTGCAATATCAACAGCTTTCACCGATTCGTCACGTTTTATCGAATTATAAATAACTTCTATGTAATCTTCTAAGCTTGCGCTTAATTTTTCCATGACTTTTCTCCGTATTTTGCCCAACTCGCGTTTAACGGGCCCCCGCTCTGCCCGGTGCGCCCTCACGAACCGACACCGGAGTGTGTCCTCAGCCCGTTCATGCTGTTAGGCTAACCTTACATTTATTGTAAGGCAATCCTAACATATTGTCAAGTATTAATTTTACACCAAATGCAACTAAAAAAGGCTGATAAACATCAGCCTTTAAACATATAAATAATATAAATAAGAACTACCAGCTAGCTTTCGTAACGCCTGGAAGTAAGCCTTGGTGTGCCATTTTTCTAAGGCAGATTCTGCAAAGACCAAAATCTCTGTGGAACCCGTGTGGACGCCCGCAGATTGAGCATCTGTTGTGAAGTCTTACACGCGGATATTTACCTTGAGCAGCAAGGCTTTCTCTTTTTTGTTCTTTTATAATCATCGCTTTTTTAGCCATGAATTTCTCCTTTTTCTTTATTGTTGCGCAAACCTCCGTTTCGCGGAGGAACCCTGCCTACTTAAGACCTTTGAACGGCATTCCTAAGAGTCTTAAGAGTTCTCTTGCTTCATCATCTGTATGAGCTGTTGTGATAATTGATACATTCATACCTTTTACCAGATCAACTTCTTCATAAGTGATTTCAGGGAAAAGAGCTTGCTCTTTAAGGCCTAAAGTATAGTTTCCACGACCATCGAAACTTTTAGCGCTGATACCGCGGAAGTCACGAATACGCGGAAGAACTACGCAGATTAACTTTTGCAAGAAATCATACATTCTTTCGCCGCGCAATGTAACCATTGCTCCGACCGGCATACCTTCTCTTAATTTATAAGATGCAATTGATTTTTTAGCTTTGGTAACAACAGCTTTTTGACCTGCAATTTTAGTCAACTGTGCTTCGATTGCTTCTGCAATTTTTGAGTTGTGAGAAGCTTCACCAACACCCATGTTCAACACAATTTTGTGAAGTGCAGGGATCTGGTGTTCGTTTTTGTACCCGAACTTTTCCATCAATGCTTTTTTTACTTCTTCTTGATATTTTGTTTTTAAGCTTTTAGTAACTGTCATTTTTGTTTTTCCTTTAAATTGCAGATGTTTCATATCTACATACAATATTCTATACCTTAAAACTTGAAAGTAAAGAATTTGTAAGTAATATTAAGCATCCAACTGTTCACCACATTTTTTACAAACACGGACTTTCTTACCGTCAACTATGCTGTGTTTGATCCTTGTCGGTTTTTCGCAAGCCGGACATACCACCATAACTTTTGAAGAATCAAGCGGAGCTTCAAGTTTAATCAACCCGCCTTGAATTCCAGCCATTGGCTGCGGCTTTTGAGCTTTTGTAACCATGTTAGCCCCTTCGACGATAACTTTACCTTCTTTAGGGTTAACTTTTTTTACGTTACCGATTTTTCCTTTATCTTTGCCTGCTGTAACGATAACTCTGTCACCGCTTTTTACATGCACGCTTTTTTTAGTTTTATCTGTCATTGTTTTCTCCTGCTTTTTTAAAGCTTTGTTATATCATGGACTGACCTTATGGTCTATTACATGTTTTTAAATTTACCGCTTTAAAAGCGGCAAACCGATTGTTAGATAACTTCCGGAGCCAAAGAAACTATTTTCATATAGCCCTTATCTCTGAGTTCACGTGCTACCGGCCCGAAAACACGGGTTCCACGAGGGTTGCCATCTTTATTAATAATTACGGCAGCGTTATCGTCAAATCTGATAACGGATCCGTCGTTACGTTTGATATCGTGTTTTGTTCTTACGATAACCGCTTTAACAACTTCACCTTTTTTAACAGCCAGATTAGGGGTTGCGTCCTTAACTGTAGCAACGATTTCGTCGCCTACATAGCCGAACTTCTTATTAGAACTGCCAAGTACTCTGATACAAAGGAGTTCTTTTGCACCTGTGTTATCTGCTACTTCTAGTCTTGTTTCTTGTTGTATCATTGTTTATTTCCTTTATTTTAAAGAATTTTACTCTTATGGCATCGCATTATTTGAATAATGTTACCCAAAACCAACATCTTGTTGGCCAGTTCCTGAAACAAATTCAGGACACGTTTCTTCTAAACTCGCATTGCTCGTTAAGAATTAACGTGCTTTTTCGACTACTTCTGCTACTTTCCAGCATTTACCGCTTGAAATCGGTCTTGTTTCGACAATTCTAACGATATCGCCTTCGTTGCAGACATTGTTTTCATCGTGAGCTTTATAGTTTTTATTGGATTCGATAATCTTTTTGTATTTAGGGTGCGGATCGTAGCTTGCTACTTTTACAACTACGGTCTTATCCATTTTATTACTGATTACCACACCTTGTCTTTCTTTTTTAGGCATTTGTTACCTCCGCTTCTTTTGAAGCTTTTTCATTAATAACTGTTTTTGCTTGTGCAATTAGTCTTTTGGTTTTTGCAATTAATGCTGTATTTTCCAATTTATGAGTTGCTAATTGAAGTTTGTAGTTGAACAAATCTTTTTTCCAATCAACAATAGCATTTTGCAATTCTTCAATTGACTTTTCTCTCATTTCGTTTAATTTCATAATCTATTGTTTCCTTATGCTTGTTCTTTTTCAACAACTTTTACTTTAATAGGCAACTTTTGTGCTGCTAATTCAAGTGCATGAACGGCAACACTTCTATCAAAATAATCCAGTTCAAAAAGTAATCTGTTTGGTTTTACTACTGCTACCCAGTATTCCAGGTTACCTTTACCGGAACCCATACGGGTTTCAGCCGGTTTCGCGGTAATCGGTTTATCCGGGAATATTTTAATCCATACATTACCACCACGTTTGATTTCACGAGTCATTGCACGACGTGCTGCCTCGATCTGACGGCTTGTAATCCAACCCGGTTCAAGTGCTTTTAGAGCATATCTGCCGAATTCGAATTGTGTACCTCTTGTTTCGGTACCTTTCATTCTGCCTTTCATCATTTTGCGGTATTTTGTTTTTTTAGGCTGTAACATTTATTTGCTCCTGTTATTTATTTTAATACCTGTAATTTATTTTTTTGCGGTTTAATTCCCTTTTTTATTAAGAAATTTAACCTTTTATTACTCAGCAGATTCTACTGCTTTGTGATTTCTTTTCGGACGTCTTTGTCCTCTTTCAGCATTGTTATTTTCTTTACCTGATTTAGATTTGATATTCATATCAGCTTTTTCGCCAGGCATAAGGTTGCCTTTGAAGATCCAGACTTTAACACCGATTTTACCCATAATGGTATCTGCTTCGGTAAAGCCGTAATCTACGTCAGCTCTAAGGGTTTGAAGAGGAATTCTGCCTTCTTTAGCCCATTCTGAACGAGCGATTTCAGCGCCGCCCAAACGTCCGGACACCATAACTTTGATACCTTGAACGCCTGATCTCATTGTTCTTTGCATTGCTTGTTTCATTGCTCTTCTGAAGGCTACACGTTTTTCCAGTTGTTGAGCGATAGCTTCTGCAACCAGTTGTGCATCTGCATCAATTCTAGCAACTTCAACTACGTTAATAATAACAGATTTCCCGATATATTTAGAAACTGCCTGTTTCAATTCTTCAATACCTTGTCCGCCGCGGCCTACTACAATACCAGGTTTTGCTGTTACAACAGTTACCGTGATATTTTGAGCTTTTCTTGCGATAAGAATTTTAGACACGCCTGCTGCATAAAGTTTTTTCTTAACGAATTTTCTTATTTTTGCATCTTCTGCAACAAATGCACCGTAATCTCTTATTTTAGCAAACCAGGTGCTTACCCAAGGTTGAATTATTCCTACTCTAAATCCGGTTGGATGTGTTTTTTGTCCCATTTTTATTACCTTTATTTTTCCTACACATTAATTACTTTGTTGCACCGTCACTTACGACAAGTGTAAGGTGTGAAGTGCGTTTTAGTCTTGAATACATACGACCTTGCGCTCTTGTTCTTGCTCTTTTGTATGTAACGCTTTCGTCTGCAAAAATTTCAGAAATTTTCAACGCATCCGGAGTTACACCATATTTTTCTTTAGCATTTGCAACAGCAGCTTTCAAATTCTTTTCAACCACTCTTGCTGCAAAGTAAGGCATAAAACGTAGCATATCTTGAGCTTCTTTAACAGCTTTTCCTCTTACTTCGTTGATTACTCTGCGAAGTTTTCTTGCTGTCATTTTTATATTTGTTTGTCTTGCTTTAGCTTCCATTTTTCATTTCCTTTTAGTTTTCACTACTGTAATTCATTTTAGCCAGACGGGGCTGCCGCCTTTCATATTTGAGTTATCGTTAAAATTGAACGCCGCTCAAATATTGAACCCCACAGCCGGTTACTTACGTTTTACTTTGTCTGCGCCAGCGTGGCCTTTGAACAATCTTGTAGGTGCGAATTCACCTAATTTATGTCCAATCATCTGCTCGGTTATATATACCGGAACGTGAGTTTTCCCGTTATGAACCGCAATTGTGTGACCTAACATATCAGGAATAATCATTGATGCTCTTGACCATGTTTTAATCACTTTATGTTCTGAATTTGCATTCATTTTTTCAATTTTCTTTTGTAGAGCTTCTTCTACGTATGGACCTTTTTTTAATGAACGTGCCATTAATTT
>CALUQY010000002.1 GCA_944323035.1 Candidatus Gastranaerophilales bacterium
CGACCAAAACCCGTTCGGTCAGGATGAGCGGGACTTTTTACGTCGCCCGTGAGCACGCATTCCTTTTGTAGAACCGGCTCAGCCGGCCCCCCCCCCCCCCGTACAAATACTTACACTTCTCTGTTTTTTCATTTTTTCCATCCTTTCTTTTGCTTCGTTGGGCTGGCAAGCCCAACCTACTTTGGCATAAGGCAATAGGACTATTCTATCTCATCCATTCGGTCATTACGACTCATTGCCTTATTCTCTTATTGCCTTATTGCCTTCTTCATTATGTACGATTTTTTATATTATGTCAACGGGTATGCTTAGATAAATAGTTGTCATATCATATTATTTATAGTATCATAAAACACATCAGAGCAGGGGGAAGTTATGAAAAAAGGCATCGTTTTATTAGCATTCAGCTTACTATTAGGAACCGGCGCAATTGCGCAGGATACTATTATGATTACGGATTTAGACATGTATAACTTCTGGTCTAAAACCGGTAAATCACAGGAGAAAATTTCGCAGGTCAGCAAAAATTTAATACTTAAAAACAAAATCAACAAAAGAGTTCCGGTCATTGTAACCAGCAATACAGAAGTCAATGCCGTTACTAACCCTCTTACACGTCAGATAGAAATTTATTCAGGAATTCTGGGGTTGATTGACAACGATGATGAACTGGCTTTTATTATCGGACACGAAATGGCGCACGCGGTTGAATCTTACGACGGGCCGTTTAAAATTATTGTTAATCAATGGAATTCTAAATCTTATGAATACAAATCCGATTTAAAAGCTATCGATTATATGGTAAACGCAGGTTATGACCCTATCTCTGCTATGATAATGCTCAATAAATATTCTGCTGAACCTTTGAGCGATTGGGGATTTTTAAACACACACCCGAAAGGTTCTAAAAGATTGCTTGCTATGTACAAATATATTTACAGAAAATATCCGCAATATTTATCAAGCTCAAAAACCAACGATGCGTATTACAAAAATTTTGAATATATGTTTGAAGAAGAGTTAAAAGGCTTCCGCCATAGCGAATCAGTGCGCAAACAAAAACAACAGGAACGCGAGGCACTGTAATGAAAAAGTTTCTGCTGTTATTCATACTGGCAAACCTGCCGCTTAGTGTAACCCCGGCTTTTGCAAAGAAAGAACTCGTCAACATAACACCTGTTGAAAAGATAACGACAGCCAATGACAAAGTTATGGAAGGTGATTATGTTAACTTTAAAATAGTAAATACCGACAAAATCCTCCGCGGACTGGTGGTTAAATATGAACCTAACGGAATGCTTGGCAAAGAGGCAATTCTTGTAATAGATCAGTTTTATGATACCCAAAGCGGCGAAAAATATACCGGAACGCTTGCCCTGAACGGCAGCCAGCACAATGAGGTTATGGAATATCTCACCTGGTTTGATTTATGGGCGCGTGGCGGTGAAGTTACAATTTTGCCGGATAAAGATGTATTTGGCTTATGGAGAGAAGAATGAAAAAAATAAATAAAGCAGTTCTACGTCGCCTGCTTGCCCTGCTCCCGCAGGTCAACCCGCGACTGCGCTGTCTAATACGTCACTCAAAAGGCTCGGCCACTAAGTGGCTCCCCCATTTGGTTCATGAGTTTATGGTAGCGATTGATACAAATATGGCTCCGGCTCAACTGGGCGCGAGCCTTTCTCGGACAATTTTTATAACACTTTTACTACTGTTTAATGCAGGTCTGACGATTGCTGCGGAAGAAAAAATTCCGATTAAGATCTCACCGCTTGAGCCGATTTCAACGGCCTATGACGAAACCGAGGTCGGCGATAATATTCCGTTTCTTGTAGTTGAAGATGTTTATAAAAATGGCAAGCTCTTTATCAAAAAAGGTGTGACAATGTATGGTACGGTCGATTTTGTCAAAGAAAACGGCTGTCTTGCCGACCATGCAGAAATAGAATTTAAGACTTTCCGTGTCAGAAACGCGCAGGGTAAACTTTCAACGTTTAATTCAGAACTGCTGTTAACAGGTCTGAACACGTTAAAATGGTATAATCCGCGCTGGAAGAGAGTTATTAATTATTGCACAATGATTTTCCGCGGTAATGAAGTTGACATAAACCCGAACAACTCAGAACCGGTGTTCAATATCTGGTACAATTAACACGGATAATATCCGACAGATTAATTTTCAATCCCTCGATTTCATCCTATTGGTTTATGCATATAAACCTGTTGATTGATGTCTGTTGATTTAAAAACAAGTAATATTGATGTGTAAGAAAAGAGGGATAAATGTTCAAAAGAGTTTTAACATCATTAATAGTCCTGGGGATGGCTGCACCGGTGAGTTTTGCAGCAGAGAACTTTTTGAACTCTGTTGTCTTTGAGCAAAACGAAGGGCAATATAATATTGTTCTGCGTTCCGATACGCCTGCAAAGGTGAAAAAAAGCTCTCAGGGCAGCGACAAAATTACACTTACCCTGAAAGGTATTAAACCGGCAAATAACATAAATACGATTTATAAAAACGTAAAAGGCGCAAACCCGCTGGTAATAGAAAACACAGGAGAAAACGAACTTAAGCTTCAAATTCAGGCACCAAATGCGGCAAGTGCAAACATAATTTTCAACACACCTGATTCCGCGCCGATATTTGTAGGCGAAAGATTCGGACACGAAAAACTCAACTGGACGCTCACGGTTCTGACTCTTGCCGGAATTGTCCTCTATTCTACAAACAGAAGAACAAGAAAAGTATGCCAGAGAAGAGAACTGCGCGACAGAGAAATAGAATTCTACAAAGCAAAATTACCTAGTATGAACTACAAACCGGAATATAAATACGCAATGAACACAATTAAAAAAGAAACTATACTCAAATAAGAATATAAATCTTTTTTAACAAGCCAACACTAAAACTTAAATCCTTTCACGAATAATCTGCTCAATGATTTGGGCAGATTTTCCATTTCCATAAGGATTTTGGGCTTTCAGGCGTGACGCGGAGCGTTCAACGGAAAGAACTTTTTCACTTTCTGCAATAATTTTATCATAATCAGCCCCGACCAGAATAGAAACACCTGCGTCAATACCTTCTTTGCGTTCGGTTTCGTAGCGTAAAACTATTGTCGGGCAGGCAAAAGACGGCGCTTCTTCCTGAATTCCGCCGGAATCCGTCAGGATTAATTTGGCATTTTTCATCAGGTAAACCAGATTAGGGTAATCAAGCGGAGTTAAAAGTTTTACATTTTCATAACCGCCAAGCCGCGCATGAATTTTATCCTTAACATTCGGATTTGGATGAACAGGTATAACAAATGTATGATTAGTATACTTTTTGACAAGAAATTCAATCGCAGAAAGAATTCTATCCAGTCTTTCACCGTGATTTTCGCGTCTGTGCGCCGTAATCAGAACTAGTTTATCATCAATTTTTACACCTTGAGCGGCAAAGAATTCTCCCGCACGGTTTAGTGTTTCTTCCGTCAGACAGAAAAGTGCGTCAATAACGGTGTTTCCTGTCACAAAAATCGTATCGGCAGATATATTTTCTTTCAAAAGTGCATTTTTATTTGTTTCGGTCGGACAGAAGTTTAACGCCGCAATGCGGGATGTCATCTGCCGCATAGCTTCCTCCGGATACGGCTCAAAAAGGTCATAAGAACGCAGCCCTGCTTCAACGTGAAGCACAGGAATTTTATTATAAAAACTTGCCAGAGCACCGCTCAAAACAGTAATTGTGTCCCCCTGAACGACTGTTGCATCAAAGGTTTCAGACTTATAAACCCCGTCCAGCGCCTTCAACAAACGTGCCTGAACTTCCAGTAATGTTTGATCAGGTTTCATACAATCCAGATTGTAATCAGCCTTCAGCCCGAAATATTCAAGTGTCTGGTTAGAAAGCTCCTTCTGCTGCTCGGTGTTGCAAATGCGAACATCGTAAAGTTCCGGAAACTTTCTCAACTCAAGGATTAACGGTGCTAACTTTATAACCTCGGGACGCGTCCCGAATACAAACAAAATTCTCTTCATAAACTCATTTTATCATAAAAAATAAATTTAGATACCTGCACACTCGTATGCATTATATGAACTTCTGACAAGCGGGCCTATTTGAAAATTGTTAAACCCGCATTTACGCGCCAGAGCCTTCAAGTCCTCATATTCTTCAAGCGAGTAATATTTTGCGACTTCAAGATGTTGTTTAGAAGGCTGAATGTATTGCCCGACGGTTAAGATATCACATCCGACGGAACGCAGGTCATTAAACGTTTTCTCAATATCTTCAAATGTTTCGCCCAGACCTATCATCAAACCGGACTTTGTTTTAATGTCAGAATTTTCCTTGATATATTTTAAGACCTCAAGCGAGGTTCTGTAATTACCCTGCGGACGTGCGGTTTTAAAAACAGCCTCAACGGTTTCAATATTGTGGTTAAAAACATCCGGATGCGCTTTAATAATAATATCAAGCGCCTCTTTTTTACCTTTAAAATCCGGTGTCAGAATTTCAATTTTTGTGGCCGGCGAAATTTTTCTAATTTCCCCAATACAGCGTGCAAAATGCCCTGCCCCTCCGTCAGGCAAATCGTCACGGGTCACAGAAGTTATAACCGAATATTTAAGCCCCAGATCTGCAACAGCTTTTGCGACATGTTCCGGTTCAAGCGGGTCAAGCGCCTCCGGACGCTCGCAGGAAATATTGCAATACCGGCAGTTGCGGGTGCATACATTGCCCATTATCAGAAAAGTTGCGGTGTTTTTTGTATAACATTCGTTTTTGTTAGGGCAGCGGGCGTTTTCGCAAACTGTATTCAAACAGTTGTTGCGCAAAACCCTGCGTACATTCCTTGTTGTTTCCGTATCAATAATCGGTCGTTTCAAAAATTCAGGTAATCTTTCTCTCATCCGCACCTCAAAAGCATTTCTCCGCTGCTAACATTAAGAATTATATATCAATGTCCGAAAAAAGTTGATTTTTTTAATAAAAAGTAATATAAATATATATATAACAGGAGATGAAATTATGAAAAAATTCTTATTGATTATATGTGCATTGTGCGTAGCCCAGACTGCATTTGCTGCATTGGACAGAGATTATTTTGATTACACACAGACACCGGAATATCAAGCAATCCCTGTTGATACAAGCGCCGTAAACAATACCTCCGGCACAACTACGGGCGAAACCGTAACCACAACAAAAGTTGTTAAAAAAACTGTCAAAGGCAAAAAAAGAATAAGATTCGGTAACGAAGGCTCAAGCTGGATTAACACATACTGGAACTTCGGACAGCCAAACTACGGCGAAACCGGAAGGTTCTAACAAGCACGGGCGTGCCGTGATTCTGGCAGCAAGCGGACATTCAGCGGCGTTCCCCGCAAGGCGCCGAACATTCTATAAACATTCTGCAATCCCTTCCGAATAAGTCGGATGCGCAAAGCATACTTCTTTCAGTTTTTTGGCAGGAATTTTGTTTTGGATAGCGATTAAGACCTGATGTATCAGCGAGGACGCTTCTTTAGAAATAATATGCGCCCCGACGATTAAACCGTTTTGCGTCAAAAGTTTTATAAACCCGTCAGTACAGTTATCGCAGTGAGATTTGCCAAGAGCCGAGATTAAAATCATTGATTTTTCAAAAGTTCCGGCTTCCAAATCCTGTTCGCGCGCGCCGACCCAGGCAATTTCAGGAGTTCCGTAAATCACTGACGGAACCAGGGTTTCATCAAACGCAATTCCTTCTACCGAACGCATAGCCTGCTTAATTGCGCAGTGTGCAAGCTGAATTCCGCCGGAAACATCTCCGAGATATTCAACACCCTCGACTTTTTCACATGTGGCCGGAACCCTGCCCACAGACATCAAAACTTTTTCAGGCATTAAGGTTTCTCCGTTTGAAAGCTTAACTTCACCGTTTACGACACTCTCAACGGAGGTTCCTGTATAAGATTTTATTTTTTTAGATTTAAAAATTCTCTCAACACGTTTTGAAACCTCAATATCCGCAATAGGAAGTAAATTTTTGGCGACCTCAACGACAGTAACTTCAGTTCCAAGTGCAGAAAAAATCCGCGCCCATTCAAGCCCGATTGCCCCTGAGCCGATTATGAGAATACTTTGCGGAAGTTCTGTCAGAGCCAGAATATCATCCGAACTCAAAATAAATTCATGGTCAAATTTTATATTTGGAAGTTCGCGCGGTAGAGAACCTGTTGCCGCAATAATTTTTGCGCATTCAAAGATTTCGCCGTCCGCTTCAATGTGATTGCGGTCTTTGATAGCAGCAGAGGAATTTACAACATCAATTTTTGCATTTCTAATCGAGAGTTCCAAATTTTTTCGGAGTTTTTCAACAACGGCATCTTTATGTGCCATTATCGCAGAAAAATCCGCTCTTGCGCCTTCTACGATAATCCCGAGTTCTCCTGCGCAGGAAAGCTCTGAAAAAAATTCTGCGCTATGGAGAATTGTTTTTGTGGGAATGCATCCGCGGTTTAAACAAACACCGCCGATTTTATCCTGTTCAAAAAGCACGACACTTAACCCGCATTTTCTTGCATGAAGCGCAGCTGTATATCCTGCCGGCCCGCCGCCGATTATCCCTAAATCATATTCTTTATTCATTAACACCTCTACCTATTACGCAAACTCAAATAAAAATGCTACTTGACCGGCAATCAACGTGTATAAACCCGCGGCAACCGGACTTTCAAACGGCATGTCAGCTCATAATTGATTGTGCCGAGAATTTTTGCCCACTCATCAATTGTCATTGCACCGTCGCCGATAAGTGTCACAACATCCCCGACCGACGCGTCCACACCGGTTATGTCAAACATCATCTGATCCATTGTAATATTGCCTATCTGACGAATTTTTTTACCGTTGAGTTCAGCCGTAATCCTGTTAGATAAAAGCCTTGAAACCCCGTCCGCGTAGCCGACAGGGATTGTCGCGACTTTTACCGGAACATCTGTTTTAAAGGTGTGGCAATAGCTGACACCTGCCGGTGCACCTGTTTCGTGAATGTGTACAATTCTGCCTTTCAAAGACATTAAAGGCTTCAATTCCGGTTTTTTAAAATCTTTATTAGTGAAAAGCAGTTCTGTGAAACTTTCCCGGGTTGGATAATCAGGTGCCAGACCATAAAGCCCTATACCAATTCTCAGCATATTTGATGCCGGAACATCATAACAGAGAGTTCCCGCAGTATTTTGAATATGCAATAACAAATCTGTAGTATCAATTTGTGAGATTATGCTGTTCCAAATGTTAACCTGTTTAGCCGTTTCATCAACGCTTTCCGCCTCATAAAGGTGCGTAAAAATCCCCTGAATTTGTAAATAATCTGCCGCCTGAACTTCACGGATAAAATCAACGGCATCAGCAGGCTGAACCCCGATTCTGTTCATGCCGGTATCAATTTTGACGTGGACTTTAGGTTTCACACCTGTTCTTTCATAAGCCTGCTTGCAGGCTGCAAGATGTTCTTTTGAAAAAATTGCAATTGAAATTCCCGCATTTACGGCGCTTTCTACAGCCCAGACCGGAACCGCCCCGAGGACAAGAATTTCACAGCCGATTTTTGCGTTTCTAAGGTCAATGCCTTCATCAATAGAGGCAACGCCGAGCATGTCGCAGCCGCTTGCAAGAATAGTCGGTGCAAGCATAACCGCTCCGTGTCCGTAAGCGTCCGCTTTTACGACTGCAAGAAGTTTTTTGCCCTGCGGAATACTTTTTCTGATTTCTTTTATATTATATGCAAGATTTTCAAGGTTAATTTCAACCCAGGAATCCCTATGGATACTTATATTTGACTGTCTGATATTTTTCATGATTTATGCCTTAGAACGGACTGACGTTAATAAACAAATTTCTATATTCCGGTGCCGGATGATGAAACTCTATTGTTCCCATTTTGTTCACTTCCAACAGACCGAACAGATTATATGTTTCAAAGTTATCACCGTAGAATTGATATTTATAGAAATATTCCGGTGTATCGTTTACAAGAAGAATTTTCACCGGTCTGAACGGAACCTTTCTTAAATGATATTTATTATCTTTAAATTGAGAGATTTGAATAATTTTCACGTCATGGAAAATTTCTTTCAGTTTTTTCGGAGAAAAATCTTTTCTAAAAAATGTTTTTGTTTCAGGGTCATAACTTACCGAGTAAAACTTAAGCGCATATCTATCCTGCGCAATAAGTTTATCGTGGTACAGGAATTCAAAACCTGTTCCGAAAGAAAAAGCCGGAGCATTATTACTGTAAACAAATTCCGAATAACTCCCGGAACCCGCCGAAATCTTTTTCGTAAGAGTAATTTTGTCCTCTGCTACACTGCTAAAAGACCACAATTCCGTACTTGGAGTATAAACTACCTGATTATTTTCATAAATTGTATCCGTCGGGAAATCCGCATCAAAATTTCTTTGCGCATAAGCCCCTAAAGTGCAAAAAGAAACCGTCAACGCGGTCAACACAAAATTCTTCCAAAACTTTTTCATAAATCCCTCCTACTCAACCGGACTTGCCAATGTCATTAGAGCATATTTTTAATAATAAGTCAATTTATTAAACAATGGTGCCTGTACTCACAACTTTCACAGGAAGCCTCCTGCGTCCGCGGCGTAAAATTTCCGCACTCAATCTGACGGCAGATATGTTCTATTATTTCCGGATGCGCAAGAACACTGTCGATAATATGATTTTTATTATTTTTCAAATCTATATAGACAAACTTTAAACTTTTAAAATCACTCTTCAAGTGGGCTTCCAGCGCCGCAAGATAAACAAGCGTCTGTAAATCCTCCTGAGGATTTTTCGGAACAGCACCGGTTTTATAATCTAATATATAATAATTATTATCCTCATCATACACAACAGCATCAAGCCGGCCGCCAACCCAGAAATTACCGATTTTACAATTAAGGTCAAACTCCGCACGGTACGTTTTCATATTGAAAAATTCGTTTTCTTTTAAACGCTGCCAGACTGCATTTTCTTCCGGCGTCAGAGCCGTTTCCATTTTTGTTATATCATCGCCCTTCAAATAATAGTATGCAAGCGCGTGAATTTTCTTCCCTTTTTCAAAGACCTCAAACTTTTGCGGCAGCGAAAACCTTTCAACATATTTTAATTTGTATTTAAGCGGACAAAGCTTATAAGTTTTCAACATATTTGCGGAATAAATCATTCTTCACGCACCCCCAATAACTCGCGGAAAATTATATTCACTTTTGTATACTTATCGTTCGGGCGCTGTTTTTCATACGTTGAAATGCACAGATGTTTTCTCGCACGCGTAATCGCAACATACAAAAGTTTAAGGTTTTCCGTCAAAATTCCTTTCATAATATCCTTTTGCGATTTAGGCTGATAGATTGGCGAGAGCCGCCGCAGATTTTCGTTAAAATTGTCAGACGGTTTAAGTTTCAGTTCCGAAATCTCAAAGGTCAAATTTCGCTCCGTGAGTTCCGGAATAAACACATAGTCAAACTCATCACCTTTAGACTTGTGCATTGTCATAATCTGAATTTTACCCTCAAAAAATCCTTTATCGTTTTCATCTTCTTCGGAGAAAAAATTAAACCCGCTAACACGATTTTTACGTGAAAGTTCTTCAAGCTGTGCAACAATTCCCCTCAATCCGCCCTGCGTATTCAGAGAAAGCCGTTTCACAAGTGTCGCTATCAGGTAAACATTCGATTTCTCGATTTCGGTATAGAAATAATAAAGTCCGATTTTCATCGCAAGCTCTTCCGGCGTTAGTGAGGTTTGTGAAATCCAGTATAAAATCTCCCAGTAAAAACGGGAAAATTCCACATCCGTTATCTCATCAGGATTGAACTGCACAAACGGAACTTTACTTTCACGGATATAATTCGTATTTTTAAGTTTAAACGCACCGAGTTCTGAAAGGATTTCATAAGCATTAGCGCAGGTTTCATTGTCAAACGGATTGAGGACAACCTTCAACAGGGCAAAAATTACCCTGAAAATAAGCTTTTGCGCAAGGCATTCAGTACGTGTAATCGTTTTCAATCCGCAGCTTTCAATGTGTGATGCCCAGACATTCACCTGATAATTGCTGCGCAAAAGTATACCAATAGTAGCTTTCGGGTCGTGTTTGATAATATCGCGGATTTCTTTGACAATAAAATCCTTTTCATCTTTCGGCGCCGGAAAAACTTTAGCCTCAACCGCATTTTTTGAAACAGGGTTGCGCCCCTCAACCGGACGCATAAACATTGGATAAAAAGCCCCTTTCAAAAATTCCTTTGTTTCTGACCAGGAGATTAAATTATTTGCAAGTGTCCAAACATCTTTTGTACAGCGCTGCGAACAGTCCATTGAAACATTTTGGCTTTCCTCAATAAATTTCCAAAAACCCGCGACATCCGCATTTGAAAATGTCGTTGTTATAGCCTGATTTATATCCCCGCAGCGGATAAGGTTTCCGTGCTTTGCACTTAAAAGATTAATAAGCCGCTGCTGCAGAGAGGAGGAATCCTGTGCTTCATCTTCTATAATAAAATGACAGATATTTTGATAATACTCCCTCACATCTTCAAAACGCTCAAGAAGCTGCACCGAATAAAGCAGAATGTCATCATAATCAATCAAATTCTGGCTTAAAAGAGCCTGACGATAGACGGCAAAAAACCTCAAAAATTTGTTAATTTTTACATCAGTTGACTGAGGATTTTCCGCCTGTGAAAATTTAAAAATTGAAACCGCGCGGTCAAAATCCGCGAGTTCATCCTCGGCAACACCGGTTTTTGCCGCGATTTGTCTTATCAAGCGCCCGCGAACCGTATCATCACAAATTTCAAAATCTCCGGAAAGTCCGAGGCGTTCAAAATTGTTGTTTTCTTTTAATATTCTGAGAGCCAGCCCGTGAATTGTACTTATATTGGGCAGTTGTGCAGACTCCGGAAAAATATTTTTTATCCTGTCACGGAAATTTCTCGCCGCAGATTCCATATAAGTCATAACAAAAATATTTTCCGCCGGAACCTTTGCCTCCAAAAGTTTTACAATCAGCGCCAGCAAAATAGTAGTTTTACCCGCCCCCGGCACCGCAGAAATCGCCATCCTGCCGGAGCGATAATCCAGAACCGGCTTTTGATCCTCACGCGGCGTAATTCTGAACCCTCCCTCCTGCGCTTTTGCACTGCCGGTTTGCACGGTTTTAATATTCTCCTCAATCCCGCCGAAATTCTCCAGACCGTTCCCGTCAAAAAGACTTGAATAAGCAGAAACCCGCTCGCCCGCAAGCAATGTGAGTTTGCGCAAAATCCGCGCGGTCTTGTCTTTTGATAATTGCAAATTGTCCTCAACCGTGAAAGTTTCTTTTTCCCAGCCCTTCTGGTAAACCCATGCGTTATAAAGCGGCCCTATGTCGGACTTTACCCACTCCTGGCTTGAAACATCCAGCCAGAATTGATACTTTGTACGGATTTGATTATCAATAATCTTCTGCGGCGTTGCAAGGATGAGGTCATTTTCGCCTACCTCTAAAGTAGAATACGGGTTTTCAGAAATAATTGAATTTTCAATCTGCAGCAGAATTTCCGCCTCATGTCCGGCAATTTCTTCCGCAAATACATCCTCAAAATCTTTCAACTCCTTCAAGAAAAAATTAAACTTGCCGATTTCTTCACGCGTACATGCCGACAAAAACGCAAATTTATCAAAAACTTCAAACGCCTGCTGTGAAAGTTTTTTACAATTCTGCCCGTTTAGGAACTCTAAAAACGCACGATATTTTTCTGTGTGTTCGGGGTTGGGAAATTCAAAATCAATAAGCCGCTTTTCCTCCTCAAATGTCTGCAAAATCTCACCGCAATATTTTAGCGGAATATTCAAAAAATCATTGAAAACCGGACGCAGATTGAATTCCGAAAGCCCGGCAACAAGAGCGGTATTGAGTTTCAAAATATTCAAAACCGAAAGCACAAGCCTGTTTTGAATAAGTTTCTCACTGCCCGAGAGCGGTTTTATATTTACTCTGCGGGCAAGTTTTTCAATGAGGGTGAATTTTAACATCTCATCAACGCACGGCGTAACAAGCGAAATTTCACACGGCAGCACACCGCTATCCAGAAGCGATTTAATCTCTTTCACCGCCAAATCTATCATGCCGGAACGCTTTGAAGGCGATTGCAGCGAAAAACTGGTGAGAATATTTTCCTTATCATAAAGCACGTTATCAAAAATTTTCTCAGCCGTACTCCACATTTTACCCTGCGGCTCCAGTTCGACCGTTTTTTCCTTAAATACCCGTTCAAACTCCCAAACAGCAGGTTTGTCCGCGCTCAAATACCCGACCCGCGAAGAACCTTTAAAGTCATAACAAATATACCACTCCTTCAGCTGCGGTGCCAGATGCTCAATAAAATCAAAACAAACCGGCGTAATTTCATCCCCGTCATCAAGGATAAGATATTCTATATCCTTAAAATAATCCGTGTTCTTATATATATAATTAAATACAAGGCACTGGCGCAGGTAATCAAAACTTCTCAGCTGCAAGGTTTTTTGCAAAAAACACTTTAACGTCAGGTCAATATCCTCTTTAAACGGCTCCTTCAAAATCTTTGCACGCGCCTCAACCTCCTCTCTGGAAAGATTGTTCTGCACAATAAGCGAATAACGCCTGAAAATCTGATGCAAAAGAGATTTACGCGAATTGTACCCGCGGAATTTAACCTCCTTAATTATATTTTTTAATATAAACTGTGAAACCTCCAAACCAACAAGATTAGGTAGAATTACAGAACGCTTCCTGTCAGGATTAACATTTTCCAGAACCGCCCAGTTGTCCGAAACCGAATTGTAAACAAGTGAAAAAAATGAATGCACCTTCAATTTCTCAAAACTTTTAATTGTAAGCTTTTCTAACACCGCATTAATAAAATTTTGTTTTAAAGTGGAATTCTGAACAAGCACCAGAATTTTAGACGCTGAAACCCCGCTGTTAAGCAGCGTAACATATTTTTCAATCAGAAATTCCGTCTTATTAGTAGAAAGGCTGCCCTGAATAAGCAATGTAAATACTCCCTTTAGTGTAAATTATACCAAAAAATAGTTCAAATATTATATGTTAAGCTATTGCATTTTAGAAAAAGTTCATATATTATTATTGTAGTGCAGAAATGCAGGTAAAAAAGGTTTTATATTTTAACGGAGGTTTTAAAACTATGGCAACAAAAACACAAGATGTTCAATTACAAGAAATGATTGGAACTTCAGCAGGCGAAATTTACAACTACTTAAACGTAAACGGTGAATCAAGCTTTGCTAAAATGAAAAAAGAATTAGACTTGAAAGGTAACTTTGCTGATTTAGGCTTAGGCTGGTTAGCAAGAGAAGACAAAGTTGAAATTTCTAAAAAAGGTACTTCTGTAAACGTAAGACTTAAATAGTTAAGGGTTTACATAAACAAAAAATAAAAATGCCGTGTTCTAACACGGCATTTTTATTGTATAATCTATAAAAAAGGAATTTTTATGAAAATAGCGATATATCCGGGCAGCTTTGACCCGATTACCAAAGGACATCTTGACGTTTTGGAAACAGGCGCCGAAATTTTCGACAAAGTTATTATCGCAGTTGCAAGAAACAGTGAAAAATTAGGGTTTCTGACAATTGACGAACGCGTGGAACTTATCCGCCAGTCCTGTGCGCATCTCAATAATGTTGAAGTCGATAGCTTCGACGGGCTGACCATCGACTACGCCGCGCAAAAAGGCGCAACCGTTCTACTAAGAGGCCTGCGCGCTGTTTCGGATTTTGAGTACGAAATGCAGCTATCACAGAACAACAGCGCTCTTAACCATAATATCAAAACCGTTTTCCTTATCACAAAACCTATTTACAACTTTATTTCATCAAGTTCTGTCAGAGAAATTCTTTTAAACGGCGGCGACATCACTCAATTTGTTCCGGAGGCAGTTAAAGATTATCTCGTCAAAAAGTATTCTTAATCATTTGAATTAAAGCATTTGACATTTTACTATTACTCTTGTAAAATGTTCATTGTGAAAGGTATATGTGTATGCAGCAAAATGGAGTATATGATTTATTAAGAGCACTGGAAGTATCACTGGAAGAAGGTTTCCCTATCATTCCGGGCGCGTTCTCGGTTGTAAAAACCAAGGAAGTCGGCTCTTTAATCGAAAAAATTTATGCCTCAATTCCTACTGAAATCCAAGAAGCACGAGCATTCCTGAGACGCCGCGATGAATTACAGACGGAAGCAAGACAAAAAGCAGAAAAAATTATCTCTGACGCTCAGGCAGAAGCAGACAAACGTTTGAGCGAAGCAGATTTTATAAAAGCACTTGAACGCGAAGGCAACAGAATAAGAACGCAGGTTCAACAAGAGTGCGAAGAAATTAAACGCAAAGCTCTTGATGATGCCGAAAACATAAGAATTCAGGCAACGGAAGATGCCATGAAAACCCGCGAAGGCGCTGAAATTTACGCTGAACAAGTTTTGACAAACCTCGAAAGAGATTTAGGACAGCTTCAACAGGTTGTTAAAAACGGTCAAATCTATATGGAAAAACTTCGTTCAGAATCAACAACCGGCGGTTACGATCTGACTTACCGCGACAAAAACCGCGATCATAAACCGGCTATTGATACAAGCTTTACATTATAGAATATACAAACTAACGAAAAAACCTCCGGCAGCAAAAACCGGAGGTTTTTATTGCAAAGAGAGTTTATTTATGCAATAATTTAATCCAAAAGGCGGTTTTAAAATGACTCTTAACACGGAATATCTGCAAAGATGTTTGGAAACTCTCGAAAAATCTTATTCAATGATTAAAGGTGCAAAGGAAGGCTCTATTGAATACGAAATGTACAGAAATTCTCTTGTAAAAAGTTTTGAAATGACGCTCGAACAGGCCGGTAAACTTTTACGCAAAAAGCTGACACCGTTTTTTGCCGGGGAAAAAGCCGTGGACAGCCTGAATTTTAAAGACCTTTTCCGTTACGCACTCAAATTCTCGCTTATGACAGAAAATGAAGTCAACCGCTGGTTTAAATACAGAGATAACCGCAACAATACTGCACACGACTATGGCGTAGGATTTGCCGAAGATACACCGCTTTTGATTGACGATTTTATAAAAGATGTACAAAAATTTAAGGTAATGATTGAAAATGAGTAATCTTTTTATCAAACCGCAATATCTCAAGATGCTGACGGATATTTTTGATGAATATTGTCCGCGCGCCGAAATCTGGGCTTATGGAAGCCGAATAAACGGACAGGCACATGACGGCAGCGACCTTGATCTGGCTGTAAAAACATTTAATGCTAATAACATCAAAGCTTTCCAGCTAAAAGAAATCATAAGCAACAGCAATATTCCGTTTCTGGTAGATATACAAGAGTTTGACAATCTGCCAAAATCGTTTCAGGAAGAAATCCTTAAAAATTATATTGTTATTTATGACAGGCAGCCATAAACTTTGTCAACTTCTTATACTTTGTTTACAATTGTTTGCATTTTATTTTGTTTGTTTTAGAATGTTACTATAAGCCGAAAAGTCAGGATGTGTTTCTTTAAATACGTCCGACTTAAAAAAGCCCGAGAAAATTACGTTAGGAATTTTCGAGCGGTGTAACAGACAGCAAGCCACAGGTTGGCAAACTGCGTTTGGCAAGCCGGTGGCGAAGTACTGCTGTTAAGAAAAAATTATTAAAACTAAAAAGGAATAAAAACAATGGGTATCAAAGGAAAAAATGACAGAATGGTAGTTCTTGCCTGTGAAGAATGCAAAGAAAGAAACTACACAACAGTTAAAAACAAAAAGAATATCAAAGAACGCTTAGAGTTGAGCAAATACTGCCCGACTTGCAAAAAACACACTAACCACAAAGAAACAAAATAGCGGATTTTGCGTAGTGCGCCGTGTGAGTGCATGGCACGAACCCAGCACGAAATAGCGCGGAGCTAACGAACGGTAGTTTTACAAAGGTAAAACGGGAGTGAGTGGCAGCGGAGCGTGAAGCAATAATCCAAGACATTATCTTTATAGCTAATGTACAAAAAATAAACAAGGGGATACAATCCCCACAGGCGTCCTTAGTTCAGTTGGTAGAACGTCGGTCTCCAAAACCGGATGTCGAGGGTTCGAGTCCTTCAGGGCGCGATTTTAAAAAGTAAAAAGGAAAATAAAATGGCACAAATTACAGACGAAATCAAAACATACTTTAAAGGCGTTAAACAGGAATGGGGAAAAATTACCTGGCCTGAAAGACGTCAGGTCTTTGTTGAAACCTGTTTTGTCGTCGCAATCGTATTTGTGTTTACCGTAGCAATTTATCTGATGGATTTAATCTACAAAGGATTATTCGGGCTGATAAAATAAATTAAAGGTGGCTTATGACGAAGAATGAAAAAACAATGGAAGAACAATTGAACGAAGATAAACTTCAAGAATTAGCTGAAGAAGAAGCAAAAGCTCAGGCTAAGAAAAATAAAGCTAACCAAAAACGCTGGTATATCGTTCATACATACTCTGGTTACGAAAACAAGGTTAAAGTAAACCTTGAAAAAATGATTGAAAACCAGGGACTCGGCGACAGAATTTTCCGTATAGAAGTTCCGCAAAAAACAGTCACCCAGATTAAAGGCGGTAAAAAGACCGAAAAAGAAGAAAAAGTATTTCCGGGCTACGTCTTAGTCGAAATGATTATGGACGAAGAAACCTGGTACGTTGTAAGACACACAACCGGTGTTGCAAAATTCGTTGGCTCTGCTAAAAAACCTATTCCGGCAAAAGACAGCGAAATTAAAAAGATCATTAACCGCTCATCTTCTCAAACACAAAAAATTGAACTTGATGTTAAAGTCGGCGACAAAGTCAGAATTACATCAGGGCCGTTTGCAGAATTTGTTGCGGATATTATTGAAGTTTACCCTGATAAGGCTAAACTCAGAGCAAATGTTTCAATCTTCGGCCGCGAAACTCCGGTTGAATTGGAATATAAACAAATTAATAAGCTTTAATTATCAGTAAAATCAATCCGCAAGGGTTGAGTAGTACAACACAATGTGGAAGGGACGCCCCCGCTATCACCACAAAAGGAGAAAACAATGGCAAAAAAAGTAACAGGAAAAATTAAGCTTCAAATCGAAGCCGGAAAAGCAAATCCGTCACCTCCGGTTGGTCCTGCTTTAGGTCAACACGGTGTTAACATCATGGATTTCTGCAAACAGTTCAACGCAAGAACAGAATCACAAGCAGGATACATTATCCCGGTTGTTATTGATGTATACGAAGACAGAAGTTTCACTTTCGTAACAAAATCACCTCCGGCTCCTGTATTGATTAAAAAAGCTCTGGGCCTGTCAAAAGGTTCAGCAACTCCAAACAAGGACAAAGTTGGTGAAATCACTCAAGCTCAACTTGAAGAAATCGCTAAAATTAAAATGAACGACCTTAACGCAACAACCCTTGAAGCAGCTGTAGAAATGATTAAAGGTTCTTGCAGAGCTATGGGCGTTACGGTGAAGGCTGAGTAATAACAAATGGAAGGATTTAACCAATCCGCTAACACCATGAAAGGAATTTAAACAAATGAGTAAATTAACTAAAAAACAAAAGAAAATGCAAGAGATGCTCGCAGGTTTTGAACAACCGGCAAGCGCTGTTGACTCAATAAAAAAACTTAAAGAAATTTCCAAAGAAGTTTCTAAATTCAACGAAACAGTAGAATGCCACATGAGATTAGGTATTGACGTTCGTCAGGCTGACCAGCAAATCAGATCAACAATCGTACTTCCTGCCGGTCTTGGTAAAGAAGTAAGAGTTTGCGTTATCGCAAAAGGCCCTAAAGCAACAGAAGCAACAACAGCAGGTGCTGAATACGCAGGCGCAGAAGAAATTGTTGAAAAAATTGCCGGCGGCTGGTTTGAATTTGACACATTGATTGCAACACCTGATTGTATGGGTATGCTCGGTAAATTAGGCCGTGTTCTCGGGCCTAAAGGCTTGATGCCAAACCCTAAAACAGGTACTGTAACAATGGACATCGCTAAAGCAGTTAAAGATGCTAAAGCAGGTAAAGTTGAATTCAGAGCAGACAAACAAGGTATGATTCACTGCCCTATCGGTAAAGTTGAATTCAGCGAAGAAGATTTGACTAAAAACTTTGCAACACTGGTTGACGCTATTTTGAGAGCAAAACCTTCAGCAGCAAAAGGTACATTCGTTAAATCTATCTACCTTTCAACTACAATGGGCCCTGGCTTGAAACTTGATCCTAAAAACATCGCAAACGAAGTTAAAGAACTTGTATAGTTGAAACAGATTATAAAAAAACCGCTCCTGAAAAGGGGCGGTTTTTTATTGTTCTAATTTTTTAAATTCTATAGTATATCCTAATTTTTCTAAAATAACACTCAGCTCATTAAAATTTGCAGTACCTTTTTTTAACTTGGCGGACAAATTTTGAACCGAATAAGGTTTACCTTTATTATAAATTTAAATATGTTAAGAAAGGATAGAAATTATGAAATATACTGCATTTACTATAAAGATGTTTTTGGAATTCCGCCATGGACTTATATGTCAAGTACGTTTAGCTCTATTAAGGATAAAGAAGTTTGGGCACTGGCATTTTCAGGTGGCTTTGTTCACTCACAGGTTTCCGCAGATGCAAATGGCAGTCGAGCAGTTCGTTGTATAAAACGATAAATTTATGTTATAATAGGGCAGGAGGCAGGACGTGGAAAAGGGATTATTTATAACATTTGAAGGTTGTGACGGGTGTGGAAAGACTACCCAGCTTGAACTTCTTGCGAAATACTTGCAGGATAAAGGTTATGATGTTATCGTAACCAGAGAACCGGGTGCCAGAGGTTTAGGCGAAAAGCTACGCGAAATCCTGCTCAACTATGACGGCGAAGTGTCCTCAAATTGTGAATCCTTTTTATTCCTTGCCGACAGGGCGCAGCATATTGATACAATCGTCAAGCCGGCAATAGATGCCGGCAAAATCGTTCTTTGCGACAGGCATATTGATTCCACTGCTGCATATCAGGGTTACGGCAGAGGACTTGACCTTGAACAGATAAATTACCTGAATAACATTGCAACAAGCGGCTTAAAGCCTGATTTAACCCTGCTTTTTGATGTGGATATTGAAACGTCCATGGCGCGCGTCGGAAACAACAAAGACAGAATGGAAAACGCCGGCATAGAGTTTCAGGAAAAAGTCCGCCACGGCTATTTAGAACTTGCGAAAAAAGAGCCAAAACGTATAAAAGTTTTTGACTCCGGAAAAACTATAGAACAACTTCATCAAGAGGTTCTTGGCATAATGGCTCCGTTACTTTAATTTATTTATTTTGTTTTTTCCATATATAAAGCAAGTTTCAACGCGGCCTGAAAGCAGTTACGGACTTTCAATTTTTTAAAAACAGACTGCATATTGTCATCTATAACCGCAACAGGGGCAAAAAGCCGGCCGCTGATTTCTGCATTTGTATTACCGTCCGCAATAAATCGTAATACTATAAACTCACTTGGCGACAACAATTTTAACATGATTAACTCTCCTTACGGTACATCATATTATGACATAAATAGGCACAAACGTCATTATTTATCCGGATAATATTACAGGTGAGTTAATGGTTTTCTTTTATTTTTAAGCAGAAGAATCAACGGTATAACAATAAATGCTACCAGACTCAACACCAGAAACGCGTCATAAAACGCACTTAATCTTGCCTGTTTTAAGAGTTGTTTATAGAGCAAAATATAGGCTTTTTTCTGTGCAAGGTACGGCGCAAAATACGTCATAAATTTTGCCTTAAACATTGCAAGGCGGGTGTAGAATTGTAAATCTGTTACGCCGAGGTTATGGGTAAGGTAGGTTTGGTGAACCTGTGAAACACGCATAATGAATGTTGTTGAAACAGAGGTCGCGATTGCTGTAATAGAGCATTTAAAAAGGCTTTGCAGGCCTGCGCCGTCCGGAGTTTTACGCTTTGAAAGTGTTGCAAACGAAATTGCACTGACCGGAATAAACGTGAATGCAATACCAAACCCGAAAAGTAAATTTATTAACTGAACGCATTCAAGTGAAGTTTCAAGCGTCATATTGGAAAACATAAATGTAGTACTTCCGAGAATAAAAAGCCCTATGGCAATAAGTATTCTATTATCAATTATATCTGCGAGTTTCCCGACAATAGGCAGCATGACTGCACAGGAAATCACACGCGGAAATACCGACAAACCCGAAAGATATGCGTTATAGCCCAGTAAACTTTGAACAAATTGCGGCACAAGTAAGATAGATGAATATAACATTATATTTACAACCGCAGCGATCGTAGTTCCGCAGATAAAGTTGACGTTTTTAAGTACACGGATGTTAACAAACGGCTTTTTGTATTCAAGCTCCCAGACAATGAAGAAAATCATTGCAAAAACTGAAAATCCCGTGAGCCAGCAAACCCACGTTTCGTCAAACCAGTTGAATTGTTCACCTTTATCAAGTACAACCTGCATGCTTCCAAGCCAGAGAATAATCGCTGAAAACCCGACAATATCAAAATCAAGTTTTTTCTTTGAAGGCTTAAAGTTTTCTTTAATAAACATTTTAATCAGTATTACCGAAATAAAACAAAATGGCAGGTTGACAATAAAAACCCACTGCCACGAGTAGTTTTCGGTCAAAAAACCGCCCAGCAAAGGCCCTATCAAAGGCGCAAGGATTACGGCAAAGCCAAATAACCCCATTGCGGTGCCGCGTTTTTGCGGGAAGGCTTCAAGCAAAATACTTTGACACAGAGGCATCAAGGCACCGCCTCCGACCCCCTGAATTAAACGGGAAAGAATTAAGGTTATCAGATTTGGCGAAATTATACATAAGAAAGAACCCAGCATAAAAGTTATAATGCAGCCGTTAATCAGTCTGACTTTTCCGAAAGTTCTCAACAGCCAGCCCGTCATAGGAAGCATTATACCGTTTGAAATCATATAACTTGTAATAACGGTATTGGATTCATACTGTGTTGCGCCGTAATAACCCGCAATGTATGGCAGGCAAACGTTTGTACCGGAGGTTGCGACCATGGCAAAAAACGTCGGCAGCATCATTGAAAATGCCACAACATAAGGGTTTACCGGCTTTTCTTGAACTTGAGTTTGAACTTCTTCCACAACTTTTTCCTCAAATACCGCTCAACTATGCCTTTTCTTTGTTTTTATACCCGCGGATTTTAACCTTCGGAACAACGGACATCCCCGGAATTACGTTATAATCCGAAAAATCTTCCGTAAAACGGATTTTAACAGGAATTCTCTGAACAATTTTTACATAACTTCCGACAGCGTTTTCAGGCGGGAAAAGACTTGATTTAGCGCCTGAGGCGTACTGAATACTGTCTACTACGCCTTTGAAACGTTTGTTCGGGTAGGTATCAATCTTAATTTTAACTTCCTGTCCTTCTTTCATGTGGGTAAGCTGGTTTTCTTTAAAATTTGCGACAACCCAGACTTCTTTCGGAACAATCGACATAACCGGTTGTGCAACTTGAAGGTAATTTCCGACTTCAACCGTTCTTGCGCTTACGCGTCCGGATTGCGGTGCATAAATTTTTGTATAAGAAAGATCAAGTTCAGCCTGTGCGATTTCGGCTTTAATCTTGTCGATTTCGGCAAGCGTTGCTTCGCGTTTTGCCTGATCGGAATGCAGAGCCGATTCCATTGCGCGGTGCGCGTCGTGTGTTGCGTTTTTGCCGGCATCCGCAACGGTTAATCCTGTCAGAGCGCGTTCATAGTCCTGTTTGGAAACTATTCCTTCTTTATACATCTCCTGATAACGGTCAAAATCACTTTTGGCAAAATCATATTTAGATGTTGCGGAAACTATATCTTCACGGGATTGGCTCAAGTTGGAATGTTTTTCTTCAACCTGCTTTTCAACAACGCCGAGTTTTGCTTTGGCGACCTCAAGTTCTGCCAGTTTCTTCTGCAAAGTTACTTCATAAGGTTCCGGATCAATTTCAAAAAGTAAATCACCTTTTTGAACCTCATCGTTATCATCAACAAGAAGTTTCACAACCGGCCCCGAAACACGCGGGGCAATAGAAATCAATCTTCCTTCAACAAAGGCATCGTCCGTTGATTGATAAAACGTTGCATGAACCGCACCAATAATCCCGAGAGTAATCAATACCGCCGCACTGACTATCGGCACAAAGACACGTTTCTTACTAATTTCCGTTCTATTTCGACTTTTTCTTAATTTTTCTGATGCTTTCATATTTATATTCCTTTATAAATTCAACGTAGTGTTATTTTGCAGGTTTGTTTTAATTTTTTGAAGGGTATTAAAGCAGGCATTCATCTCGTCTTCATCAATGTTTTCAACAGTTTTTGCCCAGATATCCAGAATAAACGGCAGTGCTTTTTCAAACATATCGCATCCTTTTGGCGTAATACTTACTTTCTGAATTTGACGCCCCTGGCTTTCAACTTTGCGGCTGATAAACCCCTGCGCCTCTAAAATTGAAATAATTCTTGTAATATTGGCTCTGTCTTTTAATGTAATTGCAGAGATTTGACGCTGATAAAGATCACCGTGCTCTTTCAACGCCGCAAGCACTGTAAACTGTTCCGGTGTTATTTCACAAACATTTTTAGAGAAAGACTGAATAGCAAAAACCCTTGACAACAGACCTATCTGCGTCAAAAGTAATCCTATTTTTTGATTTAATAAAAATTTCGCTTGCATTTTTTATTCCCTTTGTGTTATCATCATAACACAAGAATAACAGGTGTCCAGATGACAATTAAAAAATGTTTAATTATTTTAATAAATTTGATTTTATTAGCCGGAAGTGTACAAGCGAAAACCATTGAAGATAAAGGGATTCAGTACCTTAATCTTGAATACTGGGAAAATTATAACGACGAATATTTGAATAAATATCTTAAAGATTTGTATGAAAACAATCAGGATTTAAAAATCGCGAAGTTAAATTCTCTGCAGTCACAGGACAGTATTAAAATGCAATTTGCGAATCAACTTCCGTATTTAGGTTTTCAAGGAAGGTATATGTGGGAACCGCATGCCGCAGATCAAAGATTTGGTGATCTTCTAATCCCGAGCTATCATCAGTATAATTTGCTTCTTCCGCTGGCAATGTCCTATGAAGTGGACATCTGGGGCAAAAATTACCTCAAAACCAAAAGCGTCAAAATGGTTGACGAAATTATCCGACAGGATGAAAGAAGTACTTATATTTCAATAACTTCCAACTTTGCAGGTGACTATTATAATCTTATTAAAATTAAACAATTGTTGAAAAATATGCGCAAGATAAAAGAAATTGAGGTCGACCTTGTCGCAAAAACGGAGAAAAAATATGCAAGAGGTCTTGCCTCAATTACGGAAGTTTTGAATGAAAAACAGGAACTTGCCAAAATTGAAATGGACTTAAACCTTTTGGAAAAAAGTCTTGATTTAATTAATGATGAATTAATGGTTCAGCTTGGCAACAGAAACCTGAAAGAGTTTGACACAATCGCCTATGATGATATCAAAACTTTTGATATACCGGAAGAAATCGACTCCGAACGTATTCAGAACAGACCGGATCTTAAGAAAACAGAATTCTATATCAAAAAAATCGGTATTGATGTAAAAGTTGCACGCCGTGAATTTTTACCAAAATTTATTCTGTTCGGTCAATTCGGTTTTAACGCTTACAGTTTCTCAAGATTGTTTGCCCCTAATACTCTCTTAAGCAGTATCGGCGTTCTGCCTCAGGTGGATTTATTCACGGGCGGTGCTAAAAAAGCAAACTTGAATTTGAAAAAACACGAATACAAAAAAGCACTTGAATACTACGAAAAAACAATTCTCACCTCGCTTCAGGAGCTTAACGACGCACTTGTCAGCGCAAAAACCTGCAAAGCTAACTACGAAAAAGATATAGAAAAAATTACGATTGAACATGAAAAGTTAAGACTAAAACAACGCGAACTCGAAATCGGCTCAATATCACAATTCGATGAACTCGTTGCGGAAAAATATGCACTCAAACTTGAACAGGAACTTGTCAACGAAAAAATTAACTACATTGTTTCAACAATAAATCTTTATAAGGCGCTTGGCGGTGAAAATTATCTTCAAACCGGCGAAGAAACAACTGATTTATAAGTATTAAGCAGGTTCGGCAATTGAGGAAACCGTACAGATATTTTTCAATATTTGTATGAAATTTAAAGATGAATTTATAAGATTTTTATCAAAATTTAAAATTGTATTTATAGTTCTAATTTTAGGACTTATAATCCTCAAAGCAATTGACCTTTCGCACATGCGGATAACTGCGGTATTTACGGAATTAGAGCCTTTTTCCAATATAAATGTTTACTATAAAGGGTTCAAAATCGGACGCGCAGTAAAAGTTGTTCCAAGCAAAGATTTTTTGACAACCAGAGTGACAATCGCGCTGAACAGCTGGACTTATAACCTGCCAAACAACATCAAGGTAAAAGTCCAGAAAGCCCAAAAAGATTCCGATGTTGACTACATGGAAATTCTTTATCCGGGTTCGCCTTCGCTTACACGTATAAAATATGGCGATAAGGTTGAAGGCATTGTATCCCGCGACTGGAGCGATATTATAAATAACGTTGCGGAAGGCGGCGGGCTGGATGAATTAAAAGGCAACGCCAACAATCTGCTCGACAGTGCAAACGATGCCGCAAAAAACGTAAGCGCACTTTTAGAAGAGATAACCTCAATCCTGAAAGATATTCACCCGCAGATTACGACTGCTGCGAATAATCTTTCAAACACAACTGCAAACCTCAATCTAATGTCTGCAAAACTTGAAAGATCTATTGATGATAAATATATATCCAATTCAATCTTCAATGTCCAGAATACGACCAAAAACTTTGAAGGCACAACTCTTCTTATCAACACGAAAACACTTCCTGCAGTCAATGCAACAATTTGCAGTTTGAAAACATTAATTGATAATATAAATACCATAGTGAAAGGTATAGGCAACACACTGCAAAAACGCATGGGCGGTGCAAGATTAATCTTTGGCACACCGGTTTCTAAAAGATAAAGCAGTTCTTCGCCACCTACCAGGCTTGCTCAAAGCATCAGCCGGTGCTCGCAATGTTGGCACACATGAGTATGACAAGCAGGCGAGCATTACATCTCTACCGTTTCAAATCTTTGATTTGTCAGACAGTAATCGCAAGCCTGCACTGTGGCTCGCTGTCTAATACGACACTCTAAAATCTCGCTCACGTTCCTTATCGCGAGATTTTCTCGGACAACTAATTAGATTTTCTTAAATACACCTTTAAAAGCGAAACCAATTTTTGAGGATTTTCGTATAATGCAGGTTTTATAGGTAAAATTTCATCATGCGAAGGGTTTACGATAATAACATAAGGTAATGTCCGAACTTTAAGTTTTTTCACCAATGAACTATTATCAGGATGTTTGTAACTTAAAACGCTAAATCCATAATCTTTCTGTAAATTGTTATAAACAAAATATCCGTTATTAACATATCTCGCAGCGGTGGCAAAATCTGAGAAATCTGCAAACACAATTAAATAAGGTTTTCTACCATTTTTTATTTGAGAATATGAAGTTCCAATGTAGGGTTGATTTAAAACTTCATTCACATCAATATTTTTAGATTTTGCAAGTTCAAATAAATAGTCCAAATTAACTTCATCCGCATAACAATATGGCGAAACCAATAGGGTAAACAACATTATTAAACAAATAACAATCTTTTTCATACAAAAATTATAACATATTTAGTAACATTATACAACCTAGCTTTCAATAAGTTTCAGCGTATTTTTCAAAAAAATATTTTTTTCGCACAAAGCCGCTTCTATATCATCAAGTTTTTTTATAACAAAACGGAAATTCTTTAAATATACTTGGCGTAAAAACAATGTTTTAGCAGTATTGTCCAGGATTTCAACAGCTAACTCTTTGATTTCAGAATAAATTTTATCCTCAATTTCAAATTTGATATCACACAATAAAGCTAAAAGATTAGCATATTTTACTTGAGCATCAGCAACTTTATCATTTAAAAGTAAATCATGAATATCAACAATAAAATTTTTAATTTTAATATAATTATCCAGCAGGTGCGCCTTTTTCTTCGGCAAAATATTCTTAAAATAGGCAATCGTTTGATTATACCCGTCCTCAATCAAAGCTTTACGTTCAGCCTCTTTCATCTGAAAATTAACGATTACAACGTCACCCGTATTAACAACAAGGCAATCGTGGGTTTCATCCCGCTCATAAAGATTAACCACAAACTCACTTGCAACAGACGTTATGCAGCTGTAGACCGAATTTATAAAACTTATCGGATTGGTTAAATCCCCGCAAGGCGTACCCTCTAAACGGATTTCCAGAATATTTTCTTTAAGATTTGCCAGAGTGTCGCACAATTTCCACATCGGCCAGCTCTTTTGCAAATCTCCGTCAACAAGCGTCACATCGCCGACCTCAATCGCCTTCATCAACCCCGGCATACAAGCAGAAATTCTCACGGCTTCTGCTATCTCAAAATCCGGCGTTGCCTCACGCGAAAATTCTTTACAGCAAAAATTTGTTAAATCCGTTGTAATAATAACGCAATTTTTCTCAATATCCGCAAAAGTTACAGGCTTATTCTTCCCTTTGGAATATGTTACGCCATAAAACTTAGTTTCAATAATCTCGCGCATCCAATCAAGAAAAATATCACCCTTACTGAGCGCAAGCGATTTACTAAAATTTATATCTCTAAAGAGTTCAAAATCCACATCAAGAAAAATTTTCTCCAACTCTTCATCCGAATACCCGACCGCAAGCGCCGCCGCTACAATCGCCCCGACAGACGAACCCGCCAGTGTTCCCAGCCCGACACCAATTTCATTTAAAGCTCTTACAACCCCGATATGAGCCATTCCGCGGATTGCACCGCCGCCAAATAAACAAGCATATTTCAAATCATTTTTATTCATATTCTTCTTATACCACAAAAAAGACTGCCTTTTATAATAAAAAACAGTCTTTTTTATAAAAATCAATCCGTTGATGTACTAATCAATTAAGCAGCCTGACAGCCGTTAATCTCTCTGATTAAGTAATCAGCAATCCATTGGAAATCTTTATTTTTCTTTGCAGCATCTTCCAGATATTTAACAGACTGTTCGCCAAGTCTGATAAGAGTCATTGCGATAACGCCCCTTTTTAAACCCTTGATGCTTTGTAATTCTTCAACTAAAACCGGCAGAGCTTTATCACCGATGCTTACCAGTTTGTTTTCTAATTCATTTTTGTTTGAATTGTCTGCTGTGTCTAATTTTGATAAAATTTCATTTATAGTTTCCATAATTATCTCCATCAAATCTTATATTATAATTATAAAACCAAAAAATAACGAATCGGGATTTCCTTATAAAATCTTTATATGCGTCTTTATATGAAATTACATAAGACGCAAATCCCTCACCAGACTTGATTTTATTTTTATTTGTACTACAATAACAGTACAAAACAAAATATTACACTCTTAAATTGCTATAAAGGTGGTGAAAAAATAAATGGCAGAAGTAAAAGTTGGCGAAAACGAAAGTATTGAAAGCGCATTAAGACGTTTCAAGAAAAAAATCCAAAAGGCAGGAATTCTTTCTGAAATCAAAAAACGCGAAAGATACGAAAAGCCAAGCGTAAAAAGAAAACGCAAATCAGAAGCAGCTAGAAAACGCAAATAGCGTAGCTCGGTGTGGAGTGCCGGTGCTGGTACACGTTAGTGTAGCAGGCAGGGCACGGAACATTACGTCAGCGACGTTTCAAATTCCGCAATTGTTTAGTACAATTGCAAGGAATTTGCCAGGAGCAAAATTATATAAAACGAAAACGTCGAACTTTGGTTCGGCGTTTTTGTTTTATAAAAGAATTTGTGTTCCGAGGAAGAGCCTGTGGCTATCTTCACGCGCCTCATCCTGACAGAAAATATAGTTCAGCATCAATTTCAACGCCTGACCTTTAATATAATAGTTCAGACCGGCAGTATATTCCTGTCTTTCATCATTTTCCATTTCTCTATTCGGGTCAAAAGTGTCAAAACGCGCAACCATTTGAATTTTCGGGGTCAGATGATAGCCAAGCGTAGTGTAAAAACCTGATGCTTTCTTATCACTTAACCCTACCTGCCCGTTATAACCGTCTGCAATAGAGCCTTCACAGTTTATAAGGAAGTCTTTATATTCATAGCCAAAATACGCGCCGCCAACGGCATAATCCGTGTGGTGAGTTCCGGCACTGATACCTGTACCGAGAGTCAAATCACCGTATTCGCCCTTTGTTTTTCCAAGCGGTTTAAAATCAACCCACCCCGTAAAATCCACACCGGGGAAGAATTCCCTGAAATACGTGTCAGAACTGTAAACCCCGAAGTCGTAATCAACTAAATCCAAATCACCGATGACCCTCAGCCCGACTTTTCTGGAATTAGCAAAAGTTCTTGCAAATTGCGACCTGTTCAAGAATAACAGCGTTGATGTACTCTGACCGCCCTCGACACCAATCGGAAGCTTTGAATTCCCGAGAAGAATTTTATGGTTTTTAATATTATCGTTTGTAATATACATATCTGAAATCAGATTTTGCCAGAAACTCCACTGGTTAGAAGGTGCAAGACGGGTTTTAAACTTATAATCCCAGCCGTTTACAAATTCACCCTCAATACCTGCTTCAATTGCAGTTACATCATAAAAAGTATCAGTATCCTCATTATCCGCCAGATTAATATTCATATTCCCGCGATAAGCGCCGAAAAGCTGCATATCTTTGATAATCCCTTTTTTCGGACGAACCGTCAAAATATCTTCCAAAAGATAAACCGGCGTATCTGTCTGGTGAACTTCCAATTTATAAACTTTTTGCAGCTTGCTCATAAGCGAACCTTCCTCAATGTGTTCCAGTTCGAGGTTTCTTTCAATAATGACGTCCTTACGTCCGTACATCTTGCGGTGTTTGTTATAAAGCTCTTCTTTAAGCGTATTTGTTTCTAATCTAACTTCGGCTTGCTGCTCCTGCACTGCAAAACTAAACGGCTGTGCAAGGGTAAACATTAAAATTAAGATTGATATTTTTAATAAAACATTCATTGTTTTTCGATTGTAGCATAGAAAAATTCTTAAAGCAAGCCCGCCGTTCAACAGTTTTGCCCCATTGTTAAAAACTGTTAAGCATTCTTGAATAAAAAAAGCAATTTTCCGTAAAAAAAAACTTTATATATAAGTAAGGAAAAGAGGACAATTCAATGAACGAAAAGGAATTAAACACTATTATGTCGGTTGTTACAGACCCAATCGAAAATGTATATAAAATTGAAACAAGAAAAGATCTGGAAGAAATTTCAAGAATTATCAGAATTTTCGATCTGGCGCACGAACAGCACTACAAACATACGATGTTTTCAGTTCGTTCACTGCTTGCATTAAAACTGGTAATGAGTAATAATTAACGCGAGCCGGACAAAATTTGGTCAAACAGAAAGGATTAGTTTCATTTGTAAAGAAAGATGGAGCTAGTCCTTTTTAGTGTGTAAAATAAAACAGTTCTTCGCCGCATCAAACGTTAATACAATATCACGCCACATATTGTCATTGCGAGCCGACGCCAGTTGGCGTGGCAATCCGGAATGACGTAACCTTTAATGTCATCCCGAATTTATTTCGGGATCTGGCCAGCGTTGCGTGCGGCCGGTATCGCCGGTGAGATTCCGTATCAAGTACGGAATGACATTAAATAGCAGGGTGCCTTTATATTAATCAGGAATATACTTAAACAAATCATTAGGCGTACAATCCAATGCGTAACACAGACGATTTAATGTTGTAAACTCAATTCCGGTTGTTTCATCATGATAAAGTTTGTAAATAGTATTGTAAGCAACACCGGCTAACCTTGCAGTTTCGGCTACCGTCATTTTTCGCATACCTATTAATGATGAAACGTTATTTTTAATCATAAATTATTATTAGCCTTTTTAATATACAAAGTTTGCCCTATTACTTTAAAATCAATCTCATCTGTTTCAGGATTAATCTCTAAAAGTTCAAGCAAAGAAGAATCAAGATTTAGCCCGTAAGAAGAACTTCTTTTTATCAACTTTTTGCATAACAAATCTTTATACTTTTCAAGTTCAGAATTAGGGATTTTTCTGACAAGCAAAACCCCGTCACCAGCTTCAATATGAACCGTATATTCCTCTTTTGTAATACCCAACAATTTTACAAACGTTTTATTAATATACAATTGCCAAGCATTACCACTAGATTGCAACATTTTTCTCAATTAGAGATAAAATTTAAGATTAAAAAACGCCCCGATTTTATCGGGGCGTTTAACTTTATGCTTCTTCCACTGGTTCAGGGGCTTCATCTGTTCTGATTGAGGATTTATCTGAACCAAGGGCTTTGTCTTTGAACTTTTTAACCTGCCTGTCAAGTTTATCCGCCAGCAGGTCAATACTTGCGTACATTGATTCTGCAGCTTCTTCGCAGTGAACCACGCCTATATCCATTTTACATGATACTTCGGCAACATGTCTGCCTGTTGCAGCCGGATTTTTTATTACCGACAACACAACTTCAATACCCTGAATTTGGTCGTAGTGGCCGGCTACTTTGCCAAATTTTTCTTTTACATAAGCTTTAATAGCGTCTGTAATTTCGATGTTTCTTCCGTTTACGTAAATGTGCATGTCTGCCTCCTATCATATACTACCACCTCAGTATAACATATCTGAGGGAAAATTTAAAGTGCAAAAACGATTATTCTGAAATGTTTTCAGAAAAATAATAACTCCTAATAATCAATTATCCTATACGAAAGCTGTATCTCCCTTTATGCTAACAACTCCCATATCGGACAGCACAAGAAGAAACTTTAAACTTTAAGAAAAAAGTTTACAAAAATTAATCCGTTACGTACAAACTAATCTTCAATCAAGAATTGTTGAAGTTCAACGTTAGGGGTGCCGATTACGCGCACAAGCTCAAGAACAGACGCTTTCATCTGGCATTTTTGTGATGAGCTGCTGAAAAAATCTTTATAAAAACACCCTTCGCAATTACAACCTCTTTTATAACATTCCAAAGCCGTTTGCGTCCATCTTCTGACCGCTACAGCTCTTCCCATATCCCTGCTTCTAAACAACTTATTATCTCCCACGATTATCTTTACACATCGGCTCAATTCTCCCCAACTGGCAGAGCCTTTATTTTCAAGGGTTCATGCCCCTCTATTTACATTATAGAAAATCCTCATGTTTTTTCAAGCGTCAAACATGTGATTGTTAATATTTGTAACGAGAACTTATTTCCCAGTAATTTCAAGGAGTTTCAGCTTTTCAACATGCCCAATGCTTACTCTCATCATGGTTTCCATGATTTTAACCATGGAAAGACATGGGGCGCATGGTTTTTGACCTATCTCAACCGGTATTAAGATTTGTAAATTTTTGTCCGGCGCTTGATTAAATTTGCAGCGATTATTGCCGTAAACGGTACACATACAAGGATTGCAATACTTCCTATGAGAGCGGAAGAAATTTCGGTTGCAACCTGATTGAGGTTGAAAAACTTTTGCATGTCAATGCTCGAAGCCAGCAGCACCAGCGGCAGCGCAGAGCCAAGATAAACAAGGATAAGCGTATTTGACATTGTTCCGATAACGTCGCGGCCGACATTCATGCCCGAGGTGAAAAGCTGCTTTATGCTAATATCCGGATCCGTTTGATAAACCTCATTGATAGTACTTGCAATTGAAACACCCATATCCATCAATGCACCGAGTGCTGAAAGTATCATTGCCGCTGCAAGAAGCCCCTGCATATTCAAATCCGGCCTTTCGGAATGCAAAAACATACATTCTTCCCCGACATAACCCGTCAGATGAGCCATTTTAATAGTCAGTCCCGCAAGAAGTGCCGCAATTACCAGACTTGAAACCGTTCCCAGAATTGCGGAAGTGCTTTTGTAATTAAAACCGCTTACAAAATATATAGTAATAACAGTTGATAAAAGCCCTACCAGCAATGCCGCAAATATCGGAGAAACATCATGCAGAACAAGCGGCATCATTACAAGAAAAACAAGTGCCACCGTCAAAACTATTGATATCAATGCTCTTAAACCTTTTGTCCGCCCGATTAGAATGACAAACAGTGAAAAAATACCTGCTAAAAGCCACAAAGTTCCTTCGCGGCGGATGTCGGTGATGAAAAAGTCAACATCATCAGCGCTCACAACAAAATCATCCTGTGGTTCGAGGTGGACAACAACCCTTGCGCCTTTTTTCAAATTAATATCATAATACGGATTTCCGCTGACAACATTCTCAACAATACGTTTCTCGCCCTTAAACTGACCCGTTAAAATTTCAAGTTCCACGACCTGTCGTATTGCTTCAACGCCGTTTTCTTCAACGTTTTGGGATTCAATTTCTCTGACTATGCCCGTTGCGGAAGGCAAAAATTTAACCACCGGCTTTTCTTCTTTTTGGGCAAAGGCAGGCTGAATGATACAAAGACAGAACATTATGAAAAGTAAAATTAATTTCTTCAAAATTTTTCCTCAAGAATTCTAATCATTTCATACATCACCTGATTATAAGGCGTTGCAACCTTGTGTTTTGCGCCCAATCTCAGTACGGTGCCTGCAAAAATGTCCAGCTCGGTTTTCCGGCCTGCTTCAATATCCTGCCACATAGAAGTTTTGCCGTTTTCAACCATCGAAAACAGTGCCTTTATAAAATCAGACTCTAAATTTTCATAGCCTTCAACGCCTTCAAGCCTTGCCAGTTCCATAACTTCGCGCACAATATGGGTGGCAAATTCAAGGAAATTTTCACTCTTTTGCATATCGCCAAATGTCATTTTTAATATACAAGAAGTCTGATTGACAACAACGTTAAGCGCGAATTTCAGCCACTTAGCGTATATAATATTCTCCGGCGTTTCAAAATCCACGCCCGCGCGCCTGAAAAACTCACAAACCCGGTCGACATTGGCCCTGTCCTGCGATTTGTCAGACCCGAACACTATACGCCCGACCCCGTCCTGAACAACCTCATTACCGACCCGCATTGCGCTGTGCCCGATAAAATAGCCGTACAGAAGCTTTTCACGCCCGTAAACCTCAGCCACTTTTTCCTCCGCCTCAATCCCGTTAAGAATAGGCAAAATAACAGTGTTTTCACCCACAAAGTTGCGCAAATTCTTCATAACTTCATCCAGCGCATTCATCTTGGTGGCAATTAAAACTAAATCTGCCTTGTAACCCGTTTCATAAGGCAAAATATAATCAAAAAACTTCTCTTCGCCATTCATTTTAGGCGGATTCTGGGAATATCTGTGCAAACGTTCCGTATCAACCAAAACCTTTAAACTTTCCGGCAAATTCTTCTGGATTTTGCAGGCAAAAGTCATTCCGACAGCACCCAATCCGCAAATTAAAACATTCTTTATATCTCTCATTCCTCAATTATATCATATCGCCCAAAGTTTTAAAAAAATGTTACAAATTTCAAAAAAAAGTCAATTCGGAAGCGAAAAAAAACTTTATATCATTGTGTGTAGATAATCAATAGTGTGTGTATGGGCGGAAATTTATTTGGTCTTAACGCCATAAAATATTTTGGCGCAAATGGTATATATTCAACGCAGCGGGTAAATAATAACCCGTACCTGAACTTTGGTCTGGCTTCGCTTGACCGTGACACTTTTGAATACCAGACAAATTCTCTGGGCCGTCATACCACCGAGGCAAACCTTACCCAGATGATTAAACGCAATCCGCGAATTCGTGAGATTTTGCGCGAAAACGGTATGCAGGGCGAACTTAACATGGAGAATTTACGAGCACTGCTGGCAGGACACGCCAAAGATACCCAAAAAATTGCAAAAGGAATAACAGAACACTTACCCGTAGCGCTAAAATACGGCATCAATGAAAAATCACTTTCTGATGCCTGCTATCTTCACGATCTGGGGAAAGTCTTAATTCCTGATGAAATTCTGAACAAACCCGCCCGCCTGACACCGGACGAGGAAAAAATTATGCATACGCATTCGGAATTAAGCTATGAACTTTTGAAGCATTCTGATATTGATACGCGCACTCTGGACTTAATCAAATACCACCACCAGAACCCGCTGAAAAGCGGCTATCCGCAGGCTAAACCCGATTTCAATGCAGATATAAATTTACAGGTTCTATCAGCAGCAGACAAATTTTCCGCACTGACGGAAAAGCGCCCGTATAAAGAACCGTTATCAAATGAACAGGCGCTTGGCATAATGTATAAAGACGTGAAAGAAGGGAAAATGCATCCGTTTATATTCAAAGCGCTGGTTGCACATGTCCACGCACAAGCTCCGGCAGACAAAACTGCGAAATCAGCTTAAAGAAACAAGTTTTTCAACAGAAACCTCAAGAGCAAGAGCAAGATTAACAATAACAACGAGTGAAGGTGAATATTTCTCGGACTCAATGCGTGCAAGATATTCCGGCGTAATATCGGCCATTTCAGCCAGCTTCTCTAAAGTATAGCGTTTTTTGGCGCGCTCGGCCCGCAAATTTGCCGCGAAAATTTTAATAATTTCTTCTCTTTTCATAACCATACCAATAGTTTATATCAGTTGACAAGGTTCAAAACATGATTTATAATTCATGTGTATTGATTTATAAATCATAATTTTGGCAATATAAGTCAAGAAAGGATAGAATATGAAAAAATTTGCATTAACAATGGCCGGCCGGCTGGAGCGGTCGGCTGAGGCGACCGCGGAGCGACATCCACAATTGAACCCGGGTGTGAATTCAACAAAAGAGTCTACCGTACTTCGTCATTGCGAGCCGGCTTGCCGGCGTGGCAATCCATCGGCGATTGAGCCGGTTTCACATTTAAAAGCCGGGCTTTCGACCACATTTAAGAATGATATTAACCTGCGATGTGGGTTGACTGGATCGCCACGGGCTAACGCCCTCGCGATGACAAAAAACATTGCTTTTACCATGGCAGAGATACTTCTGTCATTGACGATAATCGGCGTAGTTGCGGCGATAACCTTACCAAGTTTGACCGGCAACATAAATGAGCGCACATGGAACACTCAAAGAAAAGCTTTATATGCCAGATTTTCACAGGCAATTGCCCTCATGCCCGCACTCAACGGTTACGGAACCCTTACCGAAGGTGATTCTTCCACTTCAGCAGTAGACACCGCTGCCGAAACCTTCGTCACCAACGGGCTTGCTAAAGTATTGAAAATTAACAACATCTGCGATTCAGAGCACCTTGAAGATTGCGGCATCACATCAAAAATAACACCGCTTTCCGGCGGCAGCGCTATTGACGTACCAACAAAAATTTCTGAACTCAATTCGCTTATGACTAGTGTCGCGGCTTGGACAGATATAAACGGAGTCGTTCATTCGGCAGAAAGTATGATAGATACTAACGCTGCTGCTTTTGAAACTCAAAACGGTGAAAGCATTGTAGTATATTACAAACCCGATTGCACAGGGAGTTTAGGAGAAAGCAATTTTCACTACACGCAAAACAAAATATGTGCGAATTTTATTTATGATTTAAACGGCAGCAAAGGCCCAAACACCGTTGGCAAAGATATAGGCGTAATAACTGCTCTTTATCCGAGTGACAGCATTGTCGTTGCCCCATTCCCTCTTACCCGCGCCGCCTCAACATCAATCTCATACACTGCGTCCTCAAAAGAATGCACAAAAATAGATAATGAAAGCCGGCTGCCAAATCTGGAAGAATTAATTTCCATGTTCGTAAATGCAAAACTTTTTGCAATGCCGACAGGTATTTATTGGTCAAGTTCCCTAACAACATCCAGCGGCACAACTCAGGCCTGGGCCTTAGATTTTTCATACGGCCGTCCCGGAAAGTATAATAAAACATCTTCCTGGCGATTATGGTGCGTAAAACGTTAACCATTACAAAAGCAATGGCGGAGCCGGAATGGCTCCGCCCTTCTTTTACCCCCTTTGTCTGTTTGCTACTTTTATGATTTCTTCCGGCTTAATCTTCAAAAAATAAGCGGCTACTGCAGCCGCCTGAATTCTATTTCTTACTTTTAGATTTGAGAGAATTTCCTGTACGTGTACTTTTACCGTAGATACAGATATACAAAGCTTGTCGCCTATCTGTTTGTTGGAATACCCCATAGCCAACAACGGCAGCACTTCATTCTCGCGTATTGTCAAACCACTTAACATACTCTTTCAACCTTCCTTTCTGATTAGTTTAGTCATAACGCTTGTGCATTCAAACACAAACGGGTAAATATTCTTACAAACACTTTTCCTTGTAAATTAGCCATTTGGATAGTAGATATGAAGAATAGTAATATACATAAAATAAAGGATAAAAACTTACCCGTGCCGATTGTAACGCCATGTTAACGGGCATTTCTCGGGTATGCTTGCATTTAATCTTTCTTTGTTTTATATTCAAAATGTGCGTTTATGTTTTATTGTGGAAAAAACCTCTGGCGCGATTTAAGATTTACAACTAAAAATAAAGGAAAAAGATATGAACCCTATTATTAATGAATTAGAAAAAGCATATTTGAAAGAAGACTTGCCACAACTTAACTCAGGTGATACCGTTAAAGTTTTCGTTAGAATCGTTGAAGGAAACAAAGAAAGACTTCAAGCATTTGAAGGTACTATTATTAAACAGCACGGTTCAGGCATCAACAAAACAATTACCGTTAGAAAAGTATTCCAGGGCGTTGGCGTTGAACGTGTATTCTTAGTAAACTCTCCGCGCGTTGAAAGAATTAACGTTCTCAGACGCGGTGACGTTAAACGTTCTAAACTCTACTACTTGAGAGAACGTTCAGGTAAAGCAACTCGTATTAAGGAAAAAATTGAAAAAAGATAAGTTACACATACACTGGTATCCGGGGCATATTGCAAAAGCCGAACGTAAGCTAAAAGAACAGCTTTCGCTCGTAGACGCAGTGATAGAAGTACTAGACGCCCGTTTACCTCTGTCAAGTTGTTATGAAAATATAACGGGGCTTTTAGGTGAAAAGCCCCGTTTAATATTGCTCAATAAAGCGGATTTGACCGACAGGGCCGAACTCAAAAAATGGATTTCGATACTTGAAGAAAAAACCGGCTGCCCTGTTTTGACGACTGATGCAAAAAATTCCAAAGACTTAAACCAGATTGTCAAAAAAGTCATTGAGCTATCAGAGCCGCGAATTCAGGCGCTAATGGCAAAGGGGCTTCTGCGCCGTCCTGCCCGCGTTATGGTTGTCGGAATGCCAAACGTGGGTAAGTCAAGCATTATTAATAAACTTACCCGTTCCTCCAAAACCAAAATCGGCGCAAAAGCAGGCGTTACCCGCCAGCAGCAGTGGGTCAGGATTAACCCGCAGCTGGAACTTCTCGACACTCCGGGAATTATCCCTATGAAGCAGGAGGATCAGGAACGCGCACGCAAACTTGCGTTTGTAAACTCTGTCAGCGAACACGCCTACTCTAACGAAATCGTGGCACGCGAACTTCTTTCAATGCTTGAAAATAAATACGAAACCCAAACCCGCGAGTACTACAACTATCCGCAGGGCGAGTTGAGCATAGAAAATCTTGCGCTTGCACGCAACTGGATTACCTCAAAGGGTCAGCCTGACACGGAGCGAACCTCTGTTTACATCCTGCGCGACTTCCGCGAGGGAAAAATAGGGAAATTTATCCTCGACACATTGGAGCCGCAAGATGAGTGAATTATTTAATTTTGACGAAAGTTTTGGGAAAATAGTTATCGGAACTGACGAGGCAGGAAGAGGGCCTGCGGCAGGCGGGGTTTTTGTGGCTTGCGCCTGCTTCCGCGAGAAAACCGAAACCCTAATAAAAGAACTTGCGAACCTGAACGATTCAAAAAAACTTACCCGCAAAAAACGCGAATCTCTCTATGACATAGTAAAAGAAAATACCGTTAATTCCATAATAAACATAGAAGTTGATGAAATAGAGTGTATCAATATTTTAAACGCCTCTCTTAAGGGAATGAAATTAACCTGCGAAGCCGTTATTGCAAAACTGGGCTTGAATGCAGAGGAGAAAAAAGAAATCCTGACGCTTGTTGACGGAAATAAATTAATCAAAGACTATATTTACCCCCAAAAATTCATAATAAAAGGCGACGGAAAATCAGCCTCAATCGCGGCGGCAAGTATTCTGGCAAAAGTTTCGCGCGACAGATACATGGAAAAACTAGACGCCGAGTTCCCGCAATATAATTGGAAATCGAACGCCGGCTATCTTTCCGAAGAACATCTTGCGGCAATCGACAAATACGGCCTGACCAAATACCACCGCCCGTCCTTCCTGCAAAAACACTTCAACAAACAACTATCACTGCTTTAAATGCCTTAGTGCAAAATCTATACATTGAACAATCAGCTCATTACGGCTGATATCAGTTTTGCCTGATAATTCGTCAATTTCCTTGAGCGTATTGGTATCAAGTCTGATACTTATAACAGTCTTTTCAGATTTAACCGGTTTGAATTCAATCATATAACACCTCTTTTTATTGTATTCTTTTCGGGGTGCTAAATATATATTTAATTTTATAATATATAATGTATTTACTTTTTGAATACAATGCGGTATACTTATAATAAAGCAGTTCTCCGCCGCTCCGCCTCGCTGAACCGCGAGCCGTGGCGGCTTCGCTGTCTAATACGCCACTCAAAAGACTCGCTTGCGTGAGCGGGAGTTGCGCCGCAACTCATTCACGCCACGTTCCTTATCGCGAGCCTTTCTCGGACAATATTAAAAATAGATAAAGATTGTCATAATAACACTTGCAAACGATTTTTCTTCATGATACAATAGTAGTACAAAGTAATCGTGAATTATTTCACGATTGAAAGCCGGGAGATTAGGGGCTTTCGCCGAAATAGAAGAATAAATGATGTACTGAAAAAGGAGAAGACATATTATGACAACAAAAAATCAAAAGACTGTCGAAAACCTGGAAAAAGCTTTAAATTCTTCTTCGGTTGTTGATTCCGCTGAAAAGCTGGAATTATTAATCGAAAGAGTTAAAAAAGCTCAAAAGATTTTCGCAACTTACTCTCAAGAACAAGTTGACGCAATTTTCAAAGCTGCAGCTACTGCTGCTGACAAAGCAAGAATTCCGCTTGCAAGAATGGCTGTTGAAGAAACCGGTATGGGCGTTCTGGAAGATAAAATTATCAAAAACCACTTCGCTTCTGAATACATCTACAACAAGCACAAAAACGCTAAAACTTGCGGCATCATTAAAGAAGATAAAATCAATGGTACTAAAATCGTTGCAGAACCTCTCGGCGTTATTGCAGGTATCGTTCCTACAACTAACCCGACTTCAACCGCGATTTTCAAATCTTTAATCGCTTTGAAAACAAGAAACGCAATCATCTTTTCACCGCACCCTAGAGCTAAAAACTGCACAATTGCTGCTGCTAAATTAGTTCTTGAAGCTGCTGTTAAAGCAGGTGCTCCTAACGATATCATCGGATGGATTGATGTTCCGACAATTGAACTTTCAAGCCAGTTGATGAAACACCCTCACATTGATTGTATCTTAGCTACAGGCGGCCCTGGTATGGTTAAAGCTGCTTACTCTTCAGGCAACCCTGCATTAGGCGTTGGCCCGGGTAACACCCCTGCGGTTATTGACGAAACCGCTGATATCAAAATGGCAGTTTCTTCAATCCTTATGTCAAAAACTTTTGACAACGGTATGATTTGTGCTTCTGAACAATCAGTTGTCGTTGTTGACAGCGTTTATGATCAAGTTAGAAATGAATTCGCTTACAGAGGCGCTCATATCCTTGATGAAAAAGAACAAAAGAAACTGGTTGATCTTCCGCTTATCGACCCTAAACGCGGTACAGCACACCCTGACATCGTTGGTCAAAGCGCATACAGAATCGCTCAACTCGCTGGTTTTGAAGTTAACCCTAACGCAAAAGTTTTAATCGCTGAAAGACCGGCTGTTGATTGGGAAGATCCGTTCTCAAGAGAAAAATTGTCACCTGTATTAGCTATGTACAGAGCTAAAGATTTTGATGAAGCTGCTGAAATGGCTTATGAACTTGTTATTAGAGGCGGCGCAGGTCACACATCCGTACTTTACACAGACGAACGTTCTAAAGACAGAATTAATTTCTATGCAGAAAAAATGCCTACTTGCAGATTGTTAATTAACTCACCATCATCTCAAGGTGGTATCGGTGACCTTTATAACTTCAAACTTGAACCGTCATTAACTCTTGGCTGCGGTTCTTGGGGTGGTAACGCTGTTAGCGGTAACGTCGGCGTTGAAAACTTATTGAACTACAAAACAGTCGCGGAAAGGAGAGAAAATATGTTATGGTTTAAGGTTCCACCTAAAGTTTACTTCAAAAGAGGCGCTATTGACCTCGCTCTTCGTGAACTTAAAGGTAAAAAACGTGCATTTATCGTAACAGACAGCTTCCTTTTCAACTCCGGTGCTGTAAACAAAATCACTAACGTTTTAGACGAAATCGGCTGCGAATACCAGATCTTCTTTGACGTTAAACCGGATCCTACATTATCTACAATTAATCAGGCAATGGCTGTATTGAAACCGTTTGAACCTGATGTAATCATCTCTCTGGGCGGCGGTTCTCCAATGGATGCAGCTAAAATTATGTGGTTAATGTATGAACAACCTGACACTGTATTTGAAGATATCTCTATGAGATTTATGGATATCAGAAAGAGAATCTGCTCTATTCCTGAATTGGGTAAAAAAGCAACAATGGTTGCAGTTCCTACAACATCAGGTACAGGTTCTGAAGTTACTCCGTTTGCAATCATCACTGATGACAAATCAGGTGTTAAATACGCAATCGCTGATTACGCATTGACTCCAAACATGGCAATCGTTGACCCTAACTTTGTTGACGGTATGCCAAAAGGCTTAACAAGCGCATCAGGTATCGACGCACTTGTTCACGCTATTGAAGCTTACGTTTCAGCAATGGCTACAAACTTCACTAATTCAAACGCACTTGAAGCAACAAAATTAGTATTCAGATACCTCGAACGTTCATACACTGAAGGTGCAAACGACCCTATGGCAAGAGAAAAAATGCACTACGCTGCAACAATCGCAGGTATGGCATTTGCAAACTCTTTCTTAGGCCTCTGCCACTCTATGGCTCACAAACTCGGTGCTATGTTCCACGTTCCGCACGGTGTTGCTAACGCATTGTTAATCAGACAGGTAATCAAATACAACTCAACAGATTGCCCTAGAAAACAATGTATCTTCCCTCAATACAAATTCCCTAACGCGAAAGCTAAATACGGCCAAATCGCTGATGAATTAGGATTGGGCGGTAAGAACGATGACGAAAAAGTTGAATTGTTAATCAACGCAGTAGACAAATTGATGACAGCAATCAACCTGCCAAAATCAATTAAAGACTTCGGCGTAACAGAAGAACAATTCATGGCTAAGTTAGACGAAATGGTAGAACTGGCATTTGACGACCAATGCACAGGTGCAAACCCTGCATACCCTCTGATGTCAGACATCAAACAAATCTACTTAGACGCATTCGAAGGCGTTGTTAGAGATTATCAGGTTAAATAGTTAACCGGAACAAAAATAGGGCGAGCCTCAGGTGTTTCCTGAGGCTCGCTTTATATCAATCACGTTTAACACAACGAATTGGAGCTGCAGCATTACGCTCCGCACGATACAACCTTGCTCCGGAGAGCATAGATTGCATCCAACCGACAGTTCTGCCGCTTGCGTCAATTGCAGTTCCGGAAGTCCAGTACCACGTACTGCTTGTCGCCAAATTCCCGATAATATTTTTATTAACAAACAGAGCAGCTGCTTCATCTTTGTTCGGCAAGCGATACTGGCTGTCCTGCTGCGTACAAACCTCTGCAGCGCTGAGTGTTCCGTCAGAAGAAGGCTTTTGAGGAGCGGAAGCTGCATCCCGCGCATAAGCCAGCGGCGCAACGACAACACTATCTGTCGGGTAAAATACCGAAATTGTTCCGATATCTTTTCCGTAAGTATTAGGGCCTTTTTTGCCGTTCAAGTCATATATAAAGTTAGCGCAAAGCCTAACCTGTGTTGCATCCCATGCAATATTTGATTTCAAATCCGGCTGGCAAAGCGGATTATAATAGACCGCAATACTTTCGCCGTTTGCCGTTTCAAAAGCAGCGGCTTTTGTATCATATTGGTTATAAGAATACGTAACACCGCAATAAGTCATGCTGGTGATATCAACAAGCTGGGAGTTCAATTCTCCAAAAGTATCCGGAAATGCATCCAGAGTGCTTCCGGCAAGTGTAGTTATTTTATCAGGCAGACCACAATCAGATAATTTGTCATAGGAACAAATATTATTTATTTTTAGGACTTTAGAAAGCCCGCCTGTAACAAAGGTTTCGGCGACAGTATCAGTAACAGAAGTCGAGCCTGCAGAATCGGTATCTTCCGAGTAAGTTCCGTAACCGTTAATTGCCGGCATAAGTGCAATGGCCTGCGAAAACCGCGCATAAAGGGCTTTTCTTTGCGTGTTCCAGGTGCGCTCGTTGATGTTACCTGTAAGTGACGGTAGCGTAATCGCTGCCACAACACCGATTATCGTGAGGGATAACAATATTTCTGCCATGGTAAAGGCCAAGCCGAGCAGAGCCACGGAACAAGGCTTGCCTTGTGTAGAGTCGAGCGCGCGACGCGGCGTGCCTGAGGCACTTCCCCGATACGTTGGTAGGTTTTGTCGTAACGTTATAAGACCGGCTTTGCCGGCGCGCTCTTTCGCGCAAGCGCGAGCGTTGGCGTTTGCGTGAGCGAGCGGAGTGCGGAGTGCTGAAAGCACGTAGGCACGTTTTCCGCGAGTCGAACAAGAAAACGCGAGGCGCAGTACCAACGTTGACTGGATTGCCACGCGGTCTACGACCGCTCGCAATGACGAAATTTTGTCACCCTGAACACTTTTCAGGGTCTGGCCAATGTTGGATACCTGCTCGTATTGTGGAACAGATTCCGCATCAAGTTCAGGATGACAATTATAGGCTTTCGACTCCTCAATTGTGCCTGTTAAGAGAGGCCCCCCCCCCCCCTGCATTAATTCTTACATTGTGGTTTTTCATAAATTCTTCTATCCTTTCCGGCTTCTCGCCATTATCTAATTGTGGATGTCGCTCAGCGACACTTCTTCATTATGTACCATGTTTTATTATATGTCAAGCGCAATAAAAAGGCGGTCTTACGCCCGCCTTTTTCAATATTTATCTTTTACCCTTCTTTTTTCTTTAAAGTCGGGAATGCGATTACGTCACGGATTGACGGTGAATTTGTCAGTAACATAACAATTCTGTCAATACCGATGCCGAGCCCGCCAGCAGGCGGCATACCGTATTCAAGCGCGGTGATAAAGTCTTCGTCAATTGTCATGGCTTCTTCGTCACCGTTAGCTTTTGCAAGCGCCTGTGCTTCAAATCTCATTCTCTGGTCTATCGGGTCCGTAAGTTCAGAAAACGCATTTGCTATTTCCCAGCCGTTTACACGGGTTTCAAAACGTTCGGTCAGCCTGTCATTATCGCGGTGAACTTTTGCAAGCGGCGAAATATCACGCGGATAATCAATAATGTGAACAGGCTGAATTAAGCCCGGCTCAACCTTTTCTTCAAAGATTAAATCAAGAACCTGTCCCCAGTTTTCGCACTCATCCGGATTAATACCTAACGATTTAGCTTTTTCTTTTGCGTCCTCAACCGTAAAGCAGTCCGCGAAATCAATACCGGTTTTTTCCTTAATTGCACCGATCATGGTTTTTCTATCCCAAGGCGGTGTGAGGTCGATTTCGTGTTCGCCGTATTTAATCTTCATTGTGCCGTTAACTTCCTGACAAACGGTACTGATAAGGTTTTCGGTCAGTTTCATCATTTCGTTGTAGTCAACATAAGCCTGATAAAGTTCCATCATCGTAAACTCAGGGTTGTGACGGGTGTCAATACCTTCGTTTCTGAAACTTCTGTTAATTTCAAAGATTTTTTCGCTCAAGCCGCCGACCATAAGTCTTTTCAGATAAAGTTCCGGAGCAATTCTCAGATACATATCCATATCAAGCGTGTTATGGTGAGTAATAAACGGTCTTGCGTTTGCACCGCCGGCCTGCGGGTGAAGCATCGGGGTTTCAACCTCCAAAAAGCCGCGGGAAGTCAAGTATTCTCTGATTTTTTGGATAATCAAACTTCTTTTTCTGAAAGTTTCTCTGACTTCTTCGTTCATGATTAAGTCAACGTATCTTTGACGGTAACGGATTTCAACGTCAGTCAGACCGTGATGTTTTTCCGGAAGCGGAAGAAGTGTTTTAGATAAAAGTTTCAGGTCAGTTGTTTTGATTGACAATTCTCCGCGCGGGGTTCTTCTGACGGTACCGGTAAAACCAACGATATCCCCGATATCAATGAGTTTTAGCACCTTCATTTGTTCTTCTGAAACATTTTCTTTGTGTGAGAAAATCTGGATTTTTCCGCTGTCATCCTGCAAGTCAATAAACATGCCTGTATTACGGATAGCCATAACACGTCCGGCAACGGAATAAACATCAGTCGTTTCTTCACCTGCTTCAAGCTGAGCATATTTTTCCTGCAAAGCTTTTGCACTTATAGTTTTGTCAAAAGAATACGGATACGGGTTGACCCCTTTGTCAGCGAGATCCGTAAGCTTTTGGATTCTTGTTTGTCTGATCTGGTTAATTGATGAGTTTGATTCGTGTGTTTGCACTTGTCTTCTCCTTATTTTTTTATTACTCTTAGGACCATCCTAACACAAACAATATGAAAACTCAAAGTTTCTTCATAAAATTTGCGCGGGGAAATTTTTGGGGTATAATGAGGTAACGGAGTTATAGCTTTATTGTAAAGGGATATAGAATGAGAAAACCGAACTTAGCAGTCTTAGGCGCAACCGGTGTTGTCGGAAGAGAGATTTTAAACATTATTGACGAATTAAAAATTGATTTTAACACAATCAAATTTTTATCAAGCGCCAAAAGTGCGGGTTCTGAAATAGAGTTTCAGGGTAAAAAATATGTCGTTGAAGAAGCTAAACCGGAAAGTTTTGACGGAGTAAACATTGTTCTGGCATCTGCCGGCGGCTCTACCAGCCGGAAGTTTGCACCGGAAATCGTTAAACGCGGCGGAGTTTTGATTGACAACTCCAGCGCGTTCAGAATGGATAAAGATGTTCCGCTTGTAATCGCTTACGTTAATGATGAAGATTTGAGAAAACACAAAGGGATTATCGCAAACCCGAATTGCTCAACCTCACAGTTAATGCTGGTTTTAAAACCTCTACACGAAAAATTCGGGATTAAACGTCTGATTGTATCAACCTATCAGGCGGTTTCCGGCGCAGGTCTGGCTGCGATTAAGGAACTCCGCGCAGATACAGAAGCAAACCTTAAAGGCGAGAAGTTTGAAAATGTATGTTTCAAAAAACCGATTTCCTTTAACGTAATTCCGCAAATCGATGTTTTCTGCGACAACGGCTACACAAAAGAGGAAATGAAAGTCGCAAACGAAACAAAAAAAATTCTTCACCTTAGTGAAGATACACCGATTTCCTGCACTGCAGCAAGGGTTCCGGTATTCAACGGGCACTCGGAAGCCGTTGACATTGAATTTGAAAAAGAAGTAACGCCGGAAGAAGTACGTGAAATTCTCAAAAACAGTTTTGGCGTTGAAGTTATTGACAATCCTGCAAACTTTGAATATCCGACAACACGTGATGCAAGCGGCAAAGATCCGGTTTATGTCGGAAGGATAAGAAAAAATCTTGCGTTCACAAACGGGATTTCACTCTGGTGCGTTGCTGACAATTTGAGAATAGGCGCGGCACTCAACACCGTACGCCTCTGTCAGAAAGTTATAGAAATGGAATTATACTAATGGGCCAATTAATTAAACGTGAAAACATAAGAAGTTTTGTAGAAAAATTACAGGCCGGCGGCAAAACAGTTGTCGTCACAAACGGCTGTTTTGACATTCTTCACGTCGGACACGTCCGTTACCTGCAAAAAACCAAATCCTTTGCGGATTACTTAATCGTACTTTTGAATTCCGACAAATCCGTCCGCGCAATAAAAGGCGAAGGACGCCCGATAAACACAGAACTTAACCGTGCAGAAATCCTCTGCGCCCTGAGCTGTGTAGATTTCGTTGTCCTGTTTGACGAAAACAGCCCCGCAGATTTAATCGACGAAATTAAACCCGATGTCTACACAAAAGGCGCGGATTACAATATGGAAACCCTTCCGGAAGCCGATGTCGTCCGTAAAAATAATATACGTGTAGAATTCATAACCTTTGTCGAAGGACAATCAACAACAAATTTAATTAATAAAATAAATAATAAGGAGTAAAAACATGAGAAGCTTTTCAGTAGAAGAAATTACACAAATCGTAGGCGGAATGCTGACCAAGGCTGAATGTCCGACAATCACACAAATTGCTCCGCCGTTACTTTCAGATGAAAACACTCTTGCTCTTGCTTTGAGTGAAGAAGAAATCGCAAACCTTGCAAAATCTAAAGCAAAAGCGGCGTTAGTACCATTCGGGGTTAACATCAGCGGCTTAACAACTATTGAAGTTGAAAGACCGCGCCTTGCAATGATGAAATTAATAACCCTCTTCTATGAAGAACCGGCGATTATGACCGGCACAAGCAACATCCACCCGACTGCAGTCGTTCACGAAACCGCTAAAATCGGACAAAATGTTCAAATCGGTCCGCACGTAATCGTTTCTAAAAACGCAGAAATCGGTGACGGTTCAAAACTTCTCGGCAATACTTATATCGGTAACAACGCTAAAATCGGGAAAAATTGTTTCTTCCACACCGGCGTTAATATCGGCGACCGCGTAAAAATCGGCGACAAAGTAATTCTTCATAACGGAGTATCGCTTGGCGCAGACGGTTTCAGCTTTGTAACGGAAAACCCTAACAACATTGAACAAGCACGCAAAGAAGGCGGCATTAAAGAACAAAATACCGAACAGGTTATCTTCAAAATTCCGTCAATCGGCTCTGTTGTAATCGGCAATAACGTTGAAATCGGCGCGAATTCTACAATCGACCGCGGAACAATCGAAAACACCGTAATCGGCGACGACACAAAAATTGACGACCTTGTTATGATAGGCCACAACTGCCGCGTTGGCAAAGGCTGCTTGATCGTTTCTCAAGTCGGTATCGCAGGAAGCTGTGTAATCGGCGACAGAGTCGTTCTCGCAGGTCAAGCCGGCCTCGCAGATCACATTGAAATCGGAGCGGATTCAATTGTTACGGCAAAAGCCGGCGTTACAAAAAGCTTCCCTGAAAAATCAATTATCGTCGGTATTCCGGCTGTTCCAAGAAAAGAATTTATCAAACAGCTCAAAACAATGAAAGACGCTCAGGAAATTATCGCAAAATTCCGCAAAGTTGAACCTATGCTGAATGAGTTCATTGCTGATTCAAAGGAAGAAAAATAAAAATGATAACGCTTAAAAAGGAAATCTCAATATCCGGCAACGGTTTGATGAAAAACAAACCATGCACAGTAACCTTTAAACCTTCAAAAGAAGGGAAAATCCGCTATTTTGTAAAAGATAACGAACCCTTTGAGGCAGCTGTAGAAAACTTGATTTCTACAGATCACTGCGTGACGCTCGGCAAAGGTAAAGCGCGCGTAATGCTCGAAGAACACCTTTCTGCTGCGCTGGCGCTCTGTGAAATAGATTCACTCGACATCTATATGACAGAAGAAGAAGTGCCTATTTTAGACGGAAGCTCAAAAGGCTGGGTGGAACTCTTCAAATCCGCCGGAATTGATAAACCTTTGCTGTACAAACCTAAAAAATACACGGTCACAGAACCCGTTTATTACCTGAATGGCAAAACCAGCCTTGTGGTTCTGCCGGATGATGACCTTTTTATTTCGTACGCGGTTAATTACGATCATCCGGATTTAAAAAACCGCTGGGTCAACGTTGATTTTAAAAAGCTTGACGAAATCCGCGATGCCCGCACATTCGGCTTTTATAAAGATTTAAAAAAATTCCAGATGTTAGGTTTTGCACAGGGGGTCACACAGGAAAACACCGTCGGACTGCTTGATGAAGGCTTTACAACCGACCTTCGCTCACAGTATGAGCCGGTTAAACACAAAATCCTTGACTTACTCGGCGACTTTTATCTGACAGGCGTTAACCCGCTTCATTTAAAAGCGCAAATTCTGGTCAAAGAAGCAGGCCATGCGGTTCACCTGAAAACAGCAAAAATATTAAAAGAGAAGTTAAAAGAAGTATAAAAGAGGAGAAAAGTATGACAGAAGAAATTAAAGAGGAAGTTCTGAGCTTTGATGCCATAGACATTATGAATATGCTTCCGCACAGATACCCGTTCCTTTTGGTAGACAGAGTAACCGAATGCGTACCGGGTAAATACGACAAAGGCTACAAAAACCTTACCTGGAACGAACCTTTCTTTCAAGGTCACTTCCCCGGCAACCCGATTATGCCGGGAGTTTTGCAGCTTGAAGCAATGGCACAATGTTCCGCACCGATTTTAATGACCATGCCGGAATTTAAAGGCAAATTGACATTATATGCGGGTGTTGACAACGTACGTTTCAAAAACATTGTCCGTCCGGGCGACAGATTTGACATGGAAATCGAACTTGTAAAAGTCAAAGGCCCTATCTGCAAAGCCCACGGTGTCGGCAAAGTAGACGGCAAAATCTGCGTAGAAGCAGACATGACTTTCGCACTTAAATAGAAAAAACATTAACAATTCAAAAGAAAATATATACGGGCGTAAAATATTCACCCGTATATATTTTTTATAGGGAAAATACTTTAGTCTTGACAACCTGCACTAAATTTAGTACAATTATATTATGGCAGGCTACACTCTTAAAAATTATGTCGATGATGAAGGCAATGAACCAATAATAATCTGGTTAAAATCCCTTGACACCACAACAAGAAAACGAATATTACTCAGACTCGACAGATTAAAAGACGGCAACTTTGGTGATCATAAACAAATTAACAAGAATTTATACGAATTGCGGTTTATGTTCGGTGCCGGTTATAGAATCTATTATACAATTGAAAATGACACTATAATTTTACTTATAAATGGCGGTGACAAAAAATTACAATCAAAAGATATAAATATGGCATTGAGTATCATAAATAAATTGAAAGGTATGTAAAATGAAAAATATTAAAAACTTTGATTTATCGCAAATGATAGAAAACGAACTGAAAACCGATGAAGATATCAAAGAATGGTTATCCCTCAATCTGGAAGAATATCTTCAAGACGGTAATCTCAATGCTTTTGTCCGCTCATTGGAATATGTAGTACGCGCCAAAGACAATATATCAAACCTTTCAAGAAAAACCGGAATTTCAAGGAGTAACTTGTACGCCATTTTTAACGGAGAAGTCACCCCGCAATTTGATACGGTTTTGAAAGTTTTAAAAGAGTTAGGTTATACGCTCAAAGTTGCATAACTATTTTAATATATTTTTCAACTCGCCGTAATAGCCGCTTTCAAGGAGTTCAAAAAATCTGTCCGTGGTTTCCGGCGCCAGCGCGCGAACCCACTCTTCATCCAGATACAACCCCTCAACAAGCCTTGCAAATAGCTCCGTCGGACGCTCATAATACTTCTTATACCGGTTAATCCGCGCAGATACCCGCGCCCCCTTACGCTGCAATGATTTCAATCTTATACACGCAGCAAACGAACGCGGAATTTCCGGGAAATCACGTTCAAGTCCGTCAATCGTAATTATCCGCTCTCGATTTCTCCAAAAACCGCCAAGGATTTTTACCCTGTCGTACTTCAAAAGATAACGCGCCTCCGATTTTTTTATAAACCGCTCAAATTCCCGAAACGGCTTTGAACGCTGAAACTCCGGATAATCCTCTTTTATGATAAGTTCCTGCTTTTTAATCTGCGCCCTGATTTTATCACGCATTTCGTAAAGTTTCACCAGCCGCGAGCTTTCATCCACAAACTGCGTCACGCGCACAAGTTCTTTTTTATAAATCGGATTGGAAGAATTAAAAATTCTCTCCAGAGTGCCGCCTGTCCGGTTTACACCTGCTTCAATACGCGTGTGAATGTAATGCGCGAACTCATGCAAAAGCGTCGGAATAAACCTGTGTTCCGCAACATTTTTAGAAATATCAATTCTGTTATTGACAAAAAATCCCTGATGTCCGCGCGCCTTAGTAGAAGTATTAACTTCCAGTCCGAGCGAGCGAAAATATTTGACAAGTGCTTTTTTATCGAGTTCCTTTAACACAAACGCACCGCCTAAAAAATTTTGTAAGGGTTCAAAATATTATTCGGGTCAAGCGTTTTTTTGATTTTGCGCATATATTCAAGTGCGGTTTCATTAATTACAAGCCCGATTGCCTCACGTTTAAGCATTCCGATACCGTGTTCGCCCGAAATAAGCCCGCCCAGCCGTGCCGTAAGTTCATAGATTTCGCCTTTTGCTTTCTTAAACCGTGCATATTCTTCCGTATCCGCATAATCAATCGGGATTTGAGGATGCACACTGCCGTCGCCTACATGCCCGACCATGCAAACTGTCAGCCCGTATCGTGCACAAATCTCACGTACTCCAAGGACAAGCTGCGAAAGGTTGTTGCGCGGAACAATCAAATCATCCGTTGTTATATTTGGTTTCAAACGCACGCAGGCTGCCATAGATGAACGCCGCGCTTTCCAGATACGCTCGTAATCCTCCTGCGTTTTGGAGGACTGAATTGCTGCTGCGCCAAAGTTATTAAGAATTTTTTCAATCATTGTTCTTTGATAATCAACAGCACAGGCAAGTCCGTCAACTTCAATAACCAGCGCGCACTCTTTATCCGTCAAAAGTCCTGCGTGGATGAAATCTTCAACCGTCTGAATTGCGTTCTTATCCATAAAATCAATTGTTGCAGGGGTTATACCGTGTTCAATGATAGACGTTACCGCGTGAATTGAATTTGCAACACTGTCGAAATATCCCATAAGTACAACTTTTTTTTCAGGTTTAGGGATAAGCTTCAAGGTTGCTTCCGCCACAATTCCCAGAGTTCCCTCAGAACCGACAAAAAGGGCGTTCAAATTGTAGCCCGTAGCATTTTTAATAGTGCTTGAACCGGTTTTAAGGATTTCACCGTTTGCCGTCACTACCAGCAAATCAAGGACATATTCTTTGGTAGAGCCGTATTTAAAAGCTTTTGCACCGGCTGAAGCCTGCGCAATACTTCCGCCGATAGTAGAAACCGTAAGGTTTGACGGATCCGGAGGGTAGTAAAGCCCGTATTTTTCAACTTCACGCTGCAAATCCCCGACCACAACGCCTGCCTGAACCCGCGCGGTCAAATTTGACGGATTAATTTCAAGAATTTTATTCATTCTGGAAACATTCAGAATAATCCCGTTTTTCTTCGGAATACACGCGCCCACAACATTTGTTCCGGCTCCGCGGCAGATAACAGGTGTATTATATTTATTCGCGATTTTCACAACAGTCTGAATTTGTTCAATGTTTTCTACAAATACAACAGCATCCGCAAGGGTTTCAATGTCTTTTAAGTTCAGAGCGTCCTGAGAATAGGCATAACGCTCCTCTATGCCCGTCAAGACATGATTTTTCGGCAAGTATTTCAATAAATCTTTAGTTAATTTTTCATTAGTCAACATAGGAAGTCAGTTTTTCTATATTTGCACCCAAAGTTTGCAGCATACGTTCCATTTTATCCACTTTTTGAATAATTGATACATTGCTGTTTAACTTTGTCATTTCGGTAAGTTCATCTATTTTTGTTTCAAGCCTGTCCATACGGGACTGCTGTTCTTCAAAACGTTCTTCAAGCAGGTCAATGAGAGCCAGTTTTTCCGGAACGGTTTTTCTCAATTCCGAAAGCGCCTCGGAAACATCATTAATTTCATCGGCTTTATCATTAATATTTTCAATTGTATCAGATGCTGCGTCAACCCATTCCCCGAGGTACATCAACACTTTGTGGAAGGTTTCATCCATGGATGCTGCCTCTTCCTGCATTGCCATAATTCTTTCCAATTTTTCAGCAGTTTCTTTATTAAATTCTTTATTGGAAAGCTCATTCATACGTTCTTCAAGATTAAAGGCAATATGGCTGAACGCTGTAAGCCCGTCCGCAATAGTTCTTTGCGATTCATCGGAACTTAAAAGCAGTTTATTTGTTCTTGAGCTGATACTTAAAATATCCTCATTGAGTTTAAGAATATTCTGTTTCAGCTGATAAATTTCGGCAGGTGTAAGGTTTCTGCTTATCGCATCAACTGATGAGGTAAGATTGTGGATATTACGCGAAATCTGATTAAACTCCGCAGACGGTGCCGGCGTAGAGGCGGAAAGATCATTCATTGCCTGTCTTAATTTGGCAATATCGCTTTCAACATCCGCCAGAGTGTACGAATAATCCGCGACATCGTTTTGTTTTATGGTTTCAATCTGTGATTTTACGTCTATTAACTGTTTACTTAATTCTCCGGTTTTTTCTTCGACAAAATCCTTAATATCTTCTGTTTCTTCAACAAAATTAGAACTACTGAAAACAGAAACTATTGTGTTCACTAAATCTTCTTTAATTTTGGAAGAATTTTCATCATGTTCGGAGATTGTATCGGAAATCCCGTCAATTTTCGTGAGAAGTTTTTCAATATTCTGCGTAACGGCAGTATCTTCTTTAGTATTTGAACGATTAAGGATTTCCTTCTGTTCAAGAATTATATCCTTAATTTCCTGCAATTCATCCTCAAGTAAATCGCTGTCATTTGTAGAAACAAAGACATCCAGTTTTGTATGAAGTTCTTCCATCAAATTTTTACTGGAAGAAACCCTGTCCAGAATCTGATCAAATTCATTGGAGAAGTCCAGAGAATCGACTTTTGAGCTAAGGTCTTTAATCAGACCGCTGTTATCAGAAATTTGGGCGCCCAGCTCATCAAAATTTTCCTCATAATCAGAACCGGCAAGGATATCCATTTTTGTATCTAATTCTTTCAGCAGAGAATTATTTTCAGAAACTTTACCGGAGAGTTCATCAAAATTTTCCTCATAATCAGAACCGGCAAGGATATCCATTTTTGTATCTAATTCTTTCAGCAGAGAATTATTTTCAGAAACTTTACCGGAGAGTTCATCAAAATTTTCCTCATAATCAGAACCGGCAAGGATATCCATTTTTGTACCCAATTCTTTCAGCAAAGAACTATTTTCAGAAACTTTACCGGAGAGTTCATCAAAATTTTCCTCATAATCAGAACCGGCAAGAATATCCATTTTTGTACCCAATTCTTTCAGCAGAGAACTATTTTCAGAAACTCTGCCGGAGAGTTCGTCAAAATTTTCCTCATAATCAGAACCGGCAAGGATATCCATTTTTGTATCTAATTCTTTTAGCAGAGAATTATTTTCAGAAACTTTACCGGAAAGTTCGTCAAAATTTTCCTCATAATCAAGCGTTGCAAGAGCATCTACCTTTGCATCAAGACCGGTTATAGCCGTTCGGGTTTCTGCTATTTTGTTTAAAATTTCTTCAAAGTCATCAGAATTATCAACTGCCGCAAGAATATCCAACTTGGAATCAATCTCATGGATGAAATCAAAAATTTTACGGTTAAGTTCTGTTGTTTCCGTATCATTTTTAGCAAGTTCCGCAATGGCAGCAAGGTTTGCAGCCTTTTCATTTAAATCTTCAAAATATTCCAGAAATTTTTTATTAAAGAGCATTTGTTTATCTGAAACATTATTGAAATCAATATTCAAAAGGCTGTCAACTTTTGCATTAAGGATTTGGACAAGTTCCTGTGTTTCTTCACTTTGCGAGAGAATTTCTTCGGTTAAATCATTACCTGCAATAGTATCAAGTTTTGCACTTATGCTTTCAAGGAGTTTATTATGTGCTTCGGTTGCGTCTTTTGCATGCAGACCGGATTCTATAAGTTCAAAATTGTTAGTCTTTAAAGCTTCATATAAATCCTTAAACGCCTGTGTAAACTGTTCCTGAATAATAACAAGTTTATCGTTATAGTTTGATGAATTAACAGAGATAAACTGTTTTAATTCTTCAAGAGAGTTATTAATTTCAAGCTGGGTAGTTCCGGAAAGTTCATTATATATAGTATTAAATTCCGCAATAAAGTCATTAAGCTGCTTATTTAACGCTGCAATATTCTCTTTATATTCAACGCCGGAAGCTTTCAGGCTCTCTTCAAGAGTAAGCATTGAGTCAGAAAACGTTTCTATTTTAGAATAATAATCCTGAACTTTTTGTGATTCTTTCTGCAAAAGTTCGGCTTCTTTATTCCGCATATCAATGGCAATGTCTGAAAACATTGTTTTCATCTGCTGAATTTGCTCTTCAAGAAACTCCGTTTTAATATTAAAGTTATTGTTAAAGATTTCGATTTTTTCAAACAAATCCGCGATATTCTGTGTAATATCAAGTTCTTTTATTGCCTCAAAGATATCTTCATTCTGGTTTTTATCGGTATAGTCAGCTATCTTATTAACGGATTTAATAATATTCGCTGAATAGTCCTGTAAGACTTTGATTTCGGAAAGCGTATCTTCTGCAACATCAGTTACAGTTTTCAGTTCACCGGCAACTTTTTTGGAAGTATACTCCGGCAAAGAATCCGCTTTATTCAAAACTTCCGTAATTGACGCCTTAATTGTATCAAGGTCATTTGCAAATTCAATATTTGCATCTTCAAGCTGTTTAACGGTTTGCAAAATAGCTTCTTTATCCTGATTACTTTCAGTAAGCTCTGAGATTTTATCTACTGATTTGAGAATATTACCAGAAAAGTTTTGCAAAACCTTAATTTCAGCAAGTGTATCCTCTGCGATTTCGGTCACGGATTTTAACTCAAGTGCTACCGCCTGACTTGTATTTACAGGCAGCTTTTCCATTTCCGATAAAATATTATCCAGAGAAGTTTTTATTGCGGTAAATTCATTGATAAAACTGATATCAAATTTTTCAAGTTCAGACAAAGTATTCAGGATATCAGCGTAATCGTGTTTTTCGTTAAAATCAATGAGTTTTTCGACAGACTGATTTACGCTGTCAAAGAAATTTTGCAAATTTTCAACACCTGTAAGAATTTCCTGCACAGAACCGGAAACGCTCTCCAGCTGCAGCCCCAGACCTTGAGAAGTTCCCTGCAGAATTTTATCAGACCGTGCGATAACATCATTAACAGAATCTTTTATTTGCTCTAACTCTGCGGCTAAGCCGGAATTTGCTTTTTCAAGCTCTTTAAATTTATCCTCCAGCTCTGTACGGACAAGTGCATTATCCTCTTTGATACCGTTTTCGTTTGCTTCGACATAATCTCTAATTTCAGAAGTTTTGCGGTCAATAAACTCTTTATAAAGATTTGTCTGGACATTCAAGTTTTCAGAAAGCATTTTAATACTTTCCGCAACGAATGAAAATCGTTCAATCGTATTTTCATCAAAGGTTTTATGTGTTTCTACAATTTCCTGCTGGTTAATCTTTAATTCCCTGGAGATTTTAGCGAATTCTTCTTTTGCGGTTTCAATATTTGCTGCCGCAACGCGGGAAAAATTGTTTTCAATGTCATTAAGCTTTGTTGACAAAAGCTTCATGCCGGAATCAAAAATGCTGAACACTGATTTAAATTTATTTTCAAGTAATATCGCATTTTCAACAGCGGCTGAATCATCCCCCGCCGACACTTTAAGCTCTTTTATACGCTCCAGTATATTACTGAATTTAAAATCCAGCGCCTCTTTAAACTCTGCAATAGAATTTCTGATGAACATCAATTCATCGCCGTCTGATATTTCCTCAAGCCTTACGTTAATATCAGTCAACGCCTTTTTCAAAATCTGCATGTTGACTAAATTGCTGGCTTTTAAATCATCAACAACTTCTATAACATTTTTTAATTCTTTAATCATCATAAATTCTCTATTTTAAACAATATTTCCCTACGATAATTTTAGCAGAATAATGGATTTTTTAGCAAGAATGTTAATATGTATTACAATTATCGGGAAAAAATGACCTTTCTGCATATTAGTGGTAAAATATATAAAATAGAGGACGGTTAAATTATCACCTCAGATATCCATGTCTTGAACGGAAAAGAAGGGAAGAATAGATGAGTTACATCACTATAGATAAATCAAAATGCAAAGCATGTTATTTATGCATTAGCGAATGTCCTAAAAAGCTTTTGAAAATCGGTCAGGAGGTTAACAAACTCGGCGAAAGACTTGTAGAATTTGATGACCCTAATCACGAATGTCTGGGCTGCGCTATGTGTGCAACACGTTGTCCTGATCTGGCAATCACAGGAGTTTATAAAGAATAATGACAGAATTAACTATAGGCAAAAAAATATTAACAAAAGGCAATTATGCAATTGCACACGCGGCTGTTTTGGCCGGATGTGAATGCTATTTCGGATATCCGATTACACCACAAAGCGAAATCGGCGAGTATTTAAGCGTTAAAATGCACGAACTCAAACGCGGCTATGTTTGCGCAGAAAGCGAAATTTCGGCAATAAATATGGTTCTGGGAGCCTGCTCCACCGGTGCAAAAGCAATGACATCTTCCTCTTCCTGTGCGGTTGCATTGATGCAGGAAGCTATCGCCTGTGCCTGCACTGATGAACTTCCGGTCGTTTTAATAAGCGTTATGCGCGGCGGCCCGGGTTTAGGCTACATCTATCCTTCACAGGGTGACTACAACCAGGCCACCATCACAGGCGGAAACGGAGATTTCAGAACTATCGTTCTGGCACCGTCCACCGTTCAGGAATGCGTGGATTTAACGTATAAAGCTTTCTACCTTTCCCAAAAATATAGAAACCCGACCATTTTGCTCGCAGACGGCTTAATGGGACAAATGATGGAACCTGTTGAATTTAAAGAATACCCGTATCCGGAAATCGACAATTCAGGCTGGGCTTTAACAGGCGCAAAGGGAAGACCCGCAAGGGCAATACACTCACTTGCAGTCGATGTTGACAGACAATGTGAACATATCAAACAACTTTTTGAAAAATATAAACGCATTGAAGAAAACGAAACTGAATGGGAAGAATTTGATACAGAAGATGCCGATATCGTGCTTATGAGTTTTGGCAGCCCTTCCCGCGGCGTTAAATCTGCGGTGAAAGAGCTTAGAAAATCCGGAATTAAAGCCGGTTTCTTCAGACCGATTACCCTGTTCCCGTTCCCGCATAAACGTCTTGCAGAACTGGCAAAAACAGTCAAAAAGTTCATTGTTATTGAAATCAATATGGGTCAAATGGTTCGCGATGTCCGCTTAGCTGTCAATGGAGCAGCGGAAGTCGAACAAATTAACAAGCCTGTAGGCGCGCCAATCGACGTTGAAACGATTATTGAAAAAGTTATGAGGATGAAATAGTTATGGCAGTACAAGTATTTAAAATTCCGGATTCACTAAAAAAAGATATGAGATATTCATTCTGCCCGGGCTGCGATCACGGTGTGGCTGTCAGACTTGTTGCAGAACTCATTGACGAAATGGGCTTGAAAGAAAAAACCGTTGCACCGGCCTCAATCGGATGTTCGGTTTGTTTATACGATTTTATGGATGTAGACCTTGTAGAAGCACCGCACGGGAGAGCGCTTGCAAGTGCAACCGGTATAAAACGTGCACGCCCTGATAAATTCGTATTTACCTATCAGGGTGACGGAGATTTTGCATCAATCGGATTGGCTGAAAGCTTACACGCTGCTCTTCGCGGCGAAAAAGTCAGCACAATCGTTATTAATAACACAACTTACGGCATGACCGGCGGACAACTTGGGCCTACAACACTTCTCGGTCAGGTAACGACAACTTCCACAACCGGTAGAACTGTTGAAGATTACGGCTACCCGATAAAAATGGCGGAACTCGTTGCTTTGTGTGACGGAACCGCATACAGCGCAAGAGTTTCTCTTGATACTGTCGCAAATATCAGAAAAGCGAAACAGGCAATAAAAAAAGCGTTTGAAGTACAGCTTCAGGGCTTAGGTTTCGGATTTGTCGAAATCCTTTCAACCTGCCCTACCAACTGGCACATGACACCTGTTCAGGCGCACGAAAGAGTAAGAAATGAAATGATGAAAGTTTTCAAACCCGGTGTTTATAAAGATGTTACAGCCAATATCTTACCGGTATTGACGACTTCACAAAACACAGGAAATATAGGATAGAGTTTATGGAAAAAAATTTTATAATAGCAGGATTTGGCGGACAAGGCGTATTACTGGCAGGAGAAGTTCTGGCAAACGCATTTATGTTTGCGAACAAATTTGTAACCTGGTACCCGAGCTATGGAGCAGAAATGCGCGGCGGTACAGTTAACTGTGAAATCGTTGTCGGTGATGAAGAAGTTTCTGCCGTTAATAAAAAAGACCTTGATTTTCTGGTCGCACTAAACCAGTTATCATTTGACAAATTTTTACCAAAACTAAAAAAGGGTGCAACGGTTATTGCCAATTCAACACTTATCAAAAAAATTAAACCGATTGAAGGAATAACATACATTTTTGCGCCGTTATCAGAACTAGCTACGGGTCTTGGCAACGTTAAAATGGCAAATATTTTATCTCTTGGAGTTCTTGCAAAACAACTCGGCTTTGAAAGTCTTGAACTTCTTGAAAAAGCTCTGGATACGGTTCTTCCAAAACACAGAAAACACCTTTTGCCTCTCAACTTTAAAGCGTTAAAATTAGGTTATGAGTATGATTTATTAGCTGTTTAAGGGATAAATCACCTAAAAAGCGGATTTATATTATTCTGAAAGATACTATTATCATATAGACAGCAGGTGGCTGTGAACAGCTTTAGTATAAAGGTTAAGTTTCAACAACACCCCTTGCCAAATATTGAATTTATGAGGTACTATGAGAGAAAAATTAAAACAGTCAATCCGCGAAAAAGAAATGCAGATGAAAAAGCTTGCACCGTTGATTGACAAAAACCCTGTATGTTCAAATTTGTTCAATAAGGTTTTAATTGAAAAAGCCGTATTAAGAAAACAGCTTGAAGAATTAAATAATGATACTTTCTTTAAGAAAGTAAAACGTTTTCTGCCTAAAAATCAAACTTTGATTTGCGATTATTTTAAAAATGTATAAACATGTATAACAATTGCAGAGCCGGCAATTATTGTCACTATTTGACAGATTGTGCAGCATTTACTGTAAGCGGCAGGGTAAAACCGAATGTTGACCCCGCACCTACGGTAGAAGATACAAAAACTTTTCCGCCGTGGTGTTTTTCAATCGTAGTTTTAACAAGCTGCAAGCCTAAACCCGTACCTTTAATTGTATGGGTAGCGTTTTCAACTCGGTAAAACCTGTCAAACAGCCGTTTCAGATGTTCAGGTGCAATTCCGCAGCCCTGATCCGTAACGCTGACTTTTACATTATCTCCTTCGCGTTCAATTTTCACGGTAATCGTAGTATTTTCCGGTGAATATTTTATCGCGTTTGAAAGAAGATTTATAAGCGCACGCTCAATACTGTTGTAGTTAAACATAAAATTCGGGAACTCGCCTTCTTTTTGAATAACGAGTTTTATCTTACTCTTTTCCAGCAGAATTTGAACCTGCTTAACAGCTGATTCAACGAGTTCAACGATATTATTCGGAAGTTTTTCAAGCTCATAATCCGATTCAAGCCGCGAAAAATCAAGAATATCATTTACCATAGTATTCAAACGGATTATCTCATCATTAATGGTGCCCATAAACTCTTTCTGCGTTGCTTTGTCAAATTCATCCCCGTAATTATAAAGCGTATCAATATAACTTCTTAAAACCGTCACAGGTGTTCTCAATTCGTGCGAAACATTGGAGATAAATTGGGAGCGCATAAGATCAATTTCGGTTTCTTTTGTTATATCAATCAAAACAATAATGTAACCCAGATAATCACGATTACGCGTAAACATCGGCGAAACAATCGCTTTAATAGTGCGCTTGTCTACCTGAATATTAAAAACAGTCGGCGCTTTTTCGCGTTCTTCAAGCGGCAGGGCTTTAAATTCTTCTATCTTTTCGCGGAAACAGAAATTTCCCTCCGTATCAATATAATCCTGAATACGGCTGTCCATAATCTGCTCGTTATCAAGTTCAAGAAGATCCTGCGCGTGCTTGTTTACAAGAACAACTTTATCGTTGTTATCGCAGACAACAACCCCGTTTGCGATACTCAAAAGCACAGCTTCAAACTTGTTTCTCTCAAGAGTTAATTGTTCAATATTTTCTTCACCGTAGGCGTGAAGCTTTGCGGACATATCGTTAAACGCATTGAAAAGTTCTCGAACCTCACGGCTGACCTCCTGATCGCCTATAGTGTAGCCGAATTCACCTGTTGAAATCTTATGAACACCGTCTTTAAGCGTACGGATTTCGCGCGTTGTCAGATAGGTGCTTATTAAAATTACAGACGCAAAAACCAGCCAAGCAAGGGCAAAAACAGAAAATATTGCCAATCTTATAGTAGAACTTGTTTTATCAAGAACATTTGCACTAAAAACGACCGTCAGAGAGCCGTCCGTTTTTAAAACACCGTTTTGGTAGTATTTACGCGGGGTTACAACGGTAAAAGTTTTGCCGGAACGCGGCTTGATTTCCGGATTTTCCTCATTTACAACGACCTTTCCGTCAGCATTTATGTATTTCACCGCCAGAATATTGTCACTGCCCTTGATAACGGTCTGCAAAAAGTTTTTTAATTCTCCGGCGCGCATGTTATTTCTAACATCCACCGAGGAATCGGCGATTGTCTGCGCAATTATTTCGCTGTAATTCTGATAACTGTCTTTAAGATTATCCTGAATATTAAAGGTCGCAAAAATCCCGATACCTACAATCAGAAAAGTGCTGGACAAAAGCCCCGCAATAATGAGCTTATTCTGTTTTGTAATGCTCCTGTCTTCCATAACTAAATTATAGCATTAAAGTTTTTTAATTCAATGCGTCGAGAAAAGCCGCAAATCTATTTATTTTATCTACACTTGAAAAAGTTTTGAAATATGTTATAATAAAAATGTCGGGGCGGTAGCGCTAACTACCGTAACCTGTAAATGAAATCGAAGTGACGTCTATCCTTTCGGGTAGGCGTTACTTTTTATTATGTATAAAATCAAAAAAACTATTATTAATGTTAAATTGATATTTTCCATAAGCGACCCCCTTTCTTTCAGAACTATCGACCGAAATCGAAGTAATAACTGTTGTGTCGATGTTCGTTAGAAATACAGGCTTAGCCCCTTAATATTTTCATGTCAATGTTCTAAGAAACGAGATTGACTCCCTATCCACTTGAAAAAGTTTTGAAATATGTTATAATAAAAATATCGGGGCGGTAGCGCTAACTACCGTAACCTGTATAAGACTAAGGCGGCTCTTATCTGTTTAGATAGGTGCCGTTTTTTATTATGAATATAATCAAAAATATCATTATTAATGTTAAATTGACATTGTCCATAAATTTAGCCCTCCTTTCGTTAAAACTATCAGTTCTTAGACTAAAGTATGTTGTTCTGATGTTTTTTTAAAAAGATACAGGCTTAGCCCCTTAATATTTTATTGTCAAATTACGGTTACACAACTTCCATGGGTTCGATTATAAAATCAATCAAAAAAGGAGCATTTGACGCAAAACATTTTTCAAGTGCAGCAGGAATTTCTTCTATTTTTTCAACGCGCAGGGCATCAATCCCGTACGCCTTTGCCAGACCGACAAAATCAGGATTTTGAATTCGGGTCTGAGCGTAACGTTTTTCACACATTTTTTCCTGCAATTGGCGAACCATACCGAGATAACCGTTATTTAAAACAAGAATTTTCACAGGCAGACCGTATTGAGCGCAGGTCGCAAGTTCCTGAATATTCATCTGCAAACTTCCGTCACCTGTCACACAAATTACAGGTGCACCGTTCTGTGCAATGCTTGCGCCGATTGCAGCAGGAAAGCCAAACCCCATTGTGCCAAGCCCGCCGGAGGTTATAAACTGCCCCGGACGATTAAACTTGTAGCCTTTCGCGCACCAGAGCTGGTGCTGGCCTACTTCTGTCGCAACCGTTAAACTTTTATTTTTCGTGTAATCGTAAAGCGCGTCAATCACCTGATAAGAGTGTAGTTTTTCGGATTTTTTCGCCGGAAGTTTATTGCGCGCCTTCAAAACCTGAGCTTCCTGCGCCCAATCAGTGAAATCTTTTGAAACTTTTGACAATAATCCGCCCAAAATTTCTTTAATATCGCCTTTCACACCCATTCGGGCATTAAAAATGCGGAAAATTTCATAATCATTTATATCAATCTGGATTAAATTCCGCTCCAGTTCACCGTTCGGGAAACAGCAGCTTATGCGGTCATTAAAACGCGCACCGAGCGAAATTATCAAATCACTTTTGCGCAAAATCTGATTGGCGCTATAGGAGCCAAAAAGTCCTATCATACCGAAATAAAGCGGACTGCTTTGCGGGAAAGTGCCAAGCCCCATCATAGTTGAAACGACCGGAATACTTAGACCGCAGGCAAGCGAAGCAAGTTCATGCGCCGCGTTAGAGTGCAAAACCCCGCCGCCTGCAACGATTACAGGGCGTTCAGAATCATTCAGAAGAGATAAAATCCGCGGAATTTTATCAAGATCAGATCTCACATCAAAGGAAGGAAGTTTTAACCCGTCAAATTCTGTGGTTTCAGTAAAAATATTCTTTGCAAGGTCAACAACAACAGGGCCTTTTTTACCGGAAAGCGCTTTGTAAAAAGCGTCTATAAGCGTTTTTTCCAAATCTCTTACATCAGTCACCTGATAAGTTTCTTTTGTGCAGGGGCGTGCGATATCAACGATATTCACTTCCTGAAACGCATCTTTGCCGATTAAATCTTTAGAAACCTGTCCGGTCAAAACAACCAGCGGGTATCCGTCCAGATATGCGTTAGCAAGTCCGGTCACTATATTTGTAGCCCCCGGGCCGGAAGTTACAAGTACAACGCCGGGTTTTTGCCCGCCGTTGGCTCTTGAATAGCCTTCCGCGGCGTGGACACATGCCTGTTCATGCCGGCAGAGAATGTGTTTGATATCGGAATCCGTAAAAAGCTCATCATAAACTTTAAGTACAATTCCGCCGGGGTAGCCGAAAATAGTATCTACTCCAAGATTTTTTAATGTTGCGGTGACAATTTGCGCACCGGTTAAATTTTGAGTTGTTGATTGCATTACCATTATATAATACCAGATTTAAAGATTTTCTTCAATATTTTGAACTTCGTCAGTCTTTTTCAGCTGCTCTATATATTCCTGCGACCGTTCACAATTTTCAATACTTGCATCACGTTTTTTCTCAAGCTTAATTTTTTTAGCTTCAAGTTTTTTGCGTTTTTTCTCAAGTTTTTGAAGTGCTTTTTGTTCTTTTTCAAACGCTTTTGCTTCTTTTTCGTCATAGCCGGCGAATTCTGTCTGAAACTCCTCATCAATCGTAATTTGTGATTGGGCAGGGGTTGTCAGAACCGGCGGGGTCTTTTTAAACGGATTTTTTGCAAGTGCCGTATTAAAAGACAACAAAATCGCTAAACATAGAATACAAATTCTCATAACTCTACTCCGGATATTTTTCAATAATTTCCATAATACCTTTTTTTGCGACGTTAAAAATTTCGCTCATCTGGCTCTCTTCATAAGGTTCGCCCTCGGCAGTCGTCTGGAACTCAATTATTTTACCGCTTTTTGTGAGTACAATGTTGGCGTCAACCTGCGCGTGGCAATCTTCTTCGTATTCAAGATCGAGCCTTACTTCGCCGTCAACGATTCCGGCAGAAATCGCACCGATTTGCTCGATTATCGAATTTTGTGTAAGCTTGCCCTGCGCAAGAAGTTTTTCAACTGCAATTTTTAAAGCAAGAAATCCGCCGCAAATGCTTGCCGTACGGGTTCCGCCGTCTGCCTGAATTACGTCGGCATCAATTGTTATAGTAAGGTCAGGAATTTTCTCCAAATCCACACACGCTCTCAGGCTTCTGCCGATAAGCCGCTGAATTTCCTGTGTTCTGCCGGAAATTTTTGTACGCTCCCTCTGGCAGCGCGTACTTGTAGAGGACGGTAGAAGCGAATATTCTGCCGTTACCCAGCCGCGATTGTCCTCTTTTGACATCCATTTCGGTTTCCCTTCCTCAACCGACGCGGTTGTGATAACCTTTGTATCGCCAAATTCTACCAGAACTGAACCTAAGGCGTTTTTTGTAAAATCTTTCGTAAACTTTATCTCTCTTAATTCGTCATTTTTTCGGTTTCTCATTTTTCACATAAATCCTTATTAACTCATTAACCTATTAACTATCGCTACTGGTATTCCCATTTATAAATCGAGCCGCAGTATTTACAAACCGCAAACCCGTTCATAAACGCTAAATCCGGCACAAATTTGTAGCCGTCAACAGTGATTTCAATTTCGCCCTTTTTATTATAAGCCATTTGAAAAGTTTTGCTCCCCTGATAATCGGGCGCAAACATCAGTTCAAATCTGTCAACGGTTTTACAATTCTTGCATCTAAACACTAAACTTCCTCATCATCCTTTAGCTTAGCCCGACGCAAAACTTCCGGATCAAGCTGTTTTTTAGCTCTGGAACCTTTTTTCTTAGCTGAAGGTTTAGAAGCTGATTTTCCGAGCAGCTTTTTATACCATAAGGTCCAACAGATACTTCTCAAAGGAAGTGTAAAGCCGAAAACCACAAAACTGATCAAGCTTCCGAAAAGAATACGCGAAATCAGTTCCGGTGTAATTTGTATCTGCATTGGCAAATTCGCATTAATCGCATTAACATAATCCGTTGCGACAAACATCCACGCAATATTCGGGAGAAAATCTTTAGCATCTATAACCCTGCCAAGCCCGAAAGATACCAGCTCGCCTGCGCCCCATGCAATAACAAGCATTATCACCGCCATTGAAAGCGTTTTAAAAAAAGCCCCTTTTACGAGTGTAAAACTCTTTGTAAAACAATTTATAACGCCGGCTTCACTCTCAAACGTGAACACCTGAAAAACAAGTATAAAAAATATAAAGAAAATCATCCCCGGAATAATAAAAAGCGGGTTAAACGCAACAACTCCAAGAATAGAAATTATCAGCCAGAGTAAAATATAAGACCAGATATTTTTATTCACAACGCCGTTGTGCGCGGGGAAATCATAAATTTTACCCGACGTAAGCGCACTGTGCGTCATAGAATTAAGCGCAGCGTACGCGACAAGGTATTTCCAGAACGCTGAAACCAGAAGCACCAGCCCCGGCAAAATAGTCAAAAGCACCAGCGCCAATTGCTTGGAAGGCTCCGCAAACACAGCATATTTTGCAGCCAGCTCCGGCAGAACATCTTTTAAATATACAGCCGGAAGAAAAATTAATACAATCCCCAGAATCTGTCCGAACACCGGAAATGCCATATACAAAAGAAATTTATGAATATTAAAAACATAAATCTGCAAACTTTTAAAAAAAATATTAACAAAATTATTGCTGCTTTTCATAACCGCCCTTACATTTGCTTATGTTTATACTATAATTATTTTATAACAAATCAGGAAAAAAGAAAATGGTAAACTACAGGGAACTAATTTCCTCGTTCACAGAAGAAGAATACGAACATAATCTGATAAATTTACATATACACACTAACCACTCAGACGGAGCAGCCGATTTTAAAGACATTGTAAAACAGGCACAGGACAAGGGATACAAATATATTGCCATTTCGGATCATAATACGATGAGCGGCTATATTGAAACAGGAATTAAATCTGATATTCTTATTCCGGCGGTAGAATTTGATGTCTGGTGCGGATATGTTTTCTGCCACCTTCTTGCATACGGAATAGATCACAACCACGCTGCAATTAAACCATTTCTTGCAAAACACCGCTACGAAACCAATCGCAATTTAATCCGTCTGCTTCCGACCAGAAATCTTAAAAAATTAATTGCTGCAATCCACGAAGCCGGCGGAATTGCAGTGCTGGCGCATCCGGCGTGTTACTGGGCATTAAGCCTTGACCGGCTTTTCGGCAAGATGAAAAAACTAGGACTTGACGGTGTTGAAGTTTACTATCCTTACGGACGGCTGAGAGGGATAATTAAATTCCACAAACGCGAACATGTTGAGAGATACGCAGACAAATACGGCTTAATTAAAACCGGCGGAACAGATTTACACAAAGAACATTTAGAGCCAATAAAACTCAAAAAACACCACGCTAAACATTAAACGCCAATTCAATCCGGACTTATCTCAGCAATACCAGTATTATGTCGTAAATTTGTTTTAATTTTTTAGGTTTACAGCCGGATAAAAGCGTTGTTATATTTTTTATTATGTCCTGATTTGTATCAGACTTCATCAAAAGGAGTTCTGCGGGTGTGATTTTAAATGTGCGGCAAATCCTGTCAATAGTATCTGCTGTAGGCTGGTATCTGTTACGTTCAATATTTGAAAGCCCCTGAATACTTATTCCTATTTTTTCAGAAAATTCCTCCTGCGTCAGATGATGCTTCAAACGCAAGGCTTTAATATTTGAATTAATAAGCTTTTGGTAATCCATATATCCTAGATTATAAATATATCTCCAAATAATTTAACAAACTATTTAGCTATTTATATGGCTAATTAATTGTAAAGAATTGTTTCAAATTGCCTGTTTAATAGCAATTTCGGATTTACAAAAATACTTACATGTATTGTAAGCAAGCGCGCTAAAAAGTATAAAAACAAAAGGAGATTTAAGATGAGTTCACAAGGTATCAATTTCAACACATTTGCAAACAAAGTTGACCAAAAATTAAACGCAATCAAAATGTCAGAAGATCAAAAAAGTTATGTTCATTCACAGTTAAACAGTATTTTTACGCAGGGTGACGCAAACAACGACAAAACCCTTACCAGAACAGAACTTCGCAGCGTTTTAGGTATGCTAAATACTGTTGTTGATCTGGCTCAAAACGGACTAAAACCTGATACACCTCAGAAACCGCAGGAAATTAAAAACCCGTATTTTAAAGGCCTGGAAGATTATCAATTTAAACAACATAATGCCAAAAAAGAAGCCGGAACAATCACCGTAAACGGAGAAAAAATGCTGATAACAACCGATGGCAAGGAGTATTCTCTTTATAGATTCAATGACGGTAAACAAGTATCGGATGACATCACAAAGTTCAATTACACAAGGGAAGAGCTAAAAAACTTATTGCAGGATAAAAACAGCAATTTCGGAACATATTCCGGCCTTGAAAATATTCAGGATGTTTTTATCCCGTAACGTTATAGCCCGCAGAAATCAAATAAAGCAGTTCTCCGCCGCTCCGGCTCAGCCGGGCGCGAGTCTTTCTCGGACAAATAAAAAAGAGTTCAAGACAAAAATCTTGAACTCTTTTTTGAATATATCAATCAATTCTAACCAGATCACCTTTTATAAGATTATAAAATTTCTCATCAAGCGAATTATAATCTACAAAATTTACAACATAAGGCAAATAACTTTTATCAAACTTTTCTTTCAACTCCGGCAGAATCTTTTCATAATCCGCCGATTTAACCATAATATCCAAATCCGAAAGCGCGAAAAAATCTCCCCTCACCCGCGAACCGTAAGCATAAAATTCACCTTTAAAATTCTTCAAAACATCCCTGATTATGGAATACTCTTTATCCGTAACACCTCTTAACATGGCAGCTTTTCTTCCAGATTTTTAATCAAAATTTCCGTATCACGAATAAATTGCGGGATTAAAACTATCAGCTTACGCGATTTTTCAAGATTGTATTCGTACGCGGTATTATTGCGCTTTTCATAATAATCACGCCAGTTTTCCCAGTTCTCTACAAATTTATACCCCTGCATAAAACGAAAAACATTATTAACACTCAATTCTTCTTCCGCTTTGCCGTAAACTTTCTTTAAAACCCGCTTCATTATTTTACGCGCAAGCTCCAGCGTATATTCAAACCGCTTAATACAAGAATCCTCAAGCATATCAACAAAATCGCAGGCTTTATTCTCCTCAAGCGTTTTCATACTTGATTTGAGTGTTTCCAGCGCAGATTTTAAATTTGAAATATCTATTTGCATATAAAAAATACTAACACGTTTAGTCCCAATTGACAAGAGCTTCAAACTCACAAGTCTAAAAGCGAAAACCCGTCCGGCAGTTTATCCTCAACAAGTTTTATCAAATCCGATAGTTTCATACCCAACGCCTCTGCCAGCGACCATAAAGATATAAATTTAGGCTCATTTAACCCTTTTTCCAACCGGCTTATCATAGAATGCTGGAGCGCAAATTCATCTGCCAGAAGCCGCTGGGATTTTCCCTGTTTTTCGCGCTCCTCTCTAAGCACCTCCGCCAGAGCTTTAAAAATTATTTCTGCATCTTTCAAATTAACATGTTGCATACATAGAATTTTAGTGGTAAAATATACATGTTGTGGTCTATGTATAGAACAGAAAGGATAAAATATGCAAAAACAAAACGTAAGCAAAAATTCCCGTCCCGCTCACCAGAAACGAAATAAATTCGGGATGACATTAAAGGAAATGACCCTTGTATGTGGTTTCACCATGGCGGAAATATTACTATCATTGACAATTATCGGTGTGGTTGCGGCGATTACATTACCAAGTTTGACAGGTAACATCAACGAGCGGACATGGAACACGCAACGAAAAGCACTCTATGCGCGATTCAGTCAGGCTATCGCTCTCATGCCTTCCCTCAACGGATATGGAACCTTGACCGAGGAAAGTTCCTCGGGGGCAGGTGACGCCGTCGACACCGCCGCTGAAACCTTCGTAACAGCAGGGCTTGCCAAAGTCATGAAAATCAACAATATCTGCGACTCAGAACACCTTGAAGATTGCGGAATTGCGTCTAAATTCACGACTTTAAAAGCCACCGTCATGTCAACCCCGACTAAAATGTCCGAGCTTAATTCTGATATGGTGTCTACTGATAAAATTGATGCAATTACCAGCTGGCATCTTAAACACGATCAGCTGGACACTAAAGCTGCTGCTTTTGAAACCGGTAATGGAGAAAGTATCATTGTTTACTACAATCCGAAATGTATTTCTGATTTTGACACCTCTGGCACCAGTATGATACAACCTAAAATTTGTGCGAATTTAATTTACGATTTGAACGGAACCAAAGGCCCTAATTCTATCGGTAAAGATATGGGGTTTATCACGATTTTGTATTCTACTGACTCATCTGTTGTAATGCCGTTACCGCATCTGTATGACGCCGGAAGGGCATCACAACCCGATGCGTCCGCGCTCTGTACACAGCAGGATAAAGAATACAGGCTGCCAAACCGTGATGAGCTTGCGGCTCTTTTTGCCAACAAAAACCTATTAGACATTAGCACGGAGCGTTATTGGTCTTCTTCGGTCATTGACAAAACCCATGCTTATATAATAGGAATTGATGCAGGCGACAGGTCTTATGGTGTCAGAGCCAATACAAGACCAATTCGCTGTGTTAAACGATAATCTATCCTTTCTTTCGGCGCGGGCTGCGCCCGCGCCTTCATCAATTCCTTCTTAAATTTTCTTCAATATGTGCACAATTAAATCTTTTGTGCTATAATATTGGCATAATTAAGATAGATTAGGGGAAAAGGAGAGAATTTTGAGTCAGCAAAATATATTCGACGATGGCAAAATCGTTCCGGTTAATATTAGAGAAGAAATGAAACGTTCATACATTGACTATGCAATGAGCGTAATTGTAGGGCGTGCGCTTCCGGATGTACGCGACGGGTTAAAACCTGTTCACAGACGTATTCTCTACGCGATGAACGAACTTGGAATGACTCCTGATAAACCGTTCAAGAAATGCGCCCGTATCGTTGGTGAAGTTCTTGGTAAATACCACCCGCACGGCGACACCGCGGTTTATGAAGCATTAGTCCGCATGGCTCAAGACTTTTCAACCCGTTACCTCACTGTCGACGGTCACGGGAACTTCGGCTCTGTTGACGGGGACGGCGCAGCCGCAATGCGTTATACAGAAGCGCGTATGAACAAAATTACCCCTTCTATGCTCGCTGATATCGACTGCGAAACTGTTGAATTTGAACCAAACTTTGACGGCTCGCTGCAAGAACCTTCCGTTCTGCCTGTCCGCCTTCCAATGCTTTTATTAAACGGCGTTTCCGGTATTGCGGTTGGTATGGCAACAAATATACCGCCGCACAACCTCTGCGAAGTCGTTGACGGAACTATTGCGCTCATTGATAACCCGCAAATTACAATTTCTGAATTAATGGAATATATCAAAGGCCCTGATTTCCCTACTGCTGCAACGATTATCGGACTTGCGGATATCAAACAGGCTTATGAAACAGGCCGCGGCTCAATTAAAATGCAGGCAGTGGCAGGGTTTGAAGAAATTGCAGGCGGCGGCGGACGTCAGGCAAGAACAGCTATCGTTGTTACCGAAATCCCTTATCAGGTTAACAAAGCCATGTTAATCGAAAAAATTGCGGATCTTGTTAAAGAACAAAGAATTAACGGCATTTCCGACATCCGCGATGAATCCGACCGTGAAGGTATGCGTATCGTCATCGAACTTAAACGCGATGCAAAACCGGATGTCGTTAAAAATAACTTATTCAAATTTACCCAGCTTTCAACAACTTTCGGCGTTAACACGGTTGTTCTGTGCGGCAAACAGCCAAGACTCCTGAACCTCAAACAGGTTCTTGAAGAGTTCGTTGAACACCGTGTGGAAATCGTTACAAGAAGAACTATTTTCTTCCTCAAAAAAGCCAAAGTCCGCGCACATATCTTAGCCGGCTTACTCATTGCTTTAGGCTCAATTGATGAAGTTATTGAATTAATTAAGAGTTCCAAAACCACTGACGACGCTAGAAACGGCTTAATGGCACGCTTCGGGCTTGACGTTGACCAGTCCAACGCAATCCTTGAAATGCAATTGAGAAGATTAACCGGATTGGAACAAGACAAAGTTAAAGCTGAATACGACGAACTCTTAAAGAAAATCGAAGAATACGAATCAATTCTTGCAAGCCGTCAAAAAATTCTTGACATTATCAAAAACGAATTAACCGAAGATAAAGAAAAATACGGCGACGACAGAAAAACCCAAATCCTTCCGGAACAGGGCGAAGTAACTATTGAAGATTTGACGCCGAATACGCCAATGGCAGTATTCATCACACATCAAGGCTACTTAAAGAGAATTTCACTCGATACATTTGAGCGCCAAAACCGTGCGACCCGCGGCAAATCAGGGATTAAAACCAAAGAAGATGATGATATTCAACACTTCTTCACCGCAATGATGCACGATAAAGTTCTGTTCTTCTCTTCTAAAGGAACGGTTTACAGCCTGAATGTTTACGACTTCCCTGAAGGCGGGCGCCAATCAAAAGGCTTGCCGATTGTAAACGTTCTGCCAATCGAACAGGGTGAAAGAATTACGGCTGTCGTTCCTGTCAGCACATTCTCCAACGACTTGAACCTGATTATGCTGACGAAAAAAGGCTATATTAAACGAATTGAACTGGATAACTTTGCCAACATCAGAAGAAACGGTATTATCGCAATAGGTTTGGAAGACGGCGACGAACTCTGCTGGGTAAAACTTGCAACCGGCAAGGACGAAATCTTAATCGGCACCTCCTGCGGTATGGCAATCCGCTTCCCGATTGAGGATTTAAGACCGCTCGGCAGAAGCGCAAGAGGCGTAACGTCAATGAAACTCCGCACAGGTGACGAAATTATCGGCTGCGACATTGTACCGAAAGATTACGACGCAGATTTACTTGTTGTAACTTCTGACGGCTTTGGCAAACGCACAAAAATTTCGGAATTCAGAACCCAGAACCGCGGCGGAATAGGCTTGATTGCAACGAAATTCAAATCAAGCGCATCAAGACTTGTCGCATTGACGATTGTCAAAGACACTGACGATATTATGATGGTAACGGCAAACGGAATTGTAACAAGAATTAATGCCGGCTCAATTTCACGTCAGGGCAGACCTGCAACAGGCGTCAAGGCAATAAACCTTGTTGATAACGATATGGTATGTTCTGTCAATAAAATTCTAAACCCTGATGAGGAAGAGGAATATCAGGGAACAGACACTCAAGATGACACAACGGTCGAACAGGGCAGCCTGCTGGACGGAAACGAATAGATATTAAAAAACCGCCTTTTAAAAGGCGGTTTTTAACTATATACCTGTTGAGAAATCTCAATGACATTTTCAGGCGAATCTTTTATAATTTTAAAATTATGAAAGATATAAAAAAATACAAACCACAACTACAACTAATTGGCAAAAATCTTAAAAAGTTTCGTACAGCCAAAAGTTTAACACAAAAACAAGTCGCCGCCGCAGTCGGAGTATCACCTAACTACATAAGTAAAATTGAAAACGGTAAGGTTTTCTTTTCAACGATACTGTTATGCCATCTATGCGTTTTATTTAAAGCAAAGCCTAAAGAACTATTTGAGGATTAATTCTGTCATCCCGAACTGCGCGAGCGAGCGAAGGCACAAAGCGAAAACGATGTTTTTGCGGTGCCGTTTTTCGCGAGTCGAGCAAGACCGTTTCGGGATCTGTCCAACAACACCGACAGCACGCAACACCGGACAGATGCTGAAACAAGTTCAGCATGACATAACGGTTACAATATTTATTATTAATAATATGACAACGAAATAAAAAATGTGTTAGTATTACTTTATGAAAAAAGAACACTGTTATTTTGTCTATATACTGACAAATTACGAAGAAACAACTTTTTATATTGGTATGACACACTCTCTTGTGCGAAGGACTAAAGAGCATCAATTACATATCAATAAAGGATTTTCAGACAAATATAATCTTAAAAAATTAGTTTACTACGAATTTTTCGACTCTGTACAGGATGCTATTAACAGAGAAAAACAACTTAAAAACTGGCACAGGGAATGGAAATTAAATTTAATTAAAACTCTTAATCCTACCCTGCGAGATTTAAGTCAGGATTTCACAGAATTTGACTGTTAAATTCTTCAGTGAATTTGACCGCTAGGGCGTTCTTACCAATTTACAGTCAATCTTAAAGCCAAGATTTTTGACAATCAAAACTATTGTCGGGAAATCGGGAACAACTTTATTATTAAATAATTTATAAAAATAGGTTCTATTAATCCCTGTTTTTTGGGCAAATTCTGTAATATTATAGTTCAATTCAATCAAAGGCTTTAACGCAGAAAGAAATGCTTCTACGTTATTATCCTGAACGTAGTAATTAATAAGTTGTTCTAAATATTGCTGTTGTAATTCAACATCACCTTTTAAATATTCTAAAGTATTAAACTCCGGCATTTTAGTCATCGTTAGAGTTCCTTTCATTGTAATCCTGAAGATATTTTTCAGCATTGGCGATATCATTTGACTGTCGCTTTTTTCCACCTGCATTCAACAAAATTATTATAATATCATCTTTTTCGCAAACATAAATCCGTTCACCTGCATGAAATTTCAATTCAGTTATACCTTTCGAAAGATTTCTATGCTGTCCGAGCAGGCCAAGTTTGCAACGTTCAAGCCGGATTAAAACCTCCGCCTTTTTGGATTTGTCCAAATCTTGAAACCATTCATCGAACGGTATTTTACCATTCGGAAGCTGATATTTAATAATTTTTTTCATATTAACAGTGTATCACATAAGATACACTTTGTCAATGATTAAATATTATACGTAAACTGCAGGAAGTTACCGACAAGGTTTTCGTTCCAGACCTGAACGTCGTCCGGCACGTTCAGCACCACTGGCGCAAAATTCCAGATGTATTTTACACCCGCGGCAACAACTATATCCGCGGTACTCTGCGTAAACTCCTTCGGAACCGTCAAAATCGCTATATCAATTCCGTTTTCCTTAACAACGGAAGCAAAATCCGTCAGTGCAAAAATACGTTTGCCGTTCACCATGCCGGAAATCTTATTTTTATCCGTATCCACAAGCGCAACAATGTTCAGGCCGTAATTGGTAAAACTGTCGTATTTTGCAAGTGCGGAGCCTAAATTTCCTGCACCAATAATACACGCGTTTTTCTGTTTTTTAAACCCGAGCGTCTTTTCAATACTGGATTTCAGCTCCTTCACAATATAACCCACGCGGCTTTTGCCGGTGTTGTTCAGAACCGAAATATCCTTTCTCACCTGTGAATCATCTATATGCAGCAATTTCGCAATTTGACCGCTCGAGATTACCTCCTCACCGCGTCCCAAAAACTCCTGCAAAATGCAGTGGTAAAGCGTCAGCCGGTTAATTACTTTGTCTGAAATTTTTGAATTCATCAGTTTGCTTCTCTTTTTTCTTCCTGTTTAATAAAATCGCACAAACGCTCAAGATTTTTATCTTCAATAAAATTGATTAAGTCGTTCGTATCCTTGATTTTACCGAGTGCAAAGCCGGTTTCTGCAAGCAGAACACAGTCGTTACACAGTCTGTAGCCGTTATAATCAATTGAGCCGGCAAATGGTTTAGTTTGCCCGCAGCAATCACAATCAAAACATTCTTCGGCGCTTGAAGGATCTTCCTCAATATCATCCAGCCGCATTTGTTCGACAACCTGCTGCATTTCTTCAATAATTTCCTGTTCAGTTTTCTTCTCATTTGCCATAATTTATTATCTCCACTATCCCCGTGCTACAGGCCGTTATTTCACCATTTCCGCCATTGTTCTGACAGCCTCTGCCATGCCGGTAAACACCGCGCGCGACACGATACTGTGTCCGATATTTAATTCATACAACCCCGGGATTTCATGCATTCTGTGAACATTTTCATAATTCAAGCCGTGACCGGCATTAACCCTCAAACCCAGAGATTGAGCGTATTCAGCGGCTTTTTTCAGCTTTAAAAATTCTTCTTCGCCGCCTTCTTTACCGTAAGTATTTGAATAAGTGCCTGTATGCATTTCAATAAACTGCGCGCCGGTTTCATAAGACGCCTTAACCTGTGCCGGCTCAGGGTCAATAAACAGGCTTACCACAATTCCGGCATCCAGAAGCGGTTTGATAAAATCTCTCACGGCCTCAAATTTTCCTGCAACATCCAGCCCGCCTTCGGTTGTAACTTCCTGACGCTTTTCAGGCACAAGGCAGATAGAATGAGGCTTCACCTCAAGCGCAATTTTTTGAATATCCTCAGCCATTGCCATTTCAAGGTTCAAACGGGTTTTGATATTTTTTGCCAGATTGTAAATATCAGCGTCCTTAATATGACGCCTGTCCTCTCTCAAATGCGCGGTAATTGAGGTTGCACCGTTCTCTTCACAAATTAAAGCCGCTGCCAAAACATCCGGTTCAGCCCCGCCCCTTGCGTTTCTGAGGGTCGCTACGTGGTCTATATTTACTCCTAACAACATATCTTTTTTCCCTTTTTTAGTTTATAATCCTATTATATCGTCTAACAGATGTATTCTATTAAGACGCTGATAATAATATAATACAAAAGTAACAAAATGAATACAACATTAATCACAATTCTCATAGTAGAAATAATCGCCGGCGGATTGATTATCGGCGGTCTTGTCGTGCTAAACAAGAAGGTTAACCTTTGCAGGCAGCAGGTTACTACGCTGAACAAAAAATTAAGCAAAATGCTTCCGACAACAAGGGATATCTTCGCGCTCACACACCAGTACATAGAAATGTGGAAAGAAGAGTTCGGCAAAAAAGTTGAAGCCTGCGGAAATCTTCTGGGCGAACTCACTGTATATTACATTCTGCACAAAATATTTAAAAAACGATACGAAAGTTTTGAAACAGGCTATAGCTTTATAAAACTATTCTGGTAAGCATAACTTGTAAAACTTGAAAAAATATGATATAATAAATATATAAAAAGAAAATGAAAGGTGGAGTTTTATGTCAGATAATAAATCACTAGCATTTCCGTTGGGGTTATTGGCAGGAGTGGTCGGCGGCATCGTTGCCGGTATACTTTTCGCACCAAAATCAGGCGAAGAAACAAGAAGAGAATTAGCGCAGGCTGCTAACGAATTCTACGAAAAACATTCGCCGGAAATTAACGAAGCTAAAAAACAGGCAATGCAGTCCGTTGATATAGTTAAATGCAAATTTGAAAGACAATTGAAAATGATAGCAGATAAAATTAAGTCAAGAAAACTCCGTAACGCGAAAAAACGCGAAGACGGCGAAATGACCGGCGATTACAACGAATAGGGGAAAGTTAATGGATACATCACAAATTGCACTAAACCAGAGTTTAACTTTTCTTTCCTGGACAGTCGGAATAGTCGTTTTTGTAATAGGCGTATTCCTGACAAAACTGATTATCGACCTGTCAACACTCTCCAAAAGCCTTTTGGAAACCTCCAAAATCCTTAACGAAGAGTTGAAACCAACAATCACAGAATTAAAAAATACCCTGACTTCCCTCCTCTCCATCACGCAGACGGCTGAAGAAGGAATAAATAAAGTTAAAACCGCAATCACTACTATCAACGAGAAGAAAAATCGAATGAAAAATAATATCAAAAACGGCTTCTTTAACGTAGTACAAAGGATTAAAGATATTTTTACAAAATAGCCGGTTTTAATAATTACCACCACTCTGGAAAGAGTTATAATACCAAGTGAAAATAAAAGGAGTCATTATGTCATCAACAACAACTAAATTTTTAGCCGGTTTTCTTATCGGCGGCGCAGTAGGCGCAATAGCAGGTATTCTTCTGGCACCAAAATCCGGTGAAGAAACACGCAAATTGTTAAAAGACGGTGCAGTAGATGCGCTGAAAAAAGCTGACGAAACTGTAAAAGAAATTCAGGCAAAAGCAGACGACGTTGTGTCTGACCTGCAAAAGAAAGGCGATGAGATAAAAGAAAAATTACAAAATCTCATTAACCAACAAAAAGAAGAAGCCTAGACAGTACTAGACAGCGAAGTCGCAGGTTGCCCTGCGGGAGCAGGGCAAGCAGGCGACGGAGAACTGCTTTATTTTAATCTGTATTGGTTTACTAGAAAAATAAAAAGCCGGGTTTGAACGAACCCGGTTTTTTATTTATTTTATAATATAGAATTTATTGACGCTTTTAGTATCAGTAATTTTTGATTATTGTTTGATATTTTGTCTATATCTGACATTATTTCTTTTAACAATTGTTCATTTGACTTGATTGCGTCGTCTACAAACAGTTCGTAAATCTCTACTCCAAGAGCATTTGCCAGTTTTGTTATGTTTTCGGATGTCGGATAATTTCTGCCGGTTTCTATTTTACTCAGCGAAATCGTATCTATCCCTATTAACTCGGCCAGTGCCTCCTGTGTTAAAGCAATCTGTTTTCTGTATTTTTGTACCCTTTTCCCAACAATTTGTTTAATATCCATTTTAACCCCGTATTTAATTGTCCGAGAAAGTTTCGCGATAAGGAACGTGAGCGAAACTTTTGAGTGACGTATTAGACAGCACTCTGCCGAGCAAAACAATCCAGTGAATTGTTTTGTGAGAGGTAAGCGGATTGACCTGCGTTACCCCGCCTGACAAATCAAAGATTTGAAACGGCGGTGATATTATGCTCGCCTGCTCCCCTCGTTCCCACGAGGTGACACCGCGAGCATCGGCTTACGCTTTGAGCAGGGCAAGCAGGCGACGGAGAACTGCTTTATTTATTTTAATTAATATACTTTAAAGTTTAATAGATTTTAAATTCAATAGTTAACCTTGCCGGAACAAAAATTGACATGCCGATTAAGCTTTCCGAGCTTAACCCGCTAAATATTACATCTCCACCGGAATTGGCTATCGGAACTTCTTATTCTTTATATGATACAAAGGCAGCATCTTTCGTTGCTCAGGGCGGCGAAACCGTTACTGTTTTCTATAATCCGAGATGCAGAGGCTCACTTAATGAAGTTGTTCAGGCAAACTTCCCTAATATGATGTGCGTAAACTTTGTCTATGATCTTAATGGTAATAAAGGGCCGAACACTGTTGGTAAAGATGTTGGGTTTATAACAGCTTTCTATCCTTATGATGTTAAAGTTGTTGCGCCTATACCCGTACATCAGAGATTTAAGCCAAAAATACGCACAAAAAGACGCTGCATCCGCCTGCACAAAAGAGGATAGCGAATACAGACTGGCAAATGTTGAAGAAATGGCTTCAATGTTTACCAACCTGAAACTGGTTTCGGACAACGAAACGCTTGATAACAGAGGCGGAAACTCTGTTTACTGGACGTCATCCCTAACCACATATAATAATGCCAAACGTGCGTGGTACTTCTATTTTGGTGCAGGTTATGCAAATGTTTGGCGTTCTTTAACGGAACCGATGAGTATCAGATGTGTTAAACGATAAAACGATAATACATTATAAATATTTCGTTTTTTTATCCTTTCTTGCGGTGAATTGACACCGCATTTTTTTGTAAAAACTTACATAAATTAAAAAAGCGGGGGCTTAAACCACCGCCTTTTATTTATGTTCCAAAATAGTTTTTCAAATCTATAGTAAGATCTTTATTTTTACAATATTTCTTAAGTTTTGCAATCGCGCGGTTTTCAATCTGTCTTATACGTTCTCTTGATACACCGTACTGGGTGCCGATTTCATCAAGAGTTTTATGAACACCGTTATTATCAATGCCGAAGCGCATAATCAATACATCGCGCTCTTTAGGACTCAGAACTGTAAGCATTTTTTTAATGTCGACAAACAGATTTTCCTGCGAAACCTTACTATCCGGCGCAACAGAATCTTCATCTACAATAAAGTCGGCGATTTTTGCATTATCGTCTTTAGAAGTTGTAGCAGGTGTATCCATACTAATAGTGGTTTGCGCAGATTTGATTATCTCAGACAATTTGGTTTCAGACATTCCAAGTCTGTGCGCAATTTCCTGTTTAGTCGGAGTATGCCCCAGTTCTGTTGTAAGGTCGATGGTTACACGTCTTATGCGGCTAAGGGATTCAATCATGTGAATAGGAAGTCTGATTAATCTTGCCTTATCCGCAATTGCCCTTGTTATTGCCTGCTGAATCCACCAGGTCGCATAAGTTGAAAACTTATACCCTTTAGTATAATCAAACCTGTCGGCAGCCTTCATCAGCCCGACATTGCCCTCCTGAATTAAATCAAGAAATGAAAGTCCCCGGCCGATATATTTTTTTGCGATACTTACAACAAGACGCAGGTTAGCATTCACAAGAATATTTTTAGAAAACTTATCATTTTTTTCCTGAATTTTTTTTGCCAGTTCAAGTTCATCCTGAGCGGAAAGCAGAGGAATTTTACCTATCTGGTGCAGATAAATTTTAACATTATCATCAGCGTTTACGCTTGCAAAACTTTCAGAATTTTTCGGCTCTTCAAGTGATTCAAGAACTTCATCCTCATCAGCATCAAGTTCTTGCTCCTGAAGGTTGTGGAAATCTACATCTTCATCTGAAATATCATCATCCGTCATAAATTGAAATTTTTCAAGTTCTTTCTTCATGTTTCTCTCCGTTTTACCCGTTAAAAAGTAAATGTAATTATTTTTTAAGTTTTTGTCTTACCGTTTCAAAGATGATTGCGCTAAGCGCATTTGAAACGTTAAGAGAATTAAAATCTTTTAGCATAGGAATTTTGACCACATAATCCGAAGCCTTCAACAAGGATTTGGAAACTCCGGCATGCTCAGCTCCCATTATTATAGCAAAATTCATGTTATTATAATCTACATCAAAATAATTATCTTTCGCGCTTGCATCCGTTGCAATTATCCACCAGTCGGATTCCTTCATTTTTTGAACTGCATTGACCAGACTGTTAACTTTAATAATAGGAATATGATTAACCGCGCCGGCACTAATTTTTTCAACAACGGAATTTACCTGAACATTACGTCTTGAAGGAATTATAACAGCTTCCACGCCCGCACATACACAGGTTCTAATAATCGCCCCCAGATTGTGAGCATCTTCCACACCGTCCAGAATTACAACCGATGAATTTTCATGAGGTTTTTCAAGAAAATCCTCAAGTTCCATATATTCTATCGGGGAAACAAAAGCTATCACCCCCTGATGATTAAATTCATCATAAGGCTGGAATTTTTCTCTGCCCGCAAACTGAAATACGATACCTTTTTCGCGCGCAAGCTCTTTGATTTTATTTAATTTACTATCGCTGTGAATACTTTTCGATATAATAATTTTGTTGATTTCTCTATTAGAAATCAAAGCTTCCGTAACTGAATTTTTACCGTAAATTACATCACCGGACATGGTTTTGAAACCTCAAGCATTCTGTCAATACACTTAACTGCTTTTCTTGAAATTTCTTCATCAACGGTAATTTCATACCGTTCATAAATTAAAGCATTATAAATATCCGTTAAGGTATGCCATTTCATATTCGGACAAATTATATTATCCTTAATAAGTATAAACTGTTTTTCCGGAAAATCGCGCTGCAATCTGTCAACAACGCCTTTTTCTGTAGCAATGATGAAAGTTTTTGCATGACTTTTCTGTGCATATTCCATAATACCGGTTGTACTGCCAACGTAATCAGCGAGTTCTGTTACAGATTGATGGCATTCAGGATGAGCCAGAACCGGTGCATCAGGATACATTGCACGGGCACTCATTACATCTTCCGGTTTTATGCGCAAATGTGTAGGACAAAAACCCGGGAAAGTAATAACTTCAACGCCGTTAAGCTGCCTTTCTACCCATTTGCCAAGATATGTATCAGGCAGGAATAAAATCTTTTCCGCGCCCATACTTTTTACAACGCGCAAAGCGTTAGAACTTGTTACGCACATATCGCATTCGGATTTAACTTCGGCCGTTGAATTAATATAGCAAACAGCCGGAACTCCCGGATATTTTGCTTTAAATTCCCTCAGCTGCTGCAAATTAATCATATCTGCCATAAGACAGCCGGACTCCATTCTCGGAAGCAAAACTTTTTTATCAGGCGAAAGCATTTTAGCGGTCTGCGCCATAAAATATACGCCCGCAAAAATTATCATATCCGCGTCAGTCTTTGCTGCCTGCTGGCTTAAATACAAAGAATCACCCACAAAATCCGCTACTTCATCAACTTCAATATTTTGATAGCAATGTGCTAAGATTACCGCATTTTTTTCTTTTTTTAAAATATTTATTTTTTCAATCAGTTCGTTCACCGCAAAAAATACTCCTATTTCTTGTGTTTATTACACTATATTTTAGTATAAAAACAAAAAATTAACCAATATTTTTATATATTTTTTATAAAAATCTCATACATTCAATGTAAATTATTGTATAGACTTTGATTTTTCAAGAATTTATGTATACAATAAGAAAGTGGAGAAGCAGAAAAGATGAGTATGAATAGTTTATTAAGCAGTCTAGGGCTCGGAAACAGAGAAAAAGTATACCTTTCCGTGACGCAATCAACAGGTATGGAAGTTTTTCAGGTCGATGAAAAATCAGGCCATATTACCAAATATGCCAATAAACATCTGGCATACGATGATAGTACAAAAGAAATTACCGATCTGGAAAAATTCAGAGAAACATTTCTGGAGCTTTTAACCGAACTGGGTATAAAGCCAAACTGTAATGTTGTATTGAACCTTCCGACAGTTTTACTCGGGACGCGTGAACTGCCGACAATGCTGGAAGATCCGGCAATTGGTCAATCCGTTTTGGCTGAAATCGAAAGTTCTTATGTATTTTCCAGATATACACCTATCTTTGACTGGAAAGATTTTAACACCGGTAAAAATGCAGGCATGAGAAATATCTTCTACTGCGCATTGCAAGATAATATTATCTCAAAAATCACAGAACTTTTAAAAGAAGTCGGCGCAAAAATTATTGATATCCAAACTTCTTATACAACAATTCTGAACGGTCTTGCAAGAACAACATTAATTGAAAAACAATTGCAGCCGGAAGAAACATGGAACCTTATGATAGTTAACAACGGCGGCTATGCTATATTTGCAATGAACGCCGACAGAATTGTTGATTTTGTTCAGGAAGATATGCCGCTGATGGAAGAACGCTCTGATGATATTTACAACGCCATTGCTTCCACTGCGGAATTAACTCTTTTGGGTTTTCAGGCAAAATCCCTCGTTATCGTTTCAGAAAGCGATATGGTCAGTGCAGAAGAACTTGCTACTTCCCTGACATCAAGCGGCTCACTTACTTATCAGGATGTTGTCTTTATTGATGATAACCTCTATAGAAAAGATGAATTTTTACCGCTTGCCCCGACAGTTGACCCTAAATATAAACTCAAACCTTCCCTGAAAACTCTAGGTATGCTTCAAGGACAAAAATATCCGGTAATCGCTAAATTCGATTTCCTTAAAGTTACTCCTAAAGCAAATTATGATAACGAAATCGTAAGATTTAACATCGGGGATCATATCTTTGAGATAACACCAAATTCGGCAAAATTATACTCTATAATAGTTGCGGCAGTATTACTTATAATACTTCTTCCATTATTCTTCGTATTACCGATTTTGAACAAACCTTTCAGCGACAAAATAACCGCACTGGAAACTCAAATAAATGAACTGGATAAGCAAATCACAGACCTTAACGCTTCCGATAGTTCTACAAAATTTGATCCTACAGAAGAAGTTAAAAATGTTCTTTCTAACAACAGAACAAAACTGCTTTCATACATTACAATAGGTGAAGTAATACCGAGAAAACTCTGGATTACTTACTATAAGACCCACTCAAAAGACAAAATTATTATAACCGGCGTAAGCGCAAGTATTGATGATATAAACAGCTTCTACAAAAATATTAACAATGCTCTTCCAAATAGTAAACTCCAGCTGAAAAACATGGAAATGAATAATACTACAGAAGAAGACGCAGCTGTAGCAGAAGCAAAATATTACGACTTCGTTATAACTAACGATGAAAATTATCCGCCTCAAACCGAAACCATTGAGGCAGATGATGACAAAAAAGGCACTAAAAATACAAAGAAGAAAAAGTAAAAAGGGTTACTAATAATGAATATGGAAGTAATTAAAAAATATTTAGATATGTTTAAAATTGCGCTTATAATAGTTGTAGTAACAATTGCAGCGTCAATATTTCTTATGACCAAAATAATTCCGGAAACTATTGCATACTTTGGCAACAGCACTAAATACTCCGAAACTGAAAGCAAACTTGCAGCTAAAAAAGCAGAGCTTGAAACTGCTAAAAAGAATAAAGCCAGAGAAGAAGCACGGGCTAAAGAAGGTATTGAGGTCAAAGCTTTCTATAAAAATACCAACGGTATCGGCAATTCAACAGCAGATATTATGGCCGGCGAAATTCAGGAAATTAACGACCTTATAAAATTCTACGGAATAAAAATATACAAGGTTAACTATACATACGATCCTGCTGACGATATCTTCTATAAAGAAAAGAAAGATGATTATGCTGTTTGCAGGATGAATGTAGAACTTTTTGCAACTTACATGAAATTCCAGAGTTTCATGAAAGACCTTTATAAGCACGAACACTTCCTTGACATCCAATCAATAGAAGTTAACCCTTATAAAAAAGACAAAACCATATTACATATAAAAATGGATTTGAACCTTTATGCTGAAAAAGATCCGAATGCAGGCGCAAGCAGAGAGGTTCCGCCGTCATCTAAAAGCGACAGCGATGCCTCAGCTGATGATTTAAATCTTGATTTGAATTTTTAAAATCTGATATCAGGATCCAAAACTTTGAAAATCAATCCCGAAAAACATTTCGGGATTTTTTGTGCAATTTTCACAAAAATTCGTTTCCAAAACCATTTTCTGAGAAAAATCCGCTAATGTAGAACCGCATCTGCCACGGTGATCATTTGCCAGAAACGGACAGACATAAACGCCGTTAACGGTTAAAATTCTGCCGTATTCACAGTCCAAACTTTTCCATTGGTCATATTCCGGCTCATTTTCATTATCTTTATCAACATAACGGTTAATTTTTATATGGCTCGGCTCAATATCGTATTCAACTTTATTGCACAGTTCCATAACCTTCTGCCTCAATAAGTCAGGTACCTCATTATAAAAGTTAGTAACCGAAATAATAGGGCTGAACCCGTATTTTGCAAGCGCTTTAATAGCAGATAAAGTTTGCCTGAAAGCCCCGCGGCAGCGAACATCATCATTTTTCAATTCATCAAAATGCGCAAGACTTAAAGTAATTATAATTTCATAATCGTTTTCTTCTTCAACATTTTTTAGAAATCTTGCCTTCTTTTCGTTAATAAACGAACCATTCGTTATAATACAAACATTAGCGACTTTAAGACACAGCCTCAAAATGGTGTTAAAATCCGGATGAGTCATCGGCTCGGCACCTGTAAGATAAATGCATTCCAAACCGGAATTGTGAACAAGCGCCAGATTTTCTTTAATGCAATTTAAACTGATAAAATCCTTCACATTTTTTGTCATAGGAAAATCAATATAACAATGCTTACAGCGCATATTGCAATTTTTAGCGCTCATTTCTATGAACAAATTTTTAAACGCCTTCATCTGACAAACCGGTGCACGATAAATTGATGTACTCATTTTTAACTCCTCTTCTGATACAATTATTCTACGGAGTCAATAAGAGAATAAAATTGCCCGACACTCTAATTTACAGTAATCCTATCGTTTTAAAGACGGCAAACCCTTATGAATTTCAGCGATAATATTATAATAAAACTCAATTTCGGCATCAGAAATACTGTATAAAAATTCAATAAATTTTTCTCTTTTAAGGTTTCTGTCAGGTTGAATCGCAAGCCCGAATTCCTCAAGGCTAATATTTAAAATCTGAGCGATTTTCAAAAAAGTCTCCAGAGAGGGCATATACGCACCGTTTTCAATCCTGCATACGTGTTTATCAGAAATTCCGATTTGTTCAGCAAGTTCAGCCTGCGTAAGTCCGGCATATTTTCTGAAAGTTTTAATCTTATTTGCAATAAATTCTTTATCTGTAAACATTTACATACTATTTTACATTTCAAAGAAAAGTAAATCACCCCGTATGTAAGTATAAATCACAATAATTGATGTTAACGTAAAGAAATTGTTACAATACACAACAATATTTTTTAATTAGTGTAATATGTTATAAGGTGTTGTATGCATAACTTTTTGTATAAAATTAATATATATGACGGTAGTACAAAATCAACGAGAACAATTTTTTAATATAGACTTTTTACGTATTGCAGGCACAATATTAGTAATTAACCACCATATCTGGCAATTTGCAGGCTTAGCTAAAATAAACACCGTTCAGATGCTGAAGCATAACAGTAGTCTAGGTTATATCTGGGTGGAATTTTTCTATATTCTTGCCGGTTTTATGCTTATGTATACTATGAATGGCAGCAATAATATTGAATGGGTTTCATATACAATCAAACGCGCAAAAAGATTATGGTTTCCGATTGCAATATCTTTGCTGGCTGTGTTTATAATATCCTTATTTGGAATTACAAAATTTAATCAGTATGATGATATAATGATACTATTATTTCTACAAAGCACCGGTCTTATGCGCGGCTCTATCGCAAATAACGGTTTTATATGGTTTGTTGGACCACTATTTTTTATGAATTTATTCTACTCATATATAAAACTAAATTACGCAAGAAAAACGCTTAATCTTTTAAGCTGTATACTCGCATTTATTTCATATGCCATTCTGGTAAATAAAGGAAATTGTTTTGCCGGTATTGGCAAAGTATTTTATAATTTTCTTCCGGTAGGTATGATACGGGGGATTGGAGGCGTTAGTGCAGGAATTATCCTGTATAATGCTTATGATTATTACAAAACTCATGCCGGACAGTTAGCTTGTTCAATATGGAAAAAACTCTTTATTACCGGTATTGAAACATATCTTTTAATCTTTGTTATCAATAACACGGTATTCCACAGATTGTCATATGAAAATGACTTTCTAATGGTTTTAATCTTTTGCCTGCTAATCTGGCTATTTATAACGCATAAAGGTTATATATCTTCCTTCTTAAACAATAAAATCTGGAAAAATATAGGAAAATACTCCTATAACATATATGTTATGCAGGCAATTATATTAATAATGAGTTCTTGGCTTATAAAAAAATACAACTTGATGAACTATTTGAACACGGAATTAAATCTTATTATATATGCAATAATTATCCTTCTTGTAACAACTATTACCGGTATAATAAACTATCATATTTGTGATTTAATCTACAAAAAGCTAAACAAAAATAAAATTTAAACAGGCGTTATGTTTGTGTACGCCAAGGTTCGTCCGGTAAAATGTATTTAACTTTTTTATAGCAGCTTCCGTCCTCAAGCACTTTGCTGTCAAAAACCTCCAGCCGCGAACCTCTCGGGAACACGCATTCTGCACCCCAGTTATCCAGCTTGCCGTCTACTATATCGCCGGAATGCGAAACACGCGCACCTTTATCCACAAATATTTCCATTGTCACGCCGCGTCCTTCATAACCTTTATAAACATCCGAATATTCCGTACCGCCAGCGGCATAAGCATATTCCGGCATCGTTATAATATCACCCTTTTTAGCGTCAAAAAGCTTCTTATATAACTTCGCATCATTTTCCATAAACGGCGGCTTTTCACCAATACAACGATACACCGTCACAGGTTCTTCCGTCGGCCTCAATCTTTTAAACTGAATATCAGACTGCCTGATAACATCCTTTATCATTAAACTTCCGTCACCAACCGCAAACGCAGGCGAATCAAACCCGTAATTAACCCTGCCTTTAACAAAAAGATAATTAAAACTGTTAAACTGCCCGTGATTTTCGACAACGCGGTAAGGATAAGGCCTCAAAGCACCCTCTCTTTGCATTTTCGCCCAGTACTGGTGACAAAACGGAACTCTATCAGGATTTTTAGCCATTGCCTCTGCGCGCCGTGCCTGATTTGGCGTCAATTCAACCGGCGGTGGCGTGTAACTCCTTGCCCACTTCTTTACTTTACCTATCGCATTTTCTATGCCCGCACGCGACAGTAAATACGATACCTTTTGACCAAATTTGACTGATATAACCATTTTTTCCCCTTTAATACAAATGCCCCGTAATTATATAAAGTATTTTAGTCAGAAAAATTTGCCATGAAAAAAGCGCGGTGTTAAAAATCCGCGCTTTTGTAAATATTTAACGAAAACCTATTCTTCAACAGTTTCTTCAACAACTTCTTCAATGTGGTCTTTGAGGATTTCAGATGCTGTAACAACTACTGCCAGTTCTGTTTTAACTTTTGAAGTCAATTTGATTAACATTGTGTATTCACCAACTTTGTTGATTGGAGCGTTCAATGAAACATTTTTTCTATCAACTTCAATACCAGCTTTTTCAGCTAATTCTTCTGTCAATTTCTTAGTAGTAATTGTACCGAATAATTTACCTGATTCACCGGCTTTAGCAGAAAGTTCCAATTTACCGAATTTTTCAATTTTTTCAGCCAGTGCAAGAGCTTCCTGATGTAATTTTTCTTGTTTTGCGTGAATTCTTGCGATATTTTGTTCTCTGTTTTTCAAAGCGCCTTCTGTTGCTACTTCTGCCATTTGCTGCGGAAGTAAGAAGTTTCTTGCATAACCGTCTTTTACATTAACAATTTCACCGGCTTCGCCTAAGTTTTGGACATCTTTTTTCAATATAACTTGCATCTTTATATTTCTCCTTATAATTATATTTGTAAATCTATAAAGAATTGTTACATGAAAAAAACCTCTTGTCGAGGTTTTTTCCAAAATTTGTTAAGAAAAATCAACTGATTTGCGGAATTTTCGGTATTCAGCCATTAAAATCTTTTCCACCGACAATTTTCAGGTGGCGTTTGTCGCCTTCGCCGACGCTCTTGCTTTTAAGGTTGTGCTGCTCTACAAGTTCGTGCTGTAGTTTTCTTATTTGCTGATTTTGAGGGGAAAGCTCAATATTTTCCGCGCCTTCAAGAATTTTGTTAATTGCAGCCTTTGCTTCTTCCAGCGCTCTTTCCGCCTCGTCGTAGTAGCCTGTCAACGCTTCTGTAGCTTCAATATCGAGCGCATCTTTCAGAACCTTCTGGATTTGCGGCATTGAATTTGTTTTGATAAAGAAAGTTCTTATCCTTAAATCGTTGGCAATGCTCAAAATCTTCGCACCGCCTTTGGCGAAATTTTTGTGGGCGATAACGATATCGGCTTCTTCAATGTTACGTGTAAGTTCAACGTTGAGGTTAAGGCGTTCAATAACTTTTTCTACAATGCTTCTTGAAACCGCATAGAGATAAACTTTCTTCAGTCCTTTGACCTCTTCAACGTATTTTTCGCGTGAAAACCCGAATTTTAAACTGTCAGACGGTTTTTCAACAGGCCGTTCAAGGGAAGGGAAAACCTTTTTTTCAAGCCGGTTTATCTCATCAAGTATGGACTTTGGCTGTTCTTTTGTTGCCGGAAGTTCTTCCTTAACAGGCTCATAAGTTTTGTCAACCTTTCTGATTTCAGGTCTAATCGGCCAGCCGCGCAGGATGTAATCGACTGCTTCCGAGGTATTTTTGTAAACAGCAAGTGTGTTTCTGTCAAGGATTTCGATAACAATATCAAAAGTCGGCTGTTTTTCCCGTTCCAGAACAGTTTTCTGGCAGGCACGCCTGCGCGCCTCATCGTCGCCGAGTGTAACGGATTGAATTCCGCCGACCAAATCAGACAATGTCGGGTTTTTAATAAGGTTTTCCAGAGTATTACCGTGAGCGGTTGCAATCAACATAACACCACGTTCAGCAATGGTTCTGGCCGCCTGTGCTTCGGCCTCGGTACCAATTTCATCGACAACGATAACTTCCGGTGTGTGATTTTCAACCGCCTCAATCATTATATCCTTTTGAAACTCGGGCTGGCGAACCTGCATTCTGCGCGCATGCCCGATAGCAGGGTGCGGCGTATCTCCGTCACCCGCAATTTCATTTGATGTATCAACAACAATAACACGTTTTTTCAATTCGTCAGCAACAAGCCTTGAAATTTCTCTCAATTTTGTTGTTTTACCAACCCCCGGAGGCCCCAGAAACAAAATACTTTTACCTAAAGTACAAAAATCCTTAATGCAGGCAATGGTTCCTGTTACGACTCTACCTATACGGCAAGTAAGCCCTACAACTTTACCCTGTCTGTTTCTTATTGCGCTAATCCTGTGCAAAGTACCGGGGATTCCGGATCTGTTGTCCGAGGTAAACTCCTGAACACGGCTTGTAATATGTAAAATGTCCTCATCATCCACGCAATCGCACTCAATATATTCAATCTCGCCGTTTGCGTGCCGGATTTCCGGAATTCTGCCTATATCAAGCACAATTTCGATGACATCGCTCATTTTCTCATAATCCAGGTGTTTACGAACCTTTTGGGGTAAAATAGCAACCAGTTTATCCAGGTCACTTTGAAATTGTAAATTTGTCTGCATTTTCTGCCTCTCTATTTTATGTATGATATATAAAATATGAAATTGTAGGCTTTAGAATATCGAGTGTTATACAGCTGCCGCGCACTGCCCTTAGTATCGGGGGAGTAGTGCTTTTGCTCTCCTACTATTATTATGCCACTTTTTCAGCCTCTTTCATCATCTAAATATACTACATCTATAACAAAATTTACAAATTGTTACATTTTCGTAACAAAGTAGAGTTGACACACTGTAGTGAAAACGCTACAATATAATTATTAAAGAAATAAAATTTCATAAATTACCAAACGGCAGAGAACCGGTCAGAGATTGGCTGTTATCATTAGATAAATCTATGCGTGCCAAAATTATTAAACGAATAGAACGTATTTATGACAATAATTTTGGTGACTACAAACAGATTGATGCAAATTTGTACGAACTCAGATTTACACTTGGCAAAGGCTACAGGATTTACTACACAATACAGGGTGAAACTCTTGTTCTACTACTCAATGCCGGTGACAAATCTAAACAGGCAAAAGATATAGAATTAGCAAAAATTTATTTGACAAATATAAAGGAATATAAAAATGAGTGACTTTAACGACTTTGTTTTAGAACAATTAAAAGATGAAGAATTTCAAAAAGAATATATGAACGAAAGTCTTACGCAATATATCAATGACGGTGATTTTAACGCTTTTTTCCGTTCTCTGGAATTAGTAATAAAATCGCGTGACAGTATTTCCGGATTCTGTGAAAAAGCAGGTATTGACCGAACAATGCTATATGAAATATTTAGAGGCAAAAGGGTTCCACGACTTGATACATTAGCAAAAATCCTTAAAACTCTAGGTTACAATTTAAGGATTGCATAAAATATGTCAGGCGATTATAAAAAACTGTTGAACAAAAAGCGTAAGCGTGAATACGCTAATGTAAAAACTATGGGCGTAAACATTGACAAAAATGAGTATTACGAAATAATACTCTCAAACTCCGCGCATCCTGAAAGGGTTAATGATAGAGATAAAAACAATTGACAAGCCGGAAAAAATAAGTCATAATTAATATAAAAATAAAGTCCGGCGATAGAGCCGGTATCATAATTAAATCCGGTTGATATCCGGAAGAAAGGATGGAATTAATATGATGAAAAATTTAGAAGCTGAAAACCCTTGTAGTACGGATATTCTGGTCAGGGGGGGGGGGGTCGACTGAGTCGACGGCCATAAAGGGTTTATGGGCTTGCGGACGACGAATAGCCTTCACCATGGCGGAAATACTCTTATCCCTCACGATTATCGGTGTGGTTGCGGCGATTACTTTACCGAGTTTAACGGGTAACATTAATGAGCGAACATGGAATACTCAAAGAAAAGCACTTTATGCAAGGATGTCACAGGCTATTGCACTCATGCCGGCACTTAACGGATACGGAACCTTAAAGGAAGAAAGTTCGGCCGGCGCAAGTGATGCCGTTGACACTGCTACAGAAACTTTTATCACTGACGGGCTGGCTAAAGTTATAAAAATCAACAACATCTGCGACAACGAGCATATTGAAGACTGCGGAATACCGCTTACTTACACAACTCTTGCAGGAAGTAACAAAGATATTCCAAAAACTATGACAGAATTAAATTCTTTTATAACTTCAGTATCTTACAGTGCATATAGCTACCATTCTGCCAGCAGCTATTCTATGCTTGACACAAAAGCTGCCGCCTTTGAAACCGGAAACGGAGAAAGCATTCTCACGTTCTACAACCCTAACTGCGTTGCCAATATGGGCGAAACAAACTATTACTTTGCACAGCCTAAAATTTGTGCAAACATGATTTACGATTTAAATGGCTCTAAAGGACCTAATACCGTTGGCAAGGATATAGGTTTTATGACAATACTTTATCCTACCGACAGCGTCGTTGTTGCACCGGTTCCATTTAGAAGCGTATTTAGCGGAGTTACTCCGGAGGAAGCACCTACAGCATGCACGCTTCAAGCTGGAGATGAATATAGAATTCCAACTAAGGACGAATTAGCATCTCTTTTTGTTAACCAAAATCTTATAGCAGATTCGTTTGCTAATACTCACTGGTATTCCTCGTCTAAACTAGTTGTCTACAACGGGATTAGTAACTGGTTAATTGTTCAAAACATAGGTGAATACAGATTTCCAAGCGCAGGAGTTTCAAATTGGGGTATTCTGTGTGTTAAAAGATAACCAAGCAGGTTGGGCTTACAAGCACAACTTACAAATTACAAATTAAAATAGTGAACTTGACAAAAGGTATAAGTTTGGGTTAGAGTAGGAATTGCGCTAACCCAAGCTTAATACGGGCATGTGGTGGAATGGTAGACACGCTAGTCTTAGGAACTAGTGCTAACGCGTGGGAGTTCGAGTCTCTTCATGCCCAAACTAAAAGGATGGTAAATAGTTACCATCCTTTTAGTTTGTCTACTATTGACAAACCGGCAAAAAAATTTTTCAGGTATTATATAATCAGGTATCTCTTATTGTAGAAAACTTTTGAAATTACTGTAGAAAAGTTGACTGTTTTCTACAATTGTTTATACTTTTCTACAACAATCACTATGACTATGATTTATTTTAAAAAGTTTTCTAATCATAGTTATAAAATTTTCTACAAAGATTTTACAATGAAAACTATTGACAATAGCAGCTTTCAGAAGTTTTCTACAAATATTTTGAGCTTACTATGACTATTAGTTTTATATATTCTAATTAAATTATTTCTATAGTAAATAATAGAACAGCCGGAAAGCATTAAATTATCCAGCAGGAGTTTATATTTAAATCCTGTTTATAATGCCGGATAATCAAAAAAATATTGCGCTTTCTTAATAATATCAATACTTTTCTTGTAATTTGCATATTGTTTGTAATATAATTTAATCAGGAATATAAGGAGTCAGAGGTATGAAGTTTGTTATTAAAAAAGAAGATTTATATAACGGTATTAAAATAGTAGAAAGAGCAACCAGCGTCAAAGCTATTCAACCTGTTCTTTTGAATATTTACATTGAAACCGTCGGGTCAAATTCTATCAAATTAGTTGCAACGGATTTAGATATGACAATAGTTACAACCGTTGATGCTCAAGTTGAAGAAGAAGGAAAAATAACACTTCCTTCCAAAACTCTTAACGAAATAGTTTCAAAATTAAATGACAACCTCGTTACTTTTGAAATGAAAAACGGTGAAACTTCTGTTAACATTACATGCAAAAAAACAAAATTTGATATTATCGGGATTTCTGCAGATGAGTTCCCGAAAGAATGTTCAAATGTAGAAGTTGATGAAGCTAATTGTTTTGAAATTCCTGTGAAAGTTTTGACAAAAGCTGTAAGACAGGCAGGCTTTGCTGCTGCTGCTTATGAAAACAGCAACCTTTTATCAGGTATTGTATTCAGTCTTTCCGAAAACCTTCTGGAAGTTGCCTCAACTGACGGCAACAGACTTGCAAGAGTCAGAGAACATATTGAAAATGACAAAACAAGCTTACTCATTATTCCGGCTAGAACTATTAACGAATTTGCAAAAATGTGCTCTTTCATTGATGAAGATAATATTAATATTTACGCTGAAACTAACAGAATTGTTTTCAAATCAGAAAGAACAACAACTATTTCAAGACTTTTAGAAGGCCAATTCCCTCAATATAACAAACTTATTCCTAATGAAAGCCCGAAAGAAGCTATTGTTAATGTTTCGCAAATGATTTCGGCACTCGACCGTGTTTCTGTCATGGTTAACGAAAAAACAAGTATCGCTAAATTTGAATTCAACGAAAATAACCTGACACTTAGCGCTGATACTCCGGATTCCGGTAAATCAGAAGAAAATATTGATATTGACTACACTTCTGAACCGCTTACAATTGCTTTCAACTACAAATATATGCTTGAAGCTTTGAAAAATATTGATAGTGATGAAGTTAAAATCGGCTTGAATACAAGCCTTTCAGCAACAGTATTAAGACCGAACAGCGATGAAGATTTTGTTTGTCTGGTAATGCCTGTACAAATAAGATAAGTTGAATGGGCAGACTACAAATTGCGTGCTATCATGTTGTAAAAGTGAAAGGTTAGTATGACTAAAGCAACGGATTATTTTATGAACGGTTACTCTTGTGCTGAAAGTGTCATGCAGGTTGCAATTGATAAAGGTTTGTGTACTGCTGAATTGCTTCCGTGCGCTACGGCATTTTCAGGCGGTATGAGCAGCGGCTGCCTCTGCGGTGCACTTGCGGCTTTGCAAATCGTTGCCGGCTGGAATTTCGGCAGAAATAATTCTAAAGGTAATGAAGTTATAGCAAGAGCGAAAGCAAAGGAACTTGTTGAAGAATTCAAAGCCCGTAATCAGTTTACCTGCTGTAAAATTTTATCACGCGGATTTGAGGGGCTGGAGCGCAAAAAACATTGCTGTAAAATGGTTTCTGATGCAGAAGAAATGTTAGAACTTCTGGCAGGTGTCCATGTTTAACGTAATTGCGGTATTTTTAGGCGGCGGACTGGGGTCTGTTTTGAGATACTTAACAAACCTTGTTTGCCCGTTTCCGACTGTAGTTGTAAATATTACAGGCAGTTTTATTATTGGATTTTTTTACGTATTCTTTATGGATAAAGCAGATATTTCCTCATCTTTAAAACTTGCGATTACTGTCGGAATTTGCGGCGGTCTGACTACATTCAGCACTTTTTCTCTGGAACTTTTTAAAATGATTGAAAAAGGCGGATATGTTCAATCTTTGGGTTATATTATTTTAAGTGTTTTAATCTGTTTATTATCAACAGGAATAGGAGCTTACCTTGCCAAAAATATTTGAGTTTGATAAATTGAATTTTTTGACAGCCGGCATGCCTAGAGCTACAAAAGGCAGTTATAAAGAAGCTTTTGAGATAATAAAGTCAATGGAGCTTGACGGTATGGAGCTGGAATTTGTTCACGGCGTAAAGATGAGTGATGCAACGCGTACTCTTGTAAATGAAATTCGCAGTAATGAAAACTTTATTCTTACAGCACATTGTCCGTTTTACATAAACCTTAACGCTCAGGAAGAAGAAAAGGTTCTGGCAAGTGTAAACAGAATTATCGAAACGGCAAGGGCAGCGCAGGATGTCGGCGCGTTCAGCATAACATATCACGCAGCATATTATATGGGCGGCGATAAGGAAACTGTTTACGCACAGGTAAAAAAATGCAATGATTTAATTAATACAGCGCTTGCAAATGAAGGGATAGAAGTCTGGGTTCGGCCTGAAACCACCGGAAAAGCAACCCAGTGGGGTGATTTGGATGAAGTTATCCGGCTTTCAAAAGAGTTTGATATGGTTCTGCCGTGCATAGATTTTTCGCATCTTCATGCCAGAAGTGCCGGTGAGTATAATACTTACGATGAATTTTCAATGATTTTTGAAAAAATAGGCAATGAGCTTGGCGATAATGCATTGAAAGCTTTTCACGGACACCTTGCAGGTATTCAATACACAGCCAAAGGCGAACGCTGCCATTTAAACCTTGAAGAATCAGATATGAATTATAAAGATTTGCTTCGCGCCTTCAAAGCTTTTGACGTCCGCGGCGCCCTGACCTGCGAAAGCCCGAATATTGAAATAGATACCAAAATTTTGAAAGAATATTACTCGGCTTTATAAAAAAGTTTGCCGTATTTATCAATACTTTTTTTCATACCTTCGTGTTTAAGAGCTTTATAATCAGTGACGTCAAACATATACGGTGTTGACAGCTCGTCCAGTTCTGATAAAATTCTTGCAACATTTTCGTGTTTATCTGTCCAGATTGCAAAATCAATATCAGAACCATTGTTGTAAGTTCCTTTTGCACGCGAACCGTAAATAACAACCTTTTCTATTTCAGGCTTTTGTTTGAAATAGTTCAGTAATTCGTCAATAGTTCTTTCCGGCAGTCCAAAATCATCCATTGAAACCTGCCAGCCAGTTTGAAAATTTTAGTAATTCGTTATAAAAAGTAGTGCTGATTTTATCAAGAATAAGATTTATTTTATCCATTTTGTATTCGTGAGAAGTAGCATTTCTTGCGTCAAGCATATCAATCCAAATTTGACCGTTTTCTATAACATTTTTGTTGAACGCTTCTTTTATAACTTCCTTTGGAAGATAAACGGGAAGTCCGTTTTCAGCAAGATAGTCTTTGAGAACTTTCCAGGATAATTCAAAACAAACTTCATATGCGTGAACAAGTGCCATGTGCATTAAGATGTTTTCTTTATCCTGCGTATATGCATTTTTGGCGTTTGTAAGAATTTCGAATGCCCTGTTAAAGTTTTCAATTCTTTCTTCTAATCTGCTCATAGAGGAATTTTAGCATATTTAGTAATAAATGTAAAATATAATAACAACCTCTTGCACAAAAAAAATTATCATGTACTATAATAGAAGCCGAAGATTATATGGCTTTGGTATGCCATAAGTTTTTCGATGAGATACTTCCCCCGGTCCGTAAATTGACGTACCCCGGGTAAAACAAAAAAAGGAGAAGAAAATGCCAAAAATGAAAACTCACAAATCTGCTGCAAAACGCTACAAAGTTACTGCAACAGGTAAAATCACAAGAAGACAAGCAGGTATCGGACACTTGCTCCAACACAAATCCGAATCTAGAAAACGTAAGATTTTCAAAGTTGTATCAATTTCTGATACACACAGAAAATTAATTTCAAAAGAGTTACCTTACAAAAAGTATTCAAGATAGGAGTGTGAATAATGAGAGTAAAACGTGGAAATGTCGGATGCAAAAGACATAAAAAGATACTTAAACTTGCAAAAGGTTTTATAGGTGCAAGAAGCAGAATATTTAAAGTTGCTAACATCGCTGTAATGAAAGCGTTGAAATATGCTTACAGAGATAGACGTACTACAAAACGTAATATGCGCCGTCTTTGGATTATCAGAATTAACGCAGCTGTAAGAGAACGCGGAATGAGCTATTCCCGTTTCGTTAATGCTTGCAAAAAAGCTAACGTTGTTGTTAACAGAAAAATGCTTGCTGATTTAGCTGTTAATGATAAAGAAGCTTTTCAGGTATTATTTGACACAGTTTCAGCAGCGAAATAAGCAGCACAATTTATAAAACTGTAAGAAAGGCTCCGGCAATCGTCGGAGTCTTTTTGTTACAATTCTTTACAACCATGGCAATAATTTTGTGGAAAATAACTTTATATACATGTAAAAGGTTATTTTGTAAAAAGCAGCAGCCGTCTGCTGGCAGATGCGGTTTGCCGACCGGTGGCTGGACTGTATAAAAATTGTAAGGTTGGTAGAAAATGATTGGTGAATTGTATACACCCCCAATGTACAGAGATTTGATGTCGTCAGGCATGCCATTGTATGAATTTGACCCGTCGGTATTGGGAATGGGTTCAATGTACGGCGGTTTTGGTATGGGCGGGTTTTATAACACCAATTATCTTGGCGGTGTAACTTTGAAACCAAACCTTAAACAGGATACGGTAAATCTTTTAAAAGCCCGCGAAAAGAGCGCGGAAAACAGTCTGCTGAATTTCGGTAAAGTTGCGCTTGGCGTAATCGGTTTAGGTATTCTTGCAGGATTTTTAAAAGGTAAAAAATTACCATGGTACACCAGGGCAAAAAATAGTATTACAGATGGATTTAGCAGGATTAAAAACCATGCACCTTCAGGTACTGCCGGTACTAAAAAATGGTATAATCCTATAAGCTGGTTTAGAAAAGCTCCTACGCCGTAATTTTTATGCTATAATTCTCTTGTCTAAAGATAAGGGGGTTAATTATGGCAAAAGATTGCAGTTTTGATATTGTGTCCGAGTTTGACAAACAGGAGCTTGTGAACGCGGTTGATCAGGTTAAAAGGGATGTTGCGTCACGTTTTGACTTAAAGGATTCGGGCTCAGAAGTTGAGCTGGACGGTGATAAAGAAATAACAATTACCACGACTGATGATATGAAGTTACGCAATATTTACGATATTTTGCAATCTAAAATGTGCAAAAGAGGTTTAAATATCAGGATTTTAGACCCTCAGCCTGTTGAAAATGCTCTCGGCGGTAAATTAAGACAGGTTTATAAACTCAAAAAAGGTTTAACGCAGGAACTTGCCAAAAAGATTGTTGCTGATATTAAGGATATGAAGATTAAAGTTCAGGCATCAATTCAGGGTGATCAGGTAAGAGTTTCGGGTAAAGACAAGGACGATTTGCAGTCAGTAATCAAGGCATTGCGCGCTAAAGAGGATAAATATGATTACCCGTTGCAGTTTACAAATTATAGATAACAGGGGGGGGCTTCTGCCTCCTTTTTTATAAATTTATAAGATAATGCGTTGCCCTTGCCTCGCCGTGTTTACTCAAGATACCCTTGTTTATGAGATCTGTAATATCCCTTGTTGCGGTATCCTGTGAGCAATTACACATTTTCGCCCACTTTGTTGTTGTAAGTTTACCTTCAAAATCCTCCAGAATTTTGTTTAATATTTTTATCTGACGCTCATTCAGAGGTGTAAGGGCGTGTTTTTTCCAGAATTCCGCTCTTGCAAGAACACTTTTTAGAAGTATGTCAGAATTTTTCATAGCAAGAATGAGGTTTTCAAGAAACCATTTAAGCCAGCCGGTTATATCAACGGAGTCTTTCTGCGTTAACTGTAGAATTTCATAGTATGAATTTCTGACTTTTTTTATCTGCGCGGACATGGAGTAGAAACGGTTTGAAGAATTTTCGCTGCGCGCCAGGAGCATATCAGTCAGTGCGCGTGCAATTCTGCCGTTACCGTCTTCAAACGGGTGGATTATGACAAACCATAAATGAACGATTGCGGCTTTTATTATTAGGTCAGTATCCTCTGTATCGTTGTTGATGTATTCAATCAGCCGGTTCATTTCTTTTTTCAGAGTTCCGGCGGGCGGAGCTTCATAGTGAACTTTTTCATGGCCGATTGCACCTGAAACCACCTGCATAGGGCCGTTGGCGTCATCTCTGTATGCGCCGGTTTTAATTTTGTAAAGCCCGTTGTAGCCGCCCGGAAACATTGCAGCTTGCCAGCCAAAAAGTCTTTCTTCACTCATTTCTCTGTCGAAATTTTGTGTTGCATCAAGCATCATTTCAACGATGCCTTCAACATTGCGCTCGATTGTCACATCACCTGCGGTGTCTATCCCGAGCCGCCTGCCGATTGAGGAGCGAACCTGATTGATATCTAAACTTAAACCTTCAATTTCGTTTGATTTTACAATATCTTCCGTAAGGGTGCTGAGTAGTGCCCTGCGATTGTGTTCAAACCCTAATCCCTCAATTTTTCCAAGCAAAAGCCCTTCTTGCAGCTTCACCTGTGTAAGAAGTTTCAGAATTGTTTCCTTATCATACGTGAAATCAGGGAAATTTTTATTTTGCCAGATATATTTTTTCATCCTGTGTATATTATAACAAAATGTGCGGAGATTTTCAAGAGTATCTCCGCAAAATATGCGGAGATACCCGGCATTTATCTCCGCAAAAATCATTAAAACCCTTTATTTATACCTTTAGTATCAAAAAGATACTATGCCGGAATGGTCAAATTACTGATTATGCGGGGCTTTTGAGGTGATTTAGAGCTTTTTTGCTTAAGCAGAACTCTGTCGAAAAAACAGTCCGGTGAGCTGTTTTTTGAGAGGGATACGCGAGGCCTCACTTTATCGGGAGCGGCATGTGGCGGAGTACTGCTTTGAGTGCGTTTGCACGGTGCGAAATCCTGTTTTTTTGCAGGTCAGACATTTGTGCAAGCGTTATTTTTTCGGGGTTTTCTTCATCGGCAATAAATACGGGGTCAAAACCAAAACCGTTGGTGCCGGCGCGTTTTAGGGCGATTTCTCCGTGGCATTCGCCTTTTTCCTGATAAAGTATTTCACCGTTTTCATCCAGAAGTGTCATAGCGCAGACAAATTTAGCGCGGCGGTTGGTTTTGCCCTCCATTTCGGCAAGAAGTTTTTCTATTTTTTCATCCTGTCCTGCCGCGTAGCGTGCAGAGTGCAAGCCGGGTCTGCCGTCAAGTGCTTCAACGCAAAGCCCCGAGTCGTCAGCAAGTGTCATCATGCCTGTAAGACGGTTTGCTTCGCGGGCTTTTATGAGTGAATTTTCTTCAAAAGTTGAGCCGTTTTCATCAGGGTCAAAGGGTTTTGGCGGGGTTGAAAACTGAATAAAATCCGCGCTGCCTGTGACAAGTTCGGTTATTTCTCTTAATTCTTCAAGCTTATGAGCATTTCCTGTTGCAAAAACTATTTTCATATTACCTTCCGTATCTTCGTTGCCTGTGTTCAAATTCCATAATGGCGTCAGCCAGTTCTTCTTTTCCGAATTCAGGCCAGAACTTTGACAGGATAAGGAGTTCAGAATAAGCAATCTGCCACAGAAGGTAGTTGGAAATTCTTAATTCTCCGCCGGTTCTGATGAGTAAATCCGGATCCGGAATATTTGAAGTGTAAAGGTTCTGGCTGATTAAATCCTCTGTTACATCGTCAGCTTTGACACCGCTTGCTATAATATTTTTTACGGCGCGGGTAATTTCAGAGCGCGAACCGTAGTTGAACGCGATTTGAAGATGAACACCGGTGTTGTTTTTGGTTACTTCAACCGCGTGGTGCAGAATTGCCTGTAATTTTGCACTTAATTTTGTTGTATCACCGATGAAACTTATTACAACATTGTTTTCGTGCATTTCTGCAAGTTGGTTTTTGAGCGTTTCACCGAGTAAATTCATCAGAAATTCAACTTCTTCCGGCTTGCGATTCCAGTTTTCAGTTGAAAACGCATAAACCGTCAGGTATTTTATACCGAAATCGTCGCAGGCGCGCATTGTTGCTTTCAGTGCATCAACGCCCTTTTTGTGCCCGACCATTGAGGGTAAATTCTTCTCTTTTGCCCAACGGCGGTTGCCGTCCATAATTATTGCTATGTGTTTTAAACCGGTGGTTTTGACTTTATCTTTTATCTTTTCAACTTCCAGCATTAAATTATACCAAATGTTTTTCAATATTTGCGATTATTGTAGATTTTGGCACGAAACCCACCATTCTCTCAAGCGCTTTGCCGTCTTTGAAAATCAATACACTGGGCAGCCCGCTGATTGAATAGTCCTTTGCCACCTTCATATTATCATCAGTGTTAATTTTTACGAACTTAATTTTGTCGCCGAATTCGTTTGCAACTTCATCCAGAAGAGGTGAAAGCTTTCTGCACGGAGCACACCAGCTTGCCCAGAAGTCAACCATTACAGGCACATTGGAATTTAAAACTTCATCTTCAAAAGTTAAATCACTTATATCAATAGCTTTTGCCATAATATCTCTCCTTTTTCCTTTCGTATATTTTAGCATAAATTTTATTTTTGTGCTATCATTGTGGGGGAAACCAACAGGATATAAATATGGCAAGAAAAAAAGTAATCGAGATTGTTTTAGATACCGAAACTACGGGATTAGATTTTACAAGGGAGAGATTGGTTGAGTTCGCAGCAGTAAGGCTTGAAAACGGAAAGATTAAGGATTCGTTTCAGACATTGATTAACCCTGAACAGCATATTAGAAAATCAAGTATTGCAATACACGGGATTACGCCGGAAATGGTTGCCGATGCACCGACAGAAGCGGAAGCAATGCCGAAAATTATTGAATTTATTGAAGATTATCCGATAGTTGCGCATAACGCCATTTTTGATTATTCATTCCTGAATGAGGCCTCCAAACGTGTTTTTGGCAGAGAAATAGAAAACGCACGCGTTGACTCGCAGCAGATGTTTAGAGAAGTTTTTCCTGATCTGGAATCCCACGGACTTGACGCTTTAAGTAAAAGATTTTCGGTGGAACTTGTCAACCACCACCGCGCAATGGCTGATACAATGGCTCTGGCGCTTGCTTACCCTAAATTGAAAAAACTTTTTAACCAGAAATTCAACTGGGAGGTTAAACAGCTTGAAAATGTTGAATATCTTTTTGAAAGATTTCTGCGTATACAAAATACCGTTACAACCTTGCAGTCTGAATTGCAGGATTTGAAGTCTGTTTTCAAAATTTATTTCGAAAACGGCGGAACACCGATTGTTTCGCAAACCGGCGAAACCCTGACTTATACTTCTAAACAGTCATTCGGTTATGATTTTGATAAAGTTAAAGATGTTTTGATTGAAGTCGGGGCATTAGGTAAAGCTATCAAATTAAACAACGGATTTCTTGACAGACTTGCAAACGGACACGGGCTGACTGATGAACAAAAAGATATTCTGTGCAGTGCAAGATTTGAAGTATCTGAAAATAGAAATATACAAGTTATAAAGGCAAATAATTATGGCAAATAAATTTTTTGATTTTTTTAAAGAACCGCCGTCCCTTCCGGTTATTGAAGACAGCGCAAAAGTTGACAAAATGTATGCACACTGGCGTTTAAGAATTTTTTACGCTTGCTTTATAGGTTACACGGTTTTTTATCTTTGTAAGAAAAATATAGCTGTTGCCCTGCCGGGATTGAGTGAAGAATTTAACTTTACAAATACTGAACTCGGTTTGTTGGGCAGCTCTCTGTATTTGACTTACGGTATCGGTAAGTTTGTAAACGGTGTTCTGGCTGACGGCTCGGATGTCAGAAAATTCCTGCCTACAGCACTTATTATGACCGCAATTGCAAATATCTGCTTTGCACTGTCGGCTGTGTTTATCACTCCGGGTGAATTTACCTTTTTCGGACTCCCGACAAATACTATCCTTTTATGGTTGTTCGTATTTTTCTGGGGTGCAAGCGGTTGGTTCCAGTCAGCAGGGTTTCCGGCTGTTGCGAAAAGCTTGACCTACTGGTATTCAAATTCCGAACGCGGAACTAAATGGTCGCTCTGGTCTTGCTCTCACCAGATGGGAACTTTCTTAAGCGTTATAATCTGCGGCTATCTGGCAGCTCACTTCGGCTGGAGAATGGCATTCTTTGTACCGGGTACTTTTGCAATCCTTGTCGCTGTATGGCTTTACAACAGACTTAGAGATAAACCGCAGTCACTCGGGCTTCCTGATATTGAATCTTACAGAGAAGAAAAAGCCGTTAAAAAAGATTCCGGCTGTGAAGTCGATAACAGAACTTATTTAGAAGTTTTTAAAGAAAACATTCTTTTCAATAAAACAATCTGGCTGCTTGCTATTGCTTACGTTTTTGTTTACGTAATCAGATTTGGCGCTGAGGACTGGATGATTAAATATTTGAGCGAGGCAAAAGCTAACAGTATTGAACTTGCCTCATTGAAATTAAGCTCTCTGCCGCTTGTAGGTATTGCGGGAACCGTTTGTGCGGGCGTTATTTCTGATAAAGTTTTCAAAGGTAAACGCGCACCGGTTAACCTGATTTACTTAATTGGCGTTGTGGTCTGTCTTGTGTTGTTGAAATTCAATACAATCAGTGCACTTGATTTTGTTCTAATCGGACTTTTAGGTGCATTCACTTACGGCCCTCAAATGATGATTGGCGGGCTTTGCGCGGTAGAAAGCAGCTCTAAAAAAGTTGCGTCAGCCGCAACCGGCTTTACCGGAACTTTCGGCTACGTTGGCGCTGTTCTTTCAGCTACCGGTACCGGATTTATGGTTGACCACTTTGGCTGGAACGGCGCACTAACGTTCTGGATTGCCTCTGCTGCAATTTGTATTATTATATGCGCAATGCTCTGGCAGAACGAAAAGAAATAGTTTAAAAGGGCGGGTTTTTAAACCCGCCCTTTTTATTGTCTGTGTGGCAAGCCTTGCTTCCTGCCTCTGCTCGGCGCAAAAGCTCCTGACAGATTTTCAGCGGATGTTATCAACACCCGCAAAATCTGGAAACGTCACTGATATTATGCTCGTCTGGACACTGAGTGTCACCCATAATTGGTTAATCGCTAAATGGTAACAAACCAACCTATTAAGGAACCGGCTTGACCGCCGGCGAGCATCGGCTTACGCGTCCGCCTCGCGTTAAACGGCACCGTTCGCACCCGCGCCCGAAAGCGTGGTTTCGTGCGTCGGTTGCTCAACTGTCCGCAAGGCAAAGCCTTGCTTCTTGCCTCTGCTCGGCGCAAAAGCTCCTGACAGATTTTCAGCGGATGTTATCAACATCCGCAAAATCTGGAAACGTCGCTGATATTATGCTCGCCTGCTCGGCGCACTCTCGTGTGCCGACACTGCGAGCATCGGCTTACGCTTCCGCCTCGCGTTAAACGGCACCGTTCGCACCCGCGCCCGAAAGCGTGGTTTCGTGCGCCGGCTGCTCAACTGTCCGCAAGGCAAAGCCTTGCTTCCTGCCTCTGCTCGGCGGCAAAAAAAAACCTATCGGATGATAGGTTCAATTGGAATCTTGTTTAATTCCTCATGTGTGTAGAAGGTTAGTGTGTAGTAGGTAGTGTGTGTGTTAGTTGTATATCTCGTGTTAATTTAATGCTTGTTATCGTTTGACTTATGTCTTACATATCTATAAAGTATTTTTTGAATATATAATTGCTATATATCTTTAATATTGTTACAAAACTTAATAGTTTGATTTTTTTTATTTGTGCTACACTGTAAGCAGTAAAAAGGAAAGGCTTACCCCATGCAAATTAACAGTGTCGATAAGAACAATTTTGAAGGCAGTTTTATTAAAGCAAAACGGATGAAAGGTGCTGTCGCAAGACATTTTGACGAAGTTATTAAATATCCGGTTGACGGCACGACAAATGAACAGCTTCTTGCGCAAAAAACTTTTGATGTTTTTGTGACAAATACCGGTGCTAAAAGAGCAAGAAGACCCTACCTTGCTTTTCAGTCAAATTTTAGATATTTAAACAATGATATTCAAAGCGAAAATTATGTTCTTAAAGCTAGTGCAAAAATAGAGGACGGCGTTGAAGATAATGCCCGCAAACTAAGAGAACATATTTTAAACGTTGATGCACAAAAGAAACGTGAAAACGGCTTTAATACCAGGGGCGAACAAATTAAATCGTATTTCAAAATGGTGTTTGGCATTTGTTAATGTAATGTTTTCGCCAGAATGTAATGTTCATAGCTGAGCGCGTAATTGTAAAGTGCGTTCATTAAAACGCGCCCGCTTTCAGATTTACCGATTATCAGAAATTCATTATATTTATTTTGCGCAAGCGTGATTTCCGAGTGGATAATTTTTTCCACATTGGTCTTAGGGTTTCTGGACATAATCGAGCGAATCCAGTCCGATAAAATATTTACGGCTGTGGATTTGTTGCTGATTATTTCTTCGTTTTTGGTTTGAATGTATTTGGAAAATTCGCTTAGTATCATAACTTTGGTGTGGTTGTTGCAAAACAGGTTATATCCGTAATGCCTGCATTTTTGAGGGTTTTTATCATCTCGGCAAAGGTCGAACCTGTTGTACAGATGTCATCCAGTATTAATATTTTACCACAAGTTTGCGCGGAGGCGGGAAGCGCGGATTTGTCAACTTCAAACGCGTTATGAAGATTTTCTGCGCGCTCGGCAGGGGTGAGCTTGTATTGCGGTCTTGTATTTTTAACGCGTTTTATAAGTTTTGTGTTCAAAATATTCCCCGAAAGTCTGCAAAATTCTTCGGCAACGAGTTCCATGTGGTTGTAGCGCCGTTTGGACTGGCGGTCTTTGTGAAGCGGAACCGGTACTACTTCAAAACCGGTTTCATCCGTAATATGCTGCCAGTATTCCCACATAAATTTTGCCTGATAAAAAGCTAAATCACGCTGGTTATGATATTTCAGGCCTCGGATAAGCTTTTGAAGATTTTTTTCATACACTCCTGCAGCATAAACGCTTATGCCGTCGATTGCAAGACGCTTGCCGTAACTTAAAAACTCCAGACTGTCATAGCATTTGGAACACATTTTGACACTTTCGTCCGAGCGGCGGCAAAAGTAACATTTCTTTTTATAAATCCAGTCGAGAAGATTAATAAAAAATTGTTTCATTTAATAATTATACATTAAATGTAACGAATTGTAAAATTTAATTGTAAAATGCCCGAAACCCTGTGATAATGCCTGATAGGATAGGATAGGATAGGATAGGATAGGATGGCGTGGCGGGGCGCATTTTCTTTTTCGACCGTGTTTTAATGTAGATGTAAGGGAAATTGATTTCACTGAAAGTTAGAAACGGAAAAAGAAAAAGGGGATTTATTATGGTAACAAATGTATCAAGATTTGTAAGAATTAAAAACGCGTTCACTGCCGCAGGCCGCACTCAGAATAAACTTATGAACGTACCAGAATTGTTATATGAAAAAGGTGGTTTTTTCGGATACTGTAAAAAAGTAAGAGTACCTCTTAAATTTTATTCAAAAAAACTATCTGACGGCAGTACTATGCTAAAAGGTTATTATGGCGGTAGTCGAACAAGCGATATGACTTATTTAATTGGCCGCGACGGCTCTTATATAAATATTAAAAGGAGTACTTTAGACCCTGAGAAAAAGGCTGGTTCTTTAATTTCCGGTCAGACAAGGGTTGTTGAACACTACAACAAGCAAGGCTTGTTGAAAGGTATTGATGCTAAGTCAAAAACTAGAATTGCAGGTTTGCCGGCGAAAGATATGGAATTATCAATGCGTGCAAATACGTCAGTTTTTAAAGGTAAAAGTCTAACTACAAATCTGTATTTAAAAACAAACGATATGTGGGTTGATGGTCGTATGAGGAACAACGGTGATTTAGAATACAAAGCAGATATATTTGGACAGCTGAAAGACGATCGGTTTAATGTTTTTGAAAAATTAGGCAAGATTATTGGTTTAGGTTAAAAAAAATCGGGCTTTTAGCCCGATTTTTATAGCAACTGTAAGCACGGAACTAGTTATAAAAGGCGGTTGTATCCGTCTTAATCCATGCTAAAGATTTCTTTAATATCGTCCATGGTGAGTGATTTCGTGATGTTTCTGTCGACCGAAATTACGCTGTCAACAAGGTTACGCTTGAACATTTTGAGTTTTTGAATTTTTTCTTCAACCGTATTTTTTGTGATAAGTCTGTAAACAAAGACTTTTTTTGTTTGGCCGATACGGTAAGCACGGTCAGTTGCCTGATCTTCAACGGCAGGGTTCCACCACGGGTCGTAGTGGATTACATAATCCGCGCCGGTGAGGTTCAGGCCTGTGCCGCCCGCTTTCAGGCTGACAAGGAATATTGGAATGTGCGGATTATTGTTGAATTTCTCAACCGCTGCCTGACGGTCTTTTGTCTTACCGGTGAGATAAGAGTATGGTATTCCGGCTCTGTCAAGCCAATCTTTAATAATATCAAGCATTTCGACAAACTGGCTGAATAAGAGAACTCTGTGTTGTTCTGAGATAATTTCTTCCAGCATTGTCTTGAGTTTTTCAAATTTACCGGACGAGATGATATTTTTAACATTGTCTTTGTCGTAAAGCCGCGGGTGACAGCAGATTTGACGTAAACGGAGCAAGGCAGAGAAGATAGAAAGTCTGCTTTTTTCGAGTCCGTTTTGTTCGATAGATTTGAAGAGTTCTTCTTTTGTGCTGTCCAGAACCTGTAAGTAAAAATCTCTTTGATCGTCTGTAAGTTCGCAGTATGCAATGTTTTCGACTTTATCCGGAAGATCTTTTGCAACATCGCGTTTCATACGGCGCAGGATGAACGGATAGATTTGAAGTTTAAGCCGTTTTTCAACAACTTTGTCCGCGCGTTCCATAATCGGGTTAACGTAACGGTAGTTAAATTCGTGCATATCAAACAGAAAGCCCGGCATGAGAAAGTCAAATACGGACCAGAGTTCTTCCAGTTTGTTTTCAATCGGTGTACCTGAAAGCGCAAGTTTGTGTGAGGATTTAAGCTTTTTGACTGCCTGAGCGGTTTGTGAACCCGCGTTTTTGATATTTTGGGATTCATCAAGGACGATATAGCGGAAGTTATATTCTTTAAGCTTTTCAATATCGCGGCGTACGAGAGCGTAGCTTGTGATTACGATATCGAATTCAGGAATTTTTTTGAACAAGCCTTTACGCTCTGTTCCTGAAATTTTCAGGCAGGTGAGTTCGGGTGCAAATTTTTGGATTTCGTTTTCCCAGTTGAACACGACTGTTGTCGGGCAGATAACGAGTGTAGGCATAGGGCCGTCAACATCTTTGGCTTTTTGAATAACGGTTAATGCCTGAAGTGTTTTACCAAGCCCCATGTCGTCTGCAAGAATTCCGTTAAGCCCGTATTTGTACATAAACCAGAGCCAGCCGAAACCTTTTTGCTGGTATTCACGAAATTCTGCGTTAATTGCTTTCGGGAGTTCGGTTGCGTCAGTCGTTGAGAAGGTTGACATCTGCGACCAGAAGGTTTCAAACTCTTTGCTTAGAATGGTTTCAACGTTGAGGTTTTTAAGTTCATTAATCAAACCTGCGCGGTAAGTTTTTACGATAAATTTGTTTTCATCGTTACGGTAAACATCAAACGAGTTGAAGGCGCGCATTATTCCGTAAATATCCTGCGCCGGAAATTCTACAAAGCCTAAGCTTCTGATACGGCTGTATTTTTCGCCGCCCTGAATGGTTTCGTAAATCTCGTCAAAGTTAATAATTTCATCTCCTGCGCGGCCGTAGAGGAAGATTTCAAAAGAATCCTTTGTTTCGTGGCTGAAATCAATGTCCGCACAAAGTTTGAACGGGTCGTCAAGGAGTTTGAAAAAGCTCATATCGTCTTTTTCAATGAACTTCCAGCCTTCGCCCGCCTGTTTAATATGGTAGTTGTAAAAATCAATAGCATTTTCTTTTTCAAGCGCGAGGTTGTTTGTCTGCATAGGAACAAAACGGCAGGCAAGCAGCATATTGTAGGCTTCCTGTTCGTGCTTGACGTTGCGTTTAACCCAGTAGACCAGATCTTCGTTAGGCTTTTTAACCGTGATATAAGGAAGTTTTTCGCCTGTTGTTTTGGAATACGGCACCCGAACCCCGTCGTATTCAAATTCCAGCGAGGCTTTCAAAGACTGGTCGTAGTCGATACCGAGGGTTACAATATTTAGCGGCGGACGCTCTTCAAGCATTAATTTGGAAATATTTTCCGCAATATCCACTTTCATAATCTTCTGGATTTCAGGCAAATCTTCGTGGATAAATTTTCCGCCTTCCGCGTCTTTTAGTTCTGTGAACGAGGACTTAATAATATTTGACGGAAGCGATTGCATTGCAATATTTGTCGGGAAAATAATATTTTTGTAACGCCCCCATTTAAGGTGTTTTGAAAAATAGCGAACCTCTTCAAACGGATAAATATCGTCTTTATCAGGCCTATGCCATTCAAGAGCAAGAAGTAATGCCCCGCTCTGGCCTGCGTTGACGGAAAGTTCAAGCTGCCATTCATCATCAACGAATTTCAGGCGATCTTTGGTTTTTTCGTCAAGAACCTCATCTGCCCTTGCAAGGAGTGTAAACATAGGGCCGAATTTGGTAATCGGGATATCGTACCAGCCGGCTTTTTTATCCTGACGCGCAGTGGTTAAAAGCTGTTGGAATATCGCAACTTCAACTTTCTGGGAGTTATTTAATTCAAAATCCGGATTCTGACGCTGTGTTTCAATAAGCGCGCGCAAAATACTTTCAATCTGGCGTACGATTTTACCTGTTTCACGTGAGCGGACAAGAATTGAGAAGAAATTAACTTTCCGTTTTGAATTAAAATGGAAGATATAACTTCCGTTTGGCTCCTCTGTTAAAGCAGTATTTTCGTCAGGGTAATCTGTTTCTATGCCGTATTTGGTTTCCAGCCAATCTTCATAAGCGTGGTCGTTGATAGCTTTAATAGCGACTGCAACGGCGTGCTTGCACCATTCATCTTTCAGCGGGCAATTGCAGCGGGCTTCGACTTTGTTTTTCTTGAAAATAAGATCAGTGTTGTAGTATGCCTGAAAATTTCCTTTTACTTTTGCCATATAAAAGTTTTTTTCAGGGTATGATTCCATAACCATATCCTTGGCATAAAGCTCATAACCTCTGCGCCACGCTCCGGCACCTGCTTTTTCTTTTACCAGTTTAAAATTGAATTCTTCAACAGCCATATTTTATTTACAAGTCCAATACTATTATGATAAGCTACCTTTTATGTCTTGCGCCCGCAAGTTAAACTGCCATATAGAATCTCTTTTGTTCTATAAACTCAGGGTTACCCACATTATGCCATAAGTGAAATAAAAAATCAAGTGTCTAAGAAATAAAAAAGCCCGCCGTGGTAAATCCGGCGGGCACGTTTAAAAAAGGATAGGAAATTATCTTTCAACGCATAGAATGCTCCACTCAGATACCCCTGCAACCGGAATTCTATATTCACCAAGACCTGCAACTATTAACCAATTTGTTATTCTTCCATTTGAAAAAACATGTTTTGAGGATGAATACCAGTGAGCATTAGCGCCGAGGCCTGTAAATGTCGGGCCCATTAAGGCACTGTTTGCGAACAGTGAAGCTAATTCGTCTTTAGTAGGGATTCTGTATTCCCCGCCGGCCTGTTGTGTACAGGCTGCTGCCGCTTCGTCCGAGGCAACGCCTGTAATTATTGTTCTAAAAGGCTGCGGTGCGACAACAACACTGTCAGTAGGGTATAGAATTGTCATAAATCCAATATCTTTGCCGACGGTGTTAGGGCCTTTAGACCCGTTTAAATCATAAATCATGTTTGCGCAGATTTTAGGTTGTACAAAATAATCCACGGTTTCATCCATGTTGGCTACGCAGTTAGGATTGTAGAAAGTCAGAATACTTTCACCATTGCCGGTTTCAAACGCGGCGGCTTTTGTATCTAACATTGAATATGCAGAACCGTCAGGATGATAAGCAGTTCCGCCGGCAGAATAGGATGCTGATGTCATTTTATCATTGAGTTCTGTCATTGTTTTAGGCATATCAAGATTTCCGGTGCCGGTTAATGTGGTATAAGTAAGTGGTATGCCGCAGTCGTCAATATGTTCATTATCACAAATATTATTGATTTTCATAACTTTGCTTCTCTGTCAAATGAAGATATGCTTAAATATATTTATGAAAAACTTGACCGCATAAAAGGCAGCCCCGAACAATTAAAGTCGGTTTATATGTATTTTAAAGGGATTATCTAGTTAATCAATGAGAAAAATAACGATAAAAGGCCGGCAGTTTTCAGGATTGCTTTTAATAATCCTGTTTTTATCTCTTTGTTGCCGTGCACCGGAACGACAATTCTGGCATCTTCTCCATTTTTAGTAAAAATATGATGAGAACCGCTTATTCTTGTTCAAATCCAACCATTTTCAGTTAGAATTTTACAGAGTTGTTTGCCCGTTATATTCTTCATAATGCGATTGAAATAACCTCGCCGTCAGTTGGTAAATCAACAGATAACCACGCAGTAATTGCTTCTTTAATATTTTCTTGAAGTTCTTCCATTGTTTCTGCCTGCGTAAAGCAGCCTTTTAATGCCGGAACCTCTGCCCAGTAACCCGTATTTTCTCTATGTACAACGACATCAAATTTCATAATACGATAACCCTTTTTTAATTATTTTAACCTATGGATTGCCCTGTGTCAATGCGTCCGTTTTCAATGTTGTAGATTTTGACGTCTTTTAAAAATTCTTCTTCAAAATGGATTGTGTCAACAGAAGTGATTATTGTTTGAACTCCGGATTTAATTGATTTCAACAGGAAGTTCTGGCGGATGTCATCAAGTTCTGCAAGAACATCATCCAAAAGTAATACAGGGTTTTCACCGGTTTTGTCCGTGATGATTTCGAGTTCCGAAAGTTTCAGCGCCAGAACAACGGTTCTTTGCTGACCCTGTGAGGCAAATTTTGTGGCTTCGTTTTCGTTGATGTAGAACAAAATATCGTCACGCTGCGGCCCGACACAGGATTGACCGCGGCGGATTTCTTCGTTCATACGTTCCTCAAGCGCCTGCGCAAAAAGCCGCGAAATAGTTTCAACATCCTCGTCACCGTTTAAAAACGAGCAGTCATATTTGATTTTTAACTCTTCACTTTCGCTGATAATCTTATGTTTTTCACGCGCAATCCGTTCGATTTCTTTTAAGAATTTCAGGCGTAAAAAGATGATGTTGCTTCCTGCAATCGCCATTTGTTCGTTGTAAACTTTAAGAAGCGTTTCATCAATGTAGTCGGATTTTAAAAGATTATTTTTTTGGATACGGATTTTGTCGTATTTGGAAAGTCTTTCGTCGTACGCGGGATACACCTGCGAAATTGCGCGGTCAAGCCATTCGCGCCTGTCAGACGGGTTCCCGCGAAGCAGAAGCAAATCCGGTGTGGCAAAAAGAACAGTGCGCAAAACTGATTTGAAATTTTTCGGGGTGGTTTTGAGGGTGTTAACCCGCAGTTCGCGTGTTTTTTCGCGGTTATAGTAAAATGCCAGCTCAATATCTGTATCGGCTTTCACTATATCTGATTTAATTTCAACGCTTTGCGCGTCAAAATTGATAAGTTCCTGAGTATTTGAGGTTCTGGGGCTTTTGAGGGTTGAGAGAAAATAAACGCTTTCCAGAATATTGGTTTTGCCCTGCGCGTTTTTGCCGATAATCAAGATTTTGTCAAACCCGAGTTCGAGGGTGACATCTTTGCAATTTCTATAGTTTTTTAGCGTTAAATTTCTCAGCTTCACAAAAACGATTATACTTCAAATAAATGATTTATTGAATATGTATAGACGAATAGGAAATTTTTTTATATAATTTGTATGGATGAATAGAGGGAGAATTATGTTACCGGTAATTACAGAAGAAATATCAGCAGAAGTTTTTACGGAAGTGTTCAAAGATGTGCCGGTCTGGCGCAAAAAGATGATTCACTATATTAAAGATGAAAATCCGGAGATAAATACTGCTATTATTGAAGCCGCTAATAAAACCGATCTGGATCCGAAAGCGGTTGCGCTCGGAGCTTATATGACATATCTCCTAATTGAAAGAGCCACACAGGATCAGGAAATATTTTCAGAAGATTAAAGGATAGGTAACGAGAGATGATTATAGAAGATTTATTGGAACAACTGGTTAAAGAAGGCGGCAGTGACTTGCATATTTCAAGCAACCTCGCGCCTGTAATACGTGTTGATGGTAAATTAAAAAGAATAGACGTCCCGCCGCTTTCACCGCAGGATGTTGAAAACCTTTTATTTCCGATGCTTTCTAACGAACAGCGTCGCAGGCTGGAACAGGACTGGGAACTTGACTTCTCTTACGGTATTGAAGGTTTAAGCCGTTTCCGGGTAAACTTTTACAAGGATAAAGGTAACTACGCGGCAGCTTTCCGTACAATTACGGCAACGGTTCCGAACTTTGAGCAGCTCGGGCTTCCGGAAGTTGTAAAAAGAATTGCAAATTCACCGAGAGGTCTGGTTCTGGTTACAGGGCCTACAGGTTCCGGTAAATCTACAACACTTGCTGCAATGATTGACCACATTAACCAGACAAAAGCAGAACACATTTTGACAATTGAGGACCCTATCGAGTTTGTGCATACATCTAAAAAAAGTGTTGTTCACCAGCGTGAATTGGGTATGGACACCAGATCTTTTGCAAACGCTCTTAAATCCGCTCTTCGTGAAGACCCTGATATCATTCTGGTAGGTGAGATGCGTGACTTTGAAACTATTTCACTGGCGCTGACAGCGGCAGAAACGGGCCACCTTGTTTTCGGAACCCTGCACACGTCTTCTGCGGCGCAAACAGTTGACCGTATTATTGACGTATTCCCGCAAGGACAGCAGCAACAAATCCGTGTTCAGATTGCAAACTCGCTTGTTGCAATCTTCTCACAAACACTTCTGCCAAGAACCCTTCCGGACGGAACTAAAAAAGGCCGTGTGATGGCTCAGGAAATTCTTGTTTCAAACGGCGCAATCGCAAACCTTATCCGTGAAGGTAAATCCGCACAGATTTATTCCTCAATCCAGATGGGGCAGGGTCAGGGTATGCAGACACTTGAAGCCGCACTTGCAGAATTGACTAATAAAGGTCTTGTTACAATGGAAGATGCGCTTGCTAAAACTTCAAGACAAGAAGAATTTAAACGGCTTCTGAAAGAATATAAAGAAAGATAGTGATGAAAGCTGCACAAGTCTTTGGAGATAAAATAATTATCAACGAAGTTCCGGATGTGGAGCTTGAGGAACGCAAAGGCGCAGTTGTAAAGGTTCTCGGGTGCGGTTTGTGCGGCTCTGATATAGTGAAATTCAATCATAGAACAGTTCCTGAGGGAACTGTTCTCGGTCATGAAATTGTTGCACAGATTTTGGAGATAAATTCGGACACTTATTTCAAAGCGGGTGATGTAATCGTTACAACACACCATATCCCTTGCGGAAAATGTATTTATTGCAAAAGCGGTCATGTTTCAATGTGCCGCCATTTTAAAGAAACGAATCTTGTTCCGGGCGGGTTCAGCGAAAAAGTTTTTCTCTCTGAAGAACATCTGCAAAATGTCGCCTACCTTAAGCCGGAAAACCTTACAGACGTGGAAGCTTCATTCTACGAACCGCTTTCCTGCTGCGTTCGTGCTGTCCGGCGCGCAGAATTGCCTTCTGAAAGCACTGTCTTGGTTCTGGGTTTAGGCTCAATCGGGATTTTGATGTCGCAGGCTCTGAAATCTGCCGGCATGAAGGTTTTAGGCTGTGATATTCTGCCTGAAAGGGTAGAACTTTTGAAAAGCTTTGGGGTTGAAGCCGTCGCAGAGTTAGAGGAGAACTACCGTCCGGATGCGGTATTCTTAACCGCCGGAGCGGATAGAACCGTTGAAATCGCAGTAAAAAGGGTGCGTGATGGCGGAAAGATTGTTGTTTTTGCAAGTACGCCAAATAGTTTCCCGTTCCCGAATAATGAGATTTATTATCGCGAATTGACAGTTATGGGAAGTTACTCGCCTGATTTGTGTGATATGCGAAAATCTCTTGAGCTTTTACAAAGCGGCAGTGTGAAAGTCACGGGGCTTTCAACGGTTTACCCGCCGGAAGAATTGGAACAGGCGATTAAAGATACTAAAAGTGCCAAAATTATGAAAGCTTATATTCAAATTGGCGCTTACTTGACAAAATGTGCGAAATAGTAAATAATATAAATGCAGGGTGAAGCCCTTAGCGGTTAAGAATGGTGCTAAAGGCTTTCTCCACACCCTACAACAACGCTAAAATAAATTTAAGAACTGCTATAACTGCAATTATAGCAGTTTTTATTTGTTGCTTTGTCATAGTCTCACCTCCTTCCTTCGCCAATTCTCCAAAATTGCGTGTGCGAGGAGGAAGTGTTGGTGTTTACCCTGCGAAATTCATTATATGATAAATTCCAGCCTAGTGCAATAAATCATCGAACGTGAAAAAATGGGAATGTCTATAACTTAACCGGTTCCGGTAGTTCGGTTAGAGGGCAGAAAAGTTTTGAGGCTTCCATAAAGTTTTCGGGGTTTGAGGAAACGTAGAATTTTTCACTTCCTTGTCCGCATTTGTTCAAAAGTCCGTTCATTTCCAAATCGTTTTTTATAAATTCCGCAAAGTATTTCGACGGGTCGATTAAATCTTTTTCAGGGTAGAAGTTTTTAATAATTCCGGTCAAATAAGGATAATGTGTACAGCCAAGGACTATGCGTTGAGGCCGGTGCAGGCTCATTTCATTTAACCTTTCTTTAATTTGCAAAAGGCTTTGCGGCTGATTGAGCCGGTGTTCTTCCACTATTCTGACCCAGTCGGGACAGGAGATTTCAAAAATTTGCATCTCAGGATTGAGTTTGTTAATTTCACGCGAATAGGCGTGGGAATTTATCGTTGCAGGGGTCGCAAAAACGCCGAGTCTTTCAACGGGAAGGTTTGAGATAACTTTTGCAACGGATTGAATAATCGGATAAATTTTGAAATCGTAGTCGTTTTTCAAGACATCGTAGGTCATTGCAGAAGTTGTGTTGCACGCCATGACAACGGCTTTAACTTTGCGGCGGGAAAAGTAGTCAAAAATTTTGCGTGCGATTTCGATTAACTCTTCTTTTGTTTTTTCGCCGTAGGGCATGTTAATCGTGTCGCCGAAATAGAGGTAGTCCTCGTCAGGCAAAAGTTTTTTGACCTCTTTATAGACGGTCAGGCCGCCGACACCGGAATCGAAAAACGCGATTGGCAATTCTTTTTCACACTTATCACTCTTGTCCAAAATAGTTTAATACTCCCTCAACAATAGCTTTTGCTGTTTCCTGTTTTCTCTTTTCCGTTGTGAGTAATTTCTGTTCTGCTTCGTTTGAAATAAATCCGATTTCGCAGAGTATTGCAGGAATGTCTGTATGATTTATAACATAAAATTTAGACTTAAACAAGCCTCTGTCAAAAGGTTTTAAATTACTGATTAAAGCTTCGTGGACGGCTTGAGCAAGCCCCATACTTTCCTGATGATAGTAGTGGGTTTCAATACCTTCGATTTCCGGTTTTACGCTGGAATTTACGTGAATGCTTACAAAAACATCACCTTTTTTATCGGCGCTTATTGCAACGCGGTCTTGCAGCGAAACGTATTCGTCGTTACTGCGGGTCATGATAACTTTGTGCCCGAGTTTGGTTAATTCTTTTTGAACCTTTTTAGCAACATCAAGGGTTATATCTTTTTCGTTAATATCACCTCTGATTGCGCCGTAGTCGGTTCCGCCGTGTCCGGCGTCAATGATAATCCGTTTGGAAGGGATTTTGCTTGACGGAACATTAAATAGTTGTTTTTTGCTTCTAGGTGTTTCTTTGAGAACGACTTTAATGGATTTGCCGTCAGCGCCGAGGTAGGTGTTAACAAGAGAATCCTGTCTTAGCGGAAGAAAAATTCTGACACCCGGGCCTTTTTCAGAACAGATAACCTTTGCTATTCCGAAGAAAGAGCCGGCAAAGATTGCGTGAAAATCTTCTTCGCTGAATTTACTTACGTTATAGAGGGTTAAAATCAGGGCGTTATTTTTTCTGTCAACGCTGTGAACAACCGGATAGTCAAAATTCAGCGTCATAGTCTGCGTGAGGTCATTAATTTCTGCCGGAAGGTATTGAATTGCCTGCGCGCAGCCCTGAATTAACTGTGAGGTGTCATAGGTTTTCTGGTTAATGAAAAGAACGGACTGGTTATCCGCAGAGATTACCGGAACGTAGTCATCAACGTTGTTGGTGTATATGACCGCACGGATTTTGTTTATTGAAAACTGTCCGATTGCAATTTTGTCGGTTTCATTAATTTGATATTCTTTATTTCTGACCTCCTGCGCGGAGAGAGCGTTCGGGAAATCATAGATTAATCTGGTCGGGTTTGAAAGCACCATTGGTTTTTCAAACGTCATTTCGCCGAACCCGCTCAGAAGTACAGAATTTGGTTTTGTTGTTACGTTATTAAGATAGTATTTTGTGTTAAGCCTGAATTTTTTAAAATCCGGTTCGTCTTTTTGCTGCGCGGGTTTGACTGTTTGTTGCGGCTGAACATTGAACGCATTCTGAATTTCATCAGCCATACTGACAGCAGGTGCGGGTTCCGGATAAACTACCTTCAAGTTTTCGTAAAAATCGCTTGACGAGGCGTGTTCATCACGGTAAATGTGCTGGTAATAATCGTTCTGGATTTCGTTACCGTTCAGGCGCATTATGATATTATTTTTTATTCTGTAGAATTTTATATCCTGAAAAAGTTTGTCGTTTTTCGGATAGAAAACAATACGCACGATATTTGGATTAGTCTGGAACTGGCTTATGAAAATGCGGTCAAAGTTGCCGTTATGAAAAATCCAGTCTTGTTTCGGAATTGTGAGTATGGTCGACTCTAAATCAAAATAGTACCTTGTCGGATTTTCGAGTTTTTTTAAGACAATGTGTTCCGCAATATTCCCGTCAAAAGTATCTTTTGCGCTGAGAGTGATAATAGCATTCGACAGGTCATAATTCGCGGATGTCACCTTAAAATCAGCACTAAAAGCCGGCAGGGTGAATATAAAAAACATTATTAAAAACAGTTTTAGAAAATGAAAAAATTTCTTCATATTAAAAATTATACCCCCGTACAAACCGGTAAGCAAAAATGTTAAGAATATTCAAATATCCCGAAAAAGACTCACGCTTATCGTGAACCAGGTCGGTTGGGCTTGCAAGCCCAACTTACAAAATCACACTTTTCGCCGGCGGCTCCCGCGCCCTGTGGAGATGTAAAAATTTATAAATGGCACAAAATGCCTACTATACAAAATCTCTATTATATGCTACTATATTTTTAGATGTAGTAGATAAATATTTTTTATAATTTATGCAATGAAATAATCTTAATTAATTTTATATAAATAATTTTTAATTTAAGGGTATACCTGATAGGTTATATGTGTCAGGCATTGTATATCTTATTAAAAAATAGAAAAGGATAAGAGCATATATGACTAACATTTTATTAGTTATTGCTGTCATTGCGGTGATAGGCTTGACAGTTGTGCTGTTTTCGCAGCAGGCTAAGGTTAAAAAAGCTTTAGCCGAGGTGGAGTTTCAGAAGCAGTCTATCTCTGAAAAAGAAAACCTCCTGTTAAAAGAAGCGCGAATTAAAGCAAAAGAAGAATTACAATCCGACAGGGAAAAACTTAACGAAGAAGAGAGAGAAAGACGTCAGGAATTTGCAAGATTAGAACAAAAACTTATTAAAAAAGAGGATATGCTTGAAGATAAAATTCAGGAATATACCGAAAAAGATTTGCAGGTTCAAAGAAAACTTGACGAATTATTGGAAAAAGAAGATTATCTGGCAGACATTGTTCAAAAACAAACTGAAGAACTCGAAAAAATTTCAGGGCTTTCTGCCGAGGACGCTAAGAAAATGCTCTTAGAGCAGATTAAAAACGATTTAGCGCAAGAACAGATGCAATTAATAAGAGAAAATGAAGCTAAAATAAGAGAGATTTCTCAGGAAAAAGCAAAAGAAATTCTCTCTACAACTATGCAAAGATGTATGATTGAACAGGTTGTTGAAACAACAGTTTCAGTTGTTGCTCTGCCAAACGATGAGATGAAGGGGCGGATTATCGGACGTGAAGGCCGCAACATCAGAACGCTTGAAACCTTGACCGGCGTTGACTTAATCATTGACGATACTCCGGAAGCAGTCGTACTTTCCGGTTTTGATCCTATCCGCCGCGAGATTGCTAAATTAACGCTTGAAAAACTTATCGTTGACGGACGTATTCACCCTGTGAGAATTGAAGAAACTGTTGAAAAGGCCAGAGAAGAAATTGATAAAAAAATCTGGCATGAAGGTGAAAACGCCGTTCTTGAAATGGGTGTTATGGGCTTGAATAAAGAGTTAATCAAAACTTTGGGCCGTCTTTACTACAGAACAAGCTACGGGCAAAATGTTTTGAAGCACTCAATAGAAGTCGGCGCGATTGCCGGCATGCTTGCCGCTGAAATCGGCGCAAATGTAGCCGTTGCAAAACGTGCGGGACTTTTGCACGATATCGGTAAGGCAGTTGACCAGACTCAGGAAGGTACGCATATTCAGCTGGGTGTGGAACTCGCACACCGCTACGGTGAAAAACCTGAAATTATTCACGCAATTGAAGCTCACCACGATGACGTTGTTGCAAACACAATAGAAGCGGTTCTTGTAAAAATTGCAGATGCGATTTCTGCCGGCCGCCCTGGTGCCAGACGTGACACGCTGGAAATTTATATCAAACGTCTGCAAAAAATTGAAGAAATCGTTAATAGCTACGAAGGTATCAAGCAATCCTTTGCGGTTCAGGCAGGACGCGAGGTTAGAATTATCGTTCAGGCAGAAATGTTTGACGACCTTGCTTCTCAAAAGCTTGCGCGCGATGTTGCAAAACGTATCGAAGATGAACTCGATTATCCGGGACAAATCAGAGTTACGGTTGTCCGTGAGTTCAGAACTACTGAAATCGCAAAATAAGCCGAGCAGAGCCACGAGCAGCTTTGCTGCGAGAGTCGGGCGCGCGACGCGGGAGACCGCGTTCTTCCGCGCAAGCGTGAGCGGTGGCGTTTAATGCGAGGCGCAAATGGTAAAGGGAAATCATGACAGTCGAAAATAAATCTACTATAAAAATATTATTTTTCGGTGATATGGTCGGTAAACCGGGTAGGCTTGCCGTCCGTGATTTCCTTGCCCAAAATAAAGACAATTACGATTTTATAATTGCAAACGGCGAAAATGCCTCTCACGGCTTCGGGCTTACTTTAAAGAATTATAATAATTTACTGGATTTCGGGATTAATTGTATAACTTCCGGCAACCATATCTGGGATAAAAAAGATATCTGGGAATATATTGATACTGCCGAAAATCTGGTGCGTCCGCTGAATTATCCGAATGGAACCAGAGGGCAGGGTTGGCGGATTTTTGAAATTGCAAATGGTGTTAAAATCGGCGTAATTAATTTTTTAGGACGTGTTTTCATGAGTCCTGTTGATTCACAGTGGGAACTTGCAAAAGAAGCAATAGCAGAAATTAAAAAAGAAACACCGATTGTTATTATTGATTTTCACGCGGAAGCAACTGCGGAAAAAATCTGTTTTGCAAAATACTGCTCGGAACTCGGGGCAAGCGCTTTCTTTGGAACGCATACCCATGTTCAAACAGCAGACGAAAAGATTTTAAACGATAAAATGGCATACATTACAGACGCCGGTTTTTGCGGCGCGTCAGACAGCGTTATAGGTATGGAATACAAAGCTTCGCTCAACAGATTTTTAACCTGTATGCCCGAACGTTATGATGTAGCTGACAGTAAAGAAGTACAAATTAATGCCGCGGAAGTTGAAATTGACACCGCCACAGGCTATGCTGTTGCTATAAAAAGGATTTCTTGTAATAGTAAACTAGAGGAAAATAAGGATCATGAAAATTGACTTACATGTGCATACCCTTTATTCAGACGGTGTGTACTCGCCCGAAAAAATAGTTGATACCGCAATAGATGTCGGGTTACAGGCAATCTCTTTGACTGATCACGATAATGTCTTATCGTATCAGGTGGCACAGGATTACATCAAAGAAAAAAATCTTGCTGATAAGCTTGAAATAATCCGCGGCGTTGAAATCAATACTTTATATAAAAATTATGAAGTTCATATTCTGGGTTACTTTATGGATTGCGACAACAGCGATTTTCAAAATTTGTTAAAGACCCAGCAGCAGGCGCGTGTCGCCCAGACAAAAGAAATTATTACGCTTCTTGCCAAAAAAGAAGGCATAAGAATTAAATATGACGATATTCAAAAACAGGTTGCCCCGGGCGGCAGTATCGGGCGTCCGCATATTGCAAAAGCTATTGCAAACGCCGGCGGAACAAGTAATGTTATTGAAGCTTATGCAAAATATATTAATGATTCTTCGCCTGTATATGTACCGAGAAAAACGGTTTCTCCATACGATGCAGTAGAAGTTATATACGGCGCCGGCGGGGTTCCTGTCATTGCGCACCCGTATGATATTGATATCGCCGAAAAACTTATTAAAAATCTCATGACCTGCGGTTTGAGAGGGATTGAGGCGTATCATAGAAAACATTCTCCGGCCTGCGTGGAATATTTTTCTTCTATGGCAGAAGAGTTAGGCCTGATTGTGACGGGCGGTTCGGATTTTCACGCGCCGAACTCTCTGAACGGTCAGATTGTGTTAGGTAAAAATTTTGTTCCTGAATGGATTTATGATAAACTTGTTCAGGAAAAGAAGATGATGGATATGGCATAAATCCCTGAAGCACGTCTGATGTGTTGAAGGTTAAATCAATGGAGAGTTGCATTGATGAAATTTTGGAAGTTCTGGAAAATTGAATATACTCTGACTTTCTTTGCAATATTTGCGATATTTGTACTGCTTTTGCCGACAACTATTCAAAACGCAAGGCAGGCGAGCCTGATTTCGAGGTGGAATGAAAAATATAACCGCGTAACTTATATGTTTTCGGTTCTGAAAACCCATGCAAATGAGGAAATCATCAAAAGCCTTAAACGTGCAAAGACAAATGAAGAACGGACAAAACTTTTGATTTTGTTGATGCAGCCATATTTAAGGATTTCTACAAATAATGTTCCGACGCGGCACTATCATCCGAAATTTATGAATAATTCAAAGATAAATAAGGATGAATATTATTATTTTAAAGATTTTTATTTTGCAGAAAATAATACAATTATCGGGATAAAAGAACTTGAACAGCGTAATGCTGATGATCCGCTGTTTCTGCTGATGTTTGATATGAATGGTCTTTTGCCGCCAAATCGCTGGGGCAAGGACATTTTTGGTATAAATATTTATAGTGAAGGTCATATTGAACCCTTTGGCAAACAATTTGATATGGCAGATTTAAAGCTGGATTGTTCTGACAGAGGGCTGGGGATTAATTGTTCGTATTATTATATTATAGGCGGTGGTTTTGATGAATAAGAAAAAAGTATGTGTATTTGCATCTTCCAGCAATTTTTTAGATGAAATTTATTATGAAGAAGTGTCTGAATTGGGCTGTTTACTTGGCAAATCTAATTTTGATGTAGTTTATGGCGGCAGTAATCTGGGCTTGATGTGGAGCTGCGTTAAGGCTGCAAAACTTGAAGGTGCAAAGGTTTATGGGGTAATGCCTGAAAAACTTTATAATATTCTTGGCGATGAGTCGACCGGTATTTGCGATGAACTTCACGTCAGCGAAAATATGCGCACAAGAAAGGCAAAACTTGATGAAATTTCTGACGCGGTTGTTGCGGTTCCGGGCGGGTTTGGTACTCTGGAAGAGCTTTCTGAGATGATTGTTCAAAAACAGCTTGGCTATAACGCAAAGCCGATTGTAATTTTCAATGTTAATCATTATTATGATAAATTATTGGAATTTTTTGAACAAATGATGAAAGAGGATTTTGCGAACGAAAACTGCCGTGAGTTGTATTATGTTGCGGCTACGGCGCAGGAAGTCGTCGACTACCTCAACTCATACAAGGCGGTTGAGCGGATTATTGATAAAGAAGCGATTTATAACCGTCCGAGAAAGACTCGCGATAAGGAACCTGAGCGAGTCTTTTGAGTGGCGTATTAGACAGCGCAGCCGCTACGGCTCGCGGTTCAGCGCGAGCGAGCTGAGGCATTCTAGGGCAAAACCGCGCTTTTGCCTGAATGCCGTTAAGCGCGAGTCGAGCAAGAAGCGAGGCGGTGGCGGCGGAGAACTGCTTTATTCGCTAGTATTGACAGGCAAGCTTGACTTTTTTTACTTTATACTTTATACTTTTAAAATAAGCAAACTATCAAGTATGAGGTTATATGGAAAAACTTCTGTCAGAAATTGAAGAAAATAAGGTTAAGCTTAAAGAACTTTTGAAAAATCCTGCTAATGCCGTTGAGCTTAATAAATGGCTTAAGACAGAATTAGCTTATACTTCCAACGCTATTGAGGGTAATACTTTAACCAGAAAAGAAACACAGCTTGTAATTGAGGAAAACCTGACATCTTCTCCCAAGCCATTGAGAAATTATATTGAAGCTGTTAACCATGCACGGGCTTTTGAAAAAATTTTGGATTTTATTTCTAACGGTTCAAATTTTGATGAAAGGAATGTTCTTGAAATCCACAGGCTAATTTTAACCGGTCTTGATGACACTAATGCAGGGTTTTACAGAAATTGCAGGGTTCGGATTTCCGGTTCTGATGTTATTTTGCCAAACCCGCTGAAAGTTCCTCAGTTGATGACGGAATTTTATGACTGGTTGTTTGAAAACTTAAATGAAGAGCCGATAACTGCTGTCATGGCTCATTTAAAATTTGTTTCTATTCACCCTTTTGTGGACGGTAACGGACGAACAGCCAGATTACTGATGAATGCTTTGTTATTACAATCCGGTTATACTCCTATTATTATACGTCCGGCAGATAGGAAAAAGTATCTTGCTGCAATTGAAAAATTTCAAATTAATAACGATAGCGAAACATATTTAAAATTAATGCTAAGGTTACTCAATCGTACTATGAATATAGTTATAAATATGCTGACAGTACCTATAGAAGACGATTCTTCCGAACTGCTTACGATTTCAAAATTCGCGAAGCTCAAGGGGGTTCCTGTTTCTACGATAAGATATTGGGTTGATATCGGTAAAATAAAACCAACCGGATATACCAATTCCGGTTATATGCTGTTTAGTAAGAACATGTAATATATTCGCATTGAGGTCGCGAAAAAATACAAATTTTATATTTTATGCTATAATATGAGCATTATAAAGGAGAAATTATGGAGACATTAAGAGATAAGTATGAAGTAGTTATAGGGCTGGAAGTTCACGCCCAGTTGAAAACAAAGTCAAAGATTTTTGCTCCGGACGGCACCGAGTTCGGGCAGGAACCTAATACGCAAACCTCACCTATTACATTAGGTATGCCGGGTGTGCTTCCGGTTCTTAACAAAGAAGCGGTTAATATGGGTATCCTGACAGGTCTTGCGCTTAATTGCCAAATCCCTGAACGCTGCAAATTTGACAGAAAACAATACTTCTACCCTGATCTGCCGAAAGGTTATCAGATTTCTCAATATGATGAACCTATTTGCGTAAATGGTTATCTTGAAATCGGCGGTAAAAAAATCGGTATTACCAGAGCGCACCTTGAGGAAGATGCCGGAAAACTTGTTCACGCCGGCGCTGACGGGCTTGCAGGTTCAAGCTATTCCCTCGTTGACCTCAACAGAGCCGGAACTCCGCTTCTTGAAATCGTATCAGAACCTGATATGAGATCCTCCGCTGAAGCAAGAGCTTATATGGAAGAACTCAGAAATATCGTCCGATATATCGGCGTTTGTGACGGCAACCTTGAAGAAGGCTCTATGAGATGCGACGCTAATATTTCAATTATGCCGAAAGGTTCTGATAAATTCGGCACCCGCGCTGAAATCAAAAACGTAAACAGTTTCTCCGCGCTTCAAAGAGCAATTGAATACGAAATTGACCGCCAGATTGAAATTGTTGAAGAAGGCGGAAAAGTTGTTCAGGAAACGCGCCTCTGGGATGATAACGCAAAAGAAACCCGCTCTATGAGAGGTAAAGAGGACGCGCACGATTACAGATACTTCCCTGAACCGGATTTGAAACCGCTTGTTATTTCACGTGAATGGGTTCAGGAAATTAAGGACAAAATGCCGGAACTGCCTGCTCAAAAACGTGCAAGATATCAAAGTTTGGGCTTGAGCGAATATGATGCAAACGTTGTTGTTGAACAAATGGAGCTTGCACTGTTCTTTGACAGAGTTCTTGAACTCGGCGCTAATGCCAAAACGGCCGTAAACTTTATCATGGGCGAAATCGCGGCTTACCTAAAAGAAGAAAAACTTGAACTCGCCCAAACAAAATTATCACCGGAAAACCTTGCCGAATTGATTTCGTTAATCGAAAAAGGTACAATTTCCAACAATATCGGTAAACAAATTATTATTGATATGATGCAGACGGGCAAAGCTGCTTCCAAAATCGTTGAAGAAAAAGGCTTGAGCCAGATTACCGATGAAAGCGCGATTAAAGAAATTGTTCAAAAAGTGGTTGACGCTAACCCTAATCAGGTCGCTGCATACAAGGGCGGCAAAGTTCAACTCTTTGGCTTCTTTGTCGGTCAGGTTATGAAGGAAACCAAGGGCAGAGCTAACCCGAAAACTGTTAATGAACTTTTGAAAGAACTTTTAGGCTAGTAATCAGAGGGAACTAATGTTTTTCAGAAAGAAAAAAGACAAAACTTTCATGGAGCGTGAAATTTACGCTCAGCCAAAAATCTTGAATGATATTCTTGAATGTTACGTAAGCGGTGATGAGATAAAGTTTGATATTCCTACCGGAATAGAAAAAGTTATACTTGTCGCAAGCGGCTCCTCATACAATTGCGCCCGTTTCAGCGCCGATCTTTTTGACAAAATCGCAAATATTGAAGCTTCGGCGGTCTATTCAAGCGAATTCCTCCTGAAATCCATTATTCCGCACAGTGAAAACCTGCTCTACATTTTTATAACGCAGTCGGGCGAAACTTCTGATACTAACAAGGCGTTGATGAAGGCTAAGGAGTATAACCTCAAAACCCTTTGTATAACAAATTCCGAAAATTCTTCAATCTGGAAACTTGCAGATTATCAGATTAACTGCCACGCCGGTGAGGAAAAAAGCATTGCTGCAACAAAATCTCTTACCGCTCAAATGCTTTGTACAACTTTGCTCGTCTTGAAATATGCACAGTTGAAAAATATTGATGTTTCCTTTTACATAAAAGAGTTGAAAACCCTGCCGTACGCAATTGAAAATACATTAGCATTGCGTCATAATATTCATCGTTTTACAAAAATTTTGCTTACCTATCAGAATATTGTGATTACAGCGGACGGTATTGCTTACGCTCTTGCCCGCGAAACCGCATTAAAAATGAAAGAAACAACCTATCTCAATATAAATTCCTATATTCTGGGCGAGTTTATGCACGGGCATGTCGCGGTTCTGAATACAAAATCCGCACTGCTATACATCGCAACAAGCGACTTGAATTACACCTCCACCAAAAATCTTAATAAGATTAAAAAAGAATATAAACCGTTTCTGTTTTTGATAGGAAATGTTAACGATAAGATTAATGCAAACGTAAATATAAACGTAAGTATTGAAAGCCCGCTGGTCAAATCCTTTGCGGTTGTAGTAATTTCGCAAATGTTTGCGCTTGAAATGGCGCAGCGCCTTAAACACAATGTCGATAAACCTCACGGATTGGAAAAAGTCGTCCAATAGAATATTATTCAAAGTTGCTTTCTAGCAACATTTCTTCGTTTATTGTACCTGGTTAATGAATAACCTTGTTGCTAGAATTATTCCAAAATTAGATAAAAGGAGTCTAATCGTGGGATATTCAAATATGCAATGTTTTGCTAAGAATTTAAAAAAGTTCAGGTTAGCACAAGGTTATACTAGAAAAACGCTTTCTGAAATAGTTAATATTTCGGTTTCTTATTTGTGCAGACTAGAAAACGCAAAATGTTACTGTTCATTTAATCTTTGGTGTAATTTAGCAGATGCATTAAATGTTCAAATTCATGAATTTTTTAACCATAATCTCGATTAAAAAATCGAGGTGCTGAATTTTATTGCATCCATTAACTTCTTGACCGGAACAATTTCGATTTTGTCGCTTTCAACTTTGTTAGCGTAAGGTATAATTGCTTTTTTAAATCCTGAAGCAATCGCTTCATTTAAACGTTTTTCAATGTTGTCAACGGGGTGAATTTCGCCGGACAAACCGATTTCACCGATTATGACAGTCTGGCTGTCTACAACAATATCGTTTGCACAGGTAGCAATCGCAAGCGCTATGCCTAAATCCGCGCTCGGTTCATCAACTTCAATCCCGCCCATGACATTTACATAAACATCCTGCTTTGACAAATTCAGCCCGACACGCTTTTCCAAAACCGCAAGAATTTGATGAAGTCTGCTTAAATCTACACCGTTAGTAACTCTGCGCGGACTTGGATAAGATGTTGTTCCGACGAGTGCCTGAATCTCTACCAGCAGCGGGCGCGTTCCCTCATTCGTTACAATGATTGCGCTCCCGGGTGTAGAAATCTGCGAACGCTCATTAAGGAAAAGTTCGTTAGGATTTTTAACCTCTTTTAGCCCTCCGGTATGCATCTCAAAAATTCCGACCTCTGATGTGTTGCCAAAACGGTTCTTTATAGAGCGCAAAATTCTGTATGATTTATACCTGTCGCCCTCAAAATAAATTACAGTATCCACCATGTGCTCTAAAACCTTAGGGCCGGCAATGTTTCCGTCTTTTGTCACATGCCCGACAATGACAACGGTAATCCCTCTGGTTTTGGCAATATACATCAAAAGATTGCAGCATTCACGGATTTGCGATACACTCCCGATTGAGCCGGAAATGTTCTGTGAGTAAATCGCCTGAATACTGTCTACCATTATAAAATCCGGTTTGACTTCATCAATTTCCGCCTTAATTTTTTCCATTAAGGTCTGCGGATAAATAAGAAGGTTTCCATTATTGATATTTAATCGCTGCGCACGAAGCTTCAACTGGCTTGCACTTTCTTCTGCTGAAACATAGAGAACTTTTTTGCCGGATTTGCAAAGTTCTCCGCTTGTCTGCAAAAGAATTGTGGATTTGCCTATCCCCGGATCACCCGCGAGTAAGACAAGCGAGCCTTTGACAAACCCGCCCCCTAAAATCCGGTCAAATTCAGAAATATTCGTACTTATGCGGACTTCCTGCCCGAGTTCAATATCATTAAGCGGAATAGCTTTTTCTTTATTGATAAATTCATCCGCGAGGCAGTTGTTCAATTCTTTTAGCGGAGTGGAGGTTTCTTCCTGAAAAGTTCCCCACTGCAAGCATTCCGGACACTTTCCGAGGTATCCGGCAGATTCATATCCGCAATTTTGACAAACCCATTTTGACTTAACCTTTACCATAGATTTTTAATCCTAAAACCAGTTACAGGTGTTGTCTTTGCATAAAATATCCTCAAGATCGGTCATCATGGTGTAATTTGTCATCTCATAAGTTACCGGTGTAATTGAAATCTTGTTATCGCGAACCGCTGCAATGTCAGTGTTGGAATTTGTCGGCTCGCTGATTAGTTCCCCTGCCATCCAGTAGTAAATTTTGCCTCTCGGGTCAACGCGTTTTTCATAATTGTCGGTGAACATTTTTTTGCCGAGTTTTGTAATCGCGATTCCGGCAATATCATCTTCATCAACAGAAGGAACATTGATGTTCAGGATAGATTTGTGAGGGAATTCAAAATCTTTAAACTTTTTGTTAACAAATGCGGTAATAAATCGTGCCGCAAATTTGAAATCTTCGTACTCGCAATGCATACTGGCAAGTGACATTGCAATACTTGGCACCCCTAGCATAGCGCCTTCCATAGCACAGCTTACGGTTCCGGAATAAAGAATATCTGTGCCAAGATTTGGCCCGTGGTTGATGCCTGAGATGATTAAATCAGGCTGTTCGTCCGGCTCTAAAACCGCGTTAATCGCAATTTTAACGCAATCCCCCGGGGTTCCTGTTGTGACCCAGGTCGCTGTGGATTTATAAACCGGCTCGTCAAGTTTTTCTACTCTCAATGGAGTGTGCAGGGTGAGTGAATGACCGGCAGCACTTCTTTCTCTATCCGGGGCAACAATATATACCTGATGCTTTTCTGATAAAGCTTCTGATAACGCTCTGATACCGTTAGATGCTATTCCGTCATCGTTGGAAAGTAATATTCTCATAATTCTCCTTTAATAAAACTATTTATTATAATTTTAACTCGTTTTTCGGTGTTTGAAAAGTTCTGAAAAAAATATGTTAACTTTTGTAACGAATTATAAGTTTTATGTGTAAAATATATCAATTTTATATAAGAAAAATACTTTATATAAATAACACGAGGAAAAGCTTAAAACGAGGATACAAATTGTTTTTAAGCAAACTACACACTTCACACTATTGTTCGGAATGATACGATTTTAAGAAACATTCCAGGCGCTTCTTCAAAGGAGCGCTTTATTTTTGCTTTGAATAAGAGTATTAATGGCGTTAGTGAGTTGTTGGTTAGAGATATTGTTTTCAAGGAGAATTGCGAAGAGTTTGGAAATGAGTTCGACTCTGCGCTTGGTGCCGGTTTTAAGAAAAATGCTTTTGAGATGAGCTTTAACTGTGTGATTTGTGATGAAAAGAGTATCTGCGATTTGTTTTGTAGATTTTCCTTTAAGTGTTTCGCGTGTAACGTGAATTTCGCGTTCTGTGAGATCAAAGTTTTGTTTATTCATAATGTCCTCCATAAGTATATTAACATTAAAGCATAGAATTTGTAAAAAACATTAATAATATTTCCGACATTTGAAAGAGTGAAAATATTTACAAAAAGTAACAAAAGAAAAATATAAAAAAGGGGTTTACAAAAAAAAATCAGCATGTAGAATAGAGAATGTAGCCGAAAGAGATTTTGGTTGCACCGGAAACGGGGGATTAGCTCAATTGGTAGAGCACCTGCTTTGCACGCAGGGGGTTAGGAGTTCGAGTCTCCTATCCTCCACCATTATATACAAATAGAACCATTAAAAACAGAGCCTTCGGGCTAAGGTGTGTCAGGAACTTTGACATTTTATACCGAGACCTTGACATATTGGTCGGAAGCTATACACAATAATTATATTAATTTGCATTTATATTTTGATGGTGTAATTTTAAAGACATTTTGTAAGTTTTCTCCATCAATAAAGGATTTCTCCTCTTTGTTATCATTTATCAATAAAAATTTATAGATATTTTTATTATGAAACCAAGTATTATATTCATTTTCAGTCATTTCAAAATAGTCTTTTTCAAAAGACTTAACTTCTATATAAATTAAAGTTTTTGTGGCCTTTTCAATACATTCAATATCATATCCTCTGCCAAACTCGGAAACATCATTTATATTTAAGTATTTATTTGAGTCTTGTAAATATTTAAGAGCTTTTTGTTGGATCATTTCTCCTTTTTCAATATCTGAATTACTACGTTGCTTACTTGAATATGACGTCTTTTTGTTGCCCTTATTTGTTTGCGAAGAATAATTTTTACCAGAGTCTGTATATGTAGAAAAATCAATGTCTTTCCAGCTTTGTATTTCGTTATCTTTTTTTATATCATTTTCCTTTATTTCATGTTTTTTGTTTTTATTTTCAAGAATAAATGTATGAATATCGTTAAAGGTGTTTTCGAAATACAATAAACTATTCCATTCATAGTATTGTTTTATTATATCGAGTTCCTCTGGTTTAAATAAAGAACAATTGTTGGAATAAATTTCTTCTCTATTTATAATATTTGCATCAACAACTTCTTTTATTTTGTCTATATCAAAATTTTTTTCTTTTTTTAATTTTGACCATAAAGACTTCTCGTAATTATCAACTATATAGTTATAAGAGCAAAAAAGATTTTCAATATTGTTATTCCATTGAATAATATTTATTTTTTCTAAATATTTTCTTTGGTTGTCTTTTTTCTTACAACATTGTAACCAAATATAATTTTCAATATCAATTTTTTGTATATTGTATATATCTCTAAATTTAATTTTATTATATTCGGAAAAATTTACAGAACCACTATAAGGATACTCTTGGAAAAAAGGTATTTTATCTATATTTACGTCATCTTCCTCAAAAAGAGCATCCATATCTTCCGAATATTCTGTATAATCTAATTTGGAATATGTTTTTTTACTCATTTGTTTTTGTTCCCAAATATCATAATCCTCGGTTATATTTTTGAGTTTCCATATGTGTTTCCAAAATTCTTCTCTATAATTTTTCACGTCTAAATAATCCTCGGCTTCTCTTAATGTTGTCCTTTCATTGTCATCTTCAAACCGAGATACAGAAAATACTAAATCGTCAAAAATATATGTTTGTACCGCAGTATCTTTAATGTAGGAATTATTTTCTGTTAATTTGAAAGTCATAAGTAACATTTCAGAAATAAAATCATATAAATATTTTTTATGTTCCCTAATATCTGTCAAAGTTTTACAATCCGAAGGAATTTTTAAGTAAAAAGTTCCATCAATGTTTATAAAATCAAAATCTTTTAAATTTTCTTTTTCAAAACTATTATTTAGTGAATAATTTAAATTACGACAAATTTTAATGTTTATATTTTTTAAGGCACTTGCCTGCCTTTTTTTCATTTCATCACTTAAAGGTGTCGAAGTACTGCAAAACCTGTATGCAAGTATAAGAGGATAAAATTTTTTCAAATCATTAGTGAATAACATTGTTAAGGGTAAATCAATTTCAGGTTTTCCTGTTATTTGTATCTTATATGTTTCAATAGAAGTGATATTAAATAATTTGCTGACTTGAGCATGACCTTTTCTTCTACCTAAATCTATTGTGGGAAATTCTTGCAATTTTGAAGATGGTAAACATTTATTATCATAATAATATAATTGTTTATTCGATAAATAGGAATTGGTATCTTTTGAAAAATATTTAGTTTCTCCTTTTATCTTCACTTCATTTTTAAAAGATTGGTCATAAATTCTTCCTGCAAATTCTCCATCAGGATCCCAAATGTGTAAGTTCTTAATTATAATATTAAATCTATCTGAAGAAATAGTTTCCATTGTATCTTGAGCGCCATAATGTTTTAAAATATCATTAACAAGGTTTTCATCTCTTGAGATTTTTTTTATTTCAGATTTATCTAATAAGCCATTATTTAAAAATTTAATTTTTTTTGTATTTATAACATAATCACTAAACAAATTTTTTGTTTTTATTTGGTTAACGATTGAATTATCTGTTCTTATAAAATCATAAAATGATTTGTCGATAATTGCTAATTTTACTAAGTCCTCTTTTGAAATAGAATCTACAAATAATTTAGCCTGAGAATCTAATATTTCATAATTTATAGAATCTGATACTTTTAAAAACTGAAAGAAATTTTTTAATTCTACTTCAGTTGCTTTTAAAAATGTCCAATATTCTTTATTTGCAATACAATTGATTGAGTTATTTCTTTTAATGAAGGGTTCTATTATATTTAAAATATCATCATTTGAATTAAAACCGAAATTAAAAATTACATTTTCAGAGTAATATTTGCCATCTTCACACAATATCGGAACTTTGTATTCTTTGGGAATGTCTATTTCTAAACTATACTTTTTGTACATTTTAAATAAAGCTAAATATATCTCTTTTCGTTGAGATTCATTTATATCATTAAATAACCAATCAATACATATCAAAAAAATATTTGTAATGTTGCCGGGGTATATTTTATTTATACAATTTTCTATTTGATTTTTAGATAAAATATTTTCATTTAGTAATTTTCTTATTAAATTGCTATTTATTGTTCTAAATTTACAAAATGCAGGGATTAGAGCTGTATCTATTTGTGTGTCTGTTGCTGTAAATACTTCATCATCTTCTGGTATTATTTCTAAATTATTATCAATAAATATTGCAGGTTTTTTGTTACAATAAGCATTTGCAAAATTATAGAATAAACTTATCAATAAACACCTGTTTTCAATATCATTAGTTGGAATCTTTTTAGATAAATTATTAAAAATTTCATAATATTTCTCACTGTTGATAGTTAAAAAATTTTCCGTTTCTTTGTTTAGTAGAACAATATTATTGAATATTGAAAAATTTATATCTTTATATTTCGTCATTAAAGCCTGTATAAAATCTACTATTTCTTTATTAACTACAACGACATCTGAATACTTTCTCAATTTCCCATCAATACAAGGATATATTTCTTTATTTCTTAAGCAATTATAAAAACAAGTGCCAATCTTTTCAAAATCAGAATCTAATTCACATCGTATGCTATGATTAAGTAAATTATAAGCGCTCCAATCTTTGTGTATTTCGGTTATTTTATCAATTAATTTTTCGATATTCAAACAAGTTTCATTTATTAAAAATTCGTTTCTTGCAGTTTTTTCTATGCTATTTCTGTCATCAGATAAGTCAAATGTTGCATGAATTAATATTGGAGCCCCTATCTTAACATTAGTTTTAAAATAGCAATACAAAGGATAGTTTGTGTAGTTTTTGTTTGGATTCCAAATTAATTTTATATTATAATAGATTTTTCTTTCATTTTTATGTTTTAACTCAGTTTGGTCATAATAAATTTCAGGCAGTTCTTTAGTTGTTTCTTGAATAATAAAGTCAGTCGGAATCATTTTTTTTAGACGGGAAACAGGTGTAATTATTTGATTTAAACTACTTAAAAAGAAGAAGCATTCTTCATCTAGAGTTTTAAATTGACTGTCAAAATCAATATTATCTTTGTATTTAATTTCTATTTTAACGCCATGACTTAGAGTTTCGGATTCTTCAATAATAGGTATAGACAAAAATTGCATTTTCGAAATATCTTGTAATTCTGTTTTTTCCTTTTTTAATTCTGCTAATAATTTTTGAGAAACATCTTCACTAAAAGTAATTTTAAAACCGTTACTAATTATAGAAATCTCTTTTGCCCAATTGATTAAAGCTCTGAAGCCAAGTCCTTTTTGTCCAATAAAAACACCTGTTGGCTTTGGACTAATGTTTGGATAAAGTAGACTACTATAACCTTCTAATGAGAAGTTTTCACCATCATTAGTAATCGTAATTTTTTGTAAATCTTTATTTATTTCAAAACTTAAATTTTTTGCATTTGCATCTTCGGCATTTTGGATTATCTCAAGTATTTCACGACCTTTATATCTTTTTTGATAGCTTTGCTCAGAATTAAACCATGAAACAATTGAACGTCTGTTATATCCAATGCGTTTTTCGCTTATATCTTTTTTTAATTCATTTAATAAACTTGTCTTAATCATGATGCTTATATTTTTACACATATTTTACTTTACTAAATATATGTTAATGAATATGAATTTTGTTTATAATCAATCAATTTGGGCATATTGATAATATCATATGTTTACCCATTTTAATTTTCAAAATTATTTTATCATGAATTATTACACTGTGTTGAAATGATACAAAATATTGTAAAAATGCTTGATATATCAATCAAATAGAGTTAAATTATGAAAGATAAGTTAATATCAGGTTAGGTGTTATGTATCAGGGATTTTGAGAAAAAGTATCGCAAGTTTGACATTTAAGTCGGAAAACACTTATAAATTTTCGATTTTTTGCAATTTTTCGAGTCCCGAAATAAAATAAATAACCTGAGTAATATTTTCAGAATTAAGAGTTGTTTTAGTCGCCAGCAGTTCTCTTAATTCGTC
>CALUQY010000003.1 GCA_944323035.1 Candidatus Gastranaerophilales bacterium
GCTCGCAATGACCGGGGGGTATTGGCACGCGGCGTGGCCTTTACCATGGCGGAGATACTGTTATCCCTCACGATAATTGGTGTAGTTGCTGCGATAACACTGCCTAGTTTGACGGGAAACATTAACGAGCGCACATGGAATACACAGAGGAAAGCGCTATATGCTAGATTTTCGCAGGCAATGGCTTTAATGCCTTCTATGAATCAATATTCAGATGTGGATACTTTTTTGGCTGCAGGGTTATCAAAAGTTTTAAAAATTAACAATATATGCGATAAAGATTATCTCGCAGATTGTGGTATAACCTCAAAGAATATAACTGATGCCTTGGGAAATCAGCTTTTAATGCCAAAAACTATTGAAGAATTAAATTCCAAGAATGTAAGTGTCAACTGGACTGATGATGACGGCAATACTTATTCATATTCCGGTCAAAATGGTGATGCTGCTGCATTTGAAACCGCGAACGGTGAAAGTATTGTTGCTTTTTATAATAAAACCTGTCAAACCGATATGCAGGAATCAGCTTATTATGTTGCAAGTAAAGTGTGCGCAAACTTTATTTATGATTTAAACGGAAGCAAAGGGCCTAATACTGTTGGTAAGGATATCGGTGTTATCACGGTTATGTATCCTACAGACAGTGTGGTTGCAGCGCCGATGCCTTATTTACGCGATGGCGGAAGGAGTGTGGCATTTGCCGATGCACAAGCCGCCTGCACTGCAATGGATCCTGAATACAGGGCGCCTAATGTTGCAGAAGTCGTTTCAATGACGTATAATGCAAAATTGTTTAATATAGAAGAAGCACATTACTGGACAACAACACGTTATGATGCAACACGAGCCTGGATAGGCGGAGGGGTTACAGGCAGAATGGTTCCATTCCCGATTGATGATACGGAATATAAAATTGCACGATGTGTTAAACGATAATCTCACACCTCAAACAGGGCGAAGGTGAGGTTCTCAACAACGCTCGGGGTTTGAATCTCCAGTTCGGCTTCCTTTTTCGCAAGGCTTACGGCTTTCAGGTCGTGCAGAAGTTTCAGCCGCAGCTGACCGTTAAGGTAATTGTTTTTCAAAAGTGAATTAAGATAGTTTTCGACCTGACTCATTGTCGGGTCGAAACCGTTTTCTTTAATTATTTCCAACAGTCTGTCCTTGAACGCCCAGAGTTCGTTTTTCCCGCGCGAAGTGTAGCCGTCCATAAGCTCCGAAACAAGGCTGAAATCACGGTTCTCTTCTGATTGCGCGGGAACAAAGAAACATTGTGAGCGTGAAACAATCGTTGAAATCATATCGGTTTTGTCTTTGGTTAAAAAGATAAAGGTTGTGTTTGAAGGTGGTTCTTCAAATGTTTTAAGCAGTGAATTTGCTGCTTCTTCCTGAAACACGCGGTAGTTAATTCCGCGGATATTCCCCTCATCGTCTTTGTCGCAGAAAATTATTACGCGGTGGTAGTCTGATGTTACCATTAAATCGTTTTTAATCTCCTGTGTCTGGCGTACTGAAATTACGGTTTTGGTTTTATCATCGGCGGGTTTGTAGTCTACGCGCGAAACCGTTCTGACAGCGGGGTGTTTGTTTTCTCTTATCCAGCGGCAATTTAAGCATTCACAGTCTTGCGCGCCGCCTTCTTTGCAGTTTAAAAGCCGTGCGACTTCAAGCGCAAGTTCGTATTGAGCGGGCAGGTCGTTTCCGAAAAACAGAATACAGTGCGAAATCCGGCAAACCTCGGTACCGCGGGCAAGTCCGTTTTGAAAATATTTCATTAAAAACGGGTATCTATCGTACAAGGAAGGCATTTGCCACCTCTCTTTCCACATCAAGCGCCTGACCGCTTTTGATTCGGTATTCGCAGGTCGTAAGGTTTTTCTTCAACGTTACCAGATCATGGAGTGTTGTATTTTTCATCTTTTGAAGTGTTAATTTTATAACATATTCGTTCATTCCGGTGAGTTTGAGAAGTTCAAACGAGCTGGCTTTTGAATTGGCTTTGAGCGTAACCCATCTGCGCGCCATTGTTTGAAGCGTTGCAAGAATTTTTATGGGGTGATCTTTATCCAGAAGTTTTTTGTATTCAAGAAGTGCTGTTTCGTAATCCATTTGCATAAGCGCGTCTGAAAGAGCGAATAAATCTTCGTTATTGGTGCAGATTTCTCTGACGTCTTTGTCGCCTGCTGTGTCTTTCGGGTAGACGGAAATCGCAAGTTTCTGGATTTCAGAATCAAGCTGGCGGAGATTGTTGCCGACCATGGAAATCAGGGTTGAAACCGCATCAGGTGTAAGTTTCAGGTTATAAATTTTCGCCTGATTTAAAATCCAGCTGGAAAGTTCCGGTTTGTAGGTCGGGATAGTCGGGAATTCTTTTGATTTTTGTTTGACAAGGAGTTTAAAGAGTTTTCTGCGCGAATCCAGTTTTTTGCCTTCATCGCGCGGAAGTTTTGCCGTGAAAACAATATCAAGGTTTTCGTTGTTATCATCAATGGCTTCTGTAATTTGTTTAATCTCTTTATCTTCAAAGGTTTCGGAGAAGTATTTAACGCAGTCGATAACGATAAGCATTTTGCCAAACATCATCGGCTGGCTTCTGAGAATTGAAATCAAATCCGGAAATTTCGGATGATCGTAGGTTTTGAAGCTCATTTCAAGAAAATTCGGATCGAGTTCTTTTTTTAGCTTCCCGACCTCTAAATCAATATTAAAATCTTCTTCTCCATAGAAAAAATAAATCATTTGTCCACCTCAACGAGTGAATTTTCAATAAGTTTATAGAAATTTTCATCCATTGTAATGCGCTGGCTGAAATTTACTCTATACGGAATTTTGCTCTTATTAAATTCAGTATCCAATCGTTCTAATTCACCGGCGGGTAATTCCCTGTCCGCCAGTATCAAGATATCTAAATCAGAGCCTCTGGTGAAACCGCCTTTTACTCTTGAACCGTAAAAATAGAATTTATATGGATATTCCGCCAGAATTTTTTTAATAATTTCTTCTTCGGTATTGTTAATTCCCTTAATCATCGGTTAACGTTTTCTCCAGATTTGTGAGTAGAATTTCTATGTCGTTTATAAATTGCGGAATAATTTCTATTATAGGATAAGTTAATTTATCATCATATTCGTGAGAAGTTAGATTTCGTTTTTCACGGTAATCAACCCAGTGCTCAAAGTTCTCTATTAAACCCAGCCCGTACATTTCGCGAAAAATGTTGTTGATAGTTAAATCTTTCTCGGATTTATCATATTCTTTTTTGAGAAACTTATTCATAATTTTTTTTGCAGTTTCGTAAGTGTATTCAAATCGTTGAACACAAGAATCTTTTATATAAGTTTTAATTTTTTCATCCTGCTGGCTGCAGTAATCCTGATAGCACTCTTTTATAGATGCTAAAGTGTTTCTCAGATTTGTTAAATCTAATTCTGATTTTTTCATAAATCCCTCTGAGATAATTTTATCAATAGAAAACGTAAAAAGCAAATTGTAAAAAGTCGCCGGATTTTTTAATCCGGCGCCCAAAATAATTTTAGTTTTCTATAAGTAAGCTTGCGCCGATTACGCCTGCGGTGTTCCCGAGTTGTGCCGGAACAACTTCTACTGCTCCGCCAGCAACTTCCATAGCACGTTCTTTAAGGGTGTTTCGGACAGGTTCAAGGAAAATATCTCCTGCATCAGCCACGCCGCCGCCGATGATTACGCGTTCAGGGTTCAGAAGGTTAACCACGCTTGCCAGCCCTATGCCTAAATATTCACCCATCGTTTTGAAAATTCTTTGTGCAACCTTGTCGCCTGCTTTTGCAGCTTCTGCAACAATGTATGCAGAGATTTCAGGGTTTGCGAGTTCTCTGAACTTAGCGGATTTGCCGCCGTTGATGTAATCTTTTGCCATTGCAACGATTGAAGGTGCGGAAACAAAAGCTTCCATACATCCGGTATCGCCGCAGCCGCACATAGGGCCGTCGTGCATTTGAAGCTTAATGTGACCGATTTCGCCCGCAGCATTGCTTGCGCCGCGAACAACTTTTCCGTTGATAATTAAGCCGGAGCCGACACCTGTGCCGACAGTTACGCAAACAAGATTTTTGCAACCCTTGCCCGCACCTGCATAAAGTTCGCCAAGTGCCGCACATCTTGCATCGTTATCAATTTTTGTCGGGATGTGGAATTCATCCTCAATAAGTTTTGCAATCGGAACATTTACCCAGCCCGGAATATTCGGCAGAAGTTTTACAACGCCGTTGTCGCAGTCAACCTGACCCGGAAAGCCAAAGCCGATGCCTTCAATATCTTTAGTTTCGGTTTTGGTTTCTTTCATCAGTTCATAGATTGCCTGTTTAATATTGTTTACCGTGTATTCATAACCCATTTCCGCGCGGGTCGGGACGGAATTTGAATAAACAATCTGTCCTTCGCCGGTTACGAGTGCGATTTTAACGTTTGTACCGCCAACATCTATACCTATTCTTCTTTTTACCATAATTATTACTCCCTTTGAGTGTAATTTTATGATAAAGTCGTGTTTTATTCAAGCACTTCTTTGAGGTGTGAGAACTTTTCGCACTCTCTGATTTTTTTCAGTGCGACATTTTCAAGCTGGCGTATGCGCTCTTTTGAATAACCAAGGCTTTCGCCGAGCTGCTCGAGGGTTTTGGTCGCGGTGTTGCCGATGCCGAAACGGCATTTTATAATTTCTTTTTCCTTTTCGTTTAGAATTTTCATTAATTCCTCGATGTTTTTATGCACGATTTTGTCATCGGTTTGTGCTTCCGGAGATTTGCAGTGCGTATCTTCAAGGTAATCAATAACGTTCAAATCATCTGTAACAGGTGTTTCAAGGCTGATTGGCTCTTTTAAAATCGCGCGTTTAATCTGCAAAATTTTATCCAGCGGAAGTTTCATTTCGTCGGCGATTTCCTGTTCGGTCGGTTCAACGCCGTTTTTGATAAGCATTTTTGATTTAGTTTTGTTGTATTTGCGGATTTTATCAATCATGTGGACAGGAATCCGGATAGATTTTGCGTTATTTGCGATTGCACGCATAATAGTCTGCCTTATCCACCAGGTCGCATAGGTCGAAAATTTGAAGTTCTTGGAATAGTCAAATTTTTCGGCGGCTTTGATTAACCCGAGCGCACCTTCCTGCACCAGATCCATAAATAAAATTCCCTGCCCGATAAATTTTTTGGCGATACTGACGACAAGCCGCAGGTTTGCCTTAACAAGTTTTTTCTTGGCAAGTTCGGCTTTTAGGCCTTTTCCTTCCTGAATTTGCCTGCCGAGTTCGCGTTCTTCATCGGGTTTTAATAATTTTATCTTGCCGATACTTTTAAGATACATTTGCAGAATATCTTCTTCGTGGGCAATGCAGCTAAAAGTTTTCGGTTCTTCTTCCTCAAAGCTCTGTGTATAGTCAAAGTTTTCGGGTAAATCATACTTAATCTTACAAAAATCCAAATTCATATTTCAGCTCTCCTAATAAAAAAATCCCATTTTCTAATACTAAAGACGGGGGAGAGTGAAAAAAGTTTCACCGCGTGGCGGGGAAGGTTAAACTTCTTCAAACCTTCTGAGAGTACGTTCGCAGTTTTCTTTTACTATTGCAAGGATTTTGTTTCCAATTGTATTTTTAAAAGAATTAACGACTATTTCAAGTTCTGCGGGCAGCTTTTGTGCCATTTCAATTATTTCATGCCGTAAACCTGTGTAATTGATATCGGCTTCCTGTGCAAAAATTTCCCAATTTTTTGGGAAAATCCTATCAGGCTTATAACAGCCGCCGATTTTCATTGCCATATTTTTTATAAGTTCAGGGTAAACCTGCGTGCATAAAATGTCGTAAGCTGGTGCGAATTCTATAGCGCCATTGTCTAAGTGTAATATTGAGAAATTCTTGCCATGTGCATCGGCATTGCCTATAAGATAGTTAAAAATTATCCGTTTTGTAAGTTCCTGAATATTTAAGATAGGCCGGTCTGTTTTTCTGATAATTTCATAGCAATTTTTTGTGCTGACCCCGCCTTCGCACTGGTACTTATCGCGGGACGGAATGTTCAGGCACTGGCAGAAGTCTTCCTGATGAATACGCTTGATTTTGTTGTTTTCTATATGCCTGTCGTATCTTTCGACAAGTAGATATTTGATGTCTTTTACCTGTCCGATAGACGTATTACTGACCGCAAGTCCGAGATTTTTGGCGGTAGTCATACAGATAAATTCATTTTCAACGCTTTCTTCGTAATCTTTCATTGCGGGTTTTAAAATGTGTGTTGTCGGAACATCAAAAACCGGTATTCCGATTTCACCGTTTAAGCAAATTATTGCGGTTTTTTCCTGCGCTCCGGCAAGAGAGAGTCTTAAACCTTCGTAGGAGGTGAATAGCGGCTTTTTAGGCAGTTCTTTTATATAATTATATAATTCCTCTTCGCTCAAAATTTTGCCTTTAACCTCTTTAAATTCGCAAGGCAGATTTTGGGGATTGTCTTCATAGGGGTGAAAGGATACGGCACCGGCACAGTCATAGCCGATAACTTTAAGCAGGCTGAAAAAATTATTGTGATTTACGCCAAATTTTTGGGCGACAGCTTTTCGCACATTTTCGGATTCCGGCAGTAAACCTTCAAAATATGCATGGCTTTGTTTTTCCGTAAAGTGTTTCTGCGTTAATGGCAGGCTAAGTGAAAGTATCCGCTTACAGGCATCTTGATAGTCAAATTCAATTTTGCCGACTTCATTTTGTGAAAGCCAGCCGATAAATTCATTATTGATTCTAACGATGAGAACTTTTTCTTTATTCATCCTGAACCTCTAACTTTATCCCGAGCATGTTAACTATTTTTAAAGCCTTGCCGATTTCGCAGGTTTCTTTGCCGTTTTCTAAATCAACGATGTAACGAATGCCGACATTACAGGCAAAAGCAACATCTTTTTGCGTAAGCCCCTGTGCTTTTCTTGTTTTTACAATGATTTTAGCTAAATCTGAAAGATTTTTTATATACATAGAACCTCAAAAATGTCCGAGAAAGGCTCGCGCCAGGCTGAGCCGGAGCCGTAGTGGTATCAATCGCTACCGAGAGTGTATGAACCAAATGGGGGGAGCCACTCAGTGGCCGAGCCTTTTGAGTGGCGTATTAGACAGCGTAGTCGCGGGTTGACCTGCGGGAGCAGGGCAAGCAGGCGACGAAGAACTGCTTTATCTTCCCGTACGGTAAAATTTTACATTTTTTTCTTATTTTTGTCAAGAAATTTCCCGTACGGTAAAATTTTAGTGATTTTTATTAAAAATTATTAAAAATTTCCCGTACGGGAAAATCCCTCAGAGAGTGAGGGATTAAAAAAATAAAGCAGTTCGTAAGCCGTGTTCTGTTTCTAGGTAATCATCTGTCTTGAATCAGGATTACTCCTGACTACCAGCGATTTTGTCTGAAGCCGGCAGGCCGCCTTAACCTTCAATTTAATCTTGCATCCAATCGGGGGTTGCCTTGACGCGTCACCTCTCGGTTTCGCCGGTAAGCTCTTACCTCACCGTTGCACCGTTGCCTGTGATTTTAAATCCATTGGCTGTATATTTTCTGTGGTCCTATCCACCGGTTCACACCGTCCGGACTTTCTCCGGCGATCTGCCCTTGGATGCACGGACTTTCCTCACTAATACCGCTTGCGCAGGATTAGCGCGATTACCCGGCTGCTTTATAATTATTCTGTATCGTCATCATCGCCCATAAGCTTGACTTCGCCTCTGATGATTTTTGCAAATTCTTCCTGATTGTCTTCAATGGATAATTTTCCGTCACGGCTGATAGTAATTTGAATTCTGTCAAAATTTTTCTTTGCTCGTGCGGTTAGAGCACTATTACAGGTTGCTGGACTCCACGTATCCGCATCTGCACATAAACCGGTAGGAGAAGTTGGTGTAGCGGTAGGGGTTATATGATAAGCGTGAACACCTTTATTTATTCCGTCAACGTCAATTTGTATTGTACCATCGGCCGGACCATTTGACAAACCGTCTATTTTCCAGCTCATACCATCCATTGTTGTAACTATTGTTTCTGTTCCTGCACATACATCAGCAAGGTCTTCTTTAATATTCAATTTAGATGCAAAAAGACATTGCAGTTTGTTTGTTGTTGCCACTGTTACCGCGGCGCCTAACTCTGGAATGTGTATGCCGGCTGGCGCATAATCAAATCCGTAAAAGCAATCTTCTACGCCGGAGTCTTTCAGTGTTCCATCCGGTCTTATACAATTGGCTGTCATATCCGGATAGTAATTCTGGTCATTAATCAAGCTGTGAACAATGTTTTCTGTTGCGTAGTACGCTTTTTTCATCATAATAACGTTTTTGTTAGGCGTCAGGTTTAAGATAATCGGAACCGATGCCGCAACGATTATTCCCAGAACCAGCATTGCTATTAAAATCTCGGATAACGTGAACCCTTTTGCAATTTTCATAATTTCATACCTCTCAATGGTATAATTATACCATATTTTTTATGGTATTTCAATAGCAGTTTAAAATCATGCATCAGGTTTCTGACAAAACTCCGGATTTTCACTGTGTGAACTCAGATATTTTGAGGCGATAACCGCTGCCTGTACACGGTTTTTTACCTGTAATTTATAAAAAATTGCCTGAACATGCGCTTTGACGGTATGCAGGGTGATATTCAGAATTTTTGCGATTTGTGAATTAGAATAACCCGCGCTAATCAGGTGCAGTACCTGTAATTCCCTGGCCGTCAGACTATTACTGTGCATTATAACTCTCCTCTTAGAGTATAGAAGTTCTTCTCTTTATCTAAAATTTTTATTTTATATGTATACATCATTTTATTCCCGAAGATCTTAACGAAACTATTGTCTAAAAAAGTAGCCTTATTGTCTATTAGCCGAAAGTGTAAGTTGTCCGAGAAAGACTCGCGATAAGGAACGTGGCGTGAATGAGTTGCGGAGCAACTCCCGCTCACGCAAGCGAGTCTTTTGAGTGGCGTATTAGACAGCGAAGTCGCGGGTTGACCTGCGGGAGCAGGGCAAGCAGGCGACGGAGAACTGCTTTTTTTAATATGGTAAGCGTCGATATAAAAAGCGGGGCTTGTTTTTTTAAAACAAGCCCCGCCCTGAACATTATGTAAAATGTCCGAGAAAGACTCGCGATAAGGAACGTGAGCGTGAATGAGTTGCAGAGCAACTCCCGCTCACGCAAGCGAGTCTTTTGAGTGGCGTATTAGACAGCGAAGTCACGGGTTGCCCTGCGGGAGCAGGGCAAGCAGGTGGCGGAGAACTGCTTTTTTATTTTTTATTCAGGCATTTCTGTTTTCAGAGTTTTGAGTGCTGCAATAGCGTTTGGGAAGCCGGTGTATGGCATCACCTGAATTATTGCGGCAGCAATTGTTTCCGGCGAATTACCGGCTTTTATATTCCCACGGATGTGGCTTTTGAGGGTTTGGGTGTTGCCGGTTGTAACGAGTAGTCCGACAATCAGCAGTTCGCGGGTTTTTACATCAAGTCCTTTTCTTGTATAAAAATCGCCGAAACATATTTCTGTGAGCATTCTTGCGACATCTGCCCCCATATCTTCAGGCAAGCCGGAGAGAGCTTCTTTTATTTCATCTCCGTAAAGCGGATTCTGGATTGCAAAACCGTCACTAAATCGGGTTTCTTCGGTGGTTGTGGTTGTATCTTCAAGCGGAAGTTGTATTCCGCGTTCTTTAAATACTTCGTTCATAACTCCTATCGCGTTTAAAGTTTTTGGAAAACCTATGAACGGAGCGCACTGATAAATGGCTTCTCTAAGCTCAATCGGGCTGACACCGACATTGAGTGCAGCATTTGTATGTGCTTTCAGCTGCGGCAGAGCCTGCTGGGTCGCAAGAGAAACAACGGTTAACATTTCTCTTGTTTTTTTATCCAGATTGCCTATAGTGAAAACTTCTCCGAAAATAGATTTTTGCAGTATTGCCATAAATTCAGCGTCAGTGCCGGTTTTTACCAGCGCTTCGCCGCCAAAGAGTTCGGAATAATTTTTTTTACAGATTTCTGTTCTTGTCATTGTGTTTGTGTCCTCTGCTGTTTGAGTATTTGCAAAAGTGCTGCCCTGAACACAAAAAATCAGGGCTGCTGCAAATAGAATTTTACTTATATTGTTCATCTGTCACCGCCTCAAGCCATGTGGTTGAGTTGTTTGGAAGGTTTGGCTCAATTGAGATGTGTGCGAATTCGCTGTCCGGCGCTGCACCGTGCCAGTGTTCAACATTTGGCGGAATTTTTACAACATCGCCGGCTTTTAGAATTTGGATTTCTTTGCCTTTTTCCTGATATCTGCCTTCACCGGCTGTTACAAGCAGGATTTGACCGCCGGAGTGTTTGTGCCAGTTGGTTCTTGCTCCTTTTTCAAACGTCACGTTGCCGATAGAGGAGTTGAAAACTTCATCTTTTGCAACAAGACGGTTAAGGTGTGTTGTTCCGGTAAAATATTGGCTGTATGGATTTATTTCGCCTTTTGCGAACGGTTGGTTAAGTTCACCTGCCATAGTCAGTGTTCCTCCTGTTATTAAAAGTGTTAATAGCAATAGTATTTTTTTCATTATTTAGCCTCCTTGAGAGAAGTCAAGAAGAATGCTTCGATTTTATCAAACGGGATTTTTTCGAGGTTGTCGTATAAATCCACGTGGTTGGCAGCCGGAACTATGTAGAGTTCTTTATTTTCGCCTTTGAGCTTTTTGAATGCATCTTCGCTAAAGTAGCGGCTGTGTGCGTTTTCGCCGTGAATCATCAGGACTGCGTTTCTGATTTCGCTGCTGTATGCAAGAATTGGCATATTGATCAGGGAAAGAGATGCCGTTGTGTTCCAGTTCCCGTTAGAGTTGATTGAGCGTTTATGGAAGCCGCGCTGTGTTTTGTAATATCCCCAGTAGTCCTGTACAAATTGAGGTTCGCTGCCGGTAAGTTTTTCCGGAAGTCCAGGCGCCTTTGCGTAAGTTCCGTTTTTAAAGTCCTCGGTTCTTTGTTTGTTAAGTTGTTCTTTTAGTTCATAGCGTGCGTTTTCGTCCATTGAATCAAAGTAACCGTTTGCCGTAACTCTTGTCATATCGTACATTGTGACAGTAACGGTTCCTTTAATTCTTGTATCAATTGCCGCAGCGTTCAGACCGAAACCGCCGAAGCCGCAAATCCCGATAATACCTATTCTTTCAGGATTAACATCTTTTTGGTTGCTTAGAAAATCTACTGCTGCGCTGAAATCTTCCGTATTAATTTCCGGAGAGGAAACATTGCGCGGCTCACCGCTGCTTTCGCCGGTATATGAAGGGTCAAATGCAAGCGTTACAAACCCTCTTTCTGCCATTTTCTGTGCATAAAGTCCGGATGCTTGTTCTTTTACTGCGCCAAACGGCCCGCTTACGGCAATCGCCGCCATTTTGCCTTCCGGTTTGACTTTTGGTGTATATAAATCCCCGACAAGCGTTATTCCGTATCTGTTTTTGAAACTTACTTTTTTTACATCAACATTGTCGCTTTTAGGGAAGGTTTTATCCCAATCTGCTGCCATAACCGCACCCCCTGTTATTAATAAAAATGCTGCAAAACAAACTAATAATTTTTTTAACATATTTTATACTCCCTTGCCTGCATCATAGGCTTTTTGCATTGCCGGATTATTTTGTATATCTCCGACAGCTTCCGCGCCGGCGCCGAGGATAACACCTTTTAGCTGCGCTTTTTCAAAGCACATAACCCAGCCTTGAATCCCGTTTGCCGCAATATCTGCCGCGTGCGGGTCGGTGTCTGCCGCTGTTGCAAGAAAATAGATATCTCTGAATTTGTAATCAGAAGAAAACAACGGATTGCCTCTGTCAAGCAGGGTTTTAAGCTGACCTGACATTTCATAGTAGTAGATAGGGCTTGCAAAAGCAATAACATCAGCTCTTTCCATTTTTTCTACAATGGCATTTGAATCGTCTTTGATTACACAGCTGCCAAGTTTCTGGCAGGCAAGACAGCCTTTGCAGAATTTGATTTCTTTGTCTTGAAGTGAAATAAATTCTACATTATTGCCGCTTTCTTGTGCTCCTTTTGCAAATTCCCGTGCCAGAACTTCGGAATTGCCGTTTTTTCTGAGTGTAGATGAAATAATCAGTACGTTTTTGCTCATTTGACTCTCCTTTATCTTTTTATTATTTACTATATTGCAGAAAATAGCAAATACTTATAATGTATCGGGAATTATGCCTTTTGGGCATAATTACAGGTTTTCATCATTAATTTTATATAAATCAACGCCGCCGGCTGCTTTGTAGAGGCTTATAGTCGAAATTATCGAGTTTATTTTGTCGGAAACCTCTTCTTTTTTGACCATAAGATATGCTTCTTTTGCGTATAGAACATCAAGTTCGCTTGCCGAACCTATCGTATTTTTATCTTTTATAAGATTGTATGTTTTATTTTGAAGTTTTAGGCGGTTTTTGCATTCTTCATAATTATCCATAGCGGTTTTGTATTCCACAAGGCCGGAGTTTAAATCGCGTATGCTTTCAAGAATGGTTTTCTGGTAACTGTTCAGGGCTTCCTGATATTCATACTTTCTTAACTTTAAAAGCGCAATTTTTCTGCCGCCGGAGAAAAGGTCAATTGAGGGCAGAATTCCCGCGTTAAACAACTGGGAAACAGAGTTAAACAGGGTATCAAGGTGGTATGCGTTTAAACCGATTTGACCAAAGATAATGAAATTTGGCAGGAATTCGCGTCTTGCAACTTTTACATCAAAGCCGATGCGTTTGATGTTGGCTTCTTCCTGCAGAAAATCCGGTCTGTTTTCAATAACTGCGGTAGAATATTTAGAAGGAATTCCCTCCAGCAGATTGACTTTTTCGTAGTCATTGCGCGCGATTTCCGCTTGCGAATCCGATAGATAAACCCGAAGGCTCTCTATTAAAGTTTCCTGTGTTTTGAGGTGTCTGTTTCTTTCTTCTCTCAATGTCGTGAGCATTCTCTGTTCTGCAAGAAGTTCATTGATAGAGCAAAGACCTGTTGAATATTTGTCCTGCGTTTTCTCGACAATGGCTTCCTGTGTTTTGATGAGTTCGTTTTGCAGCGATAAGAATTCGTCTGTCTTAATCAGGTTGAAATAGTCTGCCGCAAAGCTTGATGTCAGCGAAATATAAGTTGCCCTCTGCGCTTGTTTTATTATTTCCAGTTGTTGTTTGGCGCTTTTTGTTTTTAACCTGTTTTTGCCCCAGATGTCAATTTCATAGCCCATTGTTATTGGCAGGTAATAACGATACTGCGCGTAGCTTGGAATTCGCATGGAACCATATTGCTGCATTGAGGATTGCAATGTTCTGCTGAGTTCTCCGGATAATCCAAGGCTCGGAAGTTCGTTTGCGAACTGCATTTTCACCATTTTTTCGTTTTCTTCAACTCTCAGCGCCGCGTTTTTTAAATCGTAATTACGGTCATATAACTTTTTCAGGTTTTCTGTCAGGTAATTGTCGTTATATTTTTCCCACCATTGAAGATTTAAATAATCAATCGTTTGTAATGGTGCTGTATTTTTTTCTTTTTTAGCAGCAAATGTCGGGGTAATTGTTAATGTAATTAAAAATAAAATTATAAAAATTTTTTTCATACCATGCTTCCTATAAAAATTTCTTGTGCTATAATTACATCACAAGAAAAAAAGTATATCAAGTGAGTATGAAAAATGTATAGAGAATATTTGAAAGGACGTATAGGTGCATTAATTTATATTACGGGTACGCTGGTAAGAGGGCTTTCCACGCAGACTTTTGCAGAGAAAAAGTTTGATCTTACACCGGATCAGTATGTAATATTAAACCTTCTCCTTGAAAATGATGAAATTATGTGCCAGCGCCAGCTTGCGGAAATTACCTTTAAAGACAGGGCAAATATGGCAAGGATAATTGAAATTATGCACCGGAAAGGACTTGTTGAAAAAATTCCGGACTCTAACGGCAGAAAAATATTTAAGCTTGTCGTGACTGAAAAAGGCAAAGCAGCGAGAGATATGGTATTCCCGACTGATATTGATTTAAGAAAAATTATCACCGCAGATATTCCGGAAGAGGATCTGGCAGTTACTTTTAGCACACTTGAAAAAATGAATTTTAATGTAAGAGATAAAGTTAAATTACAAATATAAAAGGAGATACCACCGTGGAAGAAAATAAAGCCGAAGATATAACAGAGGTAGAAGATACCCGCCCCGAATATACAAAAAAGAGAGTTCTTGTTCCGAGTATAACAGCGGTAATATTCCTTATTTGCGGGATATTTTATTCCGTCCATGCAGTCTATTATAAATCAACGGACGATGCTTTTATTGAAGGGCATGTAATAACAATAGCCCCGCGTGTGGCAGGGCCTGTTTTAAAATTGAATATCGAAGATAATCAGGATGTAAAAAAAGGGGATTTGCTCCTTGAAATTGACCCTAATGATTATGATGCGAAACTAAGAGAAACAAGAGCAAAACTTGAAGAAGCTAAAGCCGCGCTTGTTAATACGGAAAATCAGGTTACAAAAACTTTATCGGATCTTGATTTTGCACAGGCTGATTTTGACAGATATTCGCAAATGTATGCAAAAGGGATTTCGTCCAAACAGGATTACGATTCCAGCCTGAATAAGCTTACCGCTGCACAATCAAACAACAAATCCGCAAAAGCCCGATACGATGAAATTAATGCTTCAATAAAGCGGCTTGAAGCAGAAGTCGAACAGGATGAATTAAACCTGTCATATACAAAAATATATGCGCCGTCTGACGGTAAAATAACAAACCGTTCCGTTGAACAGGGAAATTATGTTCAGGTCGCACAGCCAATGTTTGCAATAGTTCCTGAACAAATGTGGATTGTTGCCAATTTTAAGGAAACGCAGCTTGCCAATATGAAGCCCGGTCAGCCTGTTAAAATAAAAATTGATACCTATGGCGGCAAAAAGTTTAACGGTGAAGTTGACAGCATTCAGCGTTCTACAGGGGCAAGGGCAAGTCTTTTCCCGCCGGAAAATGCAGTCGGCAGCTATGTAAAAATTGTTCAACGGGTTCCGGTGAAAATTGTATTTAAGGAGGATATTACACAATACAATATCGTTCCCGGCATGTCAGTAGTTCCGGAGGTAAAAGTTAAGTAATGACAAAAGTCGTTTACAAACATCATCCGGCACCTTTATGGCTGGTGGCATTTTCGATACTTTTGCCGACATCATTTTCCTGTCTTGCGACATCTGCTACAAACGTTGCTATTCCGCATATATCAGGATATTTTGGATCGACTATTGATGAGGCAAACTGGATTATCACATCTTATATGATAGCAAACGCATGTCTAATCTTGATGTCGGGCTGGCTTGAAAATTTGATGGGACGTAAACGCTTTTTAAAAGTTTTTATCGGAATTTTTACTCTCGGCTCCTTAATTTGTGCCATTGCACCGAACCTTAATTTAATGGTTCTCGGAAGATTAATTCAAGGGATAGGCGGCGGGCCGATGACACCGGTTTCGCAGGCAATATTATTGGCTGCTTTCCCGCCCGAAAAAAGGGGGATTGCAATGAGCTTATACGGAATGGCGGTAATGGTTTTTGCAATTCTCGGGCCGACATTTGGCGGGTTCATTGTTGATAACGCTGATTGGCAGTGGATTTATCTTGTTAATATTCCGGTCGGAATTCTTTCAATATCAATGGTTCACGCCAATATTGAAGAACTCGAAACACGAAAACAGGTAACAAAAACAGATTTTCCGGGCATGATAGCGCTTGTGTTGTGGCTGCTTTCAATGCAGGTGGTTCTGGATAAAGGTCAGCAGTACAACTGGTTTGACTGTGCGTGGATAAGCTGGCTTGCCGGATTTTCCGCCTGTGCGCTTGCATTCTTTATTGTCTGGGAAATTGAATGCAAAACCCCGTTGATTAACCTCAGGTTGTTCAAAGACAGAAACTTTTTAATCGGAACGATTTTAAGCCCGTCAATTAATATGCTTGTGTTTTCAAGTATAGTTTTAATTCCGCAGTTTTTACAGAATATGATGGGATATACGGCAATTTTAAGCGGTTATGCCCTTGCACCGCGTATTATATCGTGTGTGTTGATGATGCTTGTAATCAACCAGTTGATGAAAATTTTTGATAACAGGATTTTAATTGCTATAGGCTTTTTCTTTTTAGGAATTTCAATCTTGTTTTTTATAAATTTAAATTTGAGCGTGTCATTTATATATATTGCAATTCCGCAGGTGCTGATGGGGGTCGGGGTTATTCTTGTATTTATACCTGTATCGGCTCTAGTTCTTGGTACTTTGCCGAAATCCGAACTTACAAACGGCTCAAGCCTTCATAATTTGTGCAAAAGTACAATGACAGCTATTATTGCCTCAGTTGCATCAACCCTTGTTGCGCGTCATGCCCAGATGCACCAGGTGTATCTTGTTGACAATCTTTCAAACTTTAACCTTGTTTTTCAGCACAAATTTGCATCGCTTTTGAGCACATTTATGTCGAATGCATCAAGCACATTTGCAACAATCAAAACAAATTCTTATATGTACAAATCTCTGCTAACACAATCACGTCTGATGGCTTATGTGGATGTATTTGCAATATTTGCATTGATTGCTTTCTGCTTAATCCCGCTGGCATTTTTATTCAGGGTAAATACTGGAAAAGTTAAGGCTTAACATAGCAAAAATTTTTGTTGACAGATTATATAAAAGTATAGACAATAAAGATAACTCTGGAGGTCAATCTATGAAAATTCTGCCGGTCAACCTCAATATGTTTTCTGCTGTTAACAATAATAGGAGCTGTTACCAGACTCCGCATATAAGAATGTGTTTTAACGGCGAAGATTCTTTCAGTAGAACAAATTCTTTTGTGAATGAACAGATTCGTCAACTGGAAAATGATGTTAACAATAAAGTTCTGCCCTACCGCGATGAACACAGGGAAAAATTTATTGCACTCGGTAAAATCGGCTATGATTCTCAGGAAAAATTGAAGCTCGTTCGTGCTTATGAAACAGAGCTTATGAATAAAAAATTCGATGCCGGTGAAACCGAAACTTTCAAAAACGCATCACAAAATGCTCGCATTTATGAACAATACAACAGAAATATCAAAGAATTTGAGCGTAATGAGCAATTTGTGCAGGAACACCCTCAATATGCCTCATCTGAACTTTTACAGGCTATTGAAAAAGGACGTGAAAAGGTTTACAGAGATAGTGAAGAGTTTGAAAAATTAAAACCCCATTATGAAAAATTCCAGAAAATTCAGGAGCAAATGGATGCTGAACTTTCGAATGTGTCCTCCGCTGCACTTCCGGAATTTCACGAAAAAATAAAACAGCTTGATATGCAAAATAAAACCGCAGCGATGCTTTTTCTCGTTTCCGGTTACACTGATGTTCAGGAAATCAAAAAGGAAACCGGAGATATCATTCAGGAATACAAAGAAAATAAAGTTTCTTACGATATCTTAAAACGCCTTGAAAAAGTAAATTATAAAATTCAAAAATTTGAAGAAGATGATAAAACCTCTGTTCTGGAATCAATAGATAATTTCCTTGAAGAAAATAAAAATAGCGAAGCCGCTGAGCTGACAAAAGATGAAATTCATCAAACATATAAAACTCTCTTAGAAAATACGGATGAAATAATTCTAAAATATACGGGTGAGATGACAGCTTATAATGAGGTAAATCCTGTAAAAATTAGTCCGCGGATATTGGATAGAACATTTAAATCTCAAGAAAAGACAAATAAAATAATAAACGAACTTATCTTAAAAGAAAAAGAAAAATACTATAACTGTTCGTATGAATAGTTTTGGTTTAACATTTGTATAGAAAAATTGGAACACCATTTTTGATGTCCGAGAAAGGCTCGCGCCCGGCTGAGCCGGAGCCATACTTGTATCAATCGTTACAGTGAGCGTATACACTGAATGTGGAAGCCACTCAGTGGCCGAGTCTTTTGAGTGGCACTCTGCCGAGCAAAACAATCCGGTGAATTGTTTTGTGAGAGGTAAGCGGGTTGGCCTGCGTTACTCCGCCTGTCAAATCAAAGATTTGAAACGGCGGTGATATTATGCTCGCCTGCTCCCCTCGTTCTCACGAGGTGACACCGCGAGCATCGGCTTACGCTTTGAGCAGGGCAAGCAGGCGACGAAGAACTGCTTTATTTTAATCCTTTGTTTTTTGAAAGTTCTTCAATTATAAAGTCAATTATGAACCATACAATGTAAAATAAAAAGGCAGATACAGATAAAAGCCATATTAGACCAATAATTTCTCTATAATTGTTTACAAAATCAGAAATAGCTATCTGAATTAATATACTATGTGGAATAAATAGTAAGATACTAGTAAAAATAAAACAAATTCCAGACAATGTACTTAAAGGAATTCTCAGGCCAACTATTATTGATGATATTGTTTCAATAATTGCCATATTAATCCTTAATTTATTTATATCATAAAAGCATAAAGGTTGTTATGTTAATATGTTTCTATTTAGTGACAATTTGGTGACAATACGCATATTTTAGCATAAAAAAGAGAGTTTCAATTTTCTTGAAACCCTCTTAAATCAATTGGTTGCGGGAGTCCACATTGAACGTGTTTGGAAATTTGAAAGCAAAGTTATACGTACATCTTCGGATGAGGTAATTTCTTTCATAAGAAGAAAAAAGGTATTTTCTCGTAACTCACTGGAAAAAACTATGGGTTTAACTACTGGACAAGCCTACTGGTATATAAATCGATTACTTAAAGCTGGCATGATACGTAAACTGAAGGCAACAGAGTATGTTGGTAATAAAGGTAAACAACAGGCAATATACAAAATAAAAACCTAAAAATTTAAATCTTTTGGTCTATATCAAATCAATTATATGGATTATGACTTTAAATAGCATAAATAGTTTAATTGTTATAGCATAGGAGAGTTGTGGCATGACAGAGAGAAGAGAAGGTTTTTATATAGAATTATTAGACTTGTTGAAACAAGACCCTGAAAATAGATTTTATTCAGAAAATGGAAAAGACCTACTCAGAAACAAATTGTATGAATGTGCCATGAAAATGGATAAAGACTTAATTAAGTTACTTTTATCCAATGAAAAAATTAAAAACAAGTTTTTTACCGATGTAGATGGATTGCTTGTCTTCGATAAAACAGCTTTTGGATGGGCGATTAATAACAAAGCCTTTTTAAACGATTCATATACAAGATTTAAGAATACTATCGGTTTAATTGACAGCAACGAACAGTTTATCTCTTCTAAAAACGATGTTGTATTATCCTTCCCATATAAAGATTGTGTGTTAGAAGGTGGGCAGACAAAAGAAGACCAAAAAAGAGATGAAATATACTATAACGAATTATTAGCTCCTGATGATGTTGATAGATTGCTAGCTCCTAAAGTTTTTACTAATGCTAAAAAATATACAAAAGATGGTGAAGAAGTAGTAACTTCTTTCAATGATGATGACAATTTACTTATTAAAGGTAATAATTTATTAGCATTATCATCAATACTGAAACGATATGAAGGCAAAGTTAAATGTATTTATATAGACCCACCTTATAATACAGGTTCCGACAGCTTTAAGTATAATGACAATTTTAATCACTCTAGTTGGTTAGTATTTATGAGAAATAGATTGCATTTGGCAAAAAAATTATTGACAGAAGATGGTTCTATTTATGTGCAAATTGATAATAATGAATTACATTATTTAAAAGTGTTGATGGATGAAATTTTTGGAAGTGAAAATTTTCAACGAGAAATAATTTGGGTATTAAAAGGTGTGTCAGGTTATAAGAGTCTCATACAGAATTTTGTTAGAGGACATGAAACAATCTTATTTTATACAAAATCCAAGAATTTTGTTTTCAACAAACTCTATTTACCATATAGCAAAGAGCAAATTGCTCGATTTTCAAGTATAGATGAAAATGGAAGAAAATATAAAACAATAACTAAAGACAGAAGACTATATTTAGATGAAGCAAAAGGTTTGCCAATTTCTGATGTGTGGGATGATATAGCTAGTTTTCAAACAGTTGTTAATGCAGAAGAAATAACTGGTTTTGCAACACAAAAGCCTGAAAAGCTTATAGAAAGAATTATTAACGCTTCTACAAATGAAAATGATATTGTTTGTGATTTTCAGCTTGGAAGTGGAACTACTGCTGCAGTTGCACATAAACTAAATAGACAATGGATAGCAATAGAACAGATGGATTATATAAAGTCAATTACATCAAAAAGGCTTAAAAATGTTATAAATGGTGAACAAGGCGGTATATCTAAATCTGTAAACTGGCAAGGTGGTGGTAGCTTTGTCTATTGCGAACTAAAAGAACTTAACAAAAAGTATATAGATGAAATAATGTCTGCGAATGATGATAAACTTATTGAATTGTATCCTCAAATCACTGAGTCAGAATTTATCAGTTACAAAGCAGATATTAATAAGTTAAAAGAAGGCATTGAAGATTTTAAACGATTGGAAACGGACGAAAAAAGACGTTTCTTGATAGAGATATTAGACAAGAACTTATTATATGTAAATTATTCTGATATTGAAGATGAAGACTTCTGTATATCAGAAGATGAAAAAGCCTTTACAAAAAGCTTTTATGGAGATGTGTAAATGACTTTTTTGTTTGAAGAGATAAAAACAATAAGAGAATATGCTCCAGAAGCTTATAAAGAGCTTCCTAAATATGTTGTACAGAATCTAACACAAAAGTATCAAATAAGACCATATCAAGAGCAAGCATTTAGAAACTTTATTACATACTTTGAAAATGATAGATTACGTCATAGACCTTCACAAGTCTTATTCCACATGGCTACTGGTAGTGGTAAAACCCTAATTATGGCAGGGCTTATTTTGTATCTATACAAAAAAGGCTACAGAAATTTTTTATTCTTTGTAAATGCTGATAATATTGTTCAAAAAACTAAAGACAATTTCATTAACAGAACATCAAGCAAGTATCTTTTTAATGATGAAATTAATATAGATGGGCAGTCTGTGAAAATCCGAACTGTTGAAAACTTTCAAGATTGGAATAAAGACGATATTAATATCTGCTTTACAACAATACAAGGTTTGCACATGAGTTTAAATCAATTCAAGGAAAATGGCTTGACTGATGACGATTTTGCTGAAAAGAAAATTGTGCTTATTGCTGATGAAGCCCATCACTTAAATGTTGAGACTAAAAAAGGTTTAACTAAAGGAGAGAGAGAGGATAAGAATAACTGGGAAACAACAGTAAATAGAATTTTTAACTCTGATGTAGATAACGTATTGCTTGAATTTACTGCAACTTGTGATTTAAAGAATCCATATATTTTGAGCGAATATGAGAAGAAAATTATTGTAGATTATCCATTAAGAAAATTTAGGGAAGATGGATACTCCAAAGAAGTTAAAACATTACAATCGCATGTACCTCTTATAGATAGGGTTTTACAGGCTGTTTTGCTGAGTCAATATAGATTAAAATTATTCCAGGATAACAAGAAGCTTATAAAACCAGTCATTTTGTTTAAAAGTGATAAGATAGATACCAGTAAGAAATTCTATCAGGAAGAATTTAGACCATTAATTGATAACTTATCTGAATCAGATTTGTTAAGAATCAGAACACAAACTTCAAACCCTCTATTAGTTAAGATGTTTGAGTATTTTGGCACTCATACAACTAATGAACAACTTATTTCTGAAATAAAAGAAGATTTTTCTCATGAAAAATGTATTTCAGTTAATAGTAAAGAAGACAAAGGAACATATCAGCTACTTATTAACTCATTGGAAGACCGTAATAATTTAATAAGATGTATCTTTGCGGTTGACCAATTAAATGAGGGTTGGGATGTCCTAAATCTATTTGATATTGTTAGATTATATGAAACTCGAAGTGCGGAAAGACATGGTGGTCCGGGAAGACAGACAATACAAGAAGCTCAATTAATAGGTAGAGGAGCAAGGTATTGTCCTTTTACGACAACCGATAAATCAGAAAGATTTTTGCGTAAGTTTGATGATGATATAGATAATGAATTAAGAGTTTGTGAAACACTTTACTATCATTGCATGTATAATTCATTGTATATATCGGAATTAACAACAGCAATGAAGGGTATAGGATTATTACCTGATAACATTAAAGAATGTTCTTATATCTTAAAGGAAGATTTTAAAAGAGATATTATTTACAATAATGGTTTAGTATTTGAAAATGAACGTGTTGTTAAATCCAGAAAACAAATTACAGAATTGTTGCCATCTGTTAGAACGAAAGATTATGAAATAGATTTATCTTCTGGAGCAACATCTATTGTAAATCTTTTAGCACCATCATCAGATGGGGTTAAAACATTAGAAAGAGTTTCTACTAAGTCTTTTACTATTGGACAAATAGCAGAAAGGAACTATTCGATAGTACATAAAGCATTACGCCAGTTTAATATCTTTAAATTTGACATTCTACAACAATACTATCCTAATTTAAAATCAACAAAACAGTTTATAACAGATAGTAATTATTTAGGTAATATAAAGATTAACATCAAAATTAGTAATGATGAAATTACAAATGAACAGCTTTATATAGCCTGTAAACGAGTTGTAGAAAAGATTTCAAATAGTATTTCGGACATAGAAGAAACATTTGAAGGAACAAAAGAATTTAAACCTAGAAAAATATGTGACGTATTCAGAGATAAAACTGTTAGTTATACAGACCCACATGGAGATGGTCAAGGGGTATCTCAATCTCATGGAGCTATTTCTGAACATTTAAAAGTAAATTTACCAGATGAAGATTGGTTTGTGTTTACTGATAATTTTGGAACAAGTGAAGAAAAAGAGTTTGTTGCATACTTTAAAGACCATGTTCAGGACTTAAAGAATAAATATGAAAAAGTATATTTAATTAGAAATGAAAGACAATTAAAACTATTCTCGTTTAATGGTGGTGAAAGATTTGAGCCTGATTATGTTCTTATAATGACTAAGCAAAATGGAAATATAACAGACCAGTATCAAATCTTTATAGAACCTAAAGGCTCCCATTTAATACAAAAAGATAGTTGGAAAGAAACATTTTTGTTAGAAATTGAAAGCAGTGGTATCCCTGTTAAAACATTGGTTGATGATAACAATTATAAAATTATTGGCTTCCCATTCTTTAATAGAGCAGAAAGACAATCTCAATTTAACGAAGCAATGAATAATTTGTTAGTTGCTGAGTAGTCCAGAAATCAGTTCATTTCTCAAACAATAAATCTTTATTTGGATTGTCAATAAATTCATAAATTGATTAGGCATGAAATTTGTCAAATTCTAACAAAAGCGTATTATTATACAAATAAGGCTTAAACCGTTGCTATTGTTGATTAATCGGCATACTAAAGCCCATGAAAAGTTTTGCTGCATAATGTCATTAAATGTAAGATGAATATATTGACATTTAAGGCAAGGTATGTCATAATGAATACATAAGGAACAGATAAAAGAAAGCAGGTCGCAAATGAATAAACAAGAATTAAACAACCAAGTAAAAGCAGTAAAAGAACTTTATTTATTGCAAGCTGAATTAAAAGCAGAAATCGAAAAGATTGAAAGCAATTTAAAACAAACTTTAGCGGATAATAATTTGACTTTATTAATACTTGAAAACGGCACGATATCTTACAAAGAAGTTGTTAGCAAAACTCTAAATACAACAGAATTGAAGAAATCAGAATTTGCTTTCGTTTATAATCAATTCTTAACTCAAAAGTCTACAATGCGTTTTAAAGTGGCTTAATTAGCCACTTTTGACACAATCTAAAGGGGAAATTATGACAAATACGACATATAGAGCATACATAAGATGTAGTACAAAGCAACAAAGTTATGATTCGCAAATGAGGAGATTAAACGAGTTCTTGAAGAAAGAACCTGAAATAAATTTACCTATTGAAAATATCGTAAGTGAAAAGAGGACCGGGAAGAACCAAGACCGCCCATTGTTCAAAAAATTAGTTGCAGAACTTTTAGAGCAAGAGGCGAAGGGTAATCATCAATGCTTAATATTAGTCGAATTAAGCCGTTTTGGCAGGTCTTACGACCAAACAAAAAAGACTTGGAATGAGCTTACAAGTGCAGGTGTTGACATTGTAGTTACTTCTTTTGACATTTTGGACACTAGGAAAAAATCAATCAATCCGATTGCAACATGCCTGAGCGATATTGTATTCTCGATTCTCAATTATTTGACAGCACAGGAATTGGCGGAAAAAGAAGAACGCACACAAAACGGGCGTGAAGCTGCAAAGGCTAAAGGTGTTAAAATGGGGCGAAAAGAGCTTACATTTGATGATTTGCCAAAGGAATTTATCGAGGTTATAAAACGGGCAAATGGCACGGAAAGCAAAACGGCTCTAATGGATACAGTGAACGGCATGTTGAGTCGAAAGAAGAAAAAACCGATTAGTAGGGGAACATTCTACAATTACTTGCAAATTTACAATAATTTTAAGTAGGTAAAAGTTTGGGGAGTGTTGAAAAAATTTGTCAGCCAATAATCAAAATAAAAATCGAGGGGGTATATTTTAGCTCTATCCCCCCTAAAATCCTTATGTAGCTTACCTTGTGGATGTAGGACTTGTTTTATCATTACATACATGTAAAGGCTCTTGTACGCCAACCATGCCAGTGCTGCAAGCGTTTTAGACGTGTAAGAGCCTTATATTATAGGAGTTTTTGAGCTGTATATACGCCGACTGGGCTATTTATTCAAGCTCGGCGTGAGTTTTTTTGCGATATAGGATTGATATTTACTATCTATTTTTTGTTGCAAGGCTTTGGCTTTTTCCGCTGGTGTCAGAGGTTTTGGAACTTCCGCAGTCTTTATAATATCGTCTTTTTGTTGCTTTTCTTTCTTTGTATTGTTTAAACATTCTTGTAGCACTTCTAATGCTATTTGATGTACTAATTCTTTATAATCCATGTTTTTATTCTCCTTGTAAATTAAAATTTAATTTGGGGCTGTAGAAGGTCCGGGAAGGGACGTAAAAATACAACTAGGTATATTTTACACCCCTTAAATTTGATTAATCAGGCTTCTTCCGCAATCTATTTACATTGTTTAAGTGCTTAATCCACTCTTTTTTCGCGGCTTCCAATTTTCGCATGTATTGTACAAAAGGATATGTTTTACCCTTTAATTTTGCCTTAAAGAATTCTTGAAATTCTTTATCATTCAAAAAGTCGTAAGTTTCAATTGTAAACATTTATTTTTTCTCCTTGCCGTTCTCGGCGGTTTTTAGTATTAAAAATTCGTGTAATTTGCCTCTATTATTTAAGAGGTATTTAACATTTTTGCTTGTTATATCCGTTGCATTCGCTGGCATGCAGAGCAAGCCGTATTGCACGCCGTAAGACCTAAACAGGTTCAACAATTTGGCAATCTCCGACAACCTATGCTCTTTTAGTAGGCGTCCAACGCCTAGTTGAACAAGTAGTGTATCAAGTGCAATTGTCAAATGTGTAAAATTTGAAGGGCAATTAACAATCCATGCTAGGTAATTTACAAATGTTGCTATTATAGGAGCTTGCTTAGTGGGCGGTAGTTGGCTGAAAAAGCCCATATTACGCCTAATTCGCTGTTTGATATGCTTGGTGATTAAAGCGGATTCAAAGGTTAAATCATCATCAATAATATTGAATTTATCAATAATAGAGTGACTTTGCAGTTCCTTTAATGCTTCATTTATTACAATGTCTTTTCTTTTGTGTTTTCCCTGAAATACAAGCCCCTTAAGGAATTGAGGGTAATTAACAAGGTAAACATCGCAATATGTATTGTCGATAACTGCGCTGCTGTGCGTCATTGCTTGCAATAAATGCTCAAGCAGAATGTGTGCATTCATTGATAATACGGTCTTTCCGAGCTTAGCGGATAATGCCAAAGGCATATTGTACAGCGGTTTTAATTTGTTTATTTGGTAGAAATTATCTTTATTCTCTACAACCTTTTTGGTTGTTTCTTCAATAAAATCAAGTATTTGCGGTGTTAATTGAGGTAAATTAGACAGTTTATAATCTCCCCAATCGGGGCAAAATTTAGGCATATTGTATTTATTAAATAAAGAACCTTGACAGGTGTAAACGCCTATTATCCCTTCATTTTCAAGGTTTTCAAGGTTATTAAAAGTTTCTTCATCAGTTGAAGAAAAATAATAAACGTACATGCCTGTAAACGGCTCAAACGCCCACAATGTGGGAAGATTGAGCAGTTTAAATAACAAAGTATTGCACACCAAGCAGGTGCATGGGTTAGAAGGATACATTAATCCTAAGTATTGCTTACCTTCTAAATAGTCCAAGACGCACGCTGTACTTGCGTTTGTGTGGACATTTGTTAATGTTTCCTCAAGGACAATATCGAATATAAAACCAGGTTTTCGCCCTTGATTAAGCTTCTTTTCCTGCTTCTGCCGATAATCGGCTTGGTTAAAAGTTTTTTTGACCATTGTTTTATCATTCCTCTTTTTCACTACGAACAATTTAAAATGTAATAATTTAAAATGAATAAAATTAAAAAGGTAATTAACTTAATAATTACCTTTATTGTTCGTTTATTGGAATGACCAAACGGTCTTAAATTCTTGGGAAAGCTGGGATACCCAGCTTTTGTTTTTGTCGTCAATTTAAAATATAATATATTGGAGATTTATATTTATTCTTCTAAATAAGATACACAAAGTGGGAGTATCTCTAATCCCTTGGGAAAGCGGGTTTATCCAGCTTTTGTTTTTGTCGTCTAAAGAAAAATAAAAATAAATAAACAATAGTTAAACAATAGATAAACAATAAATAGGAGCTTTAATATTAGCCTTTAATGTAATAAATATAAGGCTTTTGAGCTTTTAAAATTGCAGAATGGTAACAAGTAAATTGCACTATAGTAACAATTTGATTGCAACAAGGTAACAGTAGAATTGCACGTTGATAACAAGTAAGTTGCACAATGGTAACCTGTTTTAGCTTAAAAATTGCAGAATGGTTACTTTTTTAACTCAAGCATTTAACTCTAAAGGTACATTACTTAAAAAAGGGGAAACGTTTTTTCATCATCATTGCTTCGGATTCTTCTTCATGATTTAAAATTAAGTCTAATTCTTCTTGGGGGTTTTCTGCATTTACTATTCTTTTTGCTTCTAAAAGATAAGCTGCTCCATTTTTAAAGGTTGCTACCAGATTATGGACGAAACAGTCCCAAAAATCGGTATTTGGTTCCTCATCGCTATTGGCTATATTGTCTGTATTTACTTTAAAATCTGGCTCTTTTTTCATGCTATAATTATAGCATGAAAAAAATTGCAATTGCTCAATGTCGTGTATCAAAAGGCGATAAAGCTGAAATTGAAAATTCCTTGAGAAGCCAGCAGTCGGAAATCCTTGTTCTTGCCGAAAAGTTAGGAATAAAAGAAGAGCAAATTGACTGGTTTATAGAGGAAGAAGCTAGGTCATCATACCAAGAAAGGGCAAATTGGAATCCTTTTGAGGATAAAATAGATGAAGCTTGCAATAATCCTAATATTTGTTATTTTTTAGCCTATTCTCAGGAGCGATTTTGTCGAAATAGCCGTAGGTCTAAACTATACAAAGATAAATTACGCAGTAACGGAATTGAAATTAGATTTGTAAGTGGTGATGTGGAAGACCCTAATAGCGATGGGGGTTATTGGCAAGAGGGTATACAAGAACTTGTTGCGGAAGGTTATAGTAGAAAAGTCAGCTCAGATACCTTGAGGGGTTGTAAACAAACAGCTCGTACAAGAGACCCTGAGACTGGATATGTGTATAAAAATGGTGGTACTGCTCCTTTTTGGTTGATACCAGTTAAAAAGGTTATTGGTACAAATCAATATGGAAAAGCAATAACAAAAACCATATGGGATAAAAATAAAAATATCTATACTGCTAAATATAATGGACAAGAAATAAGCAAAACGATGTGGGATTGGGGGAAATATATATTTTTAGAACTTAGGTTAAATCAAGCAAAATCTCTTGACGAAATTGTTGATTTTATCAATAAAATTGGATTACCAGTGAGCCGTAATTGTGCATTTGCGAGAGCAAATACTTTATCATCTCAACTTACGAACGAATGCTTATATGGGGTATCCATATATAACAAGCGTTCATTTAAAGGAAAAACAAAATCTGTATTAAATCCTGAAAAGGAATGGATTATAGAAGAAAATGCAATGCCAGCACTTGTAACAAAAGAGCAATTCGACTTATTGCAAGAAATATCAAAGAAAAAGGCACGCAAAATTGGTAATACATCAGCAAATACGACTAACAATAAATTACTAGTTAATATACCTGATAAATTCTATTGTGCAAATTGTAGAGCTAAAATTATATCATCAGGTAAACATTACGTATGTTCCAATTATAACAGTTATGGGCGAAAAGGTTGTGGGGCTTCTAGTTTCTATGTAAACAGCGAATGGCTAGACTCGAAACTTGAAAAGGAAATAATTAAATTAATACTCAATGAAAAAACTACTCAAGCATTATATGACCAGTATATAAATAAGTATGGGAAAAAAGTAGATATGGATAACAACAAAGTTGATATATCAGACCTACAAAAAGACTTGAAGAAGAAAAAACAAGAAGAAGCTAATCTCTTAAATGTAATTGCAAGTGGAAATATTATGGACGCAGCATTGAATTCTATAACATCCAAGCTTAATACAATTTCAGAAGAGATAAAAACATTAGAAGCTCAAATTGATAATAATAACAAGCCTAGCAGATATAAAATTCTAACCTACGATTACCTCAAACAACTATGCCATGAGGGTTCTAAGCTATTAACCCATAGTTCCTTAGCTGAAAAAAGAGCATTTATTGAAAAATGTATTGAGTCTGTAACCCTTGACCCTGTTAGAAAATCGGTAAATGTAAAGTTTAATATTAACCCATTTTGGACGTCTTTGGAAAAACCTAAAAAGACTAAAAAACTGGAAGCTTCTAAGCTTGAAACTTCCAGTGAAATGGTTGCGGGAGCTGGATTTGAACCAACGACCTTCGGGTTATGAGGGGCTTTTTGGGACAAAAAACTTCGTAAAAACTTATTTCACACTATTTCATAAATAGCCTAAAAATTAATATTTACAATATCTCAACAGATATTCTGTTTAATCAATATTTCACTTTAATCAATTATGATTTTTATAATTATGGGAACAAAATGGGAACAATTTAAAAGACTGAAAATGCTTGTTAAATCATCAATACACTATATAACTTTTTTATTACTTTATTACTTTTGAATAAAACAGATATTATAGGTAAATAAGCATAAACATTTTGATTAGTAATAAAAATGTTAGAATTTCGTAATAAGTAATAAAACTTTTTGTTTATCTAAAAAATTACTCATTATAATCAAAATTATTAATGAATTTTATCTTAGTCGGATAATTTTGTAAATATTTTGCCTGTTCATCTATATTTTTCGAAATAGTTCTTGTCAAAAATGTATTTAAACGGCCTGCATTATGTCTTTCCGTATTTCTATCGATTGAATCACTACGATTATAACCTCTCACTTCAGGAATATATGTATTTAAGAACATGCCATTAAATAATGGAAAAATTTTATTAATTTCTAGAAATATATTAGATTGTTTTAAATAAATATAATTATCAAATTCATTTATATCATACATGGCTAAGGCATTTAACAGTAGAGAAGGTTCAACTAATAATACATCTTTTTTCGAAAGTATATTTAAAAATAAATTAAATCGCATGAAAAACTTTTCAATATCTCTTGCCGAAAAATTTAAAATAATTATGATTTTTGCAATAAAACTACTTAAATACATCTGCTCTTTTTCATAATCAGGAACTTGATATGTTGCGTAGGAAACAGACTTATATTGTAAGTTATAATTGTAATATCTATCACTTTTTATGAATTTGTCAATTTTATCCCACAAATTATGCAAATGGTAATGTATTAACTCTTCATTAGAGTTATCAGGCAGTTGAAAATCGACATCTATAAATTTTCTTAAATACCCATTGACATCTCCATCATTTGTTCCAAAGATTCTTTTTACAGAATTTTCTAGTTGTTTTTTGTCAACAGATAAGACAAAAATTATATTAGAAATTCCAAATAAATGTTTTACAATTTCAAGAGTTTTGATTGCATACATAGGATTACAGCGGTCAAGTTCATCAACAAATATTATAATCTTTTTCCCAAGTTTTTCTTGAATACTCTTTAGCTTACTTTTAAAACTTCTTATTTCGTTTTTAAGTTCGTTATATTCAGAATCAATCATTTTTTTAGAAGGGTCAAAATTCGCAGAACAATTTAATACCCCAAAATTTACGCCAATTTGAAGAGAAGTTTTTTCACAAATTTTTTTTGCAAATTCTTTACTTTTCTGTATCTCTTCTTCAAGTTGAGTTTTTAAATCATATTCTTCTAGTTTTGCAAATAATTCAACTAATAAAGGAATAATCGGTTTATCATAAAAATCAGACTCCCACGCGTTATATAAAATATTTATTGAATCATCTTGCATCAACTTAATCAAATTTTCAATAAAATATGTTTTACCACCACCCCATTGAGCAGAAACGCTAAAAACATTTAAATCTGTGTTTAGCAAAACATTTTTAAAATTTTCAGCTACAGTCTTTCTATTTAATTTATCATCAGCAAAGGGTTCTGTTGTTTGAACGACTTCTTTATTATTTTGCATTTCAATTTCATCTGCCATAGCTACTCCTTATTAAATAATTTTACCATGAATATAATTATGCTATAATAAACGCATGGCAAAGCGAACAGAGGCATTGGAAGTATATTTTTACAAGACAAGTTCTGGTAATGAACCTGTGAGAGAATGGCTTAAAGATTTACCGAGAGAAGATAAGCGTACAATCGGCTTTGATATCAAAACTGTTCAATACGGTTATCCTATTGGTATGCCTTTGACAAGAGTTTTGCATGGCACAAATGGCTTAGAAGAAGTCCGCAGTAATGTATCAAACGGGATTGCAAGAGTTATCTTCTATGTTGAAGATAATACAATGGTGCTTTTGCACGCATTCATCAAGAAAAGTCAAAAGACACCGCAAAAAGATTTAGATGTTGCTATCAAACGCTACAAAGAATTATGCAAATGATAGTACAATTCTTTTACCTAAGTATTTAGCAACTTTTTCCATTGTATTCAATGTTATTGAAGTATTTTCGGGGTCTAAAATACGACAGATAGCTGTCCTTGAAGTTTCAAGTTCTTTTGCTAAGCGATTTACTGAAATATTATCTTCAAGCATTTTTTGTTCTAGTGCGTAAGCAATAACTCTTTTTATTGCAACAGCTTCTGACTCTTGAAGCATATCTTCTTCTTCAAGAAAACTGTCAAAACTGGTGCCTAAGTGTTTTTTATCAATCATTTTTAATCATCCTTTTCTTATATTTATATTGTACCAAAATTGGTACAATATTTCAACCCCTGTGTCATAAATTTGTTAAAAAGCCTTAAAACACAGTTAAAACAAATATGTACAGGGTACTTTATTCCAAATATAATAATAAAAATGGCTATTTTAGGCACTTTTGAATAATAAAAACAGAATTGCTGAATCCAGAATAAACGAGATTAAACGGAAACAGTATTTTAAATATAAATATATATATAATTCAAGAAAGTTCAACAAGTGTCAATCTCGTATTAGCAGAGGTATTTTTATGGAAAAGATATATTATTTAAAAGAATTTATGGCAAAATTGCAATCATTAGACCGTTCAAGAAGTTTAACGATAGTGTTTAAAGACTTTTTAACACTATGCACCTGTTCATTAGCACAGACGATTTACAGAAGTGATGAATTAGAACAAAAATACCTACAAACAATAAAACAATATACAAAAGAGCAAGCAGAAGAATTTTCAAAACTGCTTGCTCTTTTAGTTATGGCATTGGAAGAAAAGTATCAAGACTTTTTAGGCGAAATTTTTATGCGGTTGAATTTAGGCAATTCTTCTATTGGTCAGTACGAGACACCTTACACAGTAAGTAAATTTATGGCAGAAATAAATTTCTCAGAACTCGAAATTTCTCAAAAGATTGCGAATAATCACCTGATAACACTTTCAGAACCTTGTTGCGGAAGCGGTGGAATGATTATAGCTTTTGCAGAAACAATGAAAGAACATAATTTTAATTATCAAAAACACTTGTATGTTGAGGCGATTGATATAGACGAGATGAGCTTTATGATGGCATACATTCAATTAACACTGCTTGGAATACCTGCAAAAGTAATACAAGGCGACACTTTGACATTGAAATTTCGGCATGTGCTTTATACACCGTTTTATTTTCTGAGCGGGATTGAGTATAAACTTCAAAAAATCAATACTAACAACAAACATGAACTTATTGAAACAAAAAATAACAATCAAAAACAGAATATGCAGTTACAGCTATTTCAACTATGACTAATTCTGACATAGGTATATATCATAATAAAAATACAAGGAACATGATATGGAAAAACATCACTGGTACAAATTAAAGAAAAGGCTAAAAGATATTATGGCTCAGAACTTAAATATATCTTTTAATTATAGCCCTCTAAGAAAGAAAACGAACCGGAGTGAAATAACTTTAAGATTTTTTCAAGTAAAACTCGATGATGAAATAATCTGGCAATTTCCGGAAGATACAAATCAAGTTATAGATGAAAATTTCATATACGGACAAAGTAAATTTGATAACCAGTATATCAATTTAGAATTCCCGATACAGTCAATAATAGCATATCTTAATTTACCTAAAGAAAAAGTGTTTAACTATGAAGATAAAGCAGGAATCGCAGAGATTTTAAAAGTTTGTGATAAAAGAATTGGGTACAATCGCCTAAAAATATTGAAATTATCGCATGCAGGAACAAAAATTTTTGAAAAAAGATTTAACCGTAAAAGAGACTTGAAAGGAAAGTATAATGAAAGAACTACCTTGTGAAGATTTATTCGTCTTATCTAGAAATTATAGAGCCATTTTTGACAACTACATAGCTAAAACAGAAGCTGATGAACTCTGGGAAAAAACTAAAGATTTCGATAAAGTAGATAAATTTTGTGAAAGAATAAAGCTGAAACAAGAATCAGCATTGCTACTGAAAAAATCAAATATCCATAAACGTTTTATTGACAAAAAATTTAATAATTTTAAAACATTTGATGAAATCACTAAATCAGCAAAACAATCAGCAGTAGACTATGCGGAAAATATTTATGCTCATTTAGCTTTTGGTACCAACCTTGTTATTGAAGGTTTAGGGAAAGTCGGAACAGGAAAAACGCATTTAGCCTGTGCGATTGCTCATTATGCAATAGAACATGGTGTTCCAACGAAATTTATTAATGTTGTGTCAATGATATCTGAATTAAAAGAACGGATGAGTATTCCAAAATATATAAGAACATATACAGATACAGATTTATTAATTATTGATGACATTGGTAAAGAAAAAAATTCTGAATGGGTATGCCAAACAATTTATCAGATTATAAATATTCGTTATGAAACACAAATGCCCACAATTATTACAACTGAAAACTCAATGAAAAATATGACAGCTCATTATAAAGAGAAAGGTAAAGCAATTCAAAGCAGAATTACAGAAAACTTTGTCTTAATAACACTTAATGGAAAAGATTACAGACAAAAAGGAACAATATAGTGGAACTGGCTACTAATATATTTAATGAAAAAGGTGAACACAGGTTAGAACACTTAAAGAAAGTGATTCGAACAGAAGTCAAAATCGACTTTTGGGAAGAATCAGTAAAAATCTATGTTACCATTCCGCAAGCAAACAGACAAAATGAAAATTCTGAAAACAAGCTGATAGGAAATGTTGTAAACGGCAGAATAAGACAAATAGTTGTTTTTAAAAGATTTAAAGTGTCAGAAGATTTTTCTGCCGTAACTATAGACAATTATGACTGGTATATACCTGTATTTTTCAACAGAGAAGCACTAAAACAGCAAGATACAAAAACGTGGGAAATGCTATTTTATTACATTTTCAAGCAAGAAGTTAATGAAGCGATACAAAAAGCAAAAACAATGTTAAATTCAAAAGGTTAATTATATGAAACAGATTTTTATAATTTTAGTTTTATTTTTATCAATACAAACAGTACAGGCTCAACCAATGGTTGTTCAAGAGCAAAAGTTGAACAATGGAGAAATTGTGCGTATGTGTGCGTTTGATACTGGTAATTATGGCTATTGTACACCTGAAGATGAATACAAGGCTGTTAATGCTTTCCAAAATTCAAAGCAACAGACTAAGTTACAGAAGTTTAATACAGGAGTAAATAATACAGTGAATACAATAAATACTCTGCTCGATGGTATAAGAGTTATAGGCAGTTATTTCGGAATATGACCAAAAATGACTTGGTATACCTTGTAGGAACAAAGATTTTTAATAAAAGATTTAAGAGCAAATTAAAAACAAATGATTCATAAAATTAAAAGATAAAGATTATAAGGAGTAGAATAAATGAAAAATAAGAAATTACCAAAGAAAATTAAAGAAAATTTCATATTTGACTATACTAATTTTTTTATCGGGGAAGATTATTGTTATTGTTCTGTTAAAAATGGTAATTGGTGTGGCGAACTTGATATTAACGGCAAGCTTCATAGTAAATTTGTTTGCAAAGAGTTATGTTGTAGTGATACTTTTGACTATATAACAATTTTGGATAAAACAGGAGTTATAGATAAAAGAGGAAATTTTATTATTCCGCCCAAATATGATGATATCTGGATGATTAATGAAAATCTTTGGAAAATTTCCGTAAATGAAAAATATGGCTTAATTGATACTTGTTGCCAAACAGTTTGGAATTTGAAATATGATTCAATAAATACTTTATGTGTTGAAGGAGCTTATTTGGTTTCTTTAAATGGCAAATATGGCATAATTGATATAAATGAAAAGGAAATTGTGCCTATAAAATATGATTATTTGCAAGCGCAATTTGAATATGCAAAAAGCAATCGTTTTTATGCAACACTCAACGGAAAAAAAGGAGTAATAAATTTAAAAAATGAAATAATAATTCCAATTGAATATGAAGATATTTATTATCTTACAAAAAATCGAATCGTTCTTAAAATTGGGCTCGATAGATTTATAATTATAAATGAACAAAATAAGCAAATATGTAAAACTATTTTTGAAGTAATAGATACAAAGACCTATTTTAGCAAAAATCCAACATTATATTCTGCAAAGTTAAATGGCAAATGGGGCTTTATTGATAAAAATGGGAATGTAGTAATTGATTTTAAATACACACATACATATAACATTTTAGGTAGCGACGAGAAATACATAGGTGTTTCTATCGATAAACTGAATACAAACACTTTGGGACTTATTGATAAAGATGAAAATCAAATTTTACCTTTTGAATATGAATTTCCATATTTAGCTTACATTGATAATGACAGATTTATTGTTTCAAAAAATGGAAAATGCGGAATAATTGATAGAAATAATAATGTAATTGCTAATTTTATATTTGATGATATTTTTCCAATTTGTTTGGCGAAATCTGAAGTAAAACAATATTACCAAGCGAGAGTAGATGACAAATACGGTTTTATAGATAGAGATGGAAAACCTTTACATATAGACAAAGAAAGCTTGAATATTTCTGAAACAGAATTAAACCTTGAAATGCTTTCAATGATTGAACAGATAAAGTATTTATTTTCATAAATCTAAACTCAAATACACATCATCCATTTCATCTTGCGTAATTCCTATGTAGCGGAGAGTAACGCTGGGTGATGAGTGATTGAACAGCTTTTGAATTAACGTTATGTCATAGCCGTTGTTGTAGGCATGGTAGCCAAAAGTCTTTCTTAGTGTATGAGTACCGATTTTTTCTTTTATTCCGACTGATTTTGCAACATCATTAATAATTTTATATGCCTGTTGCCTCATTAAAAAGCCTTTATTCTTACGTGATATGAATAAAGGCTCGTTTTCGTTATATTCTCTTGTCTTTAAATATTCTTTCAGTGCTGATTTTGTACTGTTTGATAGCGGAAAATCCTTGAACTTATTTGTCTTTTTCTCTCTTAGTCGTATTCTGTCTTTTATTTTACCTTTGTCACTAATATCTGATATTCTAAGTTTAAGTAAATCGCTTATTCTAAGGCCGGAGTTTATTCCAAGAACAAATAAACAGTAGTCACGTAAACTTTGTTGTTTCAACAATTTCTTGATAGTATCAATCTGTTTTACATCTCTGATAGGCTGTACAAATTCCATTTTTAACCTCTTTCTATGGCTGAAATGCAGTTATAATCAATATTACATAATATATTTATATTATAAATTATGTATTATTCTATGTACACCCTAATATTTACAAGGGTTTACAAGGTTATTGAAGTTTAATCGAGATAATAAACAGAGGTATTTTTACGAATGATACAAAATATAATTATGTATCATTCAAACAAAGCCTAAAGCATACTAATTTGCACGTTTTACGAGAGACGACAAAGAATTTTTAGAATAAACATAGTGGAATTTTAGCAGATAATTAAATATAAAATATAATAAATACATCTGAAAGTTTAATCAGATTAATTCTAGAATCACTCTAGTCAAACTCAAACAAACATTTTGCAGGAATTTCAAGAGCTTCGGCTATTTTAAAAATCATTTTTAAATTCGGATATTTTTCAGAACGTTCAATTTTCCCGATATAAGATAGGTCACAGTCAACTAATTCAGCCATTTTGCCTTTGCTGTAATTTTTAAGCTCTCTATATTTCTTAACATTTTGAGCAAATTGCTTGCAATAATTTTCTGTCATATTTATATTGTGCTATAATACTTGCATCCTATTATAGACCTAAAGTCTAATAATAAATTTTGTTACGACAAGTTTTGACGGAGTCGTATGATAAACTGTTGGTAAAAATGAAAGGCGGTGTTATGGCAATTAAAGAAGCTAAGCAAAGCGGAAGTAGTGTACTGGTAAAATGCGGAAATTCTACACAGCAGTTTTCAGGTACATTAATCGGTTACACTTCAAACGCTGTATTTATTCAAAGTGGCAGAAATCTGCATGTATTTGTTGAACGCAACGGAAATGTTGTAACGAGTGGAGTTCAAATTCCACTAAGCGGTAACGAAGATATCAGAATGTACGGAAATCAAGTAGGTATCAAAAAAGGCTCAACAATTCATTTGTATAGTGCAGATGGCAAACCTGCAGGAACAAGACCGGCATAAGAGAAAGGAGTTAGAATTATGGCTGAAGTAGGATTTTTCCCAAAGTATGAACAGAAAGAAAATAGAGTCACAAATTATACGTTACTACTATTCAAACAAATTTATAATGAAAATCCAACGTTATTTCAAGAATTCATAGAAAATTTATTAGCAGATGAGTGTAAAGACATTAATGTAGGTGTAGAATTTTCGCAACAGGAAGGCTTTAATTGTGAAAAGGGTAAATCTATAATTGATGGTGTTATAAGACAAGTGCCTTTTGAAATCTTTATTGAAACAAAAAACACTGATTGGTTTTATGAGAATCAATTAGAGAGGCATATTAATAATTTAATGCAACAACAAGGGCAAAAAATTTTTCTAGCATTAGCAAATTTTGATGGACTTGCAAATGAACAAAAATTATTTGAAGAACTAAAACATAAATACTCTAATGAAAAATTAATTATTAAGAATTTGGAATTTGAAGAATTGAAATTTGCATTGGATAAAATAGCGGCAGACATTAAATCTGAAATTCTTTCAACAATGATTGAAGAATATGAACAATTCTTGAGTGATAGTGATTTACTGCCAACTTGGAAATATCGCCTTGATGTAGTAAATTGTGCCAAATCTAAAGAAGATGTAATGTGCAGACAACTGTATTTATGTCCAGAAGCAAGAGGTGCATACAAACATGCTAGAGCTAAATATTTTGGCATTTATGAAAATAAAAATGTTAATTGTATTGCAGAAATAAAAGCTGTTTGTACATACGACTATGATGAACAAACTAAACAAACTCAAATAGCAGTTTCTTGGTTCGATAGAGACAATTACAAAGAAGAAGATATTTTAAAAGAAGCTAAAGAAAAAAGTCAATATTGCTGGGGTGAGCCTCGACAAATGTTTTTGCTTACGAATTTTAAAGAAAACATAAACTTTAAAAAAGACTCTGCGGGCGGAATGTTTGGCAGTAAGATATATTTTAATTTTGATTCAAATATCAAAAATATTGATGATTTAACCACCGCAATTCGAAATCAAAACTGGAGTAAATTTCAATAAATTTGTTTAAAATAAGCACAACTATGACCCATTTTGTCGTAGTTGTGCTTTATTATAATTATAAAAGAGGTCGAACATGAATAAAAATGCTATCTTAAAAAATATAGAAGAACTAAGCAACAATGCAATGTTTTCTCATTCTCTAACTTCAAGAGAACTGTTTCATAGTAACTTTTGGGCTTGGTTGTTAAGAAAATATCCGAAAATTTTTACTTCTGTTTTTTATCAGAATTATGATAGCAAAAGTAATGTAGAAGTTTTAAGAGAAAAGTATAATTTTGACCTGTTACTTAAAATAGATAATGAATATATTATTATTGAAAATAAATGTAAATCAGTGCCGAACAAAGCTCAATTAGAAAAATATTACGAAAAAATTAAAACCGATAAAAAGAAAATCGTTTTGGTCAGTTACTTTACACCGTTATTTTTATCTACTTTATTTGATTATGAAGAATTTTTATCATACGAAGAACTGTATTCTCGTTTAAAAAACGCTTTTTATAATATTAGTTCTGAATCTATTGAAAAAAATGACAAAGTTTTAATCGAAAGTTATATTGATTTTCTCGCATTATTGAATGAATTTCAAACTAATATAACTATAAATGCAGACGACAAAATAAAAGATTTATGGTCGGTTGTAAGAGATACTGATATTCAAAATGAATTATACAAAATAAATTTTCAAAAATCTTTTGAACGTTCTTATATAATAAAACTAAGTGAAAAAGTTTTAGAAAATTTTAGATATAAAGAATTCATAGATGAAATTCGCATTGACTGCGGTCGAGATTTAAAAATGTTCAGTGATATTCTTTTCTATTTTCCAGGTGCGTGGGATAAAGATGAGAATAAACGTCAAGATTTATGCTATCTTGGTGTAAGTTTATGGGGCGATGAGTATAGATATTATGCAGGATTGCATAAAGCTCAATGTAGAATTTTTGCCTCTAAAAAAGATAAATACGACAAAGAGAATAAAATCGCAGGCTTCAAATATTTAAGTGAAAACTATAGTTGGCTTTTTGAACAAGAAGATACTTGTAAGTGGAATGGTTATAGTTATGAGAAAGAAATGTATCTATATAAGAAACGGGACATTTCTGATTTGACAGTTAAAGAGTTAGCAGAAAAAGTTGTACATGATTTAGAGTTAATTCATTTTTATTTAGAACCAATAAGGGGGAAAGAATGTCAAGACTAAACAAAACAGAGCAAATAATAGAACTTGCAATGATGTTTCAGAATAGCTATTGCGGACTATGCATTGATGATATTCAAGAGCATTTTGAGTGTTCAAGACGTTCCGCAGAACGTATGAAAGCTCTTTTGTTTGACTTGTTTTCTGAAAAAGTTGAAGAAGTTCCAACATCTGACAAGAAGAAACGCTGGCGGTTTGTTAAAGGCACAATGAATGCTTTAATCTCCTTTACAGCAGATGACTTTGCAAACCTTGAATATTTAAAAGGTTTGTCAACAGATGAAAACAAACAAAAACAGCTTGATGAACTGGTTGCAAAAATCAAGGCTTTAACTCCTCAAAAGAATTTGAGAACACTTGATACGGATGTTTCTGCAATTTTAGAATCGGAAGGCTTTGCGGTAAGGCAGTATTCAAGAGCAAAAGCAGACCCGAAAGTTTTAGAACAATTAAGGTCTGCTATGCTTGCATTTAAAAAGATCCGTTTTGACTATCCGATAAACAGTGAAACAAAGACAATTACACTGAAACCATACGGGCTTGTTATTGCAGATAAATATTATTTAGTCGGATTTAACGATTATGTAAACGCTTTAAGGCAGTATAAAGTAGATAAAATCAGCAATCTGTCAGTTTTAGATGAATATTTTGAAAAAGACGAAAACTTTTCACTGACTGATTATTGCAACAATTCTTTTGGAGTTTATCAGGAAAAGCCATTGAATATTACGCTTGAATTTGATAAATCTGTTGCAGAAGATGTTTTGAACTACCATTTTCATCCGACACAGAAGATGAAACGGCTTGAAAACGGGAATATACAGGTAAAATTTACATCAGGCGGAACTTATGCAATTTGCCAAGAGCTTTTCAAATGGGGCTGTAACGTCAAAATCAAAAAGCCAGTAGAATTGAGAGAATATTATAAAGCGTATCTGTCAGAAATTCTGAATATTCTGTAATTATATGTTTATTTTAATTATTTACATTACAATATAATTATGAATAAACTTAAAAGTATAATATTAGATAAATTACCTAGTATAGAAACAGAAAAAGATGAAAAAGATTTTTATGATATATATTGGCAATTTATTTTGGAATATCAATTAATATTTTTGCCTAATTATACAATAATATTTTGGGGGTTTAAAGTAAAACTTTCGCCTAATGAATATGATTTATTAAAATCTATTATTGGATTATATTCAAAAAATGAATGCGAAACTGGGTATACCGAGACTCAAATTATTAAACCTATTAATTATCATAGAGTAAATACTAGCAAATCTCCCCTTAAATCCTTCCAACGATTTATTATAACTAATACATCTTCTATAAAGAAAAAAATAAGTATAGCTATTTTAAATAGAATTATTGAGCAAATTAAATATCAAAAATATAACCCATTTAATTCTTCCCAAAAAGATATCACACACTTTAATATTGAAGAATACTGCAATAAACTACAGAATAAGAAATCATTTAGTACAAAAGTTATGGCTTCGAGCTTAAATCTCGTATATTTTTATTCTGAGTTAATGGGATACGTTAAACATAATTCTTTGCCTTATTCCGATTTTTGTCCCCTAAAAGCTATTAGAAAATTAATTTATCCAGTTAAGGGGCAAAAACATAATTCAAAACACCGAAATTATACTACAGATTATACTTTTAATAGTGTAATCGATAAAAAAATAAGAAAGCGGAAAGTTCGTTCAGATAAGGGTATAAAAAAATCTTGGTTAAAAGCTACCGATAATAAGGTTAAGTTAGAAAAATGGTTTAACTACGCCCCTGTGAAAATTAAATACAACGTTCAAAACTACGTAAACCGATAGTAATAGCTATCAATTTTAATATTATTTGTGGAAAATACTAGGCTATTATTGGCTTTATAATTATGCCTAAATAAGCAAAATGCAACATAATAAGTGCATTCTACTGCAATTTTCGACTTTTTTGAATGGTTGTAAATCTTTTATTGATAAGGGTAGACAAGCTATTTTAAACGTGTAAAAATATGTATAAAGAAAAATATTTATTATAAAATAAATTATATATATTTAATAAGAAAGGAGAAAATGCAGATGAAACCAAAATAAAAATCGCCTCAAACAAGGAGTTCAAAGCGACACATAAATTTTCCTATATATATAATATAAAAAATTATACGTTTTTTCAAGTCCTTTTAACTCCTTGTTTGCAATTCCGTAATATTCAGAGCCATACACCTCAAAGAGGTGAGCGTGGCTTGCGAAAAACTGCAAAGAAAGGAGAAGAATTATGAATAATGCAGTTAAAAATTTTAATAAGTTTTGCATCGAATATGCAAAATATCGTATTGAAGCAGACAATAATGAGTCGAATAATATCCGAAAACTTCTCGAAGAAGGAGCACATGAATTTATTGGTGCAGGAGAGGAAAGCATAATATATGAGCTTGAATGTCCAGTAAAGATAGCAGCTACCTTCTTCAAAAAAATTGACCCAGATACAATAAAGAAAGCCTTTGAGAATGTAGATTGGAGAAAATATGCAGAATCAGCTGATTTGTTAGTTGCTGATAAAATTAATGTGTATCTGAATTCAAAATGCAAATTCCTAAATAGATGCCTAGATAATGGTCTAGCTATTCAAATTGCTGCTAATATCTTTATTACTTTGGATTTACCCAAAGAAATTTTTGCAGATTATTTAAATAGCTGTTTTCCTGGCATTAAGCATATTAATCCGTTGGAAATTGACTCAATATGGGAAACAGCCAAAAAATATCCAAAAGGTATTGTTTGTCAGTCTTGTTTTGAGTTAGCAAATAATCCATTTAGTAAATCAGGTCTGCCTGAACAAAGGAAGGGTGATGAAGAATGATAATACCGGAGATCTCAACTACAACTACAATATTAACGCCTGAGCAGATTGAATTAGCTCTCAAAGACATTTCGACATTACCTGTTTACTCAGACACCAAACTTGGAGCTGTAAAACATGGATATAAAAGTGGTATTAACAACGCACCGATTTCACAATGGTTAAGGAATGGCTATAACTTAGCCATTTCCCTGCCTCTATCGTATCTTGTCTGTATAGATGTAGATAGGCACAATAAGGATGGTTTGATTGCATACAATGAGCTAGTTGCGAAATTCGGTGAAATTGATACCTATACGGAACTCACTCCAACAAATGGCGGATTACATATTTTTGTTAAAGCCGATGGAATTTTAGACAATGTAAAAAATTGTGATTTAGCAGATGGTGTCGAGTTTAAAAAGAATGGCTATGTGGTATGTGCACCAAGCTATTTTAAGGGCAATCAGTACAAAATTATTAACGGTGTTAATGCAGATGGCTCTTATAAATTTGCCAAGTTATCACCTCAATGGCTTGACTTTATTAATAGTAAAGGTAAGTCTTCTACTTATAAACAAAGTGTATCAACAGAAAAGAAGCATAAAACTTTTCCTCAGAACACCAAATTAAATTACAATAAAATGCTTGTAAGCTGTAGATTTCTAGCGTATCTGAAACAGCACTCCGAAGAAATAAAGGAGCCTGTATGGTATTCAGGAGTCAATATGCTTGCAAGGAACACTACAACTGATGAGTTTATTCACTGGTTATCGCAGGATTATCCTAAATATACGTTTGAAGAAACTCAAAAGAAAATAGAGCAATCACGTAAAGCAGGGATTTATCGTGGGTGTAATTACATTGCACAAAATCACTATGAACTTTGCAAAGGTTGCCCGAAAGCTGAAGAAATAATGAGGAGGAATAAGGATGTCAGGTAACAAATATCACAGCATAACGAATCCAACAGATTTAGGATTAATTCCCTTGGAAGAATACCTACAAACAAACTGTTTTTCTTATAAAGATATCAGTTTACTCAATAATAAAGTATATAACGTAGATGATTCTGTCAATTTAAAAGGCGATCAGACTAGATTGATGATTATAAAAGATTATATAGGTATTGTAACTGTAAATCGAAAAGATAAAAAGGTAAGCGTAGCTTTTGGACTCGGTGGAGTACCGGTTGACTGTGCGGAAGTTGAAACGATATCGAATAACCGAACTGGAGAAGCTGTTATTACTAAATATGAAATTCCTATCAAATGTGCAAATTCAGAAAAAATTAAACTAGCTGTATTTGTCCCTGAAAAGATTTATGATGTTAAAGAATTCCGAAAAGAAACAGGTTGTCTGTGCAATTTTAATATTCCAGAAGTATTAGAATTCATAAAACAAGAAACCGAAAATGTTAATAAGTTTGTAGCTGAATTCACAAATTGTGGAAGAATTGATTTTGATAAAAATGATTGGCTTTGGGGCAATGCAGTATTTATTGACGGGAAATTATATCGAGAAATAGATAAGTACAGAAATATTAAAAATACAGATAACCAGTATATACGTGCTCAAAAAAGAGTACGACGAAACATGCCAATGTATTATCATAACGCTAAACCTATCTCAAAAGTCCTTACGGATTTATTTGATAACGTCTATTCTGCTTGGAATGGAGCTATTGAACCACCTTTTGCAATATGTTTTATGTCACTTTCAGCTTTTTATAATAGATTTTGGCCTAATGAAGGTTTTGGGACCGTTGGATTTATCGGGGAAACCGAAGGCGGAAAAACAGAAATATGCAATTTAGCTTGCGGAATCTATGGCTGCGATAAATCATTCTTTAGTGCGGCACGTTCTACGGTTGTTGGCATAGAACAAGTTCTTAATGCATATAATTGTATCCCCTGTGTGATTGACGATATAAGTCGATACAGGCTATCAGGTGATAACTTTATTGATATGCTAAAGCAAATATCAATCGGCGGACAAAAAGATAAAGGCAAAAATGGCCAAGAATCAGGAGCATTACCCCCTTGTTCTCCATTAGTTTTTACATCAAACGTAATGCCTGCAGAAAAACCTGAAATATTTAACCGAATGTTATTTTTAAATGCAGACAATTTAAATTTTTCACCTGAAAATTTTAAATATTTTGGCAAAGCTAAAGAAGAATTATCCTGTATCTTGCCTCATATTTTAAAATACTCTCCTGATGAGATAAAAAATAAACATGAAAGAAATAAAAATAAACTAAAAATGCAATATGCAAATGGCTCTGATAGAATGCTCAGTCAAATAGCCATAGCATTGACAGGATATGAAGTTTTATCTGAAATTGCAGGGACTCAGCTAACTTTTCCTCAAGATAAGCTTAACCAGTATGTTATGGATTGTATTTCCCGTTTCAAAAGTTATAAGAATCCTATTGAAAAACTACTGGAAGCATTCCCTGTACTCATTTGGAATGGGCATATTACAAGTTATAACCAGTACTCAGTTGAGAGAATTGATGGTAAAATAATCCTCAAATTTCATAAAGTCGCCGTATTTAAGGCATATAATCGATATTTTGTTGAAGATAAGAGTGAAGAAATCCGTACAAGTGCAGTCAAGCCAGTAAAATCTGAACTATACGAAATAATAAAATTTAATCAATCTATCAATATTAATGATAATAGGGGGCACGGGGTTGTTTTAGATATTACAAAACACCCTTATGCGGAAGCAATTTTAAGTGGCAGATACACCATAAAATAAAAACGTAATATAACAGGTAATAAATCTATATTACCTGTTATATAAACCCTTATAATACTTTCAGACAAATAGTAATAAAGTAATAAAAAGGAGATAAATAATGTTAAATTATAGATATGAAGCAACGAAATTAACCTCAGGAACAAATATTCCTAGACTGTATAATCTAAAAGAAGTTTCTGTTATGTTAGATATTCCTATAGGAACACTCTATAACATGAGTTATAGAAAACTCCTACCATGTATTAAAGTTGGGAAAAGGATAAAACTGACCGAAGAACATATAAAGCAGATCCTTGCAAAAGGAGGCAGTCTTTATGCCGGTTAAAAGACGTTTTTATAAAAATGATAAAGAAGAAAAAATCTTTAGCAGTTGGATGTATGACTTTTATGACGTTTTCGGCAAACGTCATAAAAAGTCAGGGTTTAAAACGAAAGCTGAAGCCGAACAAAAAGAAGCTATTGCAAAGGCTGATTATAATAAAGGTCTAGCAACAAGTAATGACAACAATATGAAGTTCAAAGAGCTTATGGAACAATTCATAAAACTTCATGCCGAAATTTATCTGAAGCCTTCAACAGTAAGAGGTTATAAAGATCATTTCAATCTGCATTTAAAAGACTTTTTTGGAGAAATCAAACTTGTTGATATAACCCCTGTTATTATCAATAGATTTATGGAAAACAAACTTAAAGAAGGGCTTTCTAACAAAACTGTTAATCATTTACTTACAACATTGGGAACGGCTTTTAACTGGGCAATAAATAATAACTATATGATGTACAATCCTGTTAGCAGAGTAAAAAAGCTTAAAGTTCAACGAAAGGAAATGGAATTTCTTACAGAAGATGAAATAAAAAGAGTACTAGATGTTGCTGAAAAAGAATATCCTGATTTTTATCCAATTTTAATTACAACAATTTATTCAGGTATGCGACGTGGCGAAGTTCTTGGGCTAACATGGGATTGTGTAGACTTTAATAAGTCAATTATCAAAGTTCGAAAAGCATTGTACAAAGGCGTTTTATCTACACCAAAGACAGATTGTTCTATTAGGGATATACAAGTCCCTTCAAAGTTAATTCAGGTACTAAAACAATACAAAAAATTAGCAGTAGAAAATGACTTGAATCTAGTGTTCACTCAGAAGAACGGAAAACCACTTGACGCAGACAACCTAATGAACAGAAGATATCGAAAAATCTTAAAATTAGCCGGAGTAAAGCAGATAAGATTTCACGACTTGCGACATACATACGCAAGTCTTTTAATATCAAAAGACTTGAATTTCAAATACATTCAAAAACAAATGGGGCATTCCTCTTTTGAAGTAACAATGAACACTTATGCTCACTTAATGCCCGAAGTTTATGAGAAAAGTAGATTAGCTATTGATGAATTGATTTGAGTTTGTTATAAATAAATAGAATTTTTTAATAAAATTGCTAAACTATTAATATCTTCTGTTTTTAAATATTCATAATATTCAGACTGTTCTTTTATTAAAATGATAGGTAGCCTTTTTTTTAATTCAAAAATTTGTTTAGATAATATAATTCTTGAAATTCTTCCATTCCCGTCATAAAAAGGATGAATTTTTAAAAAATCTAAATGATATTTCGCTAAGTAATAATAAATGTTATCATTATACACTAAACTTTCTTTATTGCTGTTCCATTCTTCAATTAAGCTCGTTAATTTTTCAATTATTAATTCTGGTTTTTCTGGTATGAAAATTGCATTTTCTATGCCTTGACCACATGGCCCAATCCAAGATTGGATACTCCTTATATTGCCTTTTAAATAATCTGGAAGAGAATATTGTGCCAATATTTCATAGTTTAATTTTTTTAAATTTTCAATATTCAAGTCTTTTGTTTTAAAGTTCTCACAATGCGACTTTAAATCACAATAGAGTGTTGATCTTTCATTGCCTATGATTATATTGTTAATTGTTGTCATAGTTTGCATTGCAATTTGCTTAATAATTTCATTTTGGTTATGTATATATGAGTCCAATAAGCTTGTAATCTCTTCTTTTGAAAGTTCTATATTGAAATAATCGTTTCTAATCCCATAACCAGAAGGCGAATTGAGAAAATTTTCCAAATCCTCTACATCATAAATATTTGCGTTGATTTTTGTAGCAGACGCAAAATTTTTCAATTGACTTTTTAATTTTGCACGAATATAACAATTTGAACAAAATAGGAAATTAGTTATTTTATTTCGGCTCGCCCCTTTTAAGTCATTTTTAAACTTTTTTTCGATTTCTGTTTCACTTACTTTAGATATCGGGAAATACACCCCGACAACTGTGGGGTTGTTTTTGAAGTCATTACAAAGTATATCTTTTTTTCCATCTCTACCCCCTCTCGGGTTTTGTGTTGATACAAATTTATATCCCATATTTACAAGCATCTTTGCAATTAGACGCTCAGCATCTGCACTATTTTTATTCCAACTTTCTAACTGATATCTTAACTGTTCACTATTATTCATATAATCTCCTTTGGGAACAATTTGGGAACAATTGTTCATTTTCTAACTAAAAAAGAGAGTTTCGAAATTTCTGAAACTCTCTTTTGATAAATGGTTGCGGGAGCTGGATTTGAACCAACGACCTTCGGGTTATGAGCCCGACGAGCTACCAGACTGCTCCATCCCGCGTTACTTTATTTCGGACTCCTGACAATTTCAATTATCATTTGCCCACACCTCATTATTAAACGCTAAAAATCAAAAATCAACCCCTTTAAAGCAATTTTTTATTAGCCCTTGTTTTTATATTTAGTATAGGGGATTTTATTATTTTTAAGGAGAAATTTATGGGATTAAGGATTTCTAAACAATTTACAAAGGGGTTTGATAGGCTTTTAGGAAAGCTTGTTTCGGGGTTTAATACTGCAAAAAAATCATCAAAGGCGGCGATTCCGGTTGCGAAGGCGTCTAAACCGCTGCAGCCGTCAAGAACACAGCAATATTATGATGAAATGGCAAAAGAACTGCACGAGGGGGCAACGTATTTGAATCCCCGTAATGGGAATGTTATCCATACATATAGCAAAGGATTGGGGGATCACGGTTTTAATTTATCTGTTTACAAAGGTAATCCGGCTCTAACTCCCGGGCAAACCGTAAAAGAAGGAAAACAAATTTTTAAACTCGCTGATGATTCCTATTACGGGTTATATCAGTTTGACAGGTATCTGGCTCACGGGGAGCAGGAGGCTAATTATCTTTCAACCTGGAATGCTCAGAGAAAATTCTGGTCGCCTCAGTATGGCTGGCAAATAAGGGATGGAAATCCGTTTGTACGTTTCCAAACCACTTTTAATGAGAACACGCCTCCGTTTTTTGGAAAATGTTTTGAACGTTAATTGTCCGAGAAAGGCTCGCGATAAGGAACGTGAGCGTGAATGAGTTGCGTAGCAACTCCCGCTCACGCAAGCGAGCCTTTTGAGTGGCACTCTGCCGAGCGAAATAATCCAGTGAATTGTTTCGCGAGAGGTAGACAGCACTCTGCCGAGCAAAACAATCCAGTGAATTGTTTTGTGAGAGGAAAGCGGGTTGACCTGCGTTATCCCGCCTGACAAATCAAAGATTAGAAACGGCGGAGATATTATGCTCGCCTGCTCCCCTCGTTCTCACGAGGTGACACTGCGAGCATCGGCTTACGCTTTGAGCAGGGCAAGCAGGCGACGGAGAACTGCTTTATTTGCCCCAAAAAGTTCCGAGCTAAGGAATGTGAGCCGGGTATGTGCGGCGGAGAACTGCTTTATTTGTTCAACAAAAAGCATCTGGCGGAATGTGTACGGCTAATGGCGGTTTCTGACGGCTTTTTCTGTGAACAGATTTCCATGCATTCTTTGCATCTCGGGTGGAATTTGCAGCCGTTTATTTTCTGTTGAATATTCGGGGGCTGACCGCTTATTGTTTCTAAGCGCCCTTTGTTGTTAGCCGGCAAAGAGTTTAAAAGCGCCACAGAATAAGGGTGTTTGGGGCAGGCAAAGAATTCTGTATTATTGCCGCTTTCTACTATGTCGCCGGAGTACATTACCGAAATCCTGTCGGCGTTTTCTTTCACAAGTGCAAGATCGTGGGTTATAAGCAGAATAGATGTACCTTGTTTTTCTTTGATATCTTTAAGAATGTTCATAATTTGTGCCTGAATTGTTACGTCCAGCGCCGTTGTTGGTTCATCTGCAATTATAACTTCTGCGTTGCAGGCAAGTGCCATTGCAATTATTGCTCTTTGTTTCATTCCGCCGGAAAACTCGTGCGGGTAGGATTTCATCCGCAATTCCGGACAGGGAATTTGCACCTGTTCCAGCGCTTCTATTGCTTTGTCACGAGCTTCACGGCCTTGAAGTCCCTGATGTATTTTTATTACTTCTAAAAGCTGGTTTTCTATTGTGTATAGCGGATTTAAAGAGGTCATAGGATCTTGCGGAATAAGTGCAATCTTTGCGCCGCGGATTTTATTCATCTCTCGTTCGGGTAATTTTAATAAATCCTGACCGTTATAATAGATTTCGCCGCCGGTAATTTTTGCATTTTTCGGGAGTAAGCGCAGAATGCTCATTGCACTTATTGTTTTCCCGCAGCCGGACTCGCCGACCAGCGCATGGAGTTCGCCCTTTTTCAGGTTAAATGATACATTATGCAGCGCTTCGCAGAACCCGCACGCGCAGTTAAATCCCAACGTTAAATTGTTTATTTCTATTATGTTCATTGCCCGTATTATACTATAGAAGAGTTAATAAGTTAATAGGTTAATGAGTTAATAAGGGTTATGATTGTATTGAAAGCAAAAAGATTTTATTGCCTTGTCGCCCTATTGCCTTATTATCTTAAGTTGTGATAGAATATTGTCGTAAGAAGATTTGTGAGGGCTTATTCAATGAAAAAAGTTTATATATTAGCGGTTATTTCAATTTTGGCATTAGGTATACAAAGTTATGCGGCTGATGCCGGAACTCAGGCATTATTGGATAGGGTAAGCGGTACGGCGGTTGAAACAAAAGCGCCGGCGGATAACTTTAATTATTCTGCCTATGCTATAGTAAATCCGCTTGATGTTGTGGCAAGACCTAATTTTTATTTGAATAAGAATATCAAAGTAACGGGTAAGTTTGACAAGTTTTCAACGCTTGGTCTGGATTATGAACCTGCGATGAGAAGTTCTGATAAATATATTGCATTTTTAATCCAAAGACCGGATGTGAGTGATCACAACCTGCCGTTGTCTGAGATGAAATGTTTTCTGCCGCGTGAAGAAGCCGAAAAGTATATTGAACTGAATTCCGGTGACAGGGTTGAGTTTTACGGTACTGTTTTTTCAAACGCATTAGGTGACATCTGGGTTGATGTTAAGAAGTTCAATTCTCTGGAACCGAAGAAGGAAGAGCCGGCTAAATAGTTTTTTATTAATTGGAGTTTGTGAAATATGAAAAAGAATGAAACCTTTCTGACGATACACGGGCATTTTTATCAGCCGCCAAGAGAAAATCCGTGGCTTGAGGCTATAGAAGTTCAGGACAGTGCTGCGCCTTATCATGATTGGAATGAAAGGATTGCAAAAGAGTGTTACAGCCCTAATTCTGCATCAAGAATTGTTGATAACAGAAACCGGATTATTGATATTGTAAATAATTATCAATATATGAGTTTTAACTTTGGGCCTACGCTGTTGTCGTGGATGGAACAATTTGCGCCGCTGACGTATGAGAGAATTATCAAGGCTGATATTGAGAGTGTTCAGGAACATAACGGGCATGGGAATGCTATTGCACAGGTTTATAACCATATAATTATGCCGCTTGCAAACGAACAGGATAAACAAACTCAGGTTAAGTGGGGCATAAGGGATTTTGAATATCGTTTTGGCAGAAAACCGGAGGGGATGTGGCTTGCGGAAACCGCGGCGGATGATGCAACTTTGAGAGTTCTTGTTGAAAACGGTATAAAATTTACGATACTTTCACCTTATCAGGCTGATAAATTCAGGGAAGAAGGGGCAAAGGAATGGATTGATGTAAGCTGGGGAAATATTGATCCTGCAAGAGCTTACAGATATTATATTGAATCCGATCCGAAAAAATATATTGATTTATTCTTTTATGACGGAGCGATTTCGCGTTCTGTCGCATTTGACAACCTGCTTGTTGACGGGAATAAGTTTAATAAAAGACTTATGGAAGGCGTTTCTGATTGCAGGAATTTCCCTCAGCTCGTTCATATTGCAACCGACGGTGAAAGCTACGGCCACCATACGAAATTTGGTGATATGGCGCTTTCTTTTGTATTAAAAATTAAGGCAAAAGATTCAGGGTTTACAATTACGAATTACGCGGAATTTTTAGAAAAATTCCCTCCGAAATGTGAAGTTAAAATAAAACAACCGTCCTCGTGGAGTTGTTCTCACGGTGTCGGCCGCTGGAAAGAGGACTGCGGTTGTTCAACAGGCGGCAAACCGGGCTGGAACCAGAAATGGCGTAAACCTTTAAGAGATGCTCTTGATTATTTAAGAGATGAAATGATTAGAATTTTTGAGGATAATGCTCCGAGGTATTTTGATAATATCTGGGAGGTCCGGAATAAATATGTTGACGTTGTTTTAAACCGACGCGAGAACAATATTTTAAGATTTCAGCGTGAAAATTTCAAGGAAGGTCTATCTGATTTTGATAGGGTAAAGGCAATGGAACTTCTTGAAATTCAGCGTCAGGCAATGCTTATGTACACAAGCTGCGGCTGGTTCTTCACGGAACTTTCCGGAATTGAAACCGTACAGATTATGAAATATGCGGCGCGTGCGATGCAGCTTGCTTACCGCTTTACTGATAAAGATATTGAAAGTAAATTCCTTGAAATTTTATCCGAAGCAAAAAGTAATATTCCTGAATACGGAAACGGCAAAGATATTTACGAACGCTGGGTTAAACCGTCTGTTGTTACGGTCAAACAGATTACGTGTTTGTGGGCGCTTTCTTCTATTTATGAGGACTTTGAAGATGAAGAAGAAGTTTACTGCTACACCGTTACAAGACATTCTTATAAGAGGGTTCAGTGCGGTTCTATGACACTGATTACCGGACACCTTGATGTTAAATCCAAAATTACTCTTGAAAAGAAAGAAATTATGTTCGCTCTTGTCCAGTATGCAGGCGGCGATTTCCATTGCGCAATCAGAGAGTTCTCGGATGACGGGGATTATAACAGAATTAGAAATAATATTATCAAAACTTTCCTTACAACATCTTTGACGGAAACTATTCGTGCGTTGGATGAATATTTCGGCAAAGAGTACTTTACGCTTAAAGATATCTTTATTAAGGAAAGACGTAAAGTTATTCAAATTCTGCTGAAGGATAAGTTGAGTAAGTTTGCGGATTACTACCGTCAAATTTATCTCGACGGCCGCGGAACCATTTTCCACTTGCAGGCGCTCGGTATGCCTATTCCGAACGAATTTAAACTTGCAGCGGAATACACTTTGAGCCAGAAATTCAACGAGATTGTATCGGAAAACCACGAACTTTTCGATGAAAATACAATGCAGGCGGCAAGGGATATTATTGCGGAAGCGAAAATGCTTGGAATTACGCTTGATAAAACCGTTTCCAATGATATCTATACTAAAAAGCTGATTAAAAACCTTAACAGACTTGTTAACAGTCTTGAACGGCAGCAGGCAAATGTTATTGTAGATATTTTCCATGAAATTGACGAACTGGAACTCAATCTTGATCTTAAAGAAGCGCAAAATGTTTACTTTAACAAAATTTATATGCGGATTATAGAAATTCTTGATGTCCCTCAGGGCACGCCGGATAAGAAGTTTATACAACTTCTTCTTGATATCGGCTCTAAATTGAACATCAACACAGAGTTTTATAAGGCAAAATTAAACTAATAAGAAACGCTCACATTAGTGAGCGTTTCTTTTAATCTCTTTTAAGCTGTCGCCGCCGAATTTTATCAGAAATTCATCTGCAAGAGCACAGGCTATTCGCGCTTCTGCGATAACCGCGCAGGCTTCAACCGCGCAGGTGTCCGAACGCTCAAAGTGAGCTGCGGTTTCTGTGAGTGTTGATAAGTCAACAGTGTTTAATGATGAGCGCATTGTCGGAATAGGTTTCATATTAGCGCGGACAACTAAATCTTCACCGTTGGTCATTCCACCTTCAAGCCCGCCGGCATGGTTGGTTTTTCGTACAATTTTGCCGTTTTCAATGAACATTTCATCGTGAAACTCACGTCCTGTCACTTTATGGGCTATTTCGCCGTCCCCGATAGCTACAGACTTGACGGCAGGAATACTCATTACCATTTGTGCAATTTTACCGTCAAGCTTTCTGTCATAATGGACAAAAGACCCGAGTCCGACAGGAAGATTTTTGAATATAACTTCAAACCTTCCGCCTAAAGTTATGCCTTCTTCTTTTGCTCTGTCAATTTCTGCGTGGAAATCAGCGTCGTTGACCGCGCTGCCGATTTGTAGCACTCTGGAAGTTCCTTCAATGCCGAATTCTTTTAAAATTAGTTTCGCAACTGAACCGACCGCAACTTCAATGGCTGTCTGGCGCGCACTTGAACGCTCGAGAATATTCCTTAAATCTTTATGCCCGTATTTAACAGCACCCGCCATATCAGCGTGTCCGGGACGACAGGTGGTAAAAGATTTTTCGTCTGTAAAATCTTCTGCGTACACGCTCATTATTTTTTGCCAGTTTTCAAAATCTTTATTTTTAATAACAAGAGTTATGGGAGAACCCAGAGTTTTGCCAAATCGTACACCAGAAGTTATTTCAATGCGGTCGGTTTCGATTTTCATTCGTCCGCCGCGACCGTAACCGCTCTGACGGCGTTTAAGCTCTTCATTAATAAAATCTTCATCTATACTGAAGCCTGCCGGAACCCCTTCAATTATTGCCGTAAGTGCTTTGCCGTGGCTTTCTCCCGCTGTTAAAAATCTGAATTTCTGCATCTTGTGCGACCTATTTTTCTTTTTCTGCGTATTTCAGGAAGGTTTGAACTTTTGTCTGCATCATTTCTTCTGTGATTAACCATTTGCCGTCAGGTTGCTTGGTGACAATCATATAGGTTTTGAGTTTATAATTTTCGCCGGACGGCTGTCTGAGCGATGAAATTTTGTAACCGTTTGCAACTTTTTCAGCTTTAATGTCAGTGTAAGTGTTTGTATAGTGGCGTAATTTTGCGCCTGCCTGCCCGATTTTCATCTGTTTGATATAAGTTGCGGTATCAGTATATGCATTAGCTGTTGTTCCGTCTGGTTTTACAACCTGTCTTATGATTTTCGCATTAGGTGAATACAAGGTCGTAATCACAGGATTGTAAGTGTTTGCTGCTTTTACATAGTCGTTGAAAAACTTAATAGCATCCTGTTGATCGTCAGCCAGTGCCGGACATAACGTCGTCATAAACATTAATGATAATGATAATAAAAATTTTTTCATAAAATGATTTTCTCCTTTACCTTTTATTGATTGTAACGAAAAAAGATGCTAAAAAGTTCAATCTCTCAGGCTATATTTTAGCAAAGACGGGCTAAAATTGCAAATAAAAGAAACGCCGCGGGGTAATCGCGGCGTGTTTGTGATTTGTTATGCTAAACTTATATCGGGCTGAGAAAGGAGTACAGCCCGGAGGTAAATGTTGTTAAGATATTCAATCTAAGCACTTTTCTTGCATAATTTATTCCTTTTTGGTGTTTTACTGGCTAAAATTATACATTATATATAACCAATTTGCAATATGTTATAACCAATTTGTTATAGAGGTTTGGTAACTCAACTTTTATAATATTTATATGCTTTGTGATGTAAGTAAAAATTTAGCATATAATCTTAGAGTTGAGAGAACTAAAAAGAGGTTATCTCAGGAAAAACTGGCGGAATTCGCAGATGTTTCTATGAAACATATTACTATGATTGAAACTTGCAAAGTAAATCCAAGCATAAATATTGTTTGCAGTCTGGCAAAGGTTTTAAATGTGACTGTTGATAAGCTGATTGCAGATATTGAAATGTAAAAGGGTAAGTACCCCTTCACCCCTCTGGCACACACGATTATATGAAGAAATCGGTCAGAAAGGAGGTGATAACGTGGTTAATTTATTGGCAACAATAATAAAAGCCCTAGTTATACTAGAGCTTTTAGCTAAATTGATTTTAGCACTAATCACATTATAGGGTATGAAGTGAAGTCCTCGACACCCGACTAAAGCTGTCGGGGGCTTCCCCCCTATGTAATCATTATTTACTATTTTTTGCTCTTTGTCAAGTGGGTTCGTTCCGCTATATCGCAGCCGGAAGTTCGGGCAGCGGCTGCTCAAGTGAGTTCATTTTCTTGACGCTTGCTCTTATGTAACTTTTTACCGCAGGCGTGATGATTAAATCGGGTTCCGATATGGTAAAATTATCCAAAACCGTTATGCCGCGCTGGTAATTTCCGCTTTCAACATACAAAACTCCGCTCATAAGCTGGTTATACGGGTTCGTAAAGTCGGAAAACTGTTCAAGTTTTTTGTCCAGTAACTTGTTGGCTATCAGGCATCTGGCAAGGTTTATGTAGTAGTTAAGGTTAAGGTTATAGAGAGTTAAGGCTCTTTCGTAGCAGTCCAGTGCAAGTTCGGGGTGTTCGATTTTCATGTAACAGTCGCCGAGGTTCGTGTAGTATACCGCGGTTGCCTGACTTTCGGGGTTAAGGCTTATAGCGATTTTAAACTCCTGAATTGCCGCGTAGTAAGAACGTTCGCTCATATACATAATTCCGAGGTTATTGTGGTTGTTGGAATTCCTGACCGCGTTGATTACCGGTACATCGGGTTTACGATAGCCGGATGTAAGTGCACTGAAAAATATTAAACTTATTATAAAAAACTTTTTCATAGCAGGTTAATTTCAAGCCCTTCAGAGGCGAGAATTTTTGTGTCACCGTTTGCGAAATCTTCTTTTATCCGGTCTAATTTTTTGTCGTCATAGGATGGATCAAAGTGGAAGAATACAAGTTTTTGTGCATTAATTTGTTTTTGCGCATCAACTGCCATTTCAAAAGTAGAATGTCCGTAGCCTTGTTTTGGCGCAAATGTATCAAGATAATCTTCCGTTGTGTATTGAGCATCGTGGATTAGAAGGCTGCAATTTCTTGCAAATTTTGCGAGTTTTTTGTCGCCGCCGATGTAGCTTTCTTTGTCGGTTGCGTAGACCAGAGATTTATCTTTGTATGCGATTTTGTAAATCATAACGCCGTTTTGCGGATGTGCGTAAGATTTATAGCAGGAAATTATGACTTCTTCGCCCTGCGGAATTAAGTCGTTGTCGGATTCTATTCTTTTAACAACAGGATCAGAGCCGCCGTTGAGAATTATGCAGTCGGTTTCTTGCAGGTTGTGAATATTCACCTGTCCTGCGATATCGCCTAAATCCAGAGGAAAAGATTTATTAAACAGCAGCGTTGAAAGTTCCTGTGCCAGATCCTCTTCAAAATCGCAGTTGCCAAAAACATTTAGAACGGTTGAAGGCAAATGCAGCGGACGGAAGAAGGTAAATCCTTGAATATGATCCTGATGAATATGCGACAGCAGCAGAACCGCTTTAATACTTTTGCGTTTAGCTTTGTCCATTGATGAATTTATATGAGCCTGCAGCAGGTCGCTGCCCAAATCAATTAAACCTGTTCCGGCATCAAGGATTATAAGCTGGCCGCCAACGTTAACTTCTACGCAGGCTGTATTGCCGCCGTATTTTAAAAATTCGCCTTTTGCTATAGGGTAGCTTCCTCTTACACCTCTGAATTTTATTTTAAATTCGCTCATTATGGCCTCATTTCTTTTTTGTATTATATGGCGTTTCTGTCTATCCGCGAAGCGGTGCGGCGGAGAACTGCTTTATTTATTGTGTAAACACCGTTCCTGTCGCTTTCTTCACCTTCCGGAATTTCCGGTGTTACGATAAATAATTTCGCCTGAGTACGGATATTATCCAGTCTGCTGTTTTTAGTTTTAATGTCAAAAATAACTTTGTCATCTTCGTTTGTAATTTTTATTTCTCTAAACGCGTTCGGGTAGCTGACAAGCGCCGGCGTGCTGACAAATAAAATATTGTTCATCTGTTTTATTTTGGAAACATGGTAGTGACCCTGAAATACTGCAATAGGGTTTTTGTACTTGCCTATAACCTTCATAACGTCTGTAGAGTTAAGCATTTTGTGGTGTTCGGCGGAAATCGGCTCCTGAATCGGTACGTGCAGGAAGATTAAAACTATTTGTTTTTGTGACGCTTCTAATTCTTTGTCAAGCCATTCGAGTTCTTCTTTCGGAATTTCGCCGTTAGACGTCAGGCGATCGCGGATTATGGAATCCAGAACGATAACTTTGTACCCTTTTTTCGGCGAGAAAGAGTAGTAAGGTTTGTCAAACTTGAAATGCGGGTTTGACTTTTTGACCTGCGCAATGTAGCGTGCCGGTGTCAGATAACCGCCCAGCATAGAATCGTGGTTTCCGAAAGTATAGTACCACGGAGCTTTGATATTTTTTGCGTGTTCAAGAAATCCTGCCAGTTCGCTTTCTTTTGCCTTGTCTACTAAATCCCCGCCAAACATAACGAACGAAACTCCCGGAATTTCATTAATCTGTGCAATTGCATCGTCAAAGAGTTCCGGTGAATTTTTGCGCATTTTATAAGGCGTGTTGTCAAGTTCCTTTGAAAAGTGGACATCCGAAATATGCACAAACTTTAATTCATCAACATTCTGTGCAAAACTGTTCAGGCAGAAAATTAAACCGATTATTGCAAACGCTGAAATCGTTATGTCGCGTATATGTCTTATTAAACCTTTTCTTTTTCTGGCTTTCATTCTTCTTTCTCAGCAGCCGTTTAGCCTGCGTTCAGAGTTGACAACGGAGAATTACTTCTTCTCTTTACATCATTATACATTGGCAGAATTGTTTTGTCGTCCTCAAAAAGTAGGATTGCTCTTTCAAAATTCAATACAGCCTTTTTGTAGTCGCCAAGTTTGTAATCACAGGTTCCGAGATACTTGAACACAAGGTACGTGCGGATTTCCTGACTTACTTTGTTGAGAATTTCTCTTGCCTCTTTGTACCTGCCGGCTTCTGTAAGAATAATTCCTTCCGTGAGTTTGTATTCGAGGTTTGTATTGAGTGCATTCGCAGCCTTGATGTCATCAAGCGCATATTGCGTGTTGTTTAAATTTAAATTGGTCTTTGCGCGCAGCATAAGTGCAAAATCCGAGTTGCGCTCTTTTGTAAGATAGAAATCCAGATTGTATTTAGCATCCTGAAAATTTTTCATCTCATAGCAGGTGATTGCAAGCCCGAGATAGTTCGGCGCAAACTGCGGGTTTTCGCTTATCCCTTTTTTGTAGTAAGAAATGGCTTTGTTGTAATCCTTTGCGATACGTGCGTTTTCAGCCTCAATATAGTTTACGTCCGAGGAGGAAGCCTGACTTGGAAAATTTATACTTGGCTGCCCCATAATTTTTGATAAATCATTTTTCATCTCAAGCAGCCTTGAATTTTGCGGTTCAATGGCTAACGCCTTGTTGATGTAGCCCAGCGCCTGTGAATATTTGCCGTCCTGAGCATAAGAGGATGCGATATCAATATAATCTTCACTTAACGCGTGCGCTACGCCCGCCCCAGGAATCATAATTAAAGCTAAAAGTGTTAAAACAATTCTCTTCATATAAAAATTATAGCATAAAAAGTAATTAATGGCAGTATTTAAAAACTTCTTCCCATTTAACGCCGAGGGCTTCAGCGATTAGAATTAGCGTGGCAAATCGCGGGTTTGAAATCTGATAATTTTCGAGTCTGCAATAGTTGGAATAATCAAGCCTGACCTTTTCTGCAACCTGTTTTTTGGTTAGCCCGCGAGCCTGCCTTATTCTCTTAATATTATTAATAACTAATTTTAGTCCTTCGTTGCTGTCCATTTTTTCTGTTTACTGGATATTATCCAGTAACGATACTGTATCATATCCAGTAAAATAATGCAATGGATTTTAAAGATTATTATATTGAATTGGGTAAGAATATTAAGAGGCAACGTGAATTAGCGGGATTGACTCAGGAAACGCTTTCAGAAATGGCAGGAATAAGTCAAGATTATTTGGGTAAAATAGAAGTTAATATAAACAAGCCGGGATTAAAAACGATTTTTAAACTTGCACACGCATTGAAGATATCACCAAGAGAATTTTTTAAATAAAAAAGAGCACCTTTTGGTGCTCTTTTTGTGAATAATTTACCGGTATAGCGTAATGTACTAAACCATAGTGGTTTTCTTTTGAGGAGCAGCACCCGGAATTGACTGCCAGTTTGCTGCCATAATCTTTTTGAATGATTTAAGAGCTGTGTCTTCAAGTTCACCCAATTCTTCAGCTTCCATAATCAATTCTCTTAACGGAAGCAATGCGCGTTGGTCGCGAAGAACACCCAGTGCAGCAGCTGCACCTGCTCTTACAAGTTCATTTTCGGAACGGTTTTTCATAACGTCAATCAATGCAGGAACTGCTTTGACATCGTTTAATTTACCAAGTGATGTTACAGCGTAAATTCTGACGTTAACCCATTCGTCATACAACATATTAATTACCTTATCAACAGCTTTTTTGTTGCCGATTTCGCCCAGAGCTCTTGTTGCGTCGCATCTTACGTTAACTTTTTCGTGGTCTAATGATGCGATTAAAGCATCTGTTGCAACATCGCCGATTTCGATTAAAGCATCAGTTGCTGTGATACAAACCTGAGAGTTTTCGTCGTTCAGAGCTTCAACCAGCGGTTCAACAACGATAGCACCGCCCAGACGGCCCAAAGCTCTTGCTGCACGTACACGAACATCAACGTTGCGATCTTCTCTTAAAGATTGGATTAAGTGTACAGTTGCTTTTGAATCGCCAAGTTCGCCTAAAGCTCTTGCTGCGTATAATCTTACCGATCCGTTTTTATCATTTTTTAATACGTCAATTAATGGTTCAACAGCTTTTGAATCGCCCATTTCGCCTAGAATTCTTGCTGCGTTGTATCTAACTTTTTCGGAATTGCTGGTTTTTAAATCTGTTAATAATTCGTCAAATGATTTCTTAACCTGTTTCTTTTTACTGTTCACACTAATTGTCATTAACTTTTCCTCCGACACCAAATAAACTATTCACTACACACTTCTATATAAAGTTTTTTTGAATAATTTAATTGCCTTTTACTAATATGATTATTAATTTTTTGTTACATTCGGTTATATTTTGGATAAAAGCCGTGTTGTGTTTTTTTCTAAAAGGGTAAAACAAACACTTTATATTAAAAGTGTATCATTTTTCATTAAGCTTTTCTAGTGCTTTGAAGTATAATTATAAAATATTTTCAAATTGTTTTTGTAAAAATAAAGGTGTTATAATGGCGACGTGGAGGCAAGTTCGTAATATTTTGTTACACATATTACTACCGTTTGATAGTAATGGTAAAACAGGTACCTTTGCCAACCTCACTGTTTACAGTAATTTTACCTTCGTGCTTTTCTATGATTTTTGCGCAAATTGCCAATCCTAAGCCTGTTCCAACCCCTACGCCTTTCGTTGTAAAACCTGCCGTAAATATTTTATCAATTTGTTCTTTTGGAATTCCGGCGCCGCTGTCTTTTATTTTTATTGTAATGTCTTTTTCGTGCGCAAACGTAGTTATATCAATAGTTCCCTCTCCTTCAATCGCCTGACAGGCATTTATTAAAATGTTTGTGAAAACCTGATTGAGCATATTCGGATAACATTTAACCGGCGGAAGATTACCGTAATTTCGGATTATTTGTATTCTGTTTTTTGTTTCGTGGCGGATTAAATCCAGCGTAAGGTCGATTTCGCTGTTGATGTCGGCTTCTTGCAGTTCGGCTTCATCCAGCCGGACAAATTTTTTCAGCGAAACGACAATATTATTAATACGGTTTATGGCTTCCGCATCAAGATTATTTATTTCCTCTAACGTGTCTGAAAGCTCGTTTTTATCAAGCTTTTGGATAATTTTGCGGATAATTGCATTGTTGGATTTTATTGAGGCAACCGGCGTATTTATCTCGTGTGCCACGCCTGCGACAAGCTGGCCGAGAGAGGCCATTTTTTCAGAATTAATTAGCTGAACCTGTGTTTCTTTAAGCTCTTGCAGCGCAGCTTTCAGCTCTTTTACGGTTCGGGTATTTTTTTCATATAATTCCGAACGGACAATCGCGTTGGCAAATTGGGAGGAAATTGCCTCTAAAATCTCGCGTTCTTCTTCAATCTCGCGTTTTTTGTGGGAAAGGAGCGTCAGAACACCTTTGAGGGTGTTTAGGTGAAAGACCGGCACAATTATTCTGAGAACCGGTTTTTCAAATCGTTTTGCACAAATATATTCTTCAAGTTTGTTCGTTATAGAGATTTGTTTATTTTTTATTGTATCTAAAGTTTTTTCGTCAAACTCAATTGTTTCCGGATAGGTGAAACTGTTGCCCTGCATGGCTTTCGGGTGAAATTTCCCGCCTTCAAATTCTGCATAGTAGACCCTGAAGGCACCAAAAATTGTCAGCAACTCGCTCAGTGCAGAATTTAAAATTTTGGGCAGGTCGAGGGATTCTGAGAATATGTTTGAAACCTTGTTGATAAGCGCAATTTTTATTGCCTGTGCCTGCGCGTCGGATTTTATTTTGGTGAGAGAATCGTTTTCATTTTCTAAATTGCGGCATGCTTTCTCAAGTTTTTTCACTTTTTCCTGAGATTCTGCGAGCTGAATTCGGGCGGAAATGTTATTAAAAAACAGAATTGTGTACTTTTGTTTCTTAATTGTTGAGAGTTCGTAATAAAAGATTTCGGAATTTTCATTCCTGAAAGCTGCGTTGGTTGTGAAATTTTCAGGAGCATTAACCGCCTGAAAAATTGGTGAAATCATTTCAATATTTTCGGTATCAAGCAGACAGATGTCAAAATTGAAGCTATGCGCAAAACGCCTGATATCAATAGTTTTGCCAAATGTTCGCTTGAAAACATTATTGGTAAACAGAATTTCAAAACTGTTGTTCAGAACAAGTATTGCATCTCTATATTGATTAAAAATACTAAACTTTTGCATATCCCTGCATCATTATAAAACAAATTTTTTGGTTAATCAAACGGAAATTATTAAAAAACTACTTGCACAATCTGAAAATTTGTATATAATGAAGGAGTACATGAGAAAAGGAGTTTTATTATGAACAAAGAAGAATTAGTACAAGAGATCTCAAAAAAGACTAAAGTTACTCAAAAAGATGCAGCAGAAGTTTTGGGCGCATTGATTGAAACTATTGAAACATCTGTTTCTAAAGGTCAAAAAGTTACTTTGGTTGGTTTCGGTACATTTGAAGCTCGCAAAAGAGCAGCTAGAACAGGTAGAAACCCTCAAACAGGTAAAGAATTGAAAATCCCTGCAAGAACAGTTCCTACTTTCACAGCTGGTAAAAAATTCAAAACTGCTGTTAACGGCAAATAGTTTTTGAATTTGGAAAATTCTTGAAGGGCGGAGCCATTGGCTCCGCCCTTGTTTTTTTCATTAAAATAAGTATAATATTATTTATGAAAAAGTTGGCATTAATAATTTTAACGATATTTACGCTTGCTATGCCGTGTTTTGCACAGGAAAATTATCTTGATGAAACCCGGTTGCGCAATTATGACGGAATTGAACTCCGCGCAGGAACATTTGTTCCTGTTATCAATACTGCCGAGGTTTCAACACTAAATTGCGATGAAGGATTTCCGGTAAAATTTATTGCCACAAGTGATTTGTATCTATACGACACAACGGTTATTCCGCGTGAAACCGAGTTTTACGGTTATGTTGAAGAGATAAAAGATCCGGTTGTCGGAACTAATGCGTCTATGAAAATCAAAATTACAAGAATGGTTTACACTGACGGATTTGAAATTCCGCTCAGGGCTTATATTTATACCCCGAATAACAATATTATCGGCGGTGAATTGACCCCGCCGGCCGAGTGGGTGAAAATTCCGCATTATCAAAAGCGTTTTTTCTCGCTGCGTTCGTGGGCGCCGACTTTACAGGTAAGACCCGGGAATAAACGACAGATGGGGCAGCACGTTGCAGTTAAAACCGGTGAAAGATGTTTTGTTGTTCTTATGGAACCCGTTATGATTACGCATACTTTGACCGAGTAGTGCTCGTTTACAAATTGACATCCGGCTTTCTCTGCAATATGATGTTAATAACTATCAGGAGGGTTTTATTCATGAGGAAATATGTGTATTTTATGATAATGGCTTCAATAGTTTCGGCGGGAGCTGTTTTTGCTGAGAGCAATTACAGCTTTAGCGAAAAGCCGGTTACGTTACCGGCTGACACAGAAGCTTCCCAGCCAATGTTTGCCGATAAAGGAACTTTGCGCGGCAGTGTTGTGACGGTGCCGGCAGGTCAGGATATTAAAGCTGTTGTAACTTCTCCTATCAGCTCTGCTACAATGTACAGAGGGCAAAATGTAAGCGTTATGCTGGGCACTGATTTTTATTATAACGGGTTGCAGATTGCGCCGGCAGGAAGTACGGTTACAGGTGTTGTCCTCGAAGCATCCAAGGCTAAGCATGGCAGTATGAACGGCAAATTATCAATAAGATTTACAAATATTGTTACCCCTCAGGGCATGCAAATCCCTATTTCCGCAGTGATTAAGACGAATGATAATACTGGTGTTCTGGTTGGCGGAACCGCGGTCGATGTGACAAAGGATTATGCTAAGGATATGACAATCGGAGCCGGTGCCGGCGCTGTTACAGGTGTTGTAATGAGCGCTATAGGCGGCGGAAACATCGGTAAAACTGCGGCTCTCGGTACGGCAGTCGGTGCCGGCGGCGGGCTCGTTAAATCTATATGGGATAAAGGAAATGATGTTGAAATCCCGACTAATGCCAATATTGACCTTTATCTTACCCAGCCGATTACGGTTGTGCCGGCAGGGCGTTAATCCTCTTTAATTGCCGGCATGGCTAATTAAATCCTAACAAATTTTTTTTAGAATTTTTCTAGTAAGGATACCTATGTCAATATTAAACGAAGAAGACAATTTAATAGACGAAGCTTCAAAGAACAAAGAGGTTTTCCGCGTTCCGAAGGTGTGCTTTGACGATGAAAACGAAATAAGCTTGCAAAAATCTATGCTTATTTCGTTAATCCTGCACCCTGTTGTTGTCGGAACGGTCTGGCTTTTGACGTTTATTCTTATGCTTCTGGGGCTTGTTAACCCGCTGGCAAAACGTCCGGAATTGAAGATGAAGGATATAGAGTTTGTTCTTGTTGAAAAAGAGGCTCCGCCTATTAATAAAAATACTCCGTATCGTGCGGACAGGGATTCCAGAGCCGGCGGAAAGCACGACCCGACAAAGAAAGTTTCCTTGCCGAGCGCTCCGGGAAATAAAATGCAAAAATCGCAGCAGCCTTCTAAGCCTGCAAAAGCTCAAAAGCCGCAGGCACCTCAAAAAGCATCTGCCCCTCAACCTGCACAAAAACCGCAGCAAACTGCAGCTGCACAACCGGCGCAAAAACCAACAAAACAGCCGCCGAGTGCAAAACCTTCTGTCAGACCGCCTATGACTCCGAAAGTTGTTGAAAAACCAACTTCTAAATTTACCGTACCAGTTCCGACAGGCGGAACTCAAGCCGGCAAATATTCAACCGGCCCTGTAAGCGGTTCCGGAAAAGTTGCTTCACGGGCAGTTAATTCTGCAAGGGCAACTGCACCTTCACCTACTCTTGCGCCTACTGGCGGCAGCTCCGCAAGCGGCTCTAAACTTGCTAATTCCGGCGGCGGATACGGTTCTGCCGGTAATCCCGGGCCGGGCAACCCTAACGGCGCTCCGGGGATTGACGCAATCCGTGAGCCTGATTTCGGGCCTTATATGAGAGAATTGCAAAGAAGAATTAAAATGAACTGGGATCCGCCTAAAGGCGATCAAAGCAAACGCGTTGTCCTGATGTTTAAAATCGCAAAAGACGGCAGGCTTCTTTCCTGCTCCGTACATAAATCTTCCGGACTTCCGAATGCAGATAAAGCCGCAATTCAGGCAGTTCAGCTGACGGCTCCGTTTAAACCGCTGCCGCCGGACTTTAAAGGATCTAATATTGATATTCAATTCACCTTTGACTACAACGTCTTTGGTGCTTCCGGATATAATTAATCACGCAAACACTGCTTGAGCGGATGAAAATTACATGTGTTACAATATAAAATGAGGATAAAATTATGAACTTATTGTTGGAATCTATTAAAATGGACTGGCCGGTACTAACACCGATTTTCCTGTGTTCTGTCGCGGTTGTTGCGGTTGTAATTCAAAAGGCTATGTTTTTTAAATCTAATAAAAGAAACATTGTTCCTTACCTGAAATCTCTGCAAAAAGAGCTTGCAAGAAACAATCTTGAAACCGTTGAAAACATGGCAACCCAGTGCGGCGGTATTATCGGCGAAGTTACTGAAGAAGCCGTCAGAATTTTCTCAAAACAAAGAAACGGTTTTTCGCGTTCATTTGATCTGGTTTCAGCACTTGCAACAAGAAAATTGGAAAAGAATTTAACCGTTCTGGGTACTGTCGGCGGTGTTGCTCCGTTTTTAGGGTTGTTCGGTACGGTTGTTCGTATTCTGATTACATTTCAGGACTTGGCTGTTCAGGGTAATCAATCAGCAGCTGTTGCATCAGGTATCGCTTCCGCTCTGATTGCTACCGCTTTCGGTTTGGGCGTTGCAATTGTTGCGGTTGTTTTCTACAACTATTTTCAGGCAACTGTCCGCCACTATGAGGCTAACTTCCAATTAATCAAAATGCTGTTCTTGAGCTTTATTGACTCAAAAGACGAAAGCAATTTGCAAACAACAAGTAATATTTCTTTAGGATAAACCGGACGTCAGAGGGAAAAATGGCTATTAAATCAGGAAAAAATGCGTTATTCACAGAAATCAATATCACACCGCTGACAGATATCTTTTTGGTACTGCTGATTATAATGATGGTCGTGGCGCCTACGTTTCAGGACGCGGATTCATCAATCACAATGCCTGAGATAAACAGCGGGATATCAATTGAGCAGAAAAACGCAACGATTTCTGTTAGCAAATCCGGCGATCTTTATTTAAACGGCACGGCGATAAAGAAGGAAAATCTTGTTCAGGCGCTTGTTGATCTTAAGCCGACATTAGAAGAGCCTGAAGTCGTTGTTAAAGCTGATACGCAGGTGAAAAGTTCGGAAATTATGAACATCATGAACGCTGCGCAGGAAGCCGAGTTTAAAAAATTAATCGTAGCGGGCGAACCGCTTTCCAAAAAGGAACAGAAGGAACTTCAAAAACAGAATGAGGAGGTTAACGGATAATGGCTGAAAATCGCGGCGAATTTAATGAAATCAATATCACACCGTTGACAGATATCTTTCTGGTACTGTTGATTATAATGATGGTAATTGCGCCAATGCTTGATCAGCAGGGGTTAAACCTGACTGTTCCGGAAAATGTTGCGGAACAGGTTCATAATAAGGACGTGAAGATTCTGACTGTCAGAATTTCTCCGGAGGACAGATTTTTTATTGATGAACAGGAGGTTTCGGCGGAACAGCTGCAGGGTGTAATCGGTGCGAAATCAAAAGAGTATCCTGACGGAGTGTTGATTCAATCTGACGATAACGCAACGCACGGAGCGATAGTAAGAGTAATGGACAGCGCCCGCAACGCCGGCGTTACAGGAATTTCATTAGAAGAAATTTAGGCTTCTTTGTTGTCTAAAAGTTCGCCGTAGTTATTTACAAGATAATTACGGCATTTTTTCATTTAGGCGAGAACTTCATTAATAACAAGTTTATTTATAGCGTCCAGACTATTCAACTGCTCTTTTTGCGCGTCTGGATTTTCACTGTCTAATAGGCTGTAGTTACCTTCTAAAACTTCCTCTCTTTGCGCTGCTATCATTTTTAGACCGTATATCAGGTCGTAATTATCGTAAAGAAAATCTTCAATAAGCATGTATTCCTCCTATACAATGTATTACAAAGTAATTACGTTGTATAGTATACTATTAATTCATTATATTGTAAAGTCTTTGTAAGACAATGTAAAGGATAATTATGAAAAAATATTTGACAAAAAGCGGAAATAGTTGGGTTATGACTTTTACAAAAACTCTTTTAGAATTACTTGAACTTAATCCTGAAGAGGATCAGGTTGAGATTGAAGTAGAAGGCAAGATTCTTAAAATTTCTAAAGCCCAAAAAGATGTTGAGCAATAATATTTAAGCCGTTCTTTGGCACTCATTCACGCAATGTTCATTATCAGTGAGTCTTTGTCGGACAAATAAAAGGTTTATTGTATGACATTAAAAATACAACTTGGTAAAAAGATACAACTATTAAGAAAACAGAAAAAAATGACGCAGGAAAAATTCGCCGAGCTAATCGGGATTGATCCTAAAAATGTCAGTAAAATTGAAAACGGCAACAACTATCCTGCTGCGGAAACAATTTCCTCAATTGCCAAAGCCCTCGGGGTTGATGTTTATGAGTTGTTCGTGTTTGAAAATGAAATTCCATACGAGGCAATGAAAAAAGAAATTATTGCTTCACTTGACGATAAACAAACCATTGTATATTTATACCGGATTTTACGCGGATTGTGATTAACAAACTATTGACAAAATGTTCAGGATAGTAAATAATATACATATAGGGGCAAGCCCTTAACAATATTTGGTACGTCTTGTTAAGAGCTTGACTTCATACCCTATAACCAAATAATAATTATTTTTAAAACCGTTATAATTACCGTTATAACGGTTTTAATTATTTCTCTGGTCATTTTATCACCCCCCTTCACCGACCGATTCTCCATATAATCGCGTGTGTCGGGGGAAGTGCGGGTACTTACCCTTTTAATTATTAAACAACATCCCAGCTATTGAGGTATTTTTGCTGTTCTTCTGTCAGGGTGTCGATTTCAATGCCCATGGATTTTAGTTTTAATGTGGCGATTTCCATGTCCACTTCTTCCGGTAATGTATATAATTTATTTTCTAATTTGCCTTTGTTTTTGACCAGAAATTCAATACCAAGCGCCTGATTAGCAAAGCTCATATCCATGACGCTTGCAGGGTGGCCTTCTGCAGCTACAAGGTTTACTAATCTGCCCTGTGCAAAGACATAGATAGATTTGCCGTTTTTGAGCTTGTATTCTTCAAGGTTCGGGCGAATTTGTTTGATTTCGGTTGTGTATTCTTTTAAGCCGTTTACGTTAACTTCCCAATCAAAGTGACCGGCATTTGCAACGAATGCGCCGTCTTTCATTGTTAACAGGTGTTGAACATCAACAACATGTTTGTCACCGGTTACAGTCAAAAATATATCACCTTCAAGAGCCGCTTTTGCAATAGGCATTACACGGTAGCCTTCCATTGCCGCTTCAAGGGCTTTCAGCGGGTCAACTTCGCAGACAATTACGTTTGCACCGAGAGCTTTTGCTCTTAGAGCGCAGCCTTTGCCGCACCAGCCATAGCCGGAAATGACAACGGTTTTACCGGCAATAAGGATGTTTGCTCCGCGGAAAATCCCGTCCATTGCGCTCTGACCCGTGCCGTAACGGTTATCGTAAAGGTGTTTTGTCATGCTTGTATTAACACCGACTGCCGGAAATTTCAACAGGCCCTGTTTTTCTAAGGCTTGTAACCGCGTAATACCTGTTGTTGTTTCTTCGGTTGAACCGATAATTTTGGCGCAAAGTTCAGGGTGTTTTGAATGCAAGTCTGAAACGATATCGCAGCCGTCGTCAATAATGATATCAGGATTATGCTTAATTGCTTCTTCAATGTGTTCGCGGTACTGTTCAACTGATTCGCCGGCAACAGCAAAGGTCGGGATTCCGTAGTGTTTTACAAGAGCTGCCGCAACATCGTCCTGCGTGGAAAGCGGGTTTGACGCCACAAGAATGGCATCTGCACCGCCGGCTTTCATAACAACGCAAAGCGCTGCGGTTTCTTTTGTTACGTGAACGCATGCCGATAATTTCAACCCTTTAAACGGCTGTTCTTTGATAAATCTTTCCTGAATTAATTTCAAAACAGGCATGTCTTTAAATGCCCATTCAATCTGGTTTTTGCCCTGATCTGCAAGGCTTAAATCTTTAACATCATATTTCATTTCGGCAATTGTCATTTTCTGAACTCCTTTTTAGTTGTTGCGCGGTGATTAATAGCCTATAGCCCAGTCAAAAGTTGAAGAAACTTTTACTTTTTTTGCTGCCGGAGCTACAGTTCCGACTGCCGCAACCCGCATAACCTGACCGGCTTTTTGTAAAAGATTATTCTGGGAAACGCGGGTATCTACATTCCTCAGAGATTTAAGTTTATTTAAATCGTTTTCCAACTCTGCATTTTCGTCATTCAGTGTTGAAATCTGGTGTGAGAGATTATTGAGTTTAAATTCTGTCACCATAGCAAAATAATACCCCACAAATGACGCGGCGACAAGTAAAAGTAAGAAATTCCTGAGCGTTTTGTTAATTTTATCTACAGCTATTGATTTTATAGAATCTTCTTTTTTAAAATTACCGTCTAACACGATATCTTCCTGCCTGATAGGGTTGTGTGCATAACCCGCTTCCAATGAATAATCTCTTACTGCCCTAGACGTCCCAATATTCACAAAATTCCCCTTTTATTTTAGAATGCCGTATTTTTAAACGACAATCAATTTCCCGTATCTCCTAACGCTGCGGCTGCCGGTTAAATCCTTCTTGCAACCCTTAATTTGGCGCTTCTGGATGGCGGATTCTCTTCCAATTCTCCTTCACTTGCAATAATCGGTTTTTTGTTAACCAATTCCAACTTTGGCGGCGGGCAGTGGCAAATCATTTGAGTTTTGTCACAGTGACACCGTTGCGAATGATATTTGAAAAACTGTTTCACTAACCGGTCTTCCAGCGAGTGAAAACTTATCACACTAATTATAGCACCAATATCCAATAAGTCCAATATATCCTCAAGGGTGTTTTTAACATTTTTTAACTCTTGGTTAACTTCAATTCTGACCGCCTGAAAGACGCGTGTCGCAGGGTGAATATTTGATTTTACACGCGGCGTGCAGTGTACTATGAGGTTTGCAAGTTCGGTCGTTGTCTTAATCTTTTTTGTCTTACGCTGTTCAATAATTGCCCGCGCAATGCGTTTTGAAAAATGTTCTTCCCCGTATTCGGAAAATATTCTGACAAGATCTTCTTCGCTGTAGGAATTTATAACGTCATACGCAGAAAATTTGCTTTCCTGATTAAATCGCATGTCTAACGGTGCTTCTTTTGAAAACGAAAACCCGCGTTCCTGTTTTGTTAACTGGTGGTATGAGGCGCCGAGGTCGAACAAAATTCCGCCCGTAATCTTTTCAATGCCAAGCCGCGGCAGGACGTTTTTTATGTTCGCATAAGAATCTTTGACTATCGTAAGGTTAGGATAGTCTTTAAGCCTTTCTGACGCAGCCGCAATAGCGTCATCATCAATATCAAAAGCTATTAATTTACCATCAGGTGCAATCCGTTTTAAAATAAGTTCACTATGTCCGCCGCCGCCCAGCGTACAATCGACATAAATTTTATCATTCTCACACTGCAAGGCATCAACCGCCTCGTTCAGCATTACTGTATAATGTTTAAATTCCATATCCCAATTTTAGCATGTTAATAATCTTTTGGAAGGAATTATTACAATATATCAATTAATCTGTCAAGAGTCATGCCAACTTCGGAGCCGCCGTTATACGAAATTTTGAAGATATTATCTTCGTGGTCGAAATAAATAGTATCTTCCGAGCCGTATAGCAGATCGTTAACCTCCGAGTTTACCCTGTCAAAGCTGAATTCATAGTTCATAACAAACATTCTCCATTTTCTATTTTCGATACTCTCTTGAATATCCTTCACATGGTTTATCGGCTGACAGCGGTAAAAACTTTAATAAAAAAGCGAGAATGTTAACTTTTGTAAAGTGTGAAAAATACACTATATTAAGGATTTTCGGGAAATGTGATATTTCTTGAAATGAATATATTGACAATAAAAAATAAATATGCCATAATAAGAAACATAAGATTTAAGTGTAGCCGAAACACTAAATATAAATAGCATATGACCCCAAAACATATTAACTCCTAAAATAATAAACACTAATAAAAGACCATTAGGATGCAGAAAACGACCCACTCATTAATGAGTGGTTTTCTTTTTGGCTGTCTGGAGGTTTGGTGTATTTATATGCAGATTAATAGCATCTATTTAGAAGAGCACACCAACAATTGCAGCAGACATATAGCAGGTAAGGGTTCCGCAGATTAGTGCTCTCAAGCCCAAACGTGCAAGGTTTTTGCGTTGGTTCGGAGCAAGTTCACCAATACCGCCGAGCTGGATTGCGATTGAGCCGAAGTTTCCGAAACTGCATAGCGCAACGCTTGCAATCAAGAAACTTTTTGCGCTTAATGCCTGCGGCAGGTTCATCATATCAACGTATGCAACCATTTCGTTGAGAACAAGTTTTGTACCCATTAAGCTTCCGACGGTCGTCGCTTCGTTTAGCGGAACGCCCATAAAGAAGGCAAAAATAGCGAAAATTTTACCTAAAATCATTTTTAATGAAAGGTGGGTTAAATCAAGTCCGAGAAGTGTATCAGGGCAGTGTAGAATGTTTACGCAGAAACTTCCAATACCGCCTAAAATCCAGTCAATCATTGCAACAAGTGCCACAAGTGCCAAAATCATTGCCGTAACATTTATTGCAACTTTCATGCCTTCTCCAGCGCCTGATGAAATAGCATCAAAAATATTTGCGTGGGTTCTGTTGCGTTTACTGTATTTTATTTCAAAATTTTCGCTTGTTTCAGGTGTTCCGGTTTCAGGGTAGATAATTTTTGAGATTACAAGCGCGCCCGGGGCTGCCATAATTGATGCCGCAAGCAGGTATGTTGCAGGAATTCCCATGCCGATATATATAGGCATGGTGGCGCCGGAGATACATGCCATGCTTCCTGCCATTGAAGCAAGAAGTTCCGAGCGGGTAAGTTTTGGCAGGTAAGGGCGTATCATTATCTGCGCAACGATTTGTCCGACAAAGGCGCTTGCTACGTTGGAAAGTGCTTCTGCGCCGCTTACTGACATTATTTTGTTAATAAGTTTGCCTAAAACTGATACAACGCGCTGCATAATTCCGTAATAATACAGAATGTTAACGATTATCATCATAAAGATTATTGAACAAATCAGCTGGATTGAGAAAATGTAGCCGAAATCTGCGTCCATAAGCGGCCCGAAAACCATTTGTCCGCCTTCTTTTGCGAACTCAAGGATTTTTTGTATGAAGTTGCCTATCCCTAAGAAGATTTTTTGGCCCAGCGGGACTTTGAAAATGAAGATTGCAAATACAACCTGTAATATAAAACCGGTTACAACCGTTTTATAGTTAATAGCTTTTCTGTTATTTGACATCGCAAAACATATTGCGAAAATACCAATAATTCCTAAAATTCCAAAAAGTTTACTCATAAAATGATTATAACAAAAAAAGGAGTATTGTGTACTCCTTTTTGGTTTTTGTAATAAATATTAAGCAATAAGTTTTATTTAGTTGCTAAATATGGATTCAAACCGTTATTCTGCGTTGCCGGCTGTGTTGATTGTTTTGCCGGAGTGTATTTTGCAGGATTGCTTGGTTTGAAGGTATCGCCGTCCTGATTAGATTTTGTTCCGGAGCCTTTTGTAGCATAATATATGCCGCCCAGTGCTAAGATGGCAGCACCTGCACCGATTGCAATTTTAGCTCCTTTTGACATTCCGGATTTTTTCGCAGTATCAGCAGCGGCTTCAACTACATCATTGAACGGATTATTATTGTTATTTGGTGTCTTTTTCGGAATAATTGCGTTCAATAATTTTGTTAAGAATCGGTTATCAGCTCTTGCGGCTTCGCCTTCTGCCGGAGTTGATTTCAGGATTTCTTCATAAAGATACTTGGAAGAAACAGGGGTATTGTTTTCCCCGCGGGTTAATTTGGTTAATTTTGCGTTTCCGTCCCAGCTTGTGTCAAGAAGATAGTGATTTTTCAACATTGTAATCCTGTTTTCTTCTGTTTCGTTTACGACACGTCCCATACAATGCGCTATCTGGTTTTCAAGCATTTCGTTTTTGCATCTTTCAAAGAGTTTATTGTACTGGGTTTTAAGTTTGCCGTCTGAGAGAATCAGGTTATGAACTAAATCCAGATTGAAAATTTTCTTTGCGGCGGTTATTTGGCTTTCGTCGATTGCGCCTTTGTTTATAATTCCGAATTCAACTTCTGTTCTGGTTGCGGTGTTAACGTTTGCCAGATATTTTTTCATTATATTGAACTGTGAGTCATCCATTGCGGTTTGCAGTTTAATATTTTTATCTTTCAGGTTAGCCTGATTAAATATTAATTTTAAGAGGCTGTCCTCAACTGTAGATTTGGTTGTACCGTTGAGAAGGTTTGTGAATTTGAGTTTATCGGCGTCTTCAAGGCTGCTGGTTTGAAGGTATTCAATAAGCGTCCTGGAGTCTTTGTCCGTGAGTTTGGAACCGCTGGCAAACTCTTCAATAATATTTCTAGTTCCAGCCGGAGTTGCATCGGAGATAAGTCCGCGTAACTTTGTTTTGTCAGCGCCTTGAAGTTTAAGGCTGGCAAGGGTTGTTTCCGCATTTTTAACTGCGCTTTCGCTGAGAATATCCTCAAGAATTTTTTTGTAGTTTGCAATTAAGTCCTCTTCATAAGTTTTTCCGCTGTTGGACATTCTGTTCAGGAAGATAGTTCTTGCGGTGTTGTAGATTTTGTTGTAACCGTTGAGGTTTTCTTCAGGAATACCATTATGGAAGATTTCTTTTACAACGTCATCTGCTTCAATATCAGTTCTTGTAATGTTGAAGAACCCGTTTTTAGTTTTGTAACCGTCCATCAGGTCTTTTTCTGCGGCGATTTCCGGATCGAAGTTTTTATCATCAAGCCCTTGTGTTTTTGTAACGATTACTCTTGATAAGTATTTTTTGTTCTCGAGGTCAGTGAGTTCGCACGGTGCAAATCTTGAAGGGAAGATTGCGGCGTCAGCGACACCGGATAGAACTTTCCCCGGCGCGAAACCGTTCATGAATACGAAATGACCTTCGTGTTTTTTAGCCATATCTTGTGCCATTTCAATAATTTTTTTGGAACATGGCTGGAGTTCGCCGTTCTTTTCATAAGCTGCCGGCCCGCCTAAAACGAGTACCGCATTTGGATTTTCTTTGCGGAATTTGTCAAATGCGCGCATAACCTGATCCATAGCTTTTTGATCATCTAAGCGCCCCCAGCTTACGAAGAATGCAGGTGCTTTGCCATTTCCTTCTTTTGCCGCTTCAAACTGAGCTAAAACTTCCGGCGAGAGGTGGCCGATTAATTCAACATTTTTGCCGTCAAGCCCGTTGATTAACAGGTTGCGTAATTTATTGCCTTTAATCGGGTCTTTGTCTTTGACGATAATTTCACCGGCGAAATCGTCAGCGTCATATCTGCCGATTAAACGTTTAACAAAGTTTATCTGGTTATCAAGACGTGTTTCTTCAACGTGTTTTAGAGTTTCAGCTGTAACTTTTACATTGCCGTCAGCATCTTTAAAGAAGGATTCTTTAAATCTTTTGAACGGTTGAACAACTTCAGTTGTGCCGTCAGGAAGTTTAATTGTATATTCGCTTTCATAGCCCGGCAGGTAGCCTCTTTTAACGCCGTCTGAATTTTCAAAGCCCGAAACACCCGGATCGTTGAGCGGGTTGAGTATACCTAGTGCAAGACCTCTTTTGTATAAAGATCTCCAGATTGACTGTATGCCGGAGCCGAGGTTTTCATTGTAAGCAAGGTCATCAGCATATCCGTTTGAAACGGTGTTGACGCCTTTAACAAAACCTTTCGCAAGCGGGTCTTTTTGCAGCGTTTCATCGCGCGGAATAGCTAATTGCAAAGCTGCCAGCACCGGGTTAAATAATTTATTATCATCAACGAGAGCCGGAATATACTCTTGGAAAAACGCTTCTTCTTTGCCTGCCATTATTGCATTTTGATATTCTTTAAAATTAACCAGATTATCAATGATTCTTGTGCGTTCACTTTCATTGAAGGCGAGCATTAAATCCTGAAACATTTGCCTGCCGGAGGTTTCACCGGTATAGCCCGGGTTGCCGTTGTGAATGGTTAAGAATGGTTCTATTTTTTTGTTTAGTTCTTTTAAGTAATACGGAACCAGAGCTGTTTGGCTGTCGGAACAGCTTAAACTTTTAGGGTTAAACTCGGAACCGTCAAGAGTTCTGGTATTTTTTATAACTTCATCTAAAAATTCAACACCGCCGCGTGCAAATCCTGGATATTCATTAGGTCTGAATTCAGATACCAGAGAATTAGCCACTTTTAGTTCTTGAAGAGTTTTTGAAACATAGCCGCCTGCTGCTGTATCATAAGGTTCGCGCATTATACCGAGTGTATCGTCGTAATAAAGGAAGATGTCAGCCTGTACGCCGTTAATTTTGCCCTTATTCGCAACTTTGAATAATGAAATTGTTTGTTTAGAATCCCACGGAGCTGCCTTTTCTGCGATTTTGTCAAGTACAACATAGCTTTTCGGGTTTTTGATGATATCTTTTATCGGAGTGGTGTCCGTATCAACGCCGGTCCAGAAGTATTTCCCTTTTAAGGATTGATCCGGAATATCATCAGGGAATTGGTGTACAGATACTTTTGGTTTTCCCTCAGTATCTTTTTCTATGTCACAGCCGGTAACATCGTAAACCAGCCGGGCGTTATTGTAAGGAAACAGACCTGCGATTTGTTTACCCGGCATTGCGAAGTAATCATTAACAACAGTACTGACGCCGCCTTTCACCTGTAGCCCTTTTGTTTCGGCTGCCATAAGGATTAAGTGGTCAGGGTTGCCGCCTTTAAAAGAAATTGTAAGTCCGCGGTTTAAACCGATTGGATTTTGCGGCAGATGCGATTGTTGTTTTGAATTGATTTTACTGTTTGAACTTCTCTGATTAACTACACTCGGTGCTATAGCTTGTACTTTCATACACACTCCTTTAAATAAAAACCTCTGATGTTTGCAAATAACTGCTGATAATTTTTTTTTGCTAATTACAAAGAATTAAATTTTAAAATTTTACATTTCTTAAAAGAATGTATGACAAATTCGTTAACTATTCCTTTAATAAATGACCCCTCGTAATTTATAAAGATGCAAAGATTTAAAATTATTATCTATATTAAAATACAAACAAAATAAAAATCAAGCACCCTAAAGAACTAATCTTGTCCGAGAAAGACTCGCGATAAGGAACGTGAGCGAGCCTTTTGAGTGGCGTATTAGACAGCGTAGCCACGCGCGACCCGCGGTTCAGCGGGGCGGAAGTGGCGGAGAACTGCTTTATTTAATATCTTGACAAAAAATCAAACATCGTACATAATGAAAAAGTCAATAAGTAAATAAGTCAATAGGGCAATAAGTCGTTATTTATAGTCAAATTGACAAAAAGAAAGGAATAAAAGCAATGAAAAAAGAGAAGAATGTATCCCTGTACGGGGGGGGGGGGGAGTTTAACCGCCTGAAAATTCAAGGGATAGACGCTGGAATTTGTCATGAAGCAAAGGCTTTTTTTAGTGGCGCGGCGTCTATGAAATCATACGCGTTTACTCTGGCAGAAGTATTGATTGCGCTGGCAATTATCGGTGTTGTCGCAGCAATGACGATTCCTACATTTATGGCAAACACTGCAGGGGCACAGTTTAGAACCGGTTTTAAAAAGGGTATAACAGTCTTGACACAGGCAGCTTCTGCCAACTACGCAACAGAAGGCTACGACTTTAGCGGCACTAACGGTTTTTACGGGACGGGGGCTTCTACTCCAACGGCGACTTTTGCTTCGGGTTCTGCGGATGCTGATAGTATTATTGGCTTTGATACAGCTTCATTGAGTGGTGTCGATACATATAAAGATTTGCACGGTGATACTCCGTCATTGTTTCACTTATTTCAAAATAATCTTAATATGAAAAATTCTAAGGAGCTTGCTAATTATGCAGTAATGCCTGCTGATGCTATGTTGAGCTGCACAGGCGAAACTACTGGAAACGCAACTGTACCTGGTGCTTCTAGTCCTGAGCCGGTTGAGGCTCCTACAAATTTGAATTCACGACCCTTATTGTCAGGTGACGAGGAGGGTAGTGATGCTGCTACTGCATCAGAAACACTTCAAGGCTCTGGCGGCTTAGCTGATCTTTGCGGCGGTCGTGCATTAAGCGGAACCGCAGGTGGTATTAATCAAGGGCGTATGTTTCAGCTTGAAGACGGTATGGTATTTACCTATGACCCGGCTCAAGCTTACTGCTCAGAATCTAACCCTTGCTATGGTTACATTGACGTTAACGGTCCAACCGGCCCTAACCGTGTAATTTCGTGTTCACAGCCTGTTGCAGGACAAACAAATGATAATTTCTGGATTCCTTCCTATGGAAGAAATGCAAATGCGGGCAACTTGTTAGTAGATTGTACAGTTGAATCAAAAGATATTACAGATATTTATCCGGTATTATTCTATGGCTCAGCTGTAAAACCGGCCTCAGTGGCCGCAAAATCTGTTCTGTATTCAAAGAAATCCAATCAGAACACAGCTACAACAACGCCTTCTACTTAACTATAACCTTCGATAAATTATATATACTTATAATAACTTTTTGTTAAATATCTTGTCTTAGAAATAGGACAGAGGGGGAGCAATCCCCCCTTTTTTTATCACGAGGAGCGAAGGAGAACTGCTTTATTATCCCCTTTCATATATCCTTTTGTAACCTTATGTTAAGAGTGTAGTAAAAACTATTGCAATTTTTAATTGTAGTGAGTACAATTGTTTCACGCATGCTTTATTTTGTAAAATTTCGTTAATTTTAATCAAAATTTTAGCAATATTAAGTTTGTACGTTACTTTTATAATGAGTGTATATGTATATTTGGTAGGGAAATGTCAGTAAAACCAGTTAGTGTAAAGTTAAATAATAGTACTTCAAACAATAATAATGAAGTTAATCAGCAGAAGAATTTGCCCCGCAATCTGCAGCCGAGAATGCCGCAGCAAAACCGTAACGCCGGAGATGTCGCATTTGGCGGAGTGCCGGATTATGTAATCATGTTTATGGACGGCATTGAGCGCGGCGGCTTTGTCGCCTCATTTATGGCGCAGGATTTCTGCGGTATGGTCGCGCCGAGAATTTATGAAGGCTTGAACCGTAATAAGGAAGAAACCGGAAAATTAAACTGGGATTTCGCTAAGCGCGAAGGTATTCGAGAATGCCTTTCAGGCCCTAGTGTTTTCGTTATTCCGTGGGCTATGCTCTCTATTATTAAAAAATATTCCGGTACGGCAAACAATGTTCCCGTAGATTTTATCAAAGCTTTCGGTAACGATTTTGAAAAATACGCTTCCGGCAAAGGCGCGAATATCGCCGATAAATCCAAAACTCAGGTAGAATTCTATGAACAAATCTACAGAAATGTTCTGAAATCTTCAACCAACGGCGAAATGCCGGAAGAGGAAATAAACGCAACCGCTAAGAAATTTGCAAATGAACTCGCAATAATTCGTGACGCAAAATCAAAAGGCTTCTGGAAAAATCTTACCGGTAAAGAAGTCGCAGGTTCTAAAGAAGATTTATTACATAAACTTTCAAATGAATTTATTTCAATAAGAAAGAAACATACTCCGCCGTCTGCTCCTCAGTGGGCTGTAGAATATACTATCGGTAAGGATAGTACCGGCAAACCTAAAACTTTGAGCGCGTCTTTCTCAAGCTTTTCTAATAAGCTTCTTGATTATACCAAAGATGCATCAGAGCATGCCAAGAACTTTATTGATAAAGATAAAAGCGGCAATGTCCTTGAATATATTAAAAATCATACCACCCGCAGAATGGGTTCCCGTGCTTTGACAAACATCGGTATGTGGCTTGCGGTAGTCGGTTTCTTCTTTGCAATTCCAAAATTATACAGTATGGGCTTGAACGGTAAAAATCCGGGTATGGCAGGCTTAGAAGGGCATAATGAACATGATGTAAATGAAAAAGAAGTTCAGGCTGATAAGGTAAAAACTGATGAAAAACAAAAGGATGCCGGTGAAAAAGGTGAAAAGATGAACTTTTCCGGCCGCCACGAAATGTTTACCAAGATTTCTGATCATTTGATTAATAATAAATCGGTTAAGAAAGTTTCGGATTTCTTTGAATTTGACGGGCCTTCAATGACGACAAATTCAACACTGGCATTGTTGTTCGGGTTCTGTCTGCCGACAAGACTGGCAAATTCTTCCGATAAACATGATAGAAAAGAAATTATGACACGTGACCTTTTCAGCTTTGCTTCAATCCTTTTTGCAGCACATGCTCTCTCGCGTGTATTCTCTAAATTATTCGCCGGAATTTCCGGTCTGGCTCTGAACATGACGCCTGATGATCACGATAAATCATTCCTGCATAAATTAAAGAATTACTTTACTCCAAACGGCGGTATCGGCGTGTTTACAAGTAACCAGATTACCGCTAAGTACAGTAATGTTCATGAATACAAAGGCGGTATTAACGGATTCTTTGATTTTGTTCAGGAAAACGGCGGCAACCTCAAGAGAATGCTCGCAATTGACCCTGAAATTAAGAAAAATGCCGAAGCAATCCTCGGTAAGAAACTTGTTCACGCTAAAAACAGTGAAATTGAAGCCGCATTTAAAAAGGCAACTGAATCTAAGTCCAAGTATTTAGATGCAATCTACGAAATTCTGAAACATCCGGATAACAAGCTGGTTAAACATGCGAAAACACTTAATAGCACCTTCTCATTCGCATCAATAATCCTCTTTGTACCGGCGTTTATGGTATGGCTTGCAAGACACTGCGAAAAAATGACCAAGGCTGACCTTAATAAAGAGAAATTCCAGGAAACAGCAAAACGCTATATGCATGACGATTTCTCTTCCGCAGATCTTGATACAATCAAAGCGTTAGATGAAAAGGTTCTTGCTGATATTAAAGCTAATAAAATCTATGGCTATAAGTTCGACAAAAAGAATAATATTATCAGAGATTTGACCGGCAAGGAAAAACAGGTTTCCGATGTCAGAGTTGAAATCAAGAAATACGTTGACATGGCAGTGCCAAAAGGCAAAAAACGTGTAGTTCATAAAATGGAAAAGGTTCCGCAAAATGCTGATTACCAGTTCTTCCTGACCTCTCAAAATCAGCTTAAACAGAACTTCCTGTCCGAAAAAATTTCGTAGAAATTTTTGAGCGGCGTATTAGACTGCGTAACCACGCGCGACCCGCGGTTCAGCGGGGCGGAAGTGGTGGAGAACTGCTTTCCTTACAAAATAAAATATACAAACTAAAAGAGAGATACAGCGTTCAAATTTGAACGCTGTTTTTTATTACCTTCCTCTATTAAACGGTAAAGGGATTTGCCCGTGCCTTCTATGACGTAACATTTGGTATTATAAATGTCCGAGAAAGACTCGCGCCCGGCTGAGCCGGAGCCATACTTGTATCAATCGCTACCGAGAGCGTATGAGCCAAATGCGGAAGCCACTCAGTGGCCGAGTCTTTTGAGTGGCGTATTAGACAGCGTAGTCGCGGGTTGACCTGCGTGAGCAGGGCAAGCAGGCGACGGAGAACTGCTTTATTAACAGAGGTTGATGTGATATGTGGAAAAATTTTGGTGTTATAATTTTGACAGTTATTTTTTTGAGCGAACCGGCTTTTTGTGCGGTTTTTGAAGGCGGTGTGGAAAAAACCGGCATGGGAACCAGTTCTATTATTCTGGATTCGCAGACCAGTATGCCGGTAGAAAATGTTAAAATTACCCTGCCTAAAGAAAATTTTACGACTTATACTGATGCTAACGGTGCATTTAATCTTTCTGCCAAGTTGAATTCACCTTCGATACTGTCTTTTGAAAAGGAGGGTTATCGCCCTTATTCTATAACCGTTGACAAAAGTGTTAAAGATAAGCCGATAGTGATTTCAATCGAAAAAAGTTCGGCTGATGATATTATTGTGACTGACGGATGGTATCATTTAGGCGATAACAGTTTTTCGCCTAATTCGGCTAATTGTTCGGAGTTTCACGCCCAAGCCGCAGGGTCTTATTATTCAAAAACCTTTAACATTCCGGCGCAGAGTCTTGTTTCAAGATATGTTCTTGTAATAGGTTCCATAATAGGTATAGATTCTCTAATGGCGCAGCAAATGGGTCAAAATAGGGTTAAATTATCTTATGCAAGCCCGCCGGAGATATTTTTTAACGGTATAAAGATTGCTAATATCGAGCTTAACGGTGACGGTCAAAGATTTGCGCTTCCGCCGAATTTGGTTCGCCGCGGTACTGAAAATGAAATTACTATAAAGACAGGCAAAAATATGAGTCAGACCTCCCATATTGATTATGACGACATTGAGTTTATGAATCTTTCTATAATTGCCGAAAAATAGGTGTTAACATCCCGTAATAAAGAGCCGGTAATGCGCATTTTTCAGTGTATTTTAAGAATATATTTCTAGTGTTATGGGGGGAGGGCTTATCCTCTTTCGCAAATGATACGGGCAACGTGAACGCCGGATGCAGATGCCTGAATTAATCCGCGTGTTACACCTGCGCCGTCGCCGATTGTAAATAAGTTTTTGACCCCTTCTGTTTCCAGTTCATCTGTCAATTTAACTCTTGCAGAATAGAATTTGACTTCAATACCGTAAAGAAGTGTGTATCTTGAAGCTGTACCCGGTGCGATTTTATCAAGAGCAAAGAGCATTTCTTTAATACTTGTCAGTTGTCTATACGGAATAACAAGGCTCAAATCTCCCGGAGTTGCGCAGGTCAGGGTAGGTTCAATAATGCTTGATTTAATTCTTTCAGGAGTCGAACGTCTGCCGTCAAGCAGGTCGCCGAATCTTTGAACTAAAATTCCGCCGCCGAGCATATTTGCAAGTCTTGCTATATGCTGGCCGTAAGCAATAGGTTCTTTAAACGGTTCAGTAAAACGTTCACTAACCAGAAGCGCAAAGTTTGTATTTTTTGTTTTCATATTTGCGTAGCTGTGACCGTTAACAGTTGCAATGCCGTTATAGTTTTCCTGAACGACTTCCCCGTTAGGATTCATACAGAAAGTTCTTACCTCATCACCGAATGTAGGTGCGTGGTATATCAATTTAGATTCATAGAGTTTTGATGTAAGCGGTTCAAATACCGGTGCCGGAAGTTCGACTCTGACGCCGATATCTACGGCATTATTTACCATTCCGATTTTATTCTTGTCAAATTCTCTTGTAAGCCAGTCCGCGCCTTCTCTTCCCGGAGCGATGATAGTATATTCGGCACTGACTGTCTGTCCGTTGTCGAGTTCAATACCTTTGACCTGACCGCATTCAACAATAAGATTTTTTGCAGATACGTTATTGAGGATTGTGATTTTTTCTTCCAGATAATCCTGCATATTTTTGAGAACATCCAGGCTTCTTTCGGTTCCGAGATGTCGTACAGGTGAATGGACAAGTTTAAGTTCTGCTAAAGCCGCCAGACGTTCCAGCTCTGAAAATGTTTTCATATCAGTGCCGAAAACTTCTTCTGTTGCGCCGTACTCTAAATATAATTTGTCAGAATAATCAATCAATTCTTCAACTTTTTCTCTTGGCATGTAATCAACAAGGTGTCCGCCGACATCCGGTGTCAGGGTAAGCTTGCCGTCAGAAAAGGCTCCTGCTCCGCCCCAGCCGCATAGAAGTCCGCACTTTTTACAGCTCGGGCATTTCGCAAAGCCTTCACGAAGGAGGCATTTACGCTTCTCTATTTTTTCACCCTTTTCAATTAAAATTACCCGCCAATCAGGTCTTAATTTGATTATCTCAAGAGCTGAAAATATTCCTGCCGGACCGGCGCCTATTATAGCTACATTATACATGTTAGTTTCACCACCTATACTTTTTCTCTACTGATTAGCACGTTACCGTGTTTTACACATACAAACATGACTATATATTAAACATATTTTATTTTAAACTCTTTGTAACGATTTTATTAACATATCATGAAAATGGATGATACAAATCAGGGTATTAATTGTATAATATAGATGTATTTGGTGGATAGATGAATAATAGAACAAGCACAAATATTGCGTTTATAATTCTTATCTTGCTTTTATTCGTGGCTGCTTTAAAAGTACAGAAAACGCCGACTGCTCTTCAAAATGTTGTCGGTTTAGGGCAAAATATGCCGCAGATACCGGGAATGAATTCTAACCAGGTTGAGAAAGATGCGGAGCCGCAGATTATTTTAAGAGATTTTGATACAATTCAGCAGCCTAAGCGCGTCAAAAGATCGATTGACAGGGCTACTGCAATGAAGTATATTAAAGTCCGTCCGCTGAACGGAACAGAAATGCTTGCACTAACAAAAGTAAAAAAAATTAGTGAACACATGAATAAAAACCGAAAAGTTATCATATACGTTAACAGAGGTGCTGAAAAAGATGTTCAGGCGTTTATAAAAGAGTTCTCAAAGTCCCGTGAAAAATATCGCAACAATCCAGATTTTGTATTTATCCCTCTTGAAACACTCTGGGATTTGAATGAAGATGACATTAGAAATTCTCATGACCGTGTAGTTTATAATCTTAAAGAGGATTGCGGATTATTCTGTATTCTGGATTTAAAGGGAGAAAAATTAATCAGGCTGAAGGGTTCTGCTGTAAGTAAAAAAAGTGCAGAAATTGTAGGTGTTATATTACAGTCTTTGTAAATTTTTATAAACAATACGCAAAATTTTTTATTTTTAAGTTTTGGCTGTAGTGAATTATGAAAATTTTGCCGCTTTTAAACCAGTCATTTAAAAATATTGTTCCGCAGAATAGTTATGCTCAAATTTTGCGTGAACCGTTGCAATATGCGTATAATTTGAATTTTGATACGGTTTCGTTTGAGGGTCGGCGCAACAAGAAAATTGAACCCGATGATGATGACTGGGTAGATGAGTGTAATATGAATTCGGATGCGATATTGAAGCATTTGCAAAATAATTCGTTCGATCAGGTTTTAAATTTTGTTGAAAATTTGGAGGAAAATGAATGGGATCCGAATTATTGCTTTTTTGATAGTGAAAACGGCGATCATTCTTTGATGGGCGTTGTTCTTACCAAAATGAGCGACTTGCCGTCAAATTCTGATAAGTTTGATGATTTGCGCAAAATTGCTCAAAAAATTGCTTCACATAAAAATTTTAAATATATAAATGAGTCCGCAGATGAAGATACATTGTTTACTGCGCTTGCAACTTACAACCCTGAAACTGCAATTGATATAATGTATTCTGATAGTTTTCAGGAAAATTTGGCATATATCAATTTTGATAAATATATTCAACTCGCTTATGAGGGAAATTTAACCGGAGTGCTGGAAGAATTGAAAGCAATGCAGAATGGGGACGGCCCTATTATCAGCGTAATCGGCGGTGAGCAGTCCTCAAAGATTGACTATGATTTGAAGAATATAGCCGAGGTTAGAAAATTAAAGGCAAATCTTCGTAAATATGAGGTTATACAAAATCCAAACGACCCGAAAAATCTTGATGAGGTCGGCGGGATGTTTCAGGCAAAAAAAGATATAGAAGAATTTATAATTAAACCGTGGCATAAAGACTTCCGTGATAAAATCATTGAAAATAAACTTAACAGGCCGAGCGGATTTCTCCTTTCCGGCCCGCCCGGATGCGGAAAAACTTATATTATGAAAGCAATAGCCGCACAGACAGGCTATGATTTGTATGAAATTAACCTTGCAAATATAGGCGACAGTGCAGGGTATAAAACTCAAAACGATTTGAAACAGTTGTTTGACAATCTTGAGGAAATTTATAAAATGACAGGAGAGCCAAGCATAGTAATCCTTGATGAGCTGGATTCTATTGCCATGAGCCGCAAAAATTGCCAGACTGACTGGAAAAAAGATGATATTAATGCATTATTAATGGCAATAAATAATTCTGCACAGCGCGGAGTAATCGTTGTCGGTGCAACAAATGACCCTGACTCGCTTGACGAAGCAGTAAAACGTTCAGGCCGTCTGGATAAACATATCGAAATAGGTCTGCCGGATTACGAAGAAACAAAAGATATTGTCGAAAAAATTCTCTCTGACCGTCCTGTTGCTGCCGAACTCGCTGAAAATTCCGAAGAACTTGCCAAAAAACTAAAAGGTATGAGCCCGGCAGATATTTCTTCAATCCTGCATAATGCCTGCCTGAATGCTATTTATGAATACAAAGACGCAGCCGATATGGATGATTTTGAAAAAATGTTTGAAGCTCTTAAGCATAAACCAAAGGATAAAGGCCGTACAGTCATAAAAGGTTTCCGGGCATACGAGTAAAACTTTTATAAAATCTTAATACAAACCCCTTGACCTTTTTGAAAAAAAATATTCTAATAAGGAATGTGAGTTTTACACTTTTAAGTAAAGGGAGTTTCAGTATGACGGATTTTAAATACACGCGGCTTGACAATAGAAATTTTACCGAAGATGACATTAAGCATTTTATTAAAGAGTACAACATTAAGTTTATAAAATTACAATTTGTAGATATAAACGGGCAGGTCAAAAACATGTCAATTCCGTCCGAACATATTGATAAAGCCCTTGCAAACGAAATTATGCTTGACGGATCTTCAATTAAAGGATTCAGAAATATTGAAACTTCTGATATGTATTTTTATCCGGATATCAATACTTTCCAGATACTACCGTGGCGTGAGAGAAACGGCGGAAATGCAGCACGGTTGATCTGTGATATTCATAACGCAGACGGAACACCGTTTGAAGGCTGTCCGCGCTGCAACCTTAAACGGGTTATGAAAGAAGCGGAGAAATTAGGATATTCAATGAACCTCGGACCGGAGGCGGAATTTTTCCTGTTCGCAAAAGATAAAGACGGTAATATTACAACAACAACTCAGGATCGTGCCGGATATTATGACGTCGGGCCGGAGGATTTGGGCGAAAATATAAGAGCGGATATTGTCCTTGCGTTAAAAGAAATGGGCTTTGATATTGAAGCGTCACATCACGAGGTCGCAGACGGCCAGCACGAAATTGACTTCCGCTACGCTGATATTCTCACAACCGCAGATAACGTTGCAACATTTAAAGTCGCAGTTAAAGCAATTGCGGCAAGACATAACCTGCACGCAACCTTTATGCCAAAACCAATATTCGGAATAAACGGTTCCGGTATGCACTGTAATGTTTCGTTATTCAAAGACGGTAAAAACGCATTTTATGATGAAAACGCACAATATCAGCTTTCCGAATGCGCTAAATATTCAATCGGCGGCATGCTAAAACACGTTAAAGCAATTACGGCAATTACAAATCCGACGGTAAACAGCTACAAACGTCTGGTTCCGGGCTATGAAGCGCCTGTATATCTGGCATGGTCGCTTGCAAACCGAAGCGCGCTGCTGCGTGTTCCTGCAAAACGCGGTAACGCAACCCGTGTGGAACTTCGCTCACCAGATCCGGCATGCAATCCGTATCTTGCATTTGCTGCGATTTTAGAAGCCTGCCTTGACGGCATAAGAAATAAAATTGATCCGCCGGAAGCTGTTGAAACTAATATTTATAAACTTTCCAGCAAAGAGCGTAAAAAACAAAAGATAACATCGCTTCCGGGAAGTCTTGCAGAAGCGCTGGATTGCATGGAAAAATCGCTTGTTGCAAGAGCTGCACTCGGTGAACATATTTTTAACGAGTTTTTAAGTTCCAAAACAAAAGAGTGGGATTCTTTCAGAACCTATGTTTCGCAGTGGGAAATCGACAGATATTTAGCGCGTTATTAAAATATGTTTCGGACAATTTGTATATAAATAAATTATTCCTACTAAAGCCGTGTAAAACAATAATTCGCCTGTTTCTTCCAGAAGAACATTGCCGATATGTTTTTCTGCCGCCAGACCTATAGACATTCCAAGAAGCATCATTATTATATCGCATACAGGTAATCGGGTTTTTGTTATAAAATCTCTAAGTCGCAAATATAACTTATTTTTGAGAAAATAAAATGCGGTAAATATCATATATAATCCGAATATTGGATGTGCTAGATATCCATATTTCAAATCTTGCCATTTGTAAAAGGAGTTTATTTCTCCAGGTATTGGGAAAAATATTGTTCTGCCACAATTTATTTCGCGTAAAAATAAAATTATTAATACCATTGCAACAAAATTAAAAAATTTTTTATTATTTTTTGCTTTGATTGATATTATAAAACCTATTAATAATACAATTAATTGTATATTTTCAAATAAACTGTTTTCATAGCCTAATTGCTCCGGTAAAAATAAGCTAGGATAAATTAACAGAGTTGCAATTATTGAAATAACCGTTACAAAATGTATTTGAAATGTACAATGTTTGTTTATAAAATTTTTAATTTTCATATTTCTACCATCCTTTGTTTATTCTGATTTTAAAATTTTTACCGCGTGTTTTGATCTTTATTTGGAATAATTTAAAAATTTTAATAGTTTTTGTTGTCGTTACCATATAGTTGACTGGGAGATTCTGGAATTTTAAAAAGTCTTTTACAAATTTCATTGCACTTTCACTATCCCTATCGTTTTCTCTAGTATGTACGATTGAATTATTTCGGCTTAAATAGTAATAGTTAGTATCAGGAACAGTAACTAAACGTTTTAAATATAAAAGTATCTGAACAGAAAATATCATATCCTCATATGTTCTTCCCTCCTCAAATAGTAATTTAGATTCTTTGAGTGGTAGCGTTTTATAAATTTTATTCGTAATGTATGAGTAGTCAGGGATATCGCAGATTTCTAATTTTTCTTTAAAATCTTCATATATGCCTGTGCAGTTAAATGATAAGAACTTTCTAAATTTATTTTTTCTGACTTTTATTATGTTTGTAGCCGCGATGTCAGCGTTATATTTTGTTGCGGAGTTATAGAGCTTTTCGTAAAAATTCGCTTCGATCCAGTCGTCTGAATCACAAAATCCTATATATTCACCTTTAGCAATTTTTAAGCCGTTGTTACGCGCATTTGATACACCGGCATTCTCTTGGGAACGTACCTTTATCCGGTTATCTTTCGTTGCATATTCTTGTAAAATTACTCTGGAGTTATCCGTTGAGCCGTCATTAATACAAATAATTTCTATATCTTTCAATGTTTGATTTATTAAACTATCAAGACATTTGCGTAAGTATTGTTCTACATTATAAACAGGTACTATAATGGAAACTTTAATCATATTTTTTACCTTTTAATTTGTGTTAAATCCGCAAGAATTTCTTTTTTAAAATTCTTGTCTTGTAATTCGTTAGTAACTCTTCCTTTTTTTACTTCATTCACATACTTATTTTCAATGGCAATTTTTTTATTCGCTCTGCTTAAAAACCATTCATATTCAATATCAATGTGTCCCATATCTAACGCGCGGAAACCTTCTTTTGCCAAATCAAAGGCTAAAACTGTAGCGGTAGGACCGAGGGCAATGATAAAAAGTTTATTTTTGTCGCATTGTTTGCAAATTTTAAATATTTCGTCATATATTTCATAGGCATTTTGTTCCGGACAGAGTATCCTATTTATAGACTTTGCATTGTCAAATAAATCGTTATTATACCCAAGTCTGGTATATTTCCCTTCTACAAAAATTAGTTCTTTATCCTGCCAAATTTTCTTTAAATCATTAAAAAATCTTTTGCAGACTGATTTATCTTTTTCTTCTATATAAGGTCTGGATATTTCTGCGCAGAAGTATTGTTTTCCCGGGTCTATTAATTCGGAGATTTTATTGCTATTTTTAGCTAGAAACTTTCTCCAAAATTTGGCTGTTTGGTAATTAAACTTCTCTAATCCGTTAAATTTATCCGGAATCCCAATTAAAATATTTGTTTCTGCATTAACTAAAATTCGTTGCAGCTTTTCTCCCAAATCTTTTGTATATTTTTGAAACCCTATGTCTTGCCCAAATATTAATTTGAATTCTCCATCGCCAAAACGACTAATTGAATACTCTGAGTTTATTAAAAGTTGTAGTGTTTCAAATTTCGATTTTATTTTAGGTTTAATTTCTTTGCGTTCATAATACTCCGCTCTATTGAATCTGTCTTTGATTGTATCAATCAAAAATAATATTCCGGCGGGAATTACAAAAAAATCTTCATGTAAAACGTATAAAATAACAGCTTTTACATAATTTATTTTCAATTCCCAGTAAGAACATTTTGGCTTTAACTTAAAGTAATCCCACCAATATCTGCCACGGCGCATTTTAATAAACTCTATCATTTGTGACAGTTCTTTAAAATATATTTCAACAAAGACTTTGTCAGTTTTTCCGAACCAAGAAATGGCTTTCAAAACATATCTGCTTAAAATTTTTTCACATATTTTATATTCTATATTGTTTTCCGTGAGAAAATTTTCTATTTGATAAGTTGTCACTATTGGTGATAAATCTTTTTTTACCCCGTTTTGTGTTAATGATCCTTTTCGACCGCGCCTGTAAATATATAAATCTTTCTTTAAAATCCGGATATCTTTTGCCAGAATTAATGATTTAATCGTAAAAATTTGGTCTTCACCGGTTTTGGATGTCCCAAATTGTATATTATTTTGTTTTAAAAAACTGTTTTTATAAATTTTGTTATATGAGATTGTGTGAAAATTAAATATTTTTTTTATTGAAAAATTTTTTGGAAAATTTTTGCAGGAATATTGACCAGATTTTATTTTATCAGCTTTTAATGTTTTAGCACCAAAAATGACTATATCAGGTTTATTTACTATTTGTTTGTAACATTCTGATAATAAATAAGGATTTATCAAATCATCAGAATCTACAAAACAAACATATTCACCTTTGGCTTCTGAAAGTGCCCGATTTCTTGCATTGCCAGCCCCGCAAGACCATTCGGTTAAAATTTTTATGCAGGGGTATTTGTTGCGATAGTCATTTATAATTTGTAGAGAATTATCTGTGGAATTATTATCTACACAAATTATTTCGTAATTATTAAATTCCTGACATAGTATGCTATCAAGGCAGCCCGGCAAATATTGAGCTGTATTGTATACTGGTATAATTATCGAAAATACTAATTTGTGCATAAATGTTAACCTCAATATAGGTTGCTGCAGCAATCTAATATTAATAATTTAACACTAAAATAAAAATATGCAAGATGTAACAAACAATCGAACTTTCAAACTGATAAGGGCTGTAGGGGAAGTAGTGAGAAGGCACCGTAAGGCCCATTGTAAAACGATGTATGGTCTTTCCGCAGAAATTGCCATGTCAAAGTCAACTTGGCGTGAAGTAGAGATTGGGGCTTGCAAGGATATAAAATTAACTACTCTTTGGAAGATTGCAGAAGGTTTAGAAATCTCGGCCGGTGATTTATTAAATGAGGTTAGTCAGGATTTAGGGGAAGATTTTTCTCTTACGGATTTGAATTGATGTTATGTTTTCGTATTTTTTCTAACACTTCAGCAAAAGAAATAATGGGTTCCATTTTGTATCCGCAGTCATCCGAAAGCGCACCTCCCATGGAGAAAAGTTCTTCCTGCGGGTAACGGCGGCAGATTCCGGGGCGTTTTTTGTGGATTTTGCATTTGTGTGTGACAGGATCAAGATTTGTGCACTCAAAAACAAGCCCGATTTCATCTTTGCCGATGATTTTGAGATAAGTGTAAAACCGGTGAAGATACTGGAGTTTTTTGAATTCTTCTTCATCCTGAATAACGTGTTTGTAGTGCTTGACATAAATTTGCCGGCAGCATTTGCCGCAGGCGTTGCAATGACCGGTTCTGTAGTATTTGCGCCCGAGAATTCTTGATAAAATAAATTTTTTAATTTCTAGCAACATCATAATAAAATTGTAGCAGAATTAAATGTTAATTTTTGTAAATTATTTGCCAGCAGAGGCGCAAAAATAAATTTTGAGGGATTTTAGCATGAACACAAAACTCCCTTTCTTTTATAGCGTATACGCCGGAGCTTGCGGAGTTTGTTTTCGGAAAAGAAAGATACTAGTCCGCAAGTATAAATTCGGTAGTAACATACAAACTATAAATAATACCAATAACATAACCAAAATAACCAACCTTGACCCCGATCATAGGGGTCTTTTTTTGCTGTTGGGAGATGACATTCAACACGAGGCGGAAGGAACACGAATGTAGTTAATATCTACTTGCAAAAGAAAATGTTCGTGGTAGTATAGAGAGGTAAATATTATGCCCTGGTAGCTCAGCTGGATAGAGCAACCGCCTTCTAAGCGGTAGGTCATGCGTTCGAATCGCATCCAGGGTAAATCTACTATTTAAGAGGGTTTGAACCCTCTTTTTTGTTGTAAATTTTGAGAGTGAAAATATAAATTGTCGTAAAAATGTCGTAATGAAAAATAAAAAATTATAACAATTTGTATAAAATATTTATGGAAATATGTTAATTGGCGAATTGTAATATCAAAATCCCCTAGGGGGGCTATGTCAAATTATACCACCCCTAAATGTCCCAACCGGTAAAATAGATTATACTTATATATTTGTCTTTGAATTCTTAATTTTTTGTTTATTTTTTTAGATTTTATTTAAAATCTGTTATGATAGTAATATAACCCTTTAACAGGAAAAGAAAATGACGGAAGAGGAAAAAGAATACCGAGACATACTCATAAAATACTACACTGAAAATCATTCCTTTATTTAGAAAGCTGTTTTTACGGTTACCGCTAGTGCCATAACTTACTTACTCGGTTACAGTGATAAGATTTCAACACCATACACAGGGTGGTATAGTTTTGGTATTGGACTTTTCATATTGACCTTAATAATACAGCTATATTCAGCTTATATCTCACGTGAAGGATGCGATGCCGGAATCGGTAATCCTCAAAGTGAAAAATCCGAAAACTGTTTCAAGCTATCCGAAATTTTAACAAATACCTTTATGATACTTTTCTGTATTGCAATTATTGTGACATCTATTGTTATTACTGGTAATGCCAGAAATACGGCGAATGGCTCAAATTATAGCTATGAACAAACTATCATAACAGACGATTATAACTATACGGAAAGGAGAACATTCGTGAAAGAACTAAACGCTTCAAATGGACTAAATCCACCAAAAGCCACTAAACCAAGATTTGGACAAGACGGGTTTAATCCACCTAAAAACATGCCACCCAAACCAGTACAACCACCAAAAGAGAAAAAATAGGAGAATTTTTATGTCAGAAAAATACAATCCTTGCCATGAGAGTTTTAACCCGGCAAAATCAATACGACCTAACATTGAAAAAAGAGGTTTCAACCCGCCGAAATCGACACAACCTGTACCTAAACCAAAGTCTAATAATTCAACACCAAAGAAATAAAAGACGTAGAGGAAATACATTGCAAAATAAAAAATATCAAATATTTGTAAGTTCAACTTATGAAGACTTAAAAGAAGAAAGAAAAGCCATTATTGAAAATATTTCAACGATGGGGCATTTACCTGTCGGTATGGAACTCTTTGTTGCATCAGATGATGAACAATTTGAATATATTAAAAAAGTTATTGATAACTGCGATTATTATGTGTTAGTTTTGGGTGGACGTTATGGCACAGTGAGTCCGAGAACCGGTAAGAGTTATACAGAAATGGAATACGATTATGCTATTGAAAAAGGCTTACCGGTTTTAGCCTTTCCTTACGCAAATATTGAACAGCTACCAGAAAAATTGAAAGATAAAGATTTAAGCCAAATTAAAAAATTTTACGAAAAAGCGTCTAATGGCAGAATGTGCACCCTATGGGACAATAAAGAAAAATTATTATCCAATGTAATAATAAGCCTAACTAAGATATTTGCAGAAAAGCCACAACGAGGTTGGATAAGACCGGATGAAGTCGATAATACAACATTACTTGCTGAGATGAATAACTTACGTAAAGAAAATCAAACTCTTAAGGAAGAAGTTGAAAACTATAAGAAAAGTTTAACACCTGAGATTGAAAACCTTGCGGATATGGATGAAAAATTTAAGATTAATTTTCAAATAGCCCAAAGTTCTGGATATATACGGCCTAACTATATGAATTTTACGTGGAATGAAATATATTCTAATGTTGCACCTTACATTATTTCTCCTACGAAATTTCCCGATTTTGTTGATTTGATTAAAACATTTATTATAAAAAAATATACACCAAATAACCCTACTACAATCATTATTCCAGAAATGAATGATGTACAAACAATAAAGATTCAGTTAGAAGCATTGCGTTTAATTAAGATTGAAATGATGAACTATCCTGACGGCCAGGTTGATGAATGGATTTCTCTTACAGTAAAGGGAAACGCATATCTGAAACAGGTAAAAACCGTTAAATCACAAAAAATATTTTAATGTGTTATTGTGTTGCATAATCGTGTAGTTTATATTCCTTTTCTATAATGCTGTTGTAATATGCTTTGAGCTCGTCATCTTTGTCATCTGAATCCCATTTTGCTTGGTATGCTTTAATTTCATTAAACTTTTGGTTTAATGCATTATCAATAATATTCGAATTACGGGCAAAAGATTGTGAAGTTCTAAAATATCCTGTATCAACAGTATGTGGAGTCGGTTCAAAGCCTTGTTGAAGCGTTTCTTTTAGGCGTTTATGAAATTCATAAAAATCGTTATAGGAAGAAAAATTTCTATCAACAAAATCCGGATAATTTTCATTATAACTTTGTTGCGACGCAATATGTCCTATTTTATATGCTTCTTTTGGAACTTTCCAAGTTAGTAAATTTTGTTTTGTACCGTTAATAACAAATGGGTGGTCCATAGATAACGCAAGCTGAGGCCTATCATTACGAGAATGTTTTTGACATATTTTATATGCAAGATATTCACAATCTAACTTCTTCTTTATATGGTTACAGAAATGAACAATTTTTTCGCATATAGCAACTGTTTCACGCATAGTAAATCTTTCACATTTACAATATTCGTTTAGTTTTGTGTGTAATGTATCTAATGAATTATATCTTCCATTTTCGGTTGAAAACTTGTGTTCGTCAAAGGCTTTTTGTAATCGTTCTGAAGTAACATTATCTTGTATAATTTTTAAATAGTCCGGTTCATATAAACATTCGGTATCATCAAAGAATTTTTTAAAATAACACTCTGAAGATTTTTTATCTTCATTAAATCCATACAATGATTGAACGCATTTATTCATAGAATTTTCATTTGTAGGAAGAATTATAAAAAGACCTTTTATATCAAAAAAGTGTTTTATAATTTCTAAAGTTTTCATAGCATAGTCAGGTCGGCAACGGTCTAGTTCATCAACTATCAAGACTAAACGTTTGTTCGGTAAGTCATTCTCAATAAATGACTTAAGTGTTTCTTTAAACTTTATAATAGAGTCTTTTTCACTGATAAATGTTTCCATGAAGTCTTTAGCAGCATTTAACAAATTTTCATTATTTATATTAATTTGTCCGTTAAATAATCCTGCATTTATACCAAATGTTGTAGATGTAGATTTCATCATATCAAGGATTAATTTTAATGTTGCAGTGGAAACTTCTTCAATCTTATTTTTAGCTTTGGTTAAGCGTTTTGCTTCTTTATTAATATACAACAAAATCTCTTTAGAAAAAGAGGCAAAAGGTGACTCAATATAATCGTTTTCCCACGCACTAAAGTAGACACAATTAATATCATTTTTACGTAGGAACTTGGTAAAACGTGTACTAAAGTAGGTTTTACCCATACCAAATTTACTATCAAGCATTAAAACATACGGGGTAGGTTTTGTTTTGATTGATTGCATTAAGCAATTAGCATAATCTTGTGCGCCTGGCATGCAATCAAAAAACGGGTCTTCATTATATTCTTTTTGTTCTTGTGTTGTTAATTTAAAAATATTAGATATATCTTTTGGCATTACTATTCCTTATGATTAATTCTAATCTAATAATGAGACAGTTTTACTCTTATTTTAAATCTTTAAACAAAGGCGTTTCGAATATATCAAACTCGTTGGAATGTTTTGTCGGCTCTTTTATTAGATACATTTGACGTAATACTGTCCAAGGTGACGGAAGTTCTTGTGGTTCATAGTTATTAAATAGTGCAATATCGTCGCATAAATCTAATAATATTCTATGTTTGTTATAAAAATATTCCAGTTCATCATCTCTATTAATATCAATTTCAAATAAATCTGGTCTGATATCTTTTATTGCTAACAAAATAGTACGAATTGATGGCTTTTGTTTGAATTTGGGGAACTGTAATACCCCTTTAATATTTTGCCCCATATGAATTTCAAATAGCAATAATGCATCCACGTAACGCTGTTTGTTTTGTTCGTAATCCTTAAAGTTATAATGCGCGATAGCATTTCTTAAATCTTGTAGTACGTGTCTAGCCTGGACTAATCCTGAAAATTTTTCAGGAACTTTGAAGTAAAACTTTTCAGTAATTTCAGGTTGAAAGAATTCTTTGCAGCAAAGAACCATAAATAAAATATCTGAAAAATACATTATATTAACAAGCTGTGTAAATTTTTGAATGTCTGTTAATTGAGGGTTTTTAAGTATAGCTAAGAAAGAGTTTCCCTTGTTATTTTGATATCGTTCTTGTCTTTTCTTATTATAGAAAAATTTGTTAAATACTTTAAAAGAATTTTCTTTGTAGTAGGCGACCACAGAACTAACAAGCGAATGTTTCATAAGTATTTCAAGTCGCATCATACGACCATACAATTTAGAAAATTCAAAATAATATTTGTTAATCATGCCGTCATGTTAGCATTAAAAAAGTGTATATGCAATAAATACATATACACTTACTTGCTTTTGTACCAAGGGAGTTTGTCTAGCAAACTTATGCCCCTCTTAATATAAGCTAGGGTACATTTATATTATTTACGATTTTGTATACTTTGTCAAGTATGAATATTTATAAATTACGTTTGTAGGTATTGTCTATACTCGTTAATAATAATGTTGCTAAATCTCTATCTGAAAGCATAATATATTTGACAGGTTTGACAGGATAGTTAAATTTTTGTTTTAATAAATGGGTAACATATTCTTTGTTTGTACTCGAATTAATTGCTACAAATAAGATTTTGGGCAAATATTTTTAACGTATCTTGAATTACTTCACGTGACTCGTTCATATAAAATCCTTTCTTGTTTTAAATAATTACTATAAAACTTATAACTAATATTAATATTGCAATATTCTGATTGCGTTTTTTCTGTATCTGTTTAAAATTTTCCAAATTTTGATATTTTCCCTTTTCCCAAGCTAATCTGTTTGCGTTCATTCCAAACCAAATTGAAAAAATAATACCTGTTATCATATTTAGATTTATTGGCTTTTCAGGTAGGAATCCGATAATCAGAATAATCAAAACGTATTTCCATAATTTATTATATATAGCCCATAGAAATGCAAATAAAAATGCTATCCAATTAAACTTCGTTAGCTCTTTGATTATTGCTTGATTGTTATCATTAATGGAATTGTTGTTAGTTGACTCGTCATCCATTATTTACGCTCCTTAGAATTTTAAAATCCATATCCACGATTGTGATATAAATTTAAGTAACCACTATGCTGGATATTTGTATTAATTGTTCCACTATGATTAACATTAAAATTGCCATTATGATATACATTCTGATGTTGTAAAGCGTAAGCATGATTATTAATTGAACCCGCTAAGTTCGTAACAGCTAATGCTCCCATTGCAACCATCTTCAGTTTTGCGCCTATTTCAAAACGTTTATGAGCATATTCTTCCTCTTTAGCTATTTTTGCTAATTCACGGGTAACCAATTTTTGCATACATGAATGAAATTCATCCTGAGTGTCCGCTGAAATGGTACAAGCTTTATAAGCACTATCAAAAATTCTTTTTTTAGGTAACCAATAATCAAGATATGTTTGCATAGATTGGATTTCCCATTTGGTTTTTCTATGCAATCTTTTTATGCTGGCTAATTTCGCAACTTGATTTGACATAAATTCTAAATCAGTTCCGCCGTTATAGACTTGTTGCCAATAACTATTAAAAACTTCATCTGGTACAATTGTTGTTATACACAACTTATTTTTGACTAAATTAACCTCTTTCTTCTTTTTATTTATATCTTTAATCTGTAAGGTCGTAGTATAACTACTGTTTATAATGCTAAAAATTTCATCGGCGGAAAGCTTTTTCACCTTTTTATCATTAACACGTAAAATTTCATCTCCGATTCTTAAACCGGCCTTTTGTGCTGGTGAGCCTGGTAATATGTCACCAATAAATACTTTTCTGTTATAACCGTCCTTATATAATTCAAAGCCAACAGACATGTCACAAATTTTATTTGATTCTGGTGTTACATTATGTTTAAAGGCAGGTGGTTCAGACGCTTTTACCGGATGAGATTTAATCGGTAAAGAGATTTCATCTTCCATAGGGTTGCGGGGGTGTAAGTTATATTGAAATTCCCCATTTGTATTTGCCCTACAAGCGTTCAATGCAAATAATTGCGAAAATATCAGTCCGCAGCAGATACTGCCAATAATTACTCGTTTACGTACCATTGGTGTCCTCTTATGTTTAATTCTATTATTAACCAGCCCAAGAATTTATAAAATTATTATAACATGTTTAACATGGTATGTCAATATGTTAAACATTGTTAGATTGGTTTAACTTACCCTTTATAATTATGTTTGAGGATATTTTAATGAAAAGTTATATACAATGGCAATTAGGTAAGCGAATCCAGCGTTTCAGGAAAATAAGAGGATTCAGCCAGGAATCATTTGCAGAAAAATTAGGTATTGCAACAAATACGTTAAGTAGTATTGAAACAGGCAATGCGTTTATGACTGCACAAACTCTGGAAAAAATTGTCGATATTCTGGGCGTTACGCCCGCTGAACTCTTTACGTTTGATGATTATAACAAAGAAGATGAGATGTATAATTACATTATAAGCAAAGTAGAATTTTTAAAGTCTGATAAAGAGCGTTTGAAAATTTTATATAAGTTAGTTACTTCTTTGCTGTGATAATGCAATTTTTAGCAGCGCAGAAGGCGTAATGAGTTCAGCACAGCGAGCAGGGTTACGCCGACATCGGCAAAGACCGCGCCCCACATCGTTACAAATCCCAGACCGCCAAGCAGCAGGAATAATACCTTGATGCCGACGGCAAAGAATATGTTTTGTTTTACTACTCTTATAATTTTTTGTGCGATTTTTATTGACGTATAAATTTTTAGCGGGTTATCATCCATAATAACTATGTCTGCTGCTTCTATCGCTGCGTCTGAACCCAGTGCGCCCATTGCAATTCCGATATCTGCTCTTGTTAGTACCGGAGCGTCATTTATTCCGTCGCCCGCAAAGATTACACTTTGATTTTTAGGGCTTTGCGTAAGTAGTTTTTCAACTTCATTAACTTTGTCATACGGCATAAGCTGTGCGTGGAATTCGTCTATTCCGAGTTCTTTTGCAATTTTTTCCGCTATAAAATTATTGTCGCCGGTGAGCATTACGGTTTTTTCAGAAACTTTTTTTAGCGAAGCAATAGCTTGTTTAGAAGCGGGTTTTAACTCGTCTGAAATTACTATGAAGCCCAGATATCTGTTATTTAGGGCGGTGTGAATAATTGTGCCGGCAGTATCAGTTTTGCTGTATTCTATGTTAAATTCTTTCATTAATTCAGTGTTGCCGCAAAGCACGTCATTACCCGAAATCTTTGCGTGAACACCTTTGCCTGCAAGTTCCTGTACATTGCTTACCTGTGTTTCATCTATAGCTTTACCGTAGAAGGCTTTGACAGATGCTGCTATTGGGTGGTTTGAATAAACCTCTGCCATTGCTGTATATTTTATAAGTTCTTCTGCTGAAACACCGTTTTGGGGCTGAATTTTTGTTACGTTAAAAGTTCCCTTTGTAAGGGTTCCGGTTTTATCAAAGACGACGGCATAAGGTTTTGCAAGTTTTTCCAGATAAGAGCTGCCTTTGACGAGGATTCCCTGTTTAGAGGCGCCGCCGATACCTGCGAAAAATCCTAACGGAACAGAGATTACAAGGGCGCAAGGGCAAGAAATAACAAGGAAGGTCAGTGCCCGTTCAAACCATACATTGAATTCTGCGCCGAAGAACAGCGGCGGAACCGTTGAAAGTATGACGGCTGCAAGCACGACGACAGGAGTATAGTATCTTGCAAATTTTGTTATAAATTTTTCGGTTTTTGCTTTTTTAGAGCTTGCGTGTTCAACCAGTTCTAAGATTTTAGAAACGGTGGATTCTCCAAAAGCTTTTGTTACTTGAATTTTTATTAGTCCGTTGGTGTTAATACATCCGCTGATTGCATTATCGCCGACGCGGAGTTCTCCGGGTTTTGACTCTCCAGTTAACGCTGCAGTGTCAACGCTGGCATAGCCTTCTATAACAACGCCGTCAATCGGAATTTTTTCGCCGGCTTTGACTACGATTACATCGCCGATTTTAACTTCATCGGGTGCTTTGCGTACCAAATGCCCGTTTTCTTCAATATTTGCGTAGTCAGGGCGTATGTCCATAAGTTTAGCGATTGAACCGCGGGATTTTTCTACTGCTCTGTCCTGTAAATATTCCCCGATTTGGAATAAAATCATGACCATAACGGCTTCGGGGAATTCTTTAATTGCGAATGCCCCAAGAGTTGCGATACACATAAGAAAGTTTTCGTCAAATATTTCTCCTTTCAAAATATTCTTTCCTGCGTTAATGAGTACCTTGCCGCCTGCAATCAGGTAGGCAGTCAGAAAGATTATAAATTTTGCGATATCTGTGACCGGCAGGAATAATCCCAGAAGGAAAAGAATAACTGCGGCAGATATTTTTATGGGAGTATTGTTATTCTGGTGTTGGTGTGTATGGTGGTGTTCGCACATATTATAACCTCACAATCAAACGGTTGTTCAACTATATTACTATTATAATTGAGCAACCGTTCAACTGTCAAGTGCAAGAAATGAAAATCGCAACAAAATTTTACAATAGTTGAACAAGTGTTCAACTTATGGTAATATTAAATTAGGGGGTAATGTATGGAAGAAAGAAACCGGTCGGATTGTGAGGCGATAAGTATTGAAACGGTTAACAGCGTAAGGCCTAAGATGCCTGAGATGAGGAGGCTGTATGAGCTTTCGGATTTTTTCAAAGTTATGGGTGACAGTACGCGAATTCAGCTTTTGTGGGCGCTGGAGGAGAGTGAGATGTGCGTCGGGGATCTGGCGGTTTTGTTGAATATGACAAAATCTGCAGTTTCGCATCAGTTAAAGGTTTTGCGAACTGCGAAACTTGTTCGTGCGCAAAAGAGGGGCAAGAATGTTGTTTATGCACTGGATGATGAGCATGTTAAGATTGTTCTTGAAAAAGCGCTGGAACACGTTGATGAATAAATCGTTTGCACTGCGACCAGATTTTTTGCTGTAAAACTCCGACATAGGTTGTAATGAGCATTGTGGTTACGAAGTAAAAATAGGTAGTTTGGACTGGATTATAAATCCAGTAGATGTCGTGGTTGGCGCGTTCTGTTACCGGAATGTTATTCAAATGCAGCAGGATTGCGGTTATAATGTACATGACCAGTAAATGATTTGCCATAATGTGGTAGGTAACTTTTCCCATGTCCTGAACGAATTTTATATTTTTGAGGTAAGGATAGAGGATTTTAACGGTGAATAAGGCTGCCCAGATTCCGGTTAGACTTGTTATAACGGGGATTATCGTAATATCATCAAATCTTGCCCAGACGAAGAGATAACTCAGACCGATACCGTCTATTGGATTATAATCTTTATTAGTGAGCCACAGGATTGATTGCAGAATAATAATTGAGCCGAGCCATTTGGGGGTGAAAATGTTGTATTTATCCTTTATGAAGCGGGTATAAAAATATCCGAGGTAAACAAAGAAAAGGGAAAAAAGTGTTCTTATCAGAACGAGTATCAGGGGTGTGACGTCGTGAATCTTTGCTATTATCGGGGCAATAATTCCCAGAATGGTAAAAAAGGTGAGATGGAAGAATTTATTAGGAGTTATTTTATTCAGAAGTTTAAGGGTTAATACGAAAGCAATCATCGTCATAAATAATTGTGTAACAAACCATAGCGGGCAGGATAAATCGAATTGGTGTCCGTTTAGAAAGGGGGTAATAAAAAAGTTTTTAAGGCTAAGCGGCATGCCCCAGAATTTTCCTGTCAACTTTGCGATAAGGCAGGTTACTCCAAGGTAGAACAGGTTGTACCAGAAGTAAGGAATCAGCAGGGTTTTTATTCTTCTGGTTACAAAAGTTTTTATATCGTTAATATATTTGTCTTTAAAGAGGCAACCTGATATAAAGAAAAATAAAGCTACCTGAAATGAGTATGGCGGGAAAATTCCAAGAAGAGAAAATTCGTGGTGCCCTGCAATTACAATCGAAATGGCAACAGCTTTAAGAATATTTATTTCATTTGAAAAATTTTCAGACATATTTTTATAATAACACGAACTTTTTGCTATAATAGGGTTAGAGGTTAAAAAAGAAAGGAATATCGAATTGGATACGCAGGTTTGGTTGAATTTATTTATGATAGTGTTTCTGTTATTTGCGAACGGTTTTTTTGTTGCTGCGGAATTTGCGCTTGTCGGGGTGAGAAAAACCCGGATGCAGCAGCTTTCAAATGAAGGGAATTTCAGTGCAAAGCTTGCGCTTGACGCGCTGGCGCATATTGACAGATACATTGCTGCGGTTCAGCTGGGAATTACGATTGCAAGCCTTGGTATAGGTTGGGTCGGAGAAGCTACTCTTGCAAGGCTTATTCACCCGATATTTGATTTCCTGCCGGGAAAATGGGATGATATTGCCGCGCATACGATATCAGTGACGGTGGCGTTTGCGGTAATTACGATTTTGCACGTAGTTGTCGGGGAGTTAATGCCTAAATCAATCGCGCTTCAAAATCCGGAAAAGACAACGCTGTGGGTTTCAAGGCCTATGTATGTTATAACAAGAATTTTTCATCCTATGGTTCTTGTGTTGAACGGGTTGGGGAATTTTCTTTTACGTTTGTGCAAGATAGATCCGAATTCTTCACATAGCAGGGAGCATTCACCTGAAGAATTAACAATGCTTGTTGATGCAAGCTGCCGCGGCGGGATTATCAAGAAAGAAGAAGCCGAGATGATTCATAATGTATTTAAGTTTTCGGATTTGCATGCGATAGATATAATGGTTCCGCGGATGAATATGGTTGCGATAGCTATTGACGAGGCGCCGGAGGATATAAATACTATTATAATTGATAATCAATATACAAGATATCCTGTTTATGAGGAAGATATTGATCACATAAAGGGATTTTTGCACGTAAAGGATTTGTATCCGCTGCTTGTGCAGGGAAAGCCGGTTGAGTTATCAAAAATTTTGCGTCCTGCGTTATTTATTCCGGAAACAATGCCTGTTGATAATCTGGCGCAGGAGTTTCAGAAGAAGCACTGCCAGTTTGCGATTGTAATAGATGAATTCGGCGGAACAAGCGGGCTTATTACTTATGAAGATGTTATGGAAGAGATTTTCGGCGAAGTGCAGGATGAGTTTGACGAGGAAGAGGACACAAGCGTAAAACAGCTTGCAGAAAACAAATACGAGGTTTGCGGGAAAATGCGCATAGATGAATTTTGTGATTTCTTTAACGTCAAAATTCCGGATGACGAGGATATCCACACAATAGGCGGTTATTTTACTAAAAAGCTCGGTAAAATTGCCTGCACTAACGATGAAATCTGTGATGAATATTTTAAATATTGCGTAACGGAAACTGATTCTGCAAGGATAAATAAAATTTGCGTTGAAAAGCTTAATCAGGAATAATCGCTATTTTAAGGCAGCCTGCGGGCTTTTGTTCAAAGTGTTTGTAGGCTTCAATGATTTCACCGAGTTTGAAGGTGTGAGTAATCAGGAAATCTGTTGAGATTTTCTGTTCCTCAATAAGTTTAATGAGCTTATCGCATTTGTTGGCGTCAACTCCGCCGGTTTTGAAGGTTAGATTTTTACCGTACATTTCCGGCAGCGGTAAAATCTGGTTTTCTTCATACATTGCAACTACCCCGACAACAGCATTCGGCCTCGCAATTTTCCATGCAAGCTGAAAGGTTTCACTGGTTCCGGCACACTCAATTACACCGTCGGCGCCGCGGTTGCGGGTTAAAAGTTTTACCTCTGCTTCAACATTTGTCAGGTTAGGATTGAAGATATAATCAGCTAAATTTTCATCTTTTGCTATATTTAGGCGGGTTTCGTCAATATCTATTGCGATAATTTTTCCGGCACCCAGAAATTTTGCGCACAGCATCGCGCAAAGCCCGACAGGCCCCGCGCCTATAACCGCAATGGTGTCACCTGCTTTAATTTCACACATGTCAGCGCCAAAATATCCGCTTGACAGAATATCTCCGACAAAAAGCGCGTTTTTATAACTTACGCTTTCCGGCAGTTTGTAAAGTCCGTTGTCCGCGTACGGAACCCGTACATATTCCGCCTGACAACCGTCAATGCGGCAGCCGAGTTCCCAGCCGCCTTTTTCACAGTTATTGACAAATCCGCGTTGGCAAAAATAACATTCACCGCAAAAAGTTTCGCAGTTCGCACTAACTCTGTCGCCGGCATGCAGCCTTTTTACGCCCTCTCCGACCTCGACAACTTCTCCGACAAATTCATGCCCTAATACAATATCCTCGTTCGCACGCGGTACAAAACCTTTTATGATATGTAAATCGCTTGTGCAAATCGAGGACATTGTGACTTTTACAATCGCATCCTGCGGATGTTTGATTTCAGGCATTTCCTTTTCGCCTAAATGTATTTTGTTTTTGTTGTAAATTAAAGCTTTCATAAGCTTTATTATACGCGAAAATGTAAATATTGGCTATTTTCTGTCCGAGAAAGTTCCCGGCTGAGCCGTAGCCCTAACCGGTAGGTTGGGCTTGCAAGCCCAACCTACTTGGCTTATTATATGAAAAAATATTTTTTAAGAAAGGCTATTTTCTGTCGCCTATTGCGGATTCTATGACTAATCCGAGCAGAGAGAAGATTACGGAGCCTAACAACGCACTCCAAAAACTATCAATGCTTACCCCCGGTGCAAAATAACCCGCAAGTAAAAATAACAGTGCGTTGACCACAAGCCCGAAAAGCCCGAGTGTTAAAAGATTAATAGGCAGCGTTATAAATGTAACCAACGGACGGATAAAAATGTTTATCAAAGCTATAATTACGCAGATAATCAATGCACTTTGAATACTGCCGATTTCAATGCCCGGAACCAGCCAGCCCACAAAGGTAATTGCAAGTGCGTATAAAATCCATTTTAAAAGTAAAATCATAGTCCTTTCCTTTCGTTTACGGGCGGCCGTCAGCGGTAGCCCTACTGTTCACACGATGTTTCGTTCTGTTTACAAAGTTGTCCGAGAAAGACTCGCGCCCGGCTGAGCCGGAGCCATACTTGTATTAATCGTTACCGTGAGCGTATAACCCAAGTGTGGTAGCCACTCAGTGGCCGAGTCTTTTGAGTGGCGTATTAGACAGCACTCTGCCGAGAAAAACAGTCCAGTGAACTGTTTTTCGAGAGGGAAACGCGCGGCTCGCGGTTCAGCGAGGCGGTGCGGCGGAGAACTGCTTTATTTCCAGATTTTCGCAGAGAATAATTTTTATTGCTTCCCCCTCTTTTGCATGGTATTTAAGCCCCGGAGTCAGAAGCCCCGTGATTAACCCGACCGTACAGCCTACAGGAATACCGATTGCAAACCCGACACCGAGTTTTGCGGGATTTGGAATAAACGCGAACCCTGTACCGGCACCGGCGCCGACTATACCAAGCCCCACCGTTGATGCCGCAAGCTTACCGGCGGTATGCCACGGGCCTTCCTTTAACGCGCCGTCCTTTGTCAAAGGCTGTGCGGACATCGCAATTGCACTGCCGTCAGGAAGCAGAAGGCATTCAAATTTTAAATAAACTCTTGCATTTTTATTTGGAAATCTTTGTTTTTCAATTTTTATGACTGTTGCAATAACTTTTGAACAGGCCGGAATAAGGAGAGTACCTTCCTGCGTGTAAATCGCTTCCGGCACATCAAAATTTACCCTGTCGCCGGCCTTGGCGCACTCTGACCAAAATTTGCAGGTGAATAAAACCTTGAAAGCATTGCCTTTACAAATGATGTTTCTAAGATTTGTAATTATAACCTGATTGTTAGCTGCGTCCTTTTCTTCAAACATGTGTTCGCAGCGCAGAATCTCTTCGCCTTCCTGCAAACACGGATTACACATGTTCTCCGCCGCGTAAGTGCAGGGCGCAAATAAAATCATAAATGCTGAAATTAATGCCAGTAAATTTTTCATACTATAGTTTTTATCTGAAACAGAAAATTTTACTATAGCATTTCGGGCAATCCAACGGGGCAGGGTAAAAATACCTCCGTGCCGGCAATAGATGATTAAAGCTTATAGAGAGCTTCAAACGGAATATCGAGCGCCTTCATAATGGCAATGATATTTGTAATTTTGGCATTTGCCATGCCTCGTTCAATTTTTCCGAGGTTTCTTTCATTCATAGAAATTTTCTCTGCCAATCGTTCCTGAGTTAAACGGGCACGGTTCCTTTCTGCGCGAATATTATTGCCAATTGTGATAAGAATTTCTTTTTCATCCATATTAATATTTTTGCATATTGACAAAACCATATCCACCGCGTTAAAATCTTGAATTAGGATGTAAACATCTTAATAAAAGTTTAAAAGATGTTTTATTGTTATCTAAATATTTGTTATGTTAATGAAGGAGAGTTAAATGATTACGGAAGAAAATTTAGAAATTAGTGTGGAACAAATTAAAGAAAAAGCGATTGAACACGTATCGACAATAGAGAGAAAGCGTCACAGCCTTCCTGAGGTTAAATTGACAGAACTTGAAAAAGAGATACTCAACGCAATTGCGCAGGGCAGAACCAGAAAAGAGATTGAAGCTGCTATGAATTTGCACGGGTTGGAATACTGTTCATATACATCGAAGGCCAGCAGCCTTATGCGGAAGTTTGAAGCCTTCACACTAGCCCACACGATTTACAAAGCTATGAAAGCCGGAATTCTTAAATAAAATTTTCTTATTTATATACATATTAGAATACTCCATTCATACAACCATGCGGGGAATGAAGAAACTTTATGCAGCCCTTAAAATAGAAGTAAGGAATTATGCGCATATTCCCGATGGAGGTATTTTTTAATTAAGGAGGATATTATTATGAATGTTGCTGCTCAATATGCAAAAGGTTCGCTTACCGGTCAGGTTGTTGGGAATAATAACCATATAACGTCTGTTACGAGATTATATGCGACCCGTATAAGAAATAACGAAACATACAGGCAGGCTGTTCTCAGACTCGCCGCCGCTGCTACACGTCATTTTATAACAAACAACAACACCGGCGGCAGGCGCCCTACGTTTAGAGAAACCTCCGGTGGACCTTTTCAAGCCCCTGGGAGTGCTATCATAGTTTAATTTATGAAAGGAGTTGATAATATGTTCTCAAAGTGGCAATATAAATTAATGATTAAAAATACTCTTGATAGAGATTTAAAGCTGGATAGCCTGCGTATTCCGTATGGTAAAAAAGGTTCTGTAAACGAAACTATTCCGGCCGGCGGAAGTGGTGTATGTACAATATATTCATCGGGTGGAGAACCAATTGGGCTTGAGTTTTATGTAACATATTCAGATGTTTATAAGCAAGGTGAAGCGCCTTATGGCTCGTTTACTGTGTATGTCGACATGCCGTTTTGGAAGAGTAAAAATACAAGCACCTGTGACACAAACGGAATTATTAAAGTGGATGGGTTTAGAAAAGTTCCGAATGGCAACCATGATTTTGAAAATCCCATTATGGTTACTACAACCTTATAGAAAGGAGCTGGTATGATAAATTTAAACTGGCAGACCGTCAAAGGGCTGGACGTTCTGGAGAATGATTTTGTAGTACAGGACTATATGCCTGCTAAAAATGTTATTACAGAAGAAATTCTCATTGGCAGGACAGATATGAACCCTGTTGATACCCACCAATGGGGACAGATAAAAGATGCTGATGTGCCGGATGTTTATGCTAAAAAAGCATTTGTAAAGTCTTATTTTACAGTGGCGATTTATATGCTTAAGCGGGTTGGAAATCTGTCTTTAGCGCCTAATAAATCCTATAATCAAACCATTGATATTTCTCATACATCTTCCCTCAGAAAAAGCGAAACAAGCAGTCTGCGTATTGAAAATACGGTTGAGGCAACAGGTAATGCCGAATTTGGTTCGTTGAGGGAAATGCTTACTACTTCTTATAGTATTGATAAAATGGAAGAATACTACACGGAAGATAGAAAAACGAAAACACAAATCATAAATTATGATTCAGTTCCCTACGCAAGAGAACTTGTGTTCTGGGATTTTGTAAAAATCATTGCGCTTTATCGTGAGGATAAAAAAGGTAATGTTAAACTTCTTGCCTACAATGATTTTCTTGCCGGAACGTATGAAAAATCATATTCTGAACCGCATGAAGAAACGGTTTATTAGCAGATATATTTATAAAAGAGCAGGAATTTACCTGCTCTTTTTTATCTCTGGCCGATTTTTCTGTAAATAATTTTTTTGATATTTATAAAATATCCGATAGCAAGAATTATTGATGCCGTAATCCACGCAATAGGGCCGGCATAGAAAATTCCGAAATAACTGAATTTTACTGCCAGATAAACCGCCGCAAACGAACGTATCATAAGTTCCGCAACAGATGAAGTCAATGGTATTAGCGCTCTGCCCATGCCTTGAAGCGCGTTTCTGAAAATGAAAATTTGCCCTAAGAAGAAATAGAAAATAGTGCTTATCCACAGGTAATCGTGGGCGATTTTAATGACTGCCGTTTTGTCTGAACCGATAAAGCAGCCCACAATATCCGCGCCCCAGTAACGCATTACAAGCGCCATAAGTATGCTTACAATCCAGTTGATTATTGAGGTTTTTATGACACCATATCTTACACGGCTTATATTGTTTGCCCCGAAGTTTTGCGCAACAAACGCCGAAACCGCAACCCCAAATGAAATCATAGGCATTGTCGCAATCTGTTCAATTCTTAACGCTGCCGTAAACGCCGCAATAACATCAGCGCCAAAGGTGTTGCAAACACTCTGGATTATCAAAACCCCTATCCCCAGCACTGAAAATTGTACCGCCATAGGGAACCCGACCTGCAAATGCTCTTTGATAAATTCTATATCCTGTTTGCGGTTTTCTTTTTTAAAAACCCAGTCTGATTTTGTCAGGTGCAAAATCGGGAAACGCTTTTTTATATAAATATAGCATAAAACAACGGAAAACGCCTGAGATAGTACAACCGCAACCGCAGAACCCGGTACGCCCCAGTGGAATTCCAAAATAAACAGAAGCGCAAGAAAAATATTTAAAATCGAAGAGAGAATTAAAAAGTACAACGGGGTTTTGCTATCCCCAAGTGCACGTAGAATACTTGCCATAAGATTATATAAATTTGCCGCAATAAGTCCCAGAACACAAATTTGTATATAATAATATGCGTCCTGAAAGATATTTTGCGGAACATTCATCATGTACAGGGCCGGTTTCATAACAAGGGCGCACAGAAGAGAGAAAAATATTGTCACAACTACACTTAAAATTGTGGATACCACAACAGAACGCCTTACCCCGCAAACATCGCAGGCACCAAATTTCTGTCCTGTTATAACTGCGAACCCGTTTGTCATTCCGGCGATAGCAAACATAATCAGGAAGAATAGCGGTGCCACAGCCCCGACTGATGCCAGTGCCTGTACGCCGAGTGTTCTGCCGACAATCACAATATCCGCAAGGTTATAAAATTGCTGGAATATGTTTCCGATTAGCAGCGGAACCGAAAACAGCAAAATTAATTTTAATGGTGCTCCCTTTGTTAAATCCTTTATCATACTAAAATTATATAACAAAGTAAGAATTTTTAGAAAAACGGTTAATAAAAAGCCGGCAGAAATTCCTGCCGGCTTTTTATTAGCGGACGACGAGACTGTCTTGACCTGCTCGTGGGAAACGGGACTACGGACTTTCTTTGAAAGCAACAAAGTTGCTTTCAAAGAAAGCTCCTCCGCCCTCTGCTCGCAGGTCGCTCGAACTCAGACTTGGCATAGCCAAAGGAGTTCTCATATCTATCATCAGGCTAAAGAAAAGACCCATCTAATGACGGGTCTTTTCTTTAGCGGACGACGAGACTCGAACTCGCGACGTCAACCTTGGGAAGGTTGCATTCTACCACTGAATTACATCCGCATTTCTATAAATAAAGCAGTTCTCCGTCGCCTGCTTGCCCTGCTCCCGCAGGTCAACCCGCTTTCCTCTCACAAAACAATTCACTGGATTGTTTTGCTCGGCAGAGTGCTGTCTACACGTCACTCAAAAGACTCGCTCACGTTCCTTATCGCGAGTCTTTCTCGGACATAATTATTATACTTCAAAAATTTTTCTGTACAATATCTAAACATTTTGCCGTCTTAACCATTCCATGATAACATCTATCAGATATTCTTTTTGCTTCTCTTCCAGCTCGACTCCTTTGCGGAATTTATGCCATTTTTCAATACATCCGCGGCAGCAGGTCGCTGTTGCATGCTGTGCCGTAAAAACCGGATGCCCGCGCATAGGCGTTTGCTTCCCGTCGTTTGGAATACTTGCCGGTGCGATACGCTTTTCTATAAAATCACGGGCATGCTTTTCTATGACCTCTAACCCTTTTTCCTCAAGATACTGCCTGTCCTTTGGCGAAAGCCTGAATTTCCGCCGAAAATCCGATTTATTAAGCCTGTTAAATAATTCATCATACATAACTCTTATATTGTACCACTTTTATATTGTCCGAGAAAGACTCGCGATAAGGAACGTGGCGTGAATGAGTTGCGAAGCAACTCCCGCTCACACAAGCGAGTCTTTTGAGTGGCGTATTAGACAGCGCAGCCGCTACGGCTCGCGGTTCAGCGCGAGCGAGCTGAGGCATTTCAAGGCAAAACCGCGCTTTTGCCTGAATGCCATTAAGCGCGAGTCGAGCAAGAAGCGAGCCGGTGCGGCGGAGAACTGCTTTATTTTTATTTACAAAAATTTAAGCGAGGCGCAGCCCCACTGTTCCAAGGATTATGAGTAATATTGATGCAATTTTTAAAACGCTCACGGATTCGTGGAAAAATATTATTCCGATAGCGCTGACAAGCATTATTCCGAATGCGCACCAAATTGCGTATGCAACACTCATGTCAATTGATTTTAAAGCGAATGATAAAAATACAAAACAAAATATATAACCTGCAATTGTACCGATAGAAGGTACTAAAACCGAAAAACCATTTGACATTTTCAACAGTGTGGTACCCAAAGTCTCAAAAATAATTGCTAATATTAAATATAACCAATGCATTACTTTTCTCCTTATACACTTATGATATCAGATTTCAGCAAGAATAAAACGTATATGAACAGGTTGTTGTAAAAGAACAACCAGTTCAGGAATATTTGACAACCAGTTCGGGAATTTTGAGATAGATAAACTTAGAAAGATGTATTAATGTTATTTTTTATAAACTATATGTAAATTGGATAAATATTATCACAAATGTATTTTTATGATATAAATTCAACTATGAATGAGTTTTTAAGGATTATTAATGTTAGTCAGTAATAATATTTCTAATTTAATAGGGAAATCATATTCTTATAAAACTAATATGCAAGTTCATTTTGGTATGAACAACCCTAAAAATATGTTGAAACCTAAATATATTCCAAATGCTGTTTGGAATGCTGAACAAGAATTATTGAAAAATCCAAATCAAAATGAAGCATGGCATAATTTATCTGACAGCATTATTCATAAATATATTAAAGGCAACAGGCAATTAATGCCAATAATTGATTATATTGCAAATAATATATTGCTAAATCCAGAACTTTCTGTTAAACAAAAAATACTAAATATAAACGAATCATTTCGCTTATATAAAAAGTTCCTTGCAAATAACAGATCAAAACCTGTTAATAACTATAATCCGATAGATATGACAACGATTTTAAAAGTTGTATTATCAGAAATAAACTGCAAAGATATAAAATTTGAAGGATTAGAAAACATAGAAAATGGTCATTTAGGTGATAAAGTACTTTCAACTTATCATTCACTTGCCGAATTAATAAAATTTGCTCAGTCTCAATGTGATAATAAAGATATACAAATAAAATTTGAACGTCCAAAAGCTCTATATACGACAATAACATATAAAGGTGCTGATATAAATAATAAAGATTTAAAAAAAATGTTACCAAAGACTTATTATTATTCAGGTGCGTGTTTTGAAGAAAATAATATAAATATTAATAAAAAAGGTAATTATACTAGTATTAAAGTAAAAATGTATACATTAGATGAACTGTTTACAAACACTTAATTTTGTATGGTTTAAATCTTTATGGTAAATATTTTTATATAATAAAATTTTTTACAAAATATTTCCACTGTCCTGTTGTAAAAAGACAAATGGTTTGATTTCAATTTACAGATGGTTTGATTATTTTGGTAAAGCTCATTGTAAAAAAATATAGCTTATAAACAAATTTTAACTTTGTTAAAAACTTTTAAAAAATAAATCATATAAATAGCATTAAAAAATTTCACATTTTTAATTAGTGAATATGTTTTGGGCGTAATAGTAACATCTTTGTATCTTCTACAGCTTTTAGCCCATGAAGTGTTTTTGCAGGCATTACAATCATTTCTCCAGCTTTCAATCTGTAAACTTTATCACCGACTGTAATATCTGCCAATCCCTCAATAATTTGAGCAACTTCATCTTTTTCATCACAATGCAGACTTCTTTCCACACCTGCTTTGAACGAGAGCAGAGTCAAAGAACTCTGCTCGTTGTCAAACACAAGTTTTTTATTAATTTTATCAGAATATTCAATATCTTTTAAATTAATTATTTCGCTCATCTATTCAAAATCTCCTTAAGATCTTCTTTAGGTGTTGTAACAGGCTTTATTTTATACTTATCAACTAATATATTTAAAACATTTGGTGATACAAATGCAGGTAATGTAGGTCCAAGTTTTATATTTTCAATGCCCAAATATAAAAGAGTCAATAAAATACAAACTGCTTTTTGCTCATACCAAGAAAGAACCAATGATAATGGCAGCTCGTTTACCGAACAATTGAAAGCTTTAGATAATTCTACTGCAACTTTTATCGCAGAATAAGCATCGTTACACTGTCCCATATCCAACAATCTAGGAATACCGTTTATTTCACCTAAATCTAAATCATTAAATCTGTATTTTCCGCAAGCTAAGGTGAGTATAATAGAATCTTTAGGAGCTTGTTTTACAAAATCTGTATAATAATTTCTTCCCGGTCTAGCACCATCACATCCGCCTACCAAGAAAATATGTTTTATATCACCTGATTTCACAGATTCTATAACTTTGTCAGCTACAGATAGAACTGTTCCATGTCCAAATCCGACAGTTAAAGTATCACCTCCATTTATACCAGTCATTTTTTTATCTTCTTTATACCCGCCAAGCTCAATCGCTTTTTCTATTACAGGAGTAAAATCTTTATCTTCTCCAATGTGAACCATGTCAGGGTATTCAACAACTGAGGTTGTAAATACTCTATCTTTGTAACTGTCTTTCACAGGCATAATACAATTTGTTGTAAATAAAATAGCGGCAGGGACATTATCAAATTCTTTTTGTTGGTTTTGCCAAGCTGTTCCAAAATTACCTTTCAAATGCGAATATTTATTCAATTCAGGATAAGCATGGCAAGGTAACATTTCACCGTGAGTGTAAACATTTACACCTTTATCTTTTGTCTGCTCTAAAAGTATGCTCAAATCTCGCAAATCATGGCCAGTTACAATAATAAAAGGTCCTTTTTCAATATTTGTTGTAACTTTTCTAGGTGCAGGAGTTCCGTAAGTTTCAGTGTTTGCCTTATCTAAAAGCTCCATACATTTTAAATTTATTTCACCTGTTTTCAAAACTAAATTTAAAAGCTCATCTGCTGATAAATCTTTTGAAATCCCCTGTAATGCTTCATAAAAGAAATTGTCAACATCTGCATCTTTATATCCTAAAACTCTAGCGTGATGAGCATATGCTGCCATACCTTTTAAACCGAATAATATCAACGATTTCAAGCTTCTAATATCCTCATTACAATCCCAAACAATTTTTATATCAAACTTAGAATCACAATGGATATTTTTTTGAACTTTTTCAATAAATTCTTTAATAGATTTATCGTCAAAATTAACATTTGTAATTGTAGTAAACAAACCATCTATTAAAAGATCTGTATTTATATCATTTTTTTCTGCACAATTTGCAAGCTCAATTAATTTACTCGTAAGCTCATCTTGCAAATTTGAGGTATCAGCTTTTTTACCGCACACACCTTGTACTGTACAGCCTTTCCCTTGAGCAGTTTGCTCACATTGAAAACAAAACATGTTCATAATTTTCTCCTACAATTTTAAATTACTAATACTGTTATTTTTCATAAATTCTTCAAACGTATTATTGATTGAAGAAATAAGCGGTTTCATAATACAGCAACAAGAAGTTATATGTCGTGAGGAGAACAGGCAATCTTTACGGATATATTTCCCTTCAATAGCTTCATAAATGTCCATAAGACTTGAATTTTCTTTCCCCTGAACAATACTAAATCCGCCTCTAGGTCCTTTGACCGAAACTAAAAATCCGCTTTTTACGAGTCTTTGCAAAACTTTAGACAAATGATTTTCCGAGATTGAAAAAACTTTTGCAATCTCTTTCAAAGGTACTATTTCACCTTTCCTATTTGCAATATAAATCATTACATGTAGACCTATTGCTGTCGCTTCTGAAATATTTATCATATCAATCCTTTTTAATTCCTTTTTTAGATATTGTATAAAGTAATTTAGCTTTCATTAATTAATTTCCCTGTAATATGCTCAGGAATTAACTCAAGACAAGCTACAGCATTTGCGAATTTTTTAATTTCACCTTCTATAAAATCTTCATCTGCAAAATCAAATTGGCGACTTATGTTTCGACAAATGTTTAAAGTTTTTTCTCTATCTTCAATAAATTTTATACGACCAAAAATAATTACACTTCTGACATCTAAACCTCTTTTTGATTCTACAGGTATTCCTTTTTCAAAGACGGTAAAAGATACTTTATCATTCATTTTTATTGCATCAATTTGTCCGAGAAAGGCTCGCGATAAGGAACGTGAGCGAGCCTTTTGAGTGGCGTATTAGACAGCGTAGCCACGCGCGACCCGCGGTTCAGCGGGGCGGAAGTGGCGGAGAACTGCTTTATTTTATGTCCCTTTTTTGCCCCATGAAAGTAAATTTTATTTTCAGTTGTAGAATATTTATAGTTTATTGGTATTCCATAAGGATAACCATTGTCTCCAATAACTGATAATACTCCTCTTACTTCGTTATTTAAAATTTCCTGACATTCTTCAAAAGATAGTTGTTGTTTTTTTCTTCTCATTTCTCTAAACATATTAAAATCCTCAATTTCCTATTAATTTCATCATTTAGGTCGACTAATAATACATAATATGTATTAAGACTTAAACTTAAATAAGTAACAAAAATAATAATTTTAGTATATTGGTATATTAATACCAATATACTAAATAGTCAATTGTTTTTTACAGAATAAAATATATTTTATATTTTTATATTATTTTCTTTATTATTTTATGTAAGTTGGTTCGCTATTTAAAATAGGAACTAAGGATGTTCCTTTAATTTCCTCATCTTCAAGTTTTTCTTGAACTTCTGCCTCTAGACTTGAATAAAGTATTTCATAAGATTTACCACCTCTAACCTCAACTTCTCTAGCAATATATTTACCTTTTTGTATTGCAAGTCTGATTGAGCGATTACTTTTTAACCCTTTTATCCTTGCTACTTCATTTATATTTATGTATTTTTCCATACTCACACAATAACTCGGAAGTTTGGAAATGGAACACCGTTTCCGACTTATTGTGTCGCTTTCGTATCAATTTTTCCGAAATTCAAATTAAAAAATAATTATCCTACAAGCCTTTGGAATTCAGGCGGTTGCCTATTATTTAGCTTGACTTAATACCTTATCAACGTCAGGG
>CALUQY010000004.1 GCA_944323035.1 Candidatus Gastranaerophilales bacterium
CACCGACTGAGTCGGTTCTATGTTTGGTCAACAGGCTGTCGGTCAAGAAATGTGCATTTACCATGGCTGAGATTTTGCTTTCCCTCACGATAATCGGCGTGGTTGCGGCGATAACGCTTCCGTCACTCACCGGAAACATTAATGAGCGCACATGGAATACTCAAAGAAAAGCCCTTTATGCAAGATTTAGTCAGGCAATCGCATTAATGCCTGCATTGAACGGCTATGGCACGCTTATTGAGGATGAGAGCGGAAGTGTTACAGAGGATACCGCCGCAGAAACTTTTGTCACAAACGGTCTAGCTAAAGTCCTGAAAATTAATAATATTTGTGACAACGACCACCTCGAAGATTGCGGCATTGTGTCAAAGATTACGACACTTGGCGGTGTTACACTAGTTTTTCCTTCGACTATGACAGAATTAAACAGTGAAATGACTATTAGTGCAAGCGGAACCGTTAACAACACTTCAATGATTGATACAAAGGCTGCCGCGTTTGAAACACAGAATGGTGAAAGTATTGCGGTTTTTTATAATCCGAATTGTATCGGTGATTTATCGGAGAACCCGTGGGAAGGAACGGAGGGTGTTTATATTCAAAACCGTGTCTGCGCAAATTTTATTTATGATTTAAACGGGAATAAAGGCCCGAATACCGTAGGTAAAGATATTGGCTTTATGACCGCAATGTATCCTTCTGATGTCACAATTGCGGCACCGTATCCAGCAATTTCGCAGTTAAGCGGTACGTATGCCATTTCTCCGGACTCCGGAGGTGTTTCTGCATTAAAGGCTTGTACAAATTACGATTCGGAATATAGAATTCCTAATGCGGAAGAGGCTATTTCTATGTTTGTTAATAAAGAATTGATGAAATCTTCCACCACACAATTTAGCGGAACTTACTGGACATCTACAAAGGTTCACTCAAACGGTCAGACCAGAAACCTTACTATGAAATCCGGTGAATCGTGGAAGGGCCAGCTTGACGATGTAGCCTCAGATACGGATAAAAATGTCTGGTGTATTAAACGTTGATAGTGAACCACGGTTTAGTTAAGAAGCCGCCTTGACCGGCGGTGGTGCGTTAAACGTTGAAAATAAGCCGGGGTTCAGTCAAGAAGCCGCCTTGACCGGCGGTGGTGTGTTAAACGTTGACTGTAAGCACGGGTTTCATTATAAGCCGGTTGACCCCGGGGTTAATTGTTCAAGCTGTGAATAGGGGCGGGAATTCTTCCGCCTCTTCTTACAAAAATTTCCGGCGAAAGCTCGTTCACAGGCATAATCGGTGCTTCGCCAAGCAAGCCGCCGTAATAAATTTTGTCGCCTACATCCTTGCCCACTGCCGGTATGATTCTTACAGCTGTCGTTTTTTTATTAATCATGCCGATTGCCATTTCATCCGCGATAATCCCCGCGATTACATCAGCGCTTGTGTCGCCGGGGATTGCAATCATATCAAGCCCGACAGAACAAACCGAGGTCATTGCTTCTAATTTGTCAAATGTTAAATAGCCCTTTGTTGCGGCTTCAATCATCCCTGCGTCTTCCGAAACCGGAATAAATGCGCCCGAGAGTCCGCCAACGTAAGAACTTGCCATAATTCCGCCTTTTTTGACTGCGTCATTGAGCATTGCCAGTGCCGCAGTTGTTCCGTGTGCGCCTGCGTGTGCAAGTCCCATTGCCTGAAAAATTCCGGCAACGCTGTCACCGATAGCAGGCGTCGGCGCTAATGATAAATCAATTACGCCAAAAGGTATTCCCAGTTTGGCTGCGAGTTTGCGTCCGATAAGCTCTCCGGTTGTCGTTATTTTGAATGCTGTCTTTTTAATTGTGTTTGCCAGAATGCTCATATCTGCATTTTTAGGTAAATCTTCTATTGCGGCTCTGACGACTCCCGGGCCGGAAACACCAACATTCAGGGCGCATTCAGGTTCGGACATTCCGCAGTATGCCCCTGCCATAAACGGGTTATCGTTTACAGAATTGCAGAAGCAAACAAGTTTTGCCGCCCCGATGCCGTCACGGTCTGCTGTCAGGCGTGCAGCTTCTTTTATTGTATGCGCCATTTCTAAAACCGCATCCATATTGATACCGGCTTTAGATGTCGCAAGGTTTATTGATGAACACAGGCATTCCGTCTGTGCAAGAGCTTCCGGAATACTTTCAATAAGAAGTTTGTCGCCCTTTGTGTAACCTTTTTCCACAAGCGCGGAAAATCCGCCGATAAAGTTAACCCCTACGCTTCTGCCGGCTTCATCCAGCGTTTTGGCGATTTTTACGTAATCGGGATTTTTGCATGCTTCGCCTATTAGTGAAATCGGAGTTACCGCAATCCTTTTATTGATAATCGGAATGGAGTAATCGTTTTCCAGCTCCTGCGCGTATTCGCAGAGATTTTTTGCATATTTTGTAATTTTATTATAAATATTATCGCAAACTTCATTGATATCCGGAGAAATGCAGTCACGCAGGCTTATTGCCATTGTAACCGTTCTGATATCCAGATTATAAAGTTTAATCATATTGATTGTTTCTAAAATTGAATTTTCGTTAATCATAAAAACTTACAAACCCCATTCTTGATAAGATGTCAAATGTTTTAACCTTTAATTTCAATTCAACACGCCGGCTTTTATCGTAATCTTCGACACCGTCGACAAGAACCGGATTGGAATAGCTTCTGCCTTCCACAACAAGCATTTTTCTTAATTGTTCGTCGTAATTTGAATTGAAATTGGTTTTGAATATATATTCAGCAACAGAGTTAGCTCTTTGTAGACTCAGAGTCATATTCTTAGAAAACTGTTCGTTTTCTGTGCCGACATTTACGTATTGCTGTGAATCTGCGTGACCCTGTACAACAATATTTGTAATATTGTCCAGTAATTCCTGATTAGAAAAAATATTTTCTATATAAATAGGGATTAGTTTATTCAGATAAATTTTACCCTTGTCAGAAAGCTCATAGCTGTTGAGTTCAAATAATTCAAGGTCTGAAATTTTGACATCTCCGGTCATAGTGTCAACAGTAGCTTCGATATCTGCTTCTTTAAGCTTTTCAACCAATTCTTTTGACGCTTCCATCTGTGATTGTTTTTGCTTAACGGTTTCCTGAGTAAAACCGGTCATTGCAAGAACGAAAAGTACCATGAAGATAATCGCCAGACCTAAAAGTAAGTCGGACATTGTTGTCCAGAATATGTTACCTTCACCTGCGGCTTCTCCACCGCCGCCTTTTTTCCTCATTAACATTTTGTTTTACCTTTAAAATAAATCGTCAACGTCATCTGTTTTCTTGGTTGATTCTTTCAATTGTTTGTTCATCTGGTTGATACCGAAAATTAAGTTTTCCAGATATGGAACCAAATTGCTTGCTATACCTGAATTCAGAGCCATCTTGAAGTTAGAAGGCAGTATTGAAAGCAGATTTGAAATGGAGTTATTTTGAATTTTTGTTTCTTTCAATAATTCAAGCAAGAATTTTTCAGATGAAATATTATCAAATAATTTAGCCATCATATCTTCCGCATGAGCGATTTTGCCGCGGCACATTCTTGAAAAGAGAATATTTTCCATAATCATGAAAGTCAGTGACGCGCCTACCGCGATAACTGAAACCAGAGCCGCAACCTGCATGGAACTCATCAGGTTTGCAACGGAAGCAACTGTTCTTTCTTGAGATGAAAAGTCGATTTTACCGAACGCGATTGCAATGTTCAAGAACGTAAATAACGGCCCGAAACCTGTCAGAATTGTCGGGAATGTTCCAATTAATTTCGCATTGTATTTCTTTTGTGCAAGCGTTTCTTCATTAAAAAAGTACAGCGGGTCAACTGTTGTCTGAATATTCTGTATGGTTGACGAAACTTCTTTATATGTCAGCTGGTTGTTTTCATTTTTTAACGCAACAGATTCAGAAAAAACTAGAGTATTTTTAAATTCCAGCCACATTGCCGAAACGTACGGATTATTACACATCCATTCATCAATTTCATTAAACCTGAAATTTAAATCGTTCTTTTTATATTTTGAAATAAACTCATTGAATATGACTAAGTTTTTGCTTACGTTTTTATAAGACTTGATTGTATAAATAGTCGCATAAAGAAATGTTGAAATAACTATTAATATAGGCGGGTCTGTAAAAATGTGTGTTAAATTCATACTATCTCCATTTTATAGTAAAAATCTTACCACGGTAAAGCCTTTTGTGTCAAAGGGCAGGCGGGAATTTCAACCTTTCGGAGTAGTTTATGCCCGGGGGGGCGTATTAAATGTTCCATGTAGAAAATTCTACCCTCTTGTTAGGTTCCTGTATAAGTGCTATGATAATGTTGTTCTTATGAAAAAGAATGATAAAAGAAATAGAGTTCAATATTTAGATTGTGTCCTACACCTGTTAGCAGAAACCGCAAGGCTTTCTGAGCTTGCCGCGCGTAATTACTATAAAGACTGCGTAAAAAGTGTGGGAATTCTTGAGTTGGATGAGTTTGTCATCCTTTGCTATCTTATTAAAAATCCGGAATTATCGCAAAGTGATTTATCAAAACTTGTCTATAAAGGTAAAGCACATGTCGGCAAAATACTTAACGCCATGGAAGAAAAAGGTTATATAAAAAGAATAGTTGCTTCTCACAATAATATTATGGTAAAGTATAATCAGATAACAGATGAGGGTAAAAAACTTTACTATCTTTCTGATGATATTTTTTCAAAAATGGCTGTCAATATTTTCGAACAATTTTCGGAAAAGGAAATTGACGAATTCTCAGCTCTTTTAACCAAGTTACAATCTGCTATCCTTAAAACAAGAAAGATAAATTTTTAATTTCCGACCTGTCGTTTACTTTGAAGTGTCTGTGTTAAATTCTATTGAGAGAAAGTTTTACACTATGTTGAGTTTATTGTTATTAGGCGCGCGCGAGTCGATGTACTTATGGATAAGACAAAATATTCTGTCTGACATTTTGGTGTAGATAAGCGCCGCGGGTATTTGCTGCGGCGCGCCTTTATATGTCTTTAAAAAGCTGGCTGATTTCAACTTTAAGAACACCGGCAATATCAAGAATTTTTACTACAGAAGTATTCTGGTTCCCGTTTTCTATCATACTAATTGTTTCACGCGAAACCCCGATTTTTTCTGCAAGTTGTTCTTGCGAAATCTTTGCCTTTAAACGTGCAATTTTAATATTCAATCCTAAAATTTTTAATCTTTCATCACTCATTTTTCAATTTTAAACAATTGACAAAGGCTGTTCTATAGGTTAAACTTAACATGTGTTAGATATATCTAACACATGTTTGATGAAAGATGTCAAATATTAGCCAAACATAACAAAGAAAGGATGGAATATGAAAAATGTATTTGTTACGGCAGGGTCTGTCGCAAAAATTAATCAATCCGTGCTCACGGACAACGTAAACATTAACTGTTATCCTGAACTTGATTCAGGAGCTGACCAGTGTTGCGAACTACCGGTTACGCCTGTGAGATTCCGTATCAAGTACGGAATGACGTTAAATGATATACCGTCATTGCCACGTCGTTCACTACGTTCACTCCTCGCAATGACATGCTGTGCGGCCTTCACCATGGCTGAGATTTTGCTTTCCCTCACGATAATCGGTGTGGTGGCGGCGATAACGCTACCGTCACTCACAGGCAACATTAATGAGCGAACATGGAACACGCAGCGTAAAACGCTTTATGCAAGATTTTCGTAAGCTTTAGCGCTTATGCCTTCTCTTAACGGTTATGGAATACTTATGGAAGGCGATTCCTCAACATCTGCGCAGGATACCGCAGCCGAAACTTTTGTTACTTCCGGTCTTTCAAAAGTCCTGAAAATTAATAATATTTGTGATAGCGGGCATTTGGACGATTGCGGCATTCCGTCAAAAATTACACCGTTAGACGGTAGTAGTGCGTTTTCTTTACCTAAAACTCTCGTAGAGTTAAATGAAATGTTTGACGGAAGTTGGGTATTTTCGGGAGATATATTTAGCTATTCCCAAATTGATACTAAAGCCGCTGCTTTTGAAACTGCGAATGGAGAATCTGTTGCTGTATATTATAATCCGAATTGCCAGCCGGATATGCAGGAAAATGTTCTGCATTTTAGCCAGCCTAAAATGTGTGCCAATTTTGTTTACGATTTGAACGGAACCAAAGGCCCGAATACTGTAGGCAAAGATATTGGTTTTATTACGGCTATTTACCCGATTGATCCGATTGTCGTTGCGCCTATGCCGCTGGCGCAGGATGCCGCAAATGTAATTAATGCAATAAATGCAAGTAGTGAATGCAAAAAGCAGGATTCTGAAAGCAGAGTTCCTACACGCTACGAACTGGCGTCAATTTTTTATAACCGAAAACTTGTTGGTATGCCGCATAAATACTATTGGTCAAGTGCTATATTAGTTTCAAATGATGGCAGTAATTATGCTTGGGGTATGCAGATTTCTGACGGGCACCACTCTCTGGCTCCTAAAACGGATAATAACAATCTTCGATGTGTAAAACGATAGCAAACAGTCGGCACCGGTTAACCGGTGCCGACTGTTAATTTATTATATTTCTCTTCTAGCAAGAAGCCATAGAGCAAGCTTGTGATTTCAAAGTTTCTGCTTTGTCTGTTGCTTCCCACGGAACATTAATATCTGTTCTGCCCATGTGACCATAAGCCGCAAGGAGTTGATAGAACTTACCGCCGTTTTTAGCAGGTAAGCCTCTTAAATCAAAGCCTTTGATGATTGCAGCAGGTCTGAGATCAAAGTTTTTTTGTACCAGAACGGAAAGTTCTTCATCAGAAATTTTACCTGTGCCAAATGTATCAACCATGATTGAAACTGGTTCTGCAACACCGATTGCATAAGCAAGTTCGATTTCGCATTTTTCAGCCAAACCGGCAGCAACAATGTTTTTTGCAACGTATCTTGCAGCGTAAGCAGCTGATCTGTCAACTTTTGTAGGATCTTTGCCGGAGAAAGCGCCGCCGCCGTGGCGTGAGTAACCGCCGTAAGTGTCGACGATAATTTTTCTTCCGGTTAAGCCGGCATCACCCTGCGGGCCGCCTACTACAAATCTTCCTGACGGGTTAACGAGAATTTTTGTTTCGCTGTCAGGTTTTATGGATTCATTAGCAAATACAGCATCAATAACGTGTTTTTTGATATCGTTTTTGATGATTTCCTGAACTTTTGAATTATCGCATTCGCCGTTGATTACAGGGTCGTGCTGGGTGGAAATCAAAACGGTGTGAATTTTAGCCGGTTTTCCGTTGATATATTCAACAGTAACCTGAGATTTTCCGTCCGGTCTGAGGTAGTTAAGAATACCTTGTTTACGAACCTGCGCTAATCTGTAGGATAATTTGTGCGCTAAACTGATTGGCAGCGGCATTAATTCAGGAGTTTCGTTGCAGGCAAACCCGAACATAATCCCCTGATCGCCTGCGCCGATTGCTTCGGTTTCGCTTTCGGAAGTAACAGCGCTGTCAGAACGCGATTCAAGTGCTTTGTTTACACCGCCTGCAATATCGCAGGATTGTTCGTCAATGCTGGTTAATACCGCACAGGTGTTATAATCAAAACCTCCGCCGACTTCTCCGATATATCCGATATTTTTAATAGTATTTCTGATAACTTGCGGGATATCAACGTAACAATCAGAAGTGATTTCGCCGCAAACCAGCGCCATACCTGTGGTAACGGTGGTTTCAGCAGCGACTCTTGATTGAGGGTCTTTTGTAAGTAATGCGTCAAGGATTGAATCGGAAATCTGATCGCAAACCTTGTCAGGGTGTCCTTCTGTTACTGATTCAGAAGTGAAAAGAAAGTTTTTGTTCGACATTTTGATATTCTCCTTAATTTTTTGGCCGGTAAGGTTTTTAATTCCGACCCGGCATTGTAATAAATATTGATTAGTAAACAGTTTACAACGGAAAATAAGGAAAATCAAAGTTTTTAGCGTACGTTTTACAATTCTTTATAATGGATGCACACTTGACGGATGAGAAAACATTGTACATAATGAAGAAGGCAATAAGGCAATAAGAGAATAAGGCAATGAGTCGTTATGGCCAAATGGCCGAGAAAAGTTAATAAGTTAATAGGTTAAAGAGTTAATAAGGGATATGACCGAAATGGAAGAAAATAATATAAAGGTCTTATTGCCTTAATGCCTTAATGACCTATTGCCTTATTCCAGTAGTTTGGGCTTTCCAGCCCAACGGAACAAAAAGAAAGGATGGAAGAAATGAAAAACCGAATTGTAAGTATTAATGCAAGGGGGGGGGGAGTCACTCAGTGGCCGAGCCTTTTGTGAGTAGCACTCTGTCGAGAAAAACAGTCCAGTGAACTGTTTTTCGAGAGGAAAGCTGGTTCACCTGCGTTACCCGCCTGACAAATCAAAGATTAGAAACGGCGGTGATATTATGCTCGCCTGCTCCCCCTCGTTCTCACGTGGTGACACCGCGGGCATAGGCTGACGCTTTGAGCAGGGCAAGCAGCGGCGGGGAACTGCTTTATTTGAGTAACGCCGTTGGTTTTGCCAGCGGCGTTACAATTTTTCTACACAATTCCCTCTTTAACAGCTTTGACGGCGGCCTGCACCCTGTCGTTTACGCACATCTTCTGTAAAATTGAACAAACATGGGCTTTGGCTGTGTGCACACTTACAATCAGTTCCTTTGCTATTTCGGTATTACTTTTGCCGGAAACTAAGTGTTTTAATACTTCAAATTCTCTTTCGGTCAGCGGCACCCTGCCTTCCTGATTGTTTTTGCACGGAAGAAATCCAACGTTTTCAACTTTAGGCAGTGAACCGAGCGCCTGTGCCGCAACCATTGCGTCAATCCAGCAGACACCTGTTGCAACATCACGGATTACACCGGCAAGCTTTTGCGGGTCGATATCTTTTAAACAATATGCACTCGCTCCTGAACTCAATGTCGCAACGACTTCTTCGCCCCTGTCGTGTGAGGTAAGCGCAATAACTTTTGTTGCAGGTGAAATTTCTTTTATCTTTTGCGTTGCTTCTATGCCGTTCATTGTAGGCAAACCCAAATCCATTAGTACAACATCCGGTTTGTAGTGTTCAACGTATTTGATACCGTCAATTGCATTTTCAAATTCCGCAACAACTTTGATGTCTGCGTTTTCATTAAGTGCGCATCTCAATCCTACACGCGTAAGTTTAAAATCTTCGACAATAACCACCTTGATAACTTTGCGTGTGTCATTAGTATTAGTTTCCATAACCAAAAGATCTCCTTCTTGATTAATTCAAGTTTTGTTACACATTTTATTTAAGTGTAAAAAGGATGATTAATCTATAGGCTAGCCGGCTAGAATTTTTTGACGGGTGGGTAGTCAGCAATTTATCCGGTTGCAGTATTGCGAAATAGGGCAGTTTGTGCATTGCGGTTTTATTGGTTTGCAAACATTCTGCCCGTGGGTTACGAGGAGAGAATTGATATCAATCCAGTATTTGACAGGAAGCTTTTCTCTGAGCGTGAATTCGGTTTCTTCCGGCGTTTTGGTGCAGACATTGCCTATGCGGTTGAAAATTCTGTGTACATGGACGTCCACACATATTGCGGGTTTATGGAAACCTTCCGATAAGACAAGGTTTGCGGTCTTTCTGCCAACGCCTTTGAATTTGACGAGTTCTTCAATAGAATCAGGAACTCTGGAATTATACTTTTCTACAAGTTCTTTAGAAAGTTCTACAATTTGTTTTGCCTTGTTTGTGTAGAAGCCGACAGGATATATCGCTTTTGCCAGAACTTTTGGGTCGCATTTTGCAAAATCTTCAGGGGTTTTGCCGAGTTCAAGCATTCTAAGCGTTGCGGGGTAAGTTGTTCTGTCATTGGTGCGAAGGCTCAAAATGCACGCAATCAAAACCAGATACGGATCATTGAAGGAATCCATAAGTTTTACAAAATCGCTCTGCGGTTGTTTTGCATTTTTAAGATTCTTAACAATTTTATCAATATCTATCATGAGCCTAATTATGACACAACCGGCGGAAAAGGCGTAAAAAATACACGAATAATTAAGTAATTTTTACATTTATTAAATTTTGTTCATAATTGCCAATTTTTTGTTGTACTTTTTTTCTATTTAAAATAAGATGTTGTTAAGAGTATCAACCTAAAGATTTAGATTAGGGGTTTGATGTTTGGATTGAGGTGCCGGTCATCGGCTAAGAAGTTGGAATGGCAGGTAGTTCAAATGGAAGCAAAGCAATTACAGATAATAAATGAGGTAACAAAAGTGGAAAATTTAGCAGATCTTTTTGCACGGAAGGATGATACCAGTTCCAGCACAAATACAAGTGATATGGAAATTCGTAGATCACCTATTAACCCTACAAATATAAAAGTTGTTGGTGTTGGCGGCGGCGGCGGAAACGCTGTTAACCGAATGATAAAAGCCGGTCTTTCAGGCGTTGAATTCTGGTTAATGAATACAGATTTACAGGTTCTGGAACAAGGCCGCACCCAAAATAAAATTCAATTAGGTGCGAAATCAACAGCCGGATTAGGTGCAGGCGGAGATCCTTCAGTTGGTGAAAAGGCTGCAGAAGAAGCTCAGCAAGAGATTACACAGGCTCTTGAAGGCGCAGATATGGTGTTTATCACCGCAGGTATGGGCGGCGGCACAGGTACAGGTGCAGCTCCGGTTGTTGCTAAAATCGCTAAGGAATTAGGTATTTTAACAATCGGTGTCGTAACAAAACCGTTCTCCTGGGAAGGTAAAAAACGCCAAAATCAAGCAGTTCAAGGCTTGGAAAAATTAAGAGAAGCCGTTGACGCTGTAATCGTTGTTCCAAACGACAAGTTGTTACAGGTCGTTGACAGACAGGTTTCTCTGACAGACTCATTTATTATCGTTGACGAAGTTCTGTTACGCGGTGTTCAGGGTATTTCAGATATCATTACCGTACCAGGTTTGATAAACGTTGACTTTGCAGATGTTAAGAACGTAATGCAGGCCTCCGGTTCAGCTCTTATGGGTATCGGTCGCGGTCAGGGTGAAGGCAGAGCTGTTAAGGCTGCTGAAATTGCTATCAATTCACAATTGCTTGAAACTTCAATCAACGGTGCAAGCGGTGTTATTGTTAATATCACGGGCGGTCCTGATATGACACTTCACGAAATCACTGACGCTGCAAATATTATTCACAACGCAGTGCTTGATGATGCAACCGTTATCGTTGGTACAGCCGTTAATGAAAATATTCAGGGTGAAATTCAGGTAACTGTTATTGCAACAGGTTTTGAATTAAAAAACCAAATGCCTGAAGAAAAGACCGAAGTTAAACAATTAAGACCGGAAGATTTCTTTGCTAACTCGGCATTGACCTCTTCTTCAACTGCAAATAACAATTCAATGTTTACTTCAAGCAGCATGGGTTCTTTATCTTCAAACCCGACCCCTGTTAGAAGAGCAGAAAGCTCAAGCTTCTACAACATTGAAATTCCGGACTTCTTGAAAAAGTAGTGTAGACACCGGCTTAGCAGAAACGGGAATTTAATAACAAATTGTATGAAAAAGATCGCGGGAAATTCGTAAGAATTTCCCGCAATTATTAAGTAATGTAAAATATTTTGGATAAAATGTAAATAAAAAATATTCAGTTCCATTATGTAAGCATAAAACAGCATAAAGGAGAAAAATTATGATTAGAGCAATTGGGAATACCCCTGTACAAACGCAGCAAGTTAGATCATTGAAGAACGAAGAACCGGCACCTCAAACAGAAACAAAACCGTCCGAGCCGCAGCCGAAACCGGAACCTGCGCCGCAACAACAGCTTGCATTTAAGGGGATTGTTATTAAGAATGTTCCTAAAAAAGTAACAGTTGATGATTTTGTTAAATTTTTAAAATCCGGAGACCCGATCCGTGAGATAAGAGGCGGGAATATGAGAAAACATCTGGCTAATGATAATACTTTTGCCTGGGATATCACAAAGAAAAACGAAGTGATTTTAGGCAAAACAAAAGAAGCCGAAGAAGTTTTGTATAAAGACCTGATTGCGAATAAAGATAAGCTTCCGGGAGTAGAAATACATAAGATTGACGACTGGGCATAACATGCGTAAGCCGGTGTGAAGCCGCAGTGTCGGCACACGGGAGTGTGACGAGCAGGCGGCGAAACACTACGATACGGCCGTAGTAAATTTTGCGGGTATGAAGTACCCGCTAAAAATTTATCCAGGCGGAGAAAAGCGTAAGCCGGTGCTCGCGGCGTCAAAGTATAATTTATAAAACACAACGGGCGGACATAATGTCCGCCCGTTTCAATTATTCTGCTTTAACCGGTTGTGGGGTTGGCATTGGTTTTGCCATTTTATCCGGTTTTTTAAAGTCTTTTTTGCATTTCCAGTCGAATTTTTTATGTTCCCCGCGAAACATTTTGTGGTGAGGGCCTCTAAATTCGTGGTGTCGTGGAGCTTCACCGCGGAATTCATGGTGTCGTGGAATATCTCTGCGGAATTCCGGCCCGCCCTGACGGTCAAAATCTCTGAATTCTCTCGGCGGCGGAAGCGGTCTGTCAATCATTCGCATATAAGGCGGATGCGGCCGCTTTGGATTTGGAAAATGTTTCTTTGGCGCAAAGACCAGAATCGCCAGTGAACACCCGATAAATGACGCCAGAATTACGGCTAAAAACTTTTTCAACTCATCGCTTCTTAAAAATGTACAAATAGGACAATTACACTTTTTAGGTTCTTCTACTTCTACTATATTCAATTTTTCTTCTGTCATTTTATACCCTCCTATTGGTTTAAATTGTCCGAGAAAGTTTCGCGATAAGGAACGTGAGCGAAACTTTTGAGTGACGTATTAGACAGCGAAGTCGCGGGTTGACCTGCGCGAGCAGGGCAAGCAGGCGACGGAGAACTGCTTTATTCTCGTTTCACATTTGTATAACGAAAGAGGATATAAAAAAGTTCATTTTTTGTCCAAGAAAGTTTCGCGATAAGGAACAAGGCGTGAATGACTTGCGGAGCAACTCTAACTATTACAAGCGAAACTTTTGAGTGGCATATTAGACAGCGTAGCCACGCGCGACCCGCGGTTCAGCGTGAGCAAGCTGAGGCATTCCAAGGCAAAACCGCGCTTTTGCCTGAATGCCGTTATGCGCGAGTCGAGCAAGAAGCGGGGCGGAAGTGGCGGAGAACTGCTTTATTTATTTATTAGCGAATCAAAGAGTTTTTTAACGGCTTCCTGATTTCTTCTTTCGTCGTTGAAGTCGAGGCCAGCAATTGAACAAACAGTCTGCATTGCATCGTTGTAATCGTCTTCTTCTCTGATTTTAATTAGTTCGCCGTAGTCAAGGAATTTGCCGCCGCAGGAGTAGCAGTCGTCTACCTGAATTTGTTTAGTAGAACTGCTGTAATTTTTTACCATTGCAGCGCCGCATACAGGACAGGTTCTGGTTGTGGTTTCGTGTACCTGAGAAAATTTTTTGTCTTTCATCGCTTCAAGCAATGTGTCTATATTCTGGTCTTTTGCATCAAAGTGTTTGAATTCTCTGTTGTTAAAAAATATTCCTCCACAACCATTAAGGCAGACATCAATATTTATGCCCTGTTCCGGCATGAAAATTTCGATCATTTCTTTGCCGCAGGCAGGGCATTTTATAGTTCCTTTTCTATCCGGCATGTTTATCTCCTTTTGTTTATACCAGAATATTAACATTATTTTTATTGAGCGTCCTCATCTAATTATTTGAATTTTACCTTTGATAAGCTTGACTAAGGGGTTTTAGCATAATAAACTCTAATTTATGGAAGTGAATGTAATCGGCGCCGGTCTGGCGGGTTCGGAAGCGTCTTTGCAGCTTGCTAAGCGCGGAATAAAGGTTAATTTATATGAAATGCGGCCTGAGAAATCTACAGGCGCGCATAAAACCGGAAAGTTTGCGGAATTTGTCTGTTCAAATAGTCTTGGCTCGTACGATATCAGTAATGCAAGCGGGCTTTTGAAGCGTGAAATGCAGATTTTAGGCGGGGAATTGATTAATATTGCCTTTGATTGTCAGGTGCCGGCGGGCGGAGCGCTTGCAATTGACAGGGAACTCTTTTCACAGCGTGTTACGGAGAAAATTCAGTCAAATAGTAATATTAATGTAATTAATAAAGAGGTGGCAGAAATTCCTGACGGCCCTGTGATTATTGCTTCCGGCCCCCTTACAAGTCCGGACTTTGCGAATGCAATAAAAGCGTTTACGCAGAGTGAACATTTGTATTTTTTTGATGCGATTGCACCGATTGTGGATGTTGAAAGTATAAATTTTGATAAAGCGTTTTATGCAAGCCGCTACGATAAGGGCGAGGCCTCATATATTAACTGCCCGATGAACCGCGAGGAATATGAAAGATTTTATGATATTCTGACGCATGCAGAAAAGATTGAATTGAAAGAGTTTGAAAAGGGCGCTAAATTTTTTGAAAGCTGTCTGCCGATTGAGGTAATTGCCTCGCGCGGTGTTGATACTTTGCGTTTCGGCCCGATGAAGCCTGTTGGTTTGATTGATAAGCGTACAGGGGTTGAAAACTATGCCGTTGTTCAGCTGCGTCAGGATAATTCGGCAAAAACGCTTTATAACCTTGTCGGTTTTCAGACTAATTTGAAGTGGGGTGCGCAAAAAGAGTTATTGCAGTCAATTCCGGGGCTTGAAAATGTAAATATTGTAAGATACGGAGTTATGCACCGTAATACATTTATTAATTCTCCAAAACTTCTTAACCCGACCTTACAGACCCGCACACGCAAAGATTTATTCTTCGCCGGCCAGATAACCGGAACGGAAGGGTATACGGAATCAATAGCCTCAGGGCTTCTTGCGGGAATTAATATGGCGCGCTATATTTCGGGCGAGCCGCTTTTGACTTTGCCGGCGACAACTATTCTCGGCGCATTGACTCACTATATCAGCGATGAAAATCATACTAAATTCCAGCCGATTAATTCAAACTGGGGTATTTTAGACCCGATTGAACTGCCTAAAAAAGAGCGTAAGAATAAAAAACTCAAGAATGAACTGCTTGCAAAGCGTTCTCTTGAAAGTTTAGAAGAAATTAAAGCAGTTCTCCGCCGCACCGCCTCGCTGAACCGCGAGCCGTTAGCGGCTACGCTGTCTAATACGCCACTCAAAAGGCTCGCTCACGTTCCTTATCGCGAGCCTTTCTCGGACAATTAAAATATAGTTTTTCCGTCTTTTTGGGAGGGTTTAACCGGTTTTTCATAGTAAACTCTTGCCGGAAAACTTCCTGTTGTGAGTTGGTTTGCAACGGCTGAGGCCTGCTCTGCAGTGGAATAAGAGCCGATTTGTACAGTGTATGTATTATTAATCCGTTTTACAAACGCGTTTTGTCCGAGTTCGGTTTCGCGGATGATAGATTTTGCAAGCTGAGCTTGTTCTGCAGTCTGGTATCTGCCCACTAAAACTTTATAGTTTGCTGATGTTGGAATATTAATATCAGCTTCTTTTATTGCAGAAATTTTTTTATCAAGTTCTTCTTTTTTTCTTGTTTGGGCCAGGGCTTCTGCCATTTGCTGTGCATTTGAGGTATTTGCCTCCGGCACAGGTGCGGCTTTTGGCTGTTTAGCCGCTGCGGGTTCGGTTTCCTCTTGTTGTTCTTGCCGGTTAAGTGTTTGAACTTCTGCAATGTTTTGAGAAATTATGTCCTGAACTTTTTCGTTTAAATCAGGATTTTCGCCGGTTTCATCTGGTTCCGCGGTTTCTTTTTCCTGTGGTATGACAACTTTTTCTTCCAGAGCTTCGTTAAACATTTCGTTTTCTTTTTGTTTTTTTATTTCCGCAGATGCCATTGCGTCATTAAATTGAATAAGTTTCAATCTGTCATCAATTGTTCCTTTCGGCTCTGTTGTTTCCGCGACTTCAGCGTTGTTGCCGACGGAGGTGTCAATTTTCGGAGTCATTTTCTTTGCTACCTGCAAAAATAGCAGTGAAAGCAGGAAAAACAGGCAGACAAATGTAATCGCGGATTCACCGAGCTGGCTTGCGCCTTTGTTTTTCTTACGTTTTGCCGCGTTTCTGTTCTTTTCTCTAAATTCTTCAAGTGCTTTTTGTTGTACCTGCTCTACTCTTGGCATACAATTTAAACTCCTCTGACTTTCGTGCTTGCCATAATTATATCATCAATTTCCTGAGAATATCTTAGCATAATTTCTTCAGCAAAGCAATTAATATCGTGGATACCCAGCTCTGATTCCAGACCCGCAGTCGGGATAGGTGTTCCATCGGATGTTATATTCAGACCGGTATGGATTAATGTTGATGTAATGGATTTTGTAGCGATAGAAACCGAAAGCTTTTTACCGTCAATAAAAAGGTCATCGCCTTCACGGACAACTAAAATTCCGCGTTTTTCAAGAGCTTCTTTGATGATGCACATTAATAACCTCTGGCGGAAAACACCTTCTACCAGACTAACATTGAACTGCTCCGAGATAAAACTCAGCATTGATTTGCTGTAAATCGGTTCGTTGTTAATGACATCTTCTATGTCAACCATTTCGGTTAATTTCACCTCGCATTCGCCGATAAACGCTACGATTGCATCTCCTTGAATTTTGAAGTTTTTATAAATCCAGTGCGGACAGAGCTGATGTCCTTCATACTTGATGTTTTCTTTAATAAAAAGGGTTTTCATTGTATTTATTCCTCAAATAACTGTTTAATATATTCAAAAGCCTTGTTTGCTTCAAGTGCTTTTTTCAGCCTGACACAAGATTCGCAAACTCCGCAATGTTTAGCAGTATTTTTGTAACAACTGTTTAAGAGATTTAGAGGAACTTTGTGCATCAGGGCAATGTGAACGATTTCAACTTTGTCGCATTCAATCAGCGGAGCCGTGACGCGCGGTTGAACGCGGGTTGAGAATTTAAACTCTTCCGTTACGCTGTCAATAAAGCTGCGGGTGTTATCCGGAAAAGTCTGTGCTTCTTCTTTGTTTGCGCCGATTATAATATTTGTGAAGCCGTCTGCATCAGCGAAAGCACCTGCGATATTCAAAAACAAGCCGTTGCGGTTTGGAACCCATACTGATTTTGCGGAAGTTTCCGGATTATTAAGTGATTTCCCTGATGGAATTTCGGCGTCAGAACATAGCGAAGTATGTGTAATTTCCCTCAGCCAGTCAAGTTTTATAACTTTATGGGTAATTCCGTAATATTTGGCGATTGCACTTGAGGCTTTAATCTCTTTTTCTGCAGATTTTTGTCCGTAGTCAAAAGTCAGGGCAAGGGTAATATTTAATTCTTTTTGCGCCATTGCAAGGCTTACAACCGAATCCAGTCCGCCGGATAGCAGGACTATTGATTTAGTTTCTTTTATTGACATCGTATTCCTCATCTGATTCATATTCTGCAATCAGGTTTTCAGCCTCATCTTTCAGGCTGTCCTGATAAATTGGTAAACTGATAACCTCATCCAGAATGTCGCGGCCGCCGAGGTTATATAAAGCTATTAATGCATTTTTTCTTACCTCTTCGTCATCATCCTGTAAAAGCGGTTTGATTGTTTCTGCGGCTTTCGGATTTTCACTGTTCATAATTGCTTCTATTGCGGAAATTCTTATTTGTGAAGATTCATCTAAAAGCGAATTTTTCAGCGCATTGAATACAAATTCGCTGTTGCCGAGTTTTAATTTCCCGAGCGCTTCAATAACACGTTCTTTAAGGAAAGTAAATCTGTTTAAAATTCCTTTGCTGGAGTTTAATATGTTCACCAGCGGTTCAACTGCGCGTGTGTCCCCGAGAAGTCCAAGTGCACAGGCCGCGGATTCTTTAACATAAACAGAACGTTCATTCTGGTCTGTTACAACTTCAATTAACGGTGCAACCGCGTATCTGTCGCCGAGTTTGCCAAGCGCATCCGCACATGCCAGGCGGATTTTGTAATTTTCCTCCTTGTTGTTAAGACAATATAATAAAGGCGTCACTGCTGTGGTATTCTTCAGGTGCGCAATAGCTTTTGCGCTCATCGCGCGGACATTGATAAAATTATCTTTTTCTTCCTGTGTGTTTTCAAAATTGTTTTTCATCAACAAAATATCAAGCAGTGCGTCAAGCGTTGAATTATCACGGATTTTATCTGCGCAGCGGATTGTGTACATCAAAATTTCCGGATTTTTAACGTTTGAGAGTATGTAATTATAAATCAAAACGAGTTCATCGCGGGAATAGTGTTTTTCGAGGGTAATAATCTTTCTGATAGAACGCGAAATGTTTTTGAGTTCTATCAATCCGCATTTTTCCATTATACTCGCAAAATCCAACATTAATCCAGAAACACCCCTTTTGATTAAGAATATACAATAAAGGCACTTAAAAGGCAAGCCGGCAGGAGCTAAATAGAGGTATAGAAGATAAATTTTACAAATCTTAATAAAGTACGCAATTTTTCAGGAAGAAAAAACTTTATATATGTAAGGTAGGTTATATTTAGGTAGGTAAAATTATGAGTGTAAACGGTGTTTCATCGAATACATTTGGCTCGTACGCAAAGCGTATCGGCAGGATTTATCTTCACACGACTTTCGGGACGGGTGCAGACGAGTTCTGGGAGTCCATGAATAATTCAATATTTGATAAAAAAGCACCGTGGTATGCTCCTTACAGGAATGCTAATTTTAAAAATTTCGGTGATAAATTTAAACAAGCATATCAATCAGTTGAAGCCCATGAAGCGGCTATAAGGAAGGCAAACGGAAACAGTTATCTGAAAGCTTTCTGGCATCAATTTACAACAATTCCGAAGGTCTTTCAAGACGAATGGAGGCTCGGCGGGGAAGTCGCAAAACGGGCCGGTAAATCAGTTGCCGCTGGTAAGGCAAGAGGTGTTTTTAAAGCTCTTATGAAGCGTTTCCCTATGATTGGCGGACTTCTGGCGGTCGGTTTCCAACTTCCGAATATTATTAGTGCATTCACAAGTAAAGACGGCGGAGTCGCAACAGGTTTACTTGAAACCGGCAAAGCTGCGGCAAAAATCGGAATTGATACTGCAGGATTTATGATAGGTCAGGCTCTGATACCGATACCGCTGGTCGGAGGTATTATCGGCAGTATGGTTGCCGGTGCACTCGGCGAGGCTGTTCTTGGCAAAGGTTTTGCTGAAAAGCAGACCGCGAAAAACGGAGAATCTCATCTCCCCGGCTGGATGCCGTATGTAGCTCAAAATGACGGAAACGGACAACAGATTCATGAGTCGGGTGCTTACGGCTGGACACCGCCTCAACCGGCCATGACTGATGAACAGTTATTACAAATGGCTCAGTACATGAATAGCGGCGGCGGATTAAACTATCTTTACGGTTAGCTTTTATATCCTTTCGGGTATTTTAAAGCATTAAATTCTTCCTGCGTTATCCCGAGAATTTTGCAGACTTCATCGGTATAAACGCCCTTTTTAAGTATTGAAGATGCATTATAACCGTTCAGGGCAAGAATAGTTATACGCTTCTTTGCGCAGGAATCCGCCGGCAATTCGTGGAAATTGTCAACGCCGCAATATCTTAAAACATTTCTTATCCTTCGCTTGCAAAGACCGGCGGCAATTTTGGAATTTGAAAGCTGTTGATTGAATTCATAAGCAGCTTCATCAAAGGCTTTTTGAGCATTCGGATCGCCGTTGTCTTTAATCTCAAGCGCAGCATTTGTTTTTTCTGAAAGCGTTTTCATATACCCCGGAGCATTGAACGAAACATCGACCAGTGCTTCAAATTGCCCCTGCGTTAATTTTGAGGTGTCAATATTCCTGTTGTTTTTAAGCTTATTTATTGCCTTCACAAGGTCGTATGCCAGTATTTGGTACATTTCGCTTTCCGAGAGCGTTGCCTTCAGCAGATATTCTCTTTCTTCGCCCTTTGTGCTGTGGAAGTTGTGTCCGATACCGATTGTAAGTTTTTTTGAACTGCAGTTATAAACAGACGGTCTTACACCTTCCGTGATTTTCATTTCGTTAAGATAATCAAGGCTTAATCCTGTTAATTCGGCAATATCGGCAAGAGATTTAATATCTTTGAGATTTGAATACTGCCAAGAGAAATTTCCGTATTTTTCGCCTAAAGAAATTTCAGGAACATTTGCCCGAACATTTGTCAATGCGGTGATGCCTGCTCCGGAGCCGGCTGCCGTACCCTGTTCTGGAATTCCGGCAGAAACTGTTGCCAGAAGTTTGTTCAATTTGTCCGCAGATGCCAGCCCGAAACCGAATAGTTCTTTTTCCAGTCTGCTGTTGAATTCGGCTATAGTACCCGGATTAATCTTCTCTTCTCCGAGTTGTGCAACCAGTGAGGATAAGACATGCAGAATTTGTGATTGTCTTTCGCTTACGTCAGCCGTTCTCTCTTCTATAATCGCGTTAACCGGAGTATTCCCGTCAAATTGCCGCTTGTATTCGTTAATAACTTCACGGGCATTGCTGCTGTCAATTTTTGATACCCATAATTTAAAGGAAATATCATCGGCTGCGCCGTATTTGTCTGAGGCTATATCTTCTATATTTTCAGCGATATCTGCCGGTGTTGCTTTTAGCATTGAATTTACGACCCGTGTAATGTCTTGTTCATCTGTGATGTTATTACGTATGTATTTCTGAATATCGAATTTTGAAATGCCGAAAGTTGTAATGAAATCTTCATCACCTAATTTCTGTTCATTTGCAGTAAGAAGGCTGTCGGTAATTGACAGGATATATTCCTGTGCAGCGATCCCGCCTTTTTCTTGCAGGTACTGTGTTAAAGGTTTGCCTTTTGAAAGTTTGTTAAAGGATTCCATAAATTTGACCACATTGTCTTTGTTAATGCCGTCAAGCAAATATCTGACGGCTTCTTTGTCAAAATTATCCGTATCCTCAGAGAGTACATTGAACAATGTCTTACTTGTAAAATCCGTATTTTTATTTTTACCCAGAACATCCATTAGTAATTCTGTATCGGCAACGGATTCATTTTTTAAAGACGAATTTACATGTTCGGCAATTTTTTTGTCTTTTACATATTTGCTTGCCTGTAGCTGCGTTTTTACAATTTTATTAATATAAGATTCCCGAACATCGTTATCGCCCCATTCTTCGTCTATCATTGTCAGAAGCGATTTCTTGTCCGGATTTTTCTCAAACTCTTTTAAGATTTCATTGACATTTGACGGATTAATTTTATCCATAAGGATTTTGATATCTGTTCTTGAGAAAGCAAAAGAGTTGTCATCTATAATTTTGTAAAGGTTTTTAGCTATATCTTTGGGTTTGTTTGTAATAACAGACTCCATAATACTGTCAAGCTTGTCGATATCGGAGGTGAATATATTTGAGCCGGTGTCGGTTGAGTTTAAAATCGACTCTAAAAGTTTTTGAGCATCCTTCATATACGGTGTATCCGCGTATCCTGCCGCCTTGAAATACGAATTTACAAAGTTTTTAATTTGCGCTTTCTTTTCAGCTTTCTGTTCATCGGAAAACGGCGTTGTGTATTCTTGTGCCAGTATTTGCAATAGTGATTCGCTGCCGGTATTGCCTTTGTATTTTCTAACCTGCTGCGCAACAGATATAGCGTTGCCGGAATCAATTGAGCTTAATAAGTAGCGGAAATCTTTATCCGCGTATGAAAAACTGTTTTCATCTACGTGGTCATAAATTTCCTGAGCCAGTTCGGTTGAATTTGCGGTATACATTTTTTGCATTTTAGCAACGATTTCATTGACTTTTGTGGTTGAAATTCCCCATTCAAACCAGCTGTCGTCAAGTTCTTCCGTGACAGTCTGATTGAATTGTTCTTTAAGCGCTTTAAGTTCTGCTTTTTGAAAATCGGTTTTTGCACCTGATAAAACTTTATTATATAAAATTTCAAATGTCTTTATTGCCCCGTTTTTTCTTTGTTCGCGCGGAATTTCATCATTTTTAATGAAATCTCCGAGGAGGGTTTTACCCTTGTTATCTTTTTCATAATTTTCAATAACAGTAAGAATATTGCGGGTATTTAAAACTGATTGCGGTGTGCGTAAAACCTTTACATCGTTGATTTTTACCACAATTTGCGCAGGTTTATAATTAGCTTTAGCCCTGTTGAACGCAATCACTTCTTTGCCCTCAAGGACTCCTTTTTTGCCGCCGGTATCATATTTCTTTGCTAATTCCCGTAACACGGCGTCTTTAATATCTGCAATTCTTATGCTTTTAGGCACAACACACCTCTTTTTATCTTACCAGTTTATATCTTTTTAATCGGCAGCTTTTCTATCAACTTTAATATTTTTTACAATAATTTACACAATTGCTTGAAAATAATCTTATGTTTTAATATAATTGCATAAGATAGAAAAAAGATTAAAGAAGGGGATATTCCGTGAGTACATATATGACTGAAGGCGTTGGAAAAAGAATTGTAGATGCGTTGAAAAAGCAAAGTGAAGCTGAACTGGTAAATCAAATAACAACACCGGTTTCAGATAATGCAGCCGGCTCCCTTTCTATAGAGCCGGAACCATTTTATACTGAACCTTCTGCATTTGAAAATACCTTTGCTGCTTCACAGCCTGCTGTGCAGCAGCCCTCATTTGGTGCGGCATTGAATCCTCCTCCGGTAATGAATTCAAATATTGCTCAAAATAATGTTTATAATACCCCGATAAATAATAATTTTTCTGACTTCGGCGGATTGGAAGTTCCTGCAAATGTTGCGGTTTTAAGACAATTAATATCCCAATTGCCAAGCGGTGTTTCACGTCAGGCAGGAGCACTGGTTATAAAACAAACAATGGAAGCTCTGGGCATTTCTATGAAATCAGTGCTGCAAGAAGCTCAGCAGCTGCAGGAAAATATTAATGCTTCTGCTAGAGATTGTCAGAATAGTATTTTAGAATGCAAAAAGCAGATTAATACACTTGAAGCTCAGGTGCAAAAATACCAGAAGCAGTCAGCTTCTTTAAACGACATAGTAAGTTTATTTTTACAGATTAATTAGTCAGGCTCTAATACCTGAAGGTTTCCTGAATATCTCTGTCACGCATAGCCTTAGCAGATTCAAGTTCGGTCATGGTTGCTCTTAATTGAGTTTGATAAGCAGCCATTTGCTGATCAAGCTTTTGCTCCAGCAGTTTCATTTTCGCCTGCCGTTGTTGAAGTGACTTAACAATAGGAGATTCAGGGTCATAATCGGTACCAACCTGCAGTAAGTCACCGTTAGATGACATCAAACTCATTTTTGCCTGCGTAATCAGCTGTATTTTGTATTCCAAATCACACTTGAGATTTGTCAAATACTGCGTACGCATTGTCGCTACTAACACACCCATACACTTTTTCCTTATCTTGTTTCGTTAAGGTTCGCCCCTTTCAAAAACGTGTGCTGGCTGTTCTTTGCGATTAATTGTTCCATTTTCATCAGCTGGTGCTGGTGGTAATTTAACCTGTACTGTGCCATTTTTAACTTTTTTCTCATTGTGAGAAAATCTCTGACACCATCCATAAAAGATGCAACTAACGCTTTGACAGGGCTTTTCCTTATAATAAAGTTTCTTGAATATATTAAGAAATCAACGAGTCTTTTTATATTCATCTCTAAAGTTTCACGAAGCATTATAGTTCCTTTACACTTTAGACCTACAAATATATAAAAACAGTGTTAACTCAATTATTGCGTTTCGGGCAAATCATGTTACGAGTTCTTTACATTTGGAGGCCAAATCTGTCATACGTTACTATATTTATATCGGCACAAGAAGAAAAAACTTTAATAAAATTTTAGAAAAAATACACTATGTTAATTATATTTTACAATTTTTTGTCCGAGCAAGAAGCGAGGCGGTGCGGCGGAGAACTGCTTTATTTACAATTTTTCAGATAGTCATTGCCCCAAATTTCAAGGCTTTTTATTATTGGGCGCATTGTTTCGCCAAGCGGGGTCAGCCGGTATTCTGTGTGTAAAATTTTTTCGTCAAAGACTATGCGTTCAATTATGCCGCATTCCTGCATTGCTCTCAAGTTTTCGGTAAGAACTTTTTGGCTTATGCCTTCTAAAGATTTTTGCAATTCATTAAATCTGTATGGTCTTATGAATAAATTTCTGAGGATTAGGAGTTTCCATTTATTGCCGATGAGATTTACTGTTGTTGCAACAGGACACGGCTGCATTTCTTCTTTTTTAAGCATTGTTAATTTCTCTCTTTTCCATAATATATCATAATTTATTCTATTTTAAAAGCTAGTTACTAAAAAGTGCCTACTTTACGGGATTTTCACCTCCGTTTAAAATGAATAAGTAACAAAAAGGAGGATATTATGACAAGCTTTAAAAATGTAGAATTGGGTAAAATTGTTGATATTGAGAAAGGGAAAGCATTTTTGCATGATGCATTGGAGCTAACTTCATGCGAAATTTCGGTAAATTCAGTGCCAAAAGGGTTTAAACTTCCGTTCAATCATAAGCATAAACAAAATGAAGAAGTTTATATTTTTCTGAAAGGTGAAGGCATTTTTACTGTTGACGGCAATGGGATACAGGTTAAAGAAGGTTCCTGCGTAAAGGTTCTTCCTGCAGCTTCAAGAACTCTGGAAAATTCAGGTGAAGGGGAACTCCAATTTATTTGTGTTCAGGCAAAAGAAAATTCACTTGAACAGTTTGGCATGGGTGATGCAGAATTATGTTAGAATACGTAAGGCGGGAGAAAATCCCGCCTTTTAAAATTATAAGTTTTGAATAGCTTTGCTGTCGCCTTCGATGGATTCCTTGAGCATTTTTTTGACGACATCGCCCTGTGTATCAAGCATTTTGCAAACTGTTTCAATGTTACGGACTTTGTTTGTGAGGATTGTGTCTGCGTTTGTGGTAACGTTTCCGGTAATTCTTTGATAAGCTGAAAGTGCCGCAGAAGAAGTTCCCTGCATTAAGTTCCCCATAACGAGTGCCGGAAGCCCGTATTCACCGAGATAAGGCGCCGCAGATTGCATAATGCCGCCCCATCCTGAAATTAATCCTGCAACAGGAAGAACTAAATTCTTTGCAAAGCCAAAACCGCTGGCGGTACCAACGCCATAAGCGCTTGCACTGGCAACATTGGCAATGCTGCTTGCAATGCCGGAAGCTCCGCCTGTCACAACGCCCGAGGTTGAACTTCCCCAGCCGCTCATCGGTGCAGCGCCGCCTGTGTAAAATCCTGAACTTGCCCAAATCGAAGATGCGCCGCTCGGGAAACCTGAATAATTGTAAAGAGAATCAATCCCGTACGAACTTCCGCCAGAAACCGGTGAATAGTATGATGTTCCGGCAACATTCATGATTTCTGATGAGCCGAATGTAGTTGCAAAGTTTGATGGTGAAAATAAGGTTGCCATGTTATATAAAAAGCCGCCGGTACCTTCCCAGCCGGTTCCGGAGCCTGTTCCTGAAACTGTTATATCGCGTAATTTGTCGTATGTTTCCCACAATTGAGCTTTCGCATCGCCGCTTGCGGAACCAAATTTGTTTGCTATGACTAAATAACTGTCGTTTTTGTAGGACATGGATTTTGCCTTTCATTGAGTTTTATATACAGTGTTAATGTTCCCATAAACCTTATTAACAGCGACCGGAGGGAGCGATTAACGTTTATTATAACCTGTTAATGTTTTTAACTATGAAGAGAATGTTTTGAATGTGCTTTCGACGTTCTTTTCAATAACTTTTGCTACAGCTTCCATTTCGGTTTGGAGTGCTTGTTGTTCTGTATCCAGTTGTCTGAGGCGCAGTTCAAGAGTTCTGTCTTCTTCCTGAATAATTTCGGTTCTTGCGTTGATATCTTGTACCGCTTTTTCGTATTGAGCTTTCTCATATTCATATTGATTCATCGCGTCTTGATATGCAGCCTGATCGGTTATGGTTTCTGTTTGCAGGGCAAAAGTCGCAGATGAATTTTCATAATGTATTGATGTTGCCCTGCCGGATTCGTCAAATTCAATAAAGGCCTTATCAGTTGACGAAATCTTTGTTTTAACACCTTCTGCATAATAGGTATTAAGATTTGACTGATATTCGCTCGGATTCGCTGCGTTCATTGAGGAATTCGCGCTCGCCATAAGTTCTTCTTCTGTGACGAAGTATGTTCTGCCGTAGGATTCGTATGTATAAATGCTGTCAGCCGTTGCTATTGGATCATCCGGATTATCTTTTCTTATTTGTTCCAGAGATAAATCCAGTTCTTTGTCCTGACCTTCAACATATTTTTTGAGTTCGTTGTTGCCAACATAGGTCGGAACAATACCTTCTATTGAGTAATCAACAACGTCACCCGCGCCGAGTGTTGTCATATCAAGGAAGTGCATAACCTGATTTTCGTCGGTGTAAATACCAAGGTTTTCTTCTTCAATTGCAGCGAGTTCAGGATATTCTTCTTTTAAGATATCGTATCTTGATTTTTCTTCCACGCTGTCAGGATTGTAGGCCGTAATCTGATTGTCGTTAATGGTGTAAACGCCTTCCTCTTCAATAACTTCATCTGCCGGAGTGGTGGTTGTTGTCATATCGTAACCGGTTCTTACCTGCGGGTTAACTTTTGTATTACGAACACCGGTGAATACATCGGAGTAGTGGTAATGGGTTACAAGATAGTTGTAATCAGAAGATTCATCAGCAAGTTCGGTCATTTCTTCGATTGCTTCTTCAATGTTGCCGTCCTCGTATGTGTATTGAATGGTTGTATAATCCTGAGTACTAGGTGCAGTAGGCACTTCAAGCGCTAAATACTGGTTAAACGCGTCTGCGCTCTGGTTAGCAAGTGCAGTTCTTTCCTGGTTAATTTGTTGTCCTTCATATTCAACGTTTGTTTTTCTTGCCGTTAATGCCAAATATCTAGCTTGTGATGCTGCCATACCCATAGGCGTACTCTCCTTCTATACTTATTTATAATTAAATTTCACTACTCTACTTTAGAACTTATAATGATAACTTTTTTAAAGTCAACATTTCATAATAAAGCAGTTCTCCGCCACTTCCGCCCTGCTGAACCGCGGGTCGCGCGTTTCCCTCTCGAAAAACAGTTCACAGGACTGTTTTTCTCGGCAGAGTGCTGTCTAATAAGCCACTCAAAAGTTTCGCTCACGTTACTTATCGCGAAACTTTCTCGGACAGAAATATTATAAATGATTATATATTAAAAGGATATACGCATTTCTGCAAAATCAGCCTTTTAGCGGACGGAATTTTGTAAAAATCATTCGTTTGCAGTAAGGTTTTGCATTAATTGAGCGAATTTATCGGCTGCTTTTTTATAGCCGGGGTTAATTCCGCCCATATCATCACGGTTGAGAAAATCTTTAGGGAAAACCCTGCTCCAGAAAGGCAGAAGAGCTTCCGGTGTAGTTTTCATAAGATATTTGTCGTGATGTCCGTTCCAGTAGCCCGGAATGTTCGGACGGTAATAGATGCCAAGTGCATCCGAGATAGTTGTTTGAACCTGTTTTACACCCGTTTTGTAGTGCCATTCCATAACTTTATCAAACACGACCTCTTTATTATTTATGTCCTCCGGTTTGATGTCTAGTTTAGTCAGGCAGAATTCGCGGAAGAATTTTTGTGCGGTTTTTTGCGGCATTGATAAGTCAGGATTTGTAACGTCCATAAGTTCGTCAATAAATTGTTTTAACGGCGGAAGATCGTGGTTGCCGGTAAGAATGGCAACATTTTTGTCTTTCATTTCAAACGGGGAGTTTAATTTATCCCATTTTAAACCCGAGCCGCTTATGCCCATTGCGATAGGAACACGCTGGCTCATAAAATCTTTGCCGTAAGTTGTGCGGAATTCTTTGTAGGCAGGAGTTTGTGCAAGCGGCCCGAAATCTTCTAAAATATAGCAATCTTCCGGCTTTTTGCCTAATTCTTTTGCCACACGGATGAAGAGTTCAAAGACATTTTCGCCCTTAGGGCTTTTCTTTTTGTAAACATCTTCAACCCAATCCTGTTGGAAGAAGCCTGCTCCCATACCGCCTTCCGTTGTAGATTTAAAAATCTCGCCGCCGTGCAGAACTGTTCCGTCAGCTTTTGTAAATGTTGTCGGTATTGCCGCACGGTTAATATAACCTACAAAGTGATCTAAACGCAGGTCTGAATTTTTAAGCATTCCGCGCACTGTCTGTTCCTGATAATCCCAGAACGCAGGTTCATCGTAGTTATAAAGTGCATGACCCCATACCTGAGTGTAAGGGTATGCATCTTCCGGCGGACAGCCGCTTACTTTTGTAGGGCGGAAGTTTTCATCAAGAAGGAAGATGTTTTTCTTACCCCACGTATCAACGCCGGTTGCACTGACTCCTATAGGCAAATCCATAGTAAGCGTAATGCCTTTCCCTCTCAATTGTTCAACCATTTCATTGAACTGCTTGTCATAGAGGAACTGTTCAAATTTATAAAGTCCGACTTCATCGTGAAGTTCTTCTTTTGAAACCCCTTTCAATAGCGGCGCGATTTGTTCTTCAAGCGGAATTCCTTTTTTTCTGGCGTCTTCCGGTGCGGTTTGAAGCCCGCGATCCCAGTTCGTCCAGACTTTTCCGTGTTTTTTGGCTATTGCATCGTAATTTGCATATTCATCAAGCCACAGTGCATCGTTATCCTGAATAAATTTATTATATTCCTGCTTTATTGGTTTTGTTTCGTCTAACTGTTTGAACCGTTCAAATGCCAGTTTGAAACGCGGGTTTTTCTGTTTCTCAAGCATATCGAGTGTGAAAACCGGTGTTGTTATGTCATCAGGAAGTTCACTTTCCTTAAGAAGATTGCCGTAATCATCACCAACAAGCTTATTCAGATTTACGATAAATTTGTTTCTGCTGAACCTGCCGTCCGGGCTGTACGGGCACAGGTGATCCTCGAGTGCGTTTAAAGGATTCATAATCCAGTGGGTTTGTTTCGCCTCTGCCATCCAGTTGATGAATTTATCAGTCTGCGGATCGCCAAATTGACCGCAGAACGAACGGTGTGCAGGCAAACTTGTAATGTGCATCAATAGCCCGCGTTGTTTGACTATACCTGCCGCGTTTACACCCTCAAACCTTATTGCCTGGGCGTAATTGTTATCTGTTGTCCGTTCAAAACTATCGTTTTTCAGCGGTGCAGTTTTTTGTAAATTTAAATTGTTGTTTTTTATAGCATTCACACTAAAAATGCCAAAATTGTTAGAAATTGCAGAAATTCTCATACCTTTAATCCTTTTTTTACGCAATTTTATAATAAACACATTTTAATATAAAGGTGTAACTTTACAGTTTTTAATATATAATAATTTTGTCCGAGAAAGACTCGCGATAAGGAACGTGAGCGAGTCTTTTGAGTGGCGTATTAGACAGCGCAGCCGCTACGGCTCGCGGTTCAGCGCGAGCGAGCTGAGGCATTCTAGGGCAAAACCGCGCTTTTGCCTGAATGCCGTTAAGCGCGAGTCGAGCAAGAAGCGAGGCGGAGCGGCGGAGAACTGCTTTATTTAAGGGAGAAAAGTTATATGATTTTAGTAACAGGCGGAGCCGGATATATCGGAAGTCATTGTGTGCAGGCACTACTGGACGCCGGCAGAGATGTAGTTATTTTTGACAATCTTTCGACCGGACACCGTGAAACAGTTGAAAAACTTGCAGGCGCAGGGTTTGTCGAAGGTGATTTAAAAAATCCGGCGGATATAAATGGCGTTTTTGAAAAGTTTGATATTGAGGCTGTAGTGCATTTCGCGGCATTTTCTCAGGTGGGTGAAAGCGTAAAGGAGCCTTATAAATATTTTCAGAATAATGTCTGCGGCTCCATGAATCTTCTGGAGGCAATGGTTAAACACGACTGTAAAAAAATAGTTTTTTCTTCAACGGCTGCTGTATACGGCGAACCGGATTACACCCCGATTGACGAAAACCACCCTAAGCATCCTATAAATCCTTATGGGGAAACAAAACTTACGGTTGAGATGATTATGGACGATTTTGAAAAAGCTTACGGATTGAAAAGTGTCCGCCTGCGTTATTTCAATGTAGCCGGCGCAGATGCACAGGGGCGGATAGGCGAATGGCACGAACCTGAAACGCATTTGATACCTAATGTTTTGAAAGCCGCCATAAATCCGGGGAAAACTTTTAATCTTTTTGGTGATGATTATCCGACCAAAGACGGAACCTGCGTAAGGGATTATATTGACGTTAATGATTTGATTGACGCGCATTTACTGGCGCTTAAATACTTGCAAAGCGGCGGCGGAACAAATGTTTTTAACCTCGGAACACAAACGGGCAGTACGGTTAAAGAGGTTTTTGAAACCTGCAAAAAAGTGACAGGTAAAGAAATTCCGTATGAAATTCAACCAAGGCGTGAAGGCGATCCGGCAATCCTTGTTGCCGATAACAAAAAGGCTCGTGAAATCCTTGACTGGCAGCCTTCCCGTACTCTTAACGACAGCGTCAAAAACGCATGGAATTGGGAATGTCAGTTTATAAATCTTAACAAGTAGGCAATTCCTTGATGTAAATTCTCTTATATAAAATACAGGGGATTATAAAGGGATATTATTTACTATGGGATTTAGTACGAAAATCGTAAAGATTTTTACAAGTGCGCGTTCAAGATATCGTGCAGAACAGCTTGCCGGCATGCGTGATAAATTGGATATGTGCAGCGATGCTAAGATTAAAAACGCGGCAGAGGAACTGCTGGCTTCTATTGGGAATCCGCGTTCCAAAAATGCAAGGAATAATCTTAATAAAGCGGAACATCTCCTTGATACAGTGAATACTGCCGAAGGGAAATATTGTCCTTTGTATAATGAATTATTACCAACAACAACTCCCGGTATTTTAACAAAATTAATAGGAACTCTGGGAAAACGTTTTAAAAATGCGAGCTTACTAAATCTTAGCAAACAATCCAGACTGGCAACGTATTCAGCTCCGCGCTCTGCCGTTTTAAACAGCCCCGGGCTTCTGAAAAATCCTAATCTGGAAACCGTTACAAGATTTAGCAGTCTGAAACGTTTTATATCACAATACCCTAATGATGCAAAAACCACTTCATATTTATATGAAAAATATTATTTATCTGAATTAGATGCGGATACCGCAAATTTCCTGCGAAATATTGATTCTGAATATGGTATAAAAGTATTTTCTGATAAACCTCTTAGCAAAGCTAAGCTGCTGTATCTCAAAGAGGAATTGGCGCTCGCTAAAAAGGCTGGCGGCAGTGCGGTTGAATATCCGCCTCTCATTGATATTACGGATTTTGATCCGCTTATAAATAGGTATTTCGGTGCTTACGGGATTGCTGTTAAGTATAAACATAAAAACTTTGGTAAAGTTATGTATGGGCGTCGAGTTGGAGTTGTAGAAAGACATCTAACAGATACAAGTTTCAGGCATGAGTTCATCGGACATTACAATGATTCCAAGCTGAGTGGTACAAAATTGACCGCAGGAAGAATAAAACTTTCTCCGCAGCAGCAAAAAGAACTGGAAGATGCCGGTCTGCCTTCTAATCTTATTGATTACGCAAAGACAAATAAAAATGAAATGAAAGCTGTTTCTGTTCAGGGAGATATCTCGAAATATTCACAGGAATATGTGGATGAGCTTGTTGATAGTGGACTGCCTCGCTGGATTGAACATTTAGAACCGGTTGATATGCAAAAATATTTGCCGGAAATTTTTACGGATAAAAAATCAACCGAAATCCTTGAGGAGATCAGGCATACTCTGGGCGGTAATATACCGAATAATATCTCAATTGCGCTTATTGAACATCCCGATAAAGCCGGTGTAGTTAATGAGCTGCTTAAACTTAAAAAAATTAACGAAAAGCCACTGTTCGCAGCTGAGGTTCAGGATTTTATTGATTTACAGCCTGATATGCTGGCACTTCTGAAAAATTTTGCTAAACTTGATGCTATAGAAAAAGATCCTTATCTTTTAAAGTTGTTTGCGTCAGGCTATGACTTTGATACGCAGCAGGTAAGCAAGCTTTATGAAAAAGCTTTTAAAGCCGAACAAAACGGCAGTATTTTCGATTTTGACAAATTCCTTGACAGATATTTTTCTCTCAAATCCCGTGCAAAAGAAAAGCAGCTGGCACAAAATTTGTTCTCTTCAGAAAGTAATGTAACAAATATTAAATCTAAATCTTTTAATCAGGCAATTATTTACTCTTAATATACTTTATATATATAATAAGGGATTAAGGGAATAAATATGAGTTTACCTGACTATAAATTAAATAGTTATAGTTTCGGAAGCTTTTACAGCAATCCGTACAGTTATTCTTATGGCACGACTTACAGTTCATATTCGCTGCCATTGTTTAGCTATCGTTATAGTGCTTACACACCTTCATATACTTTCGGAACCGGTTCTTATAGCAGCTATACGCCTCAATTAACAGATTCTTATGCACCTTCAGGCTATGCTCCATCAAGTTATTTTTATTCAAAACCTAAATTCGGAAAGTTTACTTTCCCGAGAAGCACAGGTGCACTTCAAACAGATTTGGCACAAAATGCACTTTCTTACGTCGGCAGGGTAAATAGTGACCGCGAAGGTAACAGGTTATTCTCCGGCGGAAGAAAGCAGGCATGGTGCGCGGATTTCGTGACCAGCGTTACAAGAGATACATTTGGCTCCCAACTGCCGTCCTCATTTGGTTCTTCTTCTGTTTCCGGTCTGCAAAGCTGGGGAAGATCTCATAATTGTTATCTGGACGTAACTTCCGCTTCTGACAGGGCTGATTATATCGCGCAAAATGTAAAAGTCGGCGATATTATGATTGAAAAAAAAGGCGGTAAATCTCACACAGGTATAGTAACAAAAGTAAATCCGGACGGCTCTTTTGAAACAGTTGAAGGTAACTGTTCAAATAAAGTTAAAACTCAAAGATACTCTGCAAATAGTTCAACCCTTAGCGGATTCGTTACTCTTGATCGTTATGTGGCATAGTAAACTTATATTTATTAAAGTTCTAAAAAGCCCCGAATTTCGGGGCTTACCTGTGCGTGAATTCTGAATTGTTACAAAATATTAAGCAGAATAAAATGCTTTTCTAAAGTTTAAAACTCATGCTGCCGACATGCATGTTACGGAAATCAAAAAGATTAAAAAACAAGGTCGAATTTAATCTTTTAAAATCGAAAGGGATACTACAATGGGTATGGCAGCATCTCAAGCCAGATTCTTAGGCTTGACAGCAAGAATGAACAACGTTGAGTTTGAAGGACAGCAGATTAACCAGCAAAGAACTGCTCTGTCTAACAAATCAGCTTCATACTATACAGATTTGCTCGGTATGGAAGTTCCGACTGTGCCATCCGTTGAAGAATTCACGCAAACTGTTTATACATTTAATGATGGCGCTCTCACTAACCAGATTACATCATTAATTGCAGATACGAACGGAACTTATAAAGTAAGTTATATAAGATCCTGGACGGATGACTTTTCTGTTGTTTCGGCGGCACCTAGCATTATTACGGAGGTCGCTGCGGGCAATACTTATACCATAGGGGCGACAACTCTGAGAAATCTCGGTGATGCTCCTGCCGGTGATGACCCTTATTATGACAGCCTGTCTGCGGATCAAAAAGCTAAACTGCTGGAAGAAGAAGAAACCTTCTTGCAATTATTGCAAAAAACTCACGGTAATACTGATGATTATTTAGTAAGATATGTACAAAATACATCAACTGGTGAGTATGAAGCAATTTTCTACAACAGTACAGAAGTTGAAGGCGCAATCTACAGCGATACAAATAATAATTCTCAATCCTATATCGCGGCCTATAAAATAGGTTCTGCAGAAAAAGTTGAAGAGATTAAAGGTGTTGACGGATGTTATCTTGAACAGGATTCAACCGGCCGTTATATAAATATCACAATTGACGGTAAAGAGTATGCGTTGACAACTAATACAATAACCGATCAAAAGGCTTACGATGATGCAATGAATCAGTACGAATATGACAAAGCCTTATATGATCAATCAATTGCAGAGATTAACGCTAAAATTGAAATAATTCAGGCTGAAGATAAAAACCTTGAATTACGACTTAAACAGCTTGATACAGAACACGACGCAATCTCTAATGAAAAAGATGCAGTCGAAAAGGTTATCGAAAAGAACGTAGAATCAAGCTTTAAAACCTTCGGTTAATAAAATAAAATCCTGTTAATAGGTCAAGAAGTTAATGTGGAATATGACCTGATGGATGAGAATAAATCCGGGTTAATTCTCATAACCTTTATTAACAGCAGCCAAAGGTTGCGATTAACTTATTATCTGATTAACTAAATTTTCATACACATAACTAATGTTTCCTTTATTACTTGACCGTCATTAAGATGGTCTTTTTATTTTGCATTATTTATGCCGGCAGCGTCTTTATAAATATTTTATTTGCGAAATATTTTGTTTTTGAATATAATAATTTTATGATTAAGAAGCTGGTTATATTTACTATATTGGCTTGCACATTGGTTATACCTGTTTGCAAAGCTGCAGATACCCAAATATATGATAATTTAAAAATTCAACATTATATTGATAACGTTGCGTTTAATATTCTAAATGCTAACAGAATTGATAAACGTATGGTTTTTACATATAACGATGAAGACCAGAAAACAATAATGCTGACAGATAAAACAATTACGCGCAGACAGATTGTGGTTTATAAAAATCAAATAAACCATATCTCTGACGAAAACGAACTGGCTGCATTTTTGTCGCGTGAGATAGTTAAAGGTACACTTTCTTATGACGGTTTCGCAAGAGGTTTTGTAACATCTGCACAGATGAAGTGCGCGCCTAAAAAATATGAACTGTTTTTTGATAAACGTGCTGTCGATTTAATGGTAAAAGCCGGCTATAATCCTGTCGCAATGATTGTATTTTTAAATAAACTGGGCGAACAGAAAAGATTCAGCTTTTTCCTGACTAACAATACCATAAGCAAACGGATGGCTGAAATTTATGAGTATATTTATTTCAAATACCCTGAATATTTGGCAAATAACACCTATTTGACAAATAAATACTATCAAAATTTCCTTCTAACTTCCGAAAAAAACAGAGGCATGCTGCAGGAAAAAGTAAAAACATCTTCGCAGAAACGGTTGAAATATGAATAGAATAATCGGAATTTTTATAGCTTTTATACTTGTGTTTACCGGAATAAATACGGCTCAGGCAAAAGTTATCATACAGGATACATTTGTAGATGAAACATTGAAGGATTATGCAGGTAAAGAATTACCTGCCGCGAACCCGTTGTGCAATTTTGAAAGCACCGCAAGGGTTGCAATCGTAATGCGTCCGATGCAAACTATAAGAAGTAAAAACGGTATAAATGGCACTACTGTCAGCTTACGCGTAAAAGAAGATGTATTTTATAAGAACAAACTGCTTGTGCCTCGCGGAACAGAAGCAATAGCACGGGTTGAAACGGTTGCAACACAAGGGATGAACGGGATTCCTGCAATGATTGTTCTTGACAGGTTTGAAATCCCGGGTTTAGACTCTGCCAAAATGAAGTCATCTTATATAAAAAAGGGGTTGAACCTGACATATATAGTTTTGCCGGTAAAATGGGCTTTGACAATTCTGCCGCCTACCGGCTCATTGACAAATTTTATTGTAGGCGGGCCAGCTAAGATTTCACCAAAAAATGATGTGACAATTTATTATTATCCGGAATGGGAATGTGTTGATACCGATTTTCCCATGTAGTTGTCCGAGAAAGTTCCGATAAAGAACGTGGCGGAGAACTGCTTTATTTGGAGCGGTCAGAACGAAATAGATAATAAGTATAGAATGACGATTTACTCCGTGATACCGGAGGTTAATCTCTCTACTATTCGTGTAAAATCAGCTGCATTCATAATCGAAAAGCATTCGACAGCTTCAAGTCCACGTAGAAGTCCCCGATACGAATTTAAACCAAGAATTTTGTCTGCATAATTTCGGGTGGCAATTTGTGACTTATGAAAGTTTATCATTTTCTTTTTGTCTTCAATGACATTGCTTATATTAACGTAGTATTGCGGAAGATTAATAGTTGACCAAACTTCATAGTACGCAATTTGTAATGTTGATTTGTACCGGCATTTACGTAACTTATTTGCAAGTAAGAGGCTTACGGCTTTATGATCTCTGTGTTGATCAAATATGTACGGGATAAATATGTAGTTATATTGAGAAATGTCAATCGTATTAAATTCAGTTTGTCCTGAAATAACATTTTTATCTTTTAGATTTAACATTTTAAAGCTATTTATCCCGGCAAAATGCATTGCCTGCTGCATTTCTTGAAAACGGATATCGTTTTCATCCCCGTGAGTCAGGCAAATTACATCAAAATTCTCCGGATGTAATTTCATTATCCCGCCGCATCCGATACTTTCATCGTCTGGATGCGGTGCTATAACAAGACATTTATCTTCCTGACGCAGCTTAAGCTCAATCGGTTTAAGGTTTGTTGCAATGAATGGATTGTATATCCGGTTTAATAATAGTCTGTATATGTTTTTAACAAAGAAACTCTTCATACAAACTACTTTAATAGAAAATTCAATCCAATACAAATGTAATAAACTATTCAGATAGTTTATTCAGGTTAAAAGCCTGCGGTAAGGCGGTTTGTAAGCTTAGATATCAACGTTAATATTTCTTAAAATCCCCCATTGCACTATTCAAAATACAACTTGCAACAATCCATGGGGGAGGGGGATAAATTTAGATATAATTATTAAGTGCATCATTTTGAATATTGTGGTATATTTATGCAGTATATTAGATGTCCGAGAAAGACTCGCGATAAGGAACGTGGCGGAGAACTGCTTTATTTAGAGAGGTTTTATGAAAAAAGTTGCAATTGTTGCAAAAAATATCTGTCAGGTTATAGCCGGTGGAGCCCAATATGGCGGCGGAATTGTTGTTACAGGAAATTTAATTCGCGAATTTGCCGGTATGAAAGATGTAGACCTGACGGTTTTTACTGAAATTGATAGCAGCGTGCCAATTAATAATGTCCGCGTAATTGAAATTCCGTACCGGTATCGCAATGACTCTTACATAGATGAAATTGATAAAATTGTAGAGAAGGAAAAGTTTGATATCGTTTTAACTGCTAATATTCCGCAATTGTACAGGACCGGTCTTCTTCAGTGCCATTCCCCGCAGTATAAATGTAATAATGTTCCTTTTTTCTCCCGTATTTTTAGGAATATTTTCGGGCATAAAAAGTTGGCTTTTAGCAAAAAATGTTTTAAATGTGCGAAAGATTGCAGATTTATTGCAGTATCTGAAATTATAAAAAAGGATTATCAAGAAAATTTCGGCATACCTTCTGAGAATATAAGAGTTGTCTATCCGGCATGTACTAAGATTTTTGATACACTGCCGGAAATAAAGAAAAATGCAAACATAACTTTTGGTATTGTGGCTAACAGCTCTTTTAACAAAGGAGGGCATTTGTTATTATTCGTATTGGGTCTGGTCAAGTTATGCGGTTACAAATTTAATGTTAAGATTATTGCCCCAAGGTATAAAAGAGATTTAGTAATGCAGGGGCTGGTAAATATTTTTGGAATGAGTAAGTGCGTGGAAGTATTACCTAAACAATCTGATATGAAAGAGTTTTATTCTACAATAGATGTTCTGATTTTACCGTCAATTCATGAGGCCTTTGGGCTTGTTGTTTTGGAGGCAATGGCGTACGGTAAACCTTGTATTGTATCCTCAAATGCCGGAGTATCCGAGATTATTAATTCTCAGAATGGATTTGTATTTAATCGGGGAAAGTTGTCAGATTTTATTCAAACTATAATACGAGTGATTAAAATTTATAACAATGAGTTTTCAATATACCAGAATTATTGTATGAAAGCTTTTGAAACCTCCGGAATTTATAGCTGGGAACGATTTGCAAATAATATTTTGGATAGCTGTCTTGCCGGTAGTAAAAAAGTATAAACCGATAATTAAGATTTAGTGCTATTAATAAATAAAGCGGCTGTACCTGCCGCTTGTATACGATTTTTTAACCCTAATTTATTTAATATTGCTTTTACATCTTGTTTGACTTTTGAAACCGGAACAAAAAGCCTGTCGCTTTGAACAGGGCAAGCAGGCGACGAAGAACCGCTTTATTTTGACGGGAAAGGATAGATAAATCTTTTTTTTAGTGTATTTCTATATTATAGAAATAATGTTATAATTTGTACGTATTACCAACAATATAAGATACCCACAATATAAGAGAGGAAATTAAAAAATTATGATGTTGATACTGTTTGCTGTACTTGCCGTAGTAGTGATATTCTTTATATACTCATTGTATGCTTCTGTTGTAAGAAATAAAAATGCTGTTTTGGAAGCATTATCAGGTATAGATGTTCAACTTCGAAAAAGATATGATTTAATCCCTAACTTATTAACAATAGCTAAAAAATTTATGGATCATGAAAATGCGTTATTTGGCAAAATAACGGAATTAAGGTCGAAAGCTATAAATGCAAAACTCGGTTCCAAAGAAAAATTTGCCACAGAGGCTGAACTGGACACGCAGCTTAAAGCTTTCATGGTAAATGTGGAAAATTATCCTACTTTAAAATCAGACGCTACAATGGTGCAGGCAATGCAGACTTATAATGAAGTAGAGGAACATATTTCTGCTTCAAGAAGATTCTATAATTCGGCTTTAACACAATTAAGAAATTCTATACAGATATTCCCGGGTTCTTTATTCGCCTCTTGTGCAGGTGAAGCTGCAAACTTAAGTTATTTTGAAACTGATGCGGCATCAAGGCAGCCGGTTAGTGCAAAAGATTATCTATAGAATGATATAGCGGTATAGAAGGGTTGAATATGGAAAACGGAAAAGTAAAAACAACTGAAAAGAAACCTTCTTTTTCTCAAAAATTTAGTTTATTTTATAATAAAAACATTCTCCCTAAACTGGAACCTATAGAACAGGATAGAAAAAAATGCCTGTGTTTGTCTGTTTTAATTCTTGTAAGCGATTTGTATTCTGTTTTAACAATTATTGACACACTGAAATTGGAACAAAATATAGGACTTTAAAAATAAAGCAGTTCTCCGCCGCTTCCGCCCCGCTTTTTGCTCGATTTGCGCTTAAGGTATTCAGGCAAAAGCGTGGTTTCGCTTTGGAATGTCTCTGCTCGTTTGCGATGAACCGCGAGCCGTGGCAGCGGAGAACTGCTTTATTTTTGTAATTGTGCATTGAAGATTAAAATAATTTATTGGCCATAGTGCCAAAAGTAGGACAGACCTTGCCACCTTTCAACGCACGACAAACTTCTCTGCAGAAGGTGTACGAAAGGAGGTGATTATGACTATGATTGAAAACATTAGAGCAAAAATAAAATATGGCCTTAACGTCATAGGACACATTTTACTAATTATTTCATCATTGTTGTAGGGTCTGCATTGAGGGTATCTAGGAAAACCCTCACCCTACTTTTATTATAACTTATTTCTTATCTATTTCAAGTGGTTTATTAAATATTTTTAATGTTATTTTACCCTTAATTGGATAATTATACCCCTTAAAAAGTTAAACACCTCTCTGTGCGAGGGTTTTAATAGTGGGGCGGGTAGTGTGGGATTGTCTTGACCTGTTCGCATTAAATGTGTCTTCGGTTTTTGCTTCTAAGAATGAAATTCATAGAAGCAAAATACCTTCGCACTCTGCTCACAGGTCGCTTGAACCCAGACAGACCTTACGGTCTGTTGTGTTCTTTAAATCCCAAAAACACCAAATAATAAAATACCTGATAACTCTTGTTATCAGGTATTTTATGGGGCGGGTAGTGGGATTCGAACCCACGCATATCGGAACCACAATCCGAGGCCTTAACCGCTTGGCGATACCCGCCATTTCGTTTACCTTTTTATACTAACACGAAAATATTTTTTGTCCAGAACTTTTTATTTGCCAGAGATATACTCCCATAAACAATTTGCGCACGACCTATCGACAGAAAACTGTTTTAACGGCTCACTTCTATGATATTACTATCTTCTCTTAGTTTCATCATTATTTCGTGGGCTTTTTCTTTGGCTTGCTCGTCCGAACGATATCTCCGGGAGAATATTCTTCTTTCTGTTCTGTCGTTAATATGTCTGAATACCAGAAAATAATAGTTGCGTCCACGCCTTCTCCCTGTTAGCCAGTCCCGGTGCCTGCGATAATGTGAATTCACTCTCACATCCTTCACTTCATCAACGTCCATTAAATAAGCTGTTTTAACCTTATTTAATCTCGTTATTCGTTCAACAACGCAACTATTTTTTTCTCTATTGCATATAAGTTTTTCTGATTTGTATGATATTAGGTAGTCGATAAGACTTAATATGCATAATATTACCAAAATTATTATTGTTAGCTGCCGTCTGTAATCGTAATCCATACTATCCTGCTCCTAAATAAAAAAATAATGCCATATTTTGTATGGCATTATTTTAATAATCAACTTTTAAAACTAACTTATTCTTTGGAACATATAGCCTATTCCGCGGGCAGTTAAGATTAATTCCGGATTTGCAGGATCGGATTCCAGTTTTGAGCGCAGTCTTGAAATGTGGACATCTACAACTCTGGTATCAATCCGATGATCAGCAGGGTAAGCCCATACGTGCTGTAAAATTTCGTTTCTTGAGAACGCCTGGCCGGAATTGTTTACGAGAAGTTCCAACAAGCTGAATTCCATTCCTGTAAGACGGATTCTGTCATTCTTTCTGTAGACCTGACGGCGTGCCGTATCAATTTTAATATTACCGGCAGTGATTACGTTTTTGGTTACTTTACCGGAAGGAGTTACCATTTCTCGGTTATTTGTACGGCGCAATACTGCTTTTACACGTGCTTCAAGTTCTTTCGGGCTGAAAGGTTTGATTACATAGTCATCTGCGCCGAGTTCAAGACCGGTTATTCTTTCTGAAACATCGCCCAATGCTGTCAAAATGATAATAGGTACATCTGCTGTACGTCTGATTTCGCGTGTTACGCCGTAACCATCCATTTTAGGCATCATAACATCCAGAACTACCAGATCAGGATTATATTTATTGAAAGCATTTACTGCAGCTTCTCCGTCTTCTGCTGTATAAACATCGTAACCCGCCATTTTCAAGCGTGTTTCCAAGATACGTCTTATGCTGGCTTCATCATCTGCTAATAAAATTCTCGGACGGTCTTCATTTTCTACTGTCATTTCAGCATTTTCTGTCATTATCTTTTCCTTTTCTCTTTTTAAAAGTGTAACTCTTTCACTTAATTTATTAAAAAATGTTTATTTTTTTGAATTTTTTTAAACAATTGTAACCATATATTAACATAACTCTTTAAAAAATACAAGCACTTTTGCGAAAAAAAGCAACTTGCCTGAAATGCTTGTTAAATATATCCGTTTGCTTAGTTTATATGGGGAATGCTTTAATTTTTTTAGAATTTTAGACTTTATTTGAGAGGAGATTTTTATGCGGACATATATTATTTTAATTTTACTTATTGCAATTGCTATTCCAATGGCTATAAAGTTCGGGATAGGGCATGCTAATGTGCGGACGGCATCGTCAGTGGGGCCGGGGCCTTGCATAATTAACAATTTTAATGAAGATTCGCTGCAGGATAGGATGCTGCCTAAGAATTTGGATAATTTGAAAAAGCCGGATGCGTTTCAACCTAGTTTGGATAATCATCCTAAAGACGGTATGGTTGATATGGATAGTTTTGATGAAAAGCGCAACCCTGATCAAATTGGCGAACAGTGTGAATTCGGTTTGTGTACACCTGGCTCACAGCAGCCGCAAAATAGTCAGAATTAATTGCAGTGGGGCCGGTGAGCAGGTTCCACAATTCAGAGAAGGCGCGGAGCGTGCTCCGCGCCTTCTCTAAAATATTAATTTTTTGTTTATTTTTTTAATATTCTGCAAAAACAGTGTTATATATTAAATATAAAATAAATTTGCATGAAATTTGTAAAGGAGATAAACAATTATGGCAAAGACTATTGGTATTGACTTGGGTACTACAAACTCTGTAGTTGCTGTTATGGAAGGTGGTAAGCCGACCGTTATTGCCAACGCGGAAGGTTCAAGAACAACCCCTTCTATTGTTGGTTTTTCTAAAACAGGTGAAAGATTAGTCGGTCAACTCGCAAAAAGACAAGCTATTCTTAACCCTGATAAGACTGTTATTTCAATTAAACGTCACATGGGTGAAGATTATAAAGTAAACATTGACGGAAAAGATTACACACCGCAAGAAATTTCTGCGATGATTTTGAGAAAGTTGGCAGATGATGCTTCTAACTATCTGGGTGAAAAAGTTACATCTGCGGTTATCACAGTTCCGGCTTACTTTAATGATGCTCAAAGACAGGCTACAAAAGACGCCGGTAAAATTGCGGGTCTGGATGTTTTACGTATCGTAAACGAACCGACTGCTGCAGCTCTTGCTTACGGGCTTGAAAAAGAAAAGAGTGAAAAAGTTCTTGTATTCGACTTAGGTGGTGGTACATTTGATGTTTCAATTCTTGAAATCGGCGACGGTGTTCACGAAGTTCTTTCTACATCCGGTGATACTCACTTAGGTGGTGATGACTTTGACCAAAAGATTATGGATTGGATTTGTGAAGAATTCAAGAAACAAGAAGGTATTGACTTAAGAGGCGATAAACAGGCAATGCAACGTGTTAAAGAAGCCGCTGAAAAAGCTAAATGCGAATTGTCTTCTGTTGTTGAAACTAATATCAATTTACCGTTCATCACAGCAGACGCTAACGGCCCTAAACACTTAGACCTCTCTTTAACAAGAGCTAAATTTGAAGATTTATCATACGACCTGTTAGAAAGATGTAAGAAACCTGTAGAACAAGCAATCAAAGATGCCGGAATTTCTAAATCCGACATTGATGAAGTCGTTCTTGTAGGTGGTTCAACCCGTATTCCGGCTGTTCAACAACTGGTAAAAGAATATACCGGCAAAGACCCTAACCAATCAGTAAACCCTGATGAAGTTGTTGCGGTTGGTGCTGCAATTCAAGCAGGTGTACTGGCAGGTGAAGTTAAAGATATCGTTTTGTTGGATGTAACCCCTCTGACACTTGGTATTGAAACTCTGGGCGGCGTTATGACCCCGTTGGTTCCAAGAAACACTACAATCCCTGTTTCTAAATCCCAAGTATTCTCAACTGCGGAAAACAACCAAACTGCTGTTGATATTCACGTTCTTCAAGGTGAAAGACCAATGGCATCCGATAACAAATCTTTAGGTATGTTCAGACTTGACGGTATTCCGCCTGCAATGAGAGGTTTACCTCAAATCGAAGTCACATTCGATATTGATGCTAACGGTATCGTAAACGTATCTGCTAAAGATAAAGCTACAAATAAAGAACAAAAAATTACAATTACTAACTCTTCTAACCTCTCAGAAGCCGACATTGACAAAATGGTCAAAGAAGCTGAAGCTAATGCGGCAGAAGATAAGAAGAGAAAAGAAGAAGCTGAAATTAAAAACAATGCTTCCGGCTTAATTGGTTCAGCAGACAGAATCGTTAAAGACTTTGAAGGTAAGATTGATCCTGCTGATGAATCTAAACTTAAAGAACAAAAAGAAGCTTTACAAAAGGCAATTGATGAAAATAAATCAACAGACGAATTGAAAAAATTATCTGATGAATTACAACAAACAATGTTCTCAATTTCTCAAAAAGCTTACGAAAAAGTTCAAAAAGAAGGTGAAACAGCACAAAGCAGCAATGCAAATTCATCCGAAACCTCTTCTAAATCAGATGATGATGTAATTGATGCAGAATATGTAAAAGAATAATTTATCTATCCTTTCAATAAATAAAACTAGGTTCGGGTTTTACCCGAACCTTTTTATTATCTTTTGACACACCAAATATTTTCATTCTGTGATTTGCGACTCAGATCGTCAATCCTTCCGTCGCCCAGATGAGCCCCCCAAGCGGCGCGGCTGTTTATATTAGTTGATGACCAGAAATAAGCTTCACCTGTCGGGTTTGAATATTCGATTAATTTGTTATTAACATACATAGAAGCCAATTCATCAATATTTGGAAGTCTGTATTCACTATCATAATCACTGCATGCATTCGCACCGTCGGGTTGATTGTAAGAGGCCGAAAGCGGATTGATTGCCGGATATGGCATGGCTATTTTAGGATCGGACGGATATAATGCGGTTAAAAATCCTATATCTTTGCCGACAGTATTAGGTCCTTTGTTCCCGTTCAAATCATACACAAAATTGGCGCAAACTTTAGGAGAGATTCTGAACGCTCCTAATCCATATGAAGTTTCCTTCAAACTTCCCACGCAATTCGGATTATAGTAAACCGTTACAGTTTCACCGTTTTGGGTTTCAAACGCAGCGGCTTTTGTGTTGTATAATGAATAATTATTAAAACTGTCCGAAACAGACATTGCCATGTGACTGTTTAATTCAGCCATAGTTTTAGGCATATCGATTTGCGTAGCTCTCATTGTTGTTATTTTGCTTGCGACTCCGCAGTCGCTTAAGTGGTCACTGTCGCAAATATTATTTATTTTGAGAACTTTAGAAAGTCCGGCGGTTATAAAGGTTTCGGCAGCGGTGTCTGTTGAAATGCTTCCGCTTGCATCTTCCGTAATTGTTCCATAACCGTTCATTGCCGGCATGAGCATAATTGCTTGTGAAAATCTTGCATAAAGAGCTTTTCTTTGCGTGTTCCATGTGCGCTCGTTAATGTTCCCCGTGAGCGACGGCAACGTTATCGCTGCGACTACGCCGATGATTGTGAGTGAGAGTAAAATTTCTGCCATTGTAAATGCTAAAATTTTGCTCGGGTTCAATTGTGGGAGTCGCTCAGCGACCGACTCAGTCGACTTCCGCCTGTCAAATTCTACGCAACGATAATCAATCGTTGCAGAATTTGTCAGCTCCCTCCACTTACGTTCTGGTCGCAACGGCGGCATCGTAGTGCTTGCCTGCTTGTCACACTTTCGTGTGCCAACACCGCAAGCACCGGCTAACGCATCTTGCCCCCCCCCCCCTGAGCAGAATGCCCATAGTACAAGGGTTTTCAGCTTCTAAATTTTTCATGCTTTTCTATCCTTTCCGGCATTTTGCCATTGTCTAATTATAGAACAGGCTTGACCTGTTTTATTTTGATTTTAAATCATGTTCTGCACTTTGTCAATCCGGACTGCCCATGTGGCTAATACAGAAATTTTATCTTTTTTTATAAAATTTTTCTATCTATAAACCATTTACCTGTTTGCTTGCATCTATATTAAAGGATTTTTGGGGTTCGCAATATTTTCTAAAACCTATTTACGTCCTATTTTATATAGTACGAGGTGAAAAGTTTTCTATGACATTTGATGATAAAGTTTTTATTGCTAAGAAAATACGTGAGGCAAGAAAAGCCTTGAAGTACACTCAGGCAAAGCTTGCTGAGATTGTGAACGTTAATGAACAGCATATTTCACGTATTGAAAATGCAACATATACTCCGTCGTTAAGCCTGTTTTTCAGGTTGCATAAAGCTTTGGGGCTGGATCTGGCTGATTTTGGAATTGATGTGGAAGAAGATTTATCAACTTTGAGAAAAGATGTTTTGAGAATGGTTTATGCCGCAAGTGAAAAAGACCTGAAATATTATAAAGATGTTTTGGGCTATTTGGACAATAATTTTTTGAAATAGAGTTCAGATTAGCGCCCTGATAGCATTCAATACCTCGTCAACAGTGGGAGTCAGGGTGCAGATGTTTTTTTGATTTTTGTTCGGGCATTTTTTTCTGTGGCACGGCTGACAAGGGTTTGAACCGGTGAGAGCTATATATTTTGATTTGTCCCCTAACGGTGCATAAAGCCCTGGCGGGGTGCAGCAGAAAATAGTTACTATTTTAATTTTCTGAACCGCCCAGGCAAGGTGTGTGCTTCCGCTGTCGAGTGACACCATTAAATCCCCGCGGGAGAAAAGTTCCTGCAATTCTTCAAGGTTTGTTTTGCCTGTTAAATTTAAATGTTTGTCGCCGCCGATATATGAGATAAGTTCGGCATCTGCCGGCATGCCGGTAAAAATGAGGTTAAATTCATTCCCGAGGCGGCTGATGAGTTCGCGCCAGTTATCTTTGTTCCAGTGCTTCGGAACCCAGGTGGTTGCAGACGCAATAATAATAGTTCTTTTCGCCGGATTAAGCGGTTTTAAAAGTTCGTTAATCTTTTCTTGCGTTTTAATGGATGTCGGGGGAAGTGTCACCTTAATTTTTTCTGTATTAAGCCCGAGATATTCGGCAAATTTCAGGTAACATTTTACAACGTGGCGGTTGAAACCGTCGCGGGTGGACGGAATAACCTCGTTCCCGCCTAAAATCGCGCCTTCACGGGCGTTTTTAGACACAATTCTTCTTCTGGCACCGCAAAAACGTGTCCAGTAAAGACTTTTAAGGATAAGCTGGGTGTCAATCGCAATATCAAATTTTTCTCCCCGCAGTGTTTTTAAGATGCCGAGGTATTCTTTGAAATTTTGAAACAGTTTACCGGATTTTTTCCATTTTTCGACCGGCGCGAGGTATACTTTATCTACGCAGGGATTATCTTTAACAAGGGAATAGCCCTTCTCCGACACCAGCCAGTGAACCTCATAACCGTTATCTTTCAGGCAGTTTGCAAGCGGAATGTTGAAGATTACATCTCCCATTGCGCTCAGCCTGATTAGTAAAACTTTTCCCCGTTTTTCTTCCATATTCTAAGCTTATCACGAAAACCCTTGTATTATATTTAATTTTGTAACAAAATAATGCATAGATAACAAGAATTATTTTTTAGCAGTTTTCTACCCGTTGTAGGAAGAAGTGTGTATTCTATGTCAGTAGCTCCGGTTTCACAATTTAATAATATAAAGCCTTTTCACCCTGACAGGCAGCAAGACAATACAAAACGGAAAATTCTTGCAACAGCTGCTCTTGGTTCGGCTGCTGCGTTTGGAATAATTTCGCATAAACAGGGTTTCAAGATTTCAAAACTTGCCAAAACTCCGGTCAAAGATTGGGCACTTTTTAAAATTAAAGGTAAAACCCTGAAGATTGAAGAAAAAGAAGTTATGGGACTTGCAGGCGGCTCAGTTGCCGGCGGGCTTGCAGGCGGTGCTTTGTTTGACGATAAAAAGAATTTCAAGTCAAAAATGCAGGAAGCATTGAGCCAGCTTCTCGGTAACGTTGCAGTGCCGATATTGTGTGTCGGACAAACTTCCAAATTCTATAAAAAACATGAAGATGATATCCTGAAACATGTTCCGCAAATTAAAGGTGAAAATAAAGGGTTTGTTAAATATGCGAACCGTGCAATGAGAGCCGTTCCGCCAGTCGGCTTGACGGCGGCTGTGCTGGGTGTCGGAATTATTGCCGGTAATAAGGTTTCTAATTTTATTAATGAAAAAATTTCCGGCAAAAAGGTTGAGCGTCATATAAAGGGAACGGATTTTGCGCCTCACGTTGATGATTTGTGCCTTGCAATTACTCTAATGGCTCCGGGAACTCCTGTTGGCGAAGTTATTGCAAAAACGATACCTGCGTTCCTGACTGTTCCGGGATATCAAACGGGTATCGCTGGAATTAAGTCTTCTCATTCGTAATCTCACGTTAAAAAGTTGTACATTCGGCGATTAGGTAGTATACTTACTAATATGAGCGAGCTTGATTTAAGTAAGTTAGAAGATTTAAAAACACGGGTTCATAATAAACTTGAACAGACTTCTCTTTACCAGTTTAAGGGAACGGTTTCAAAGCTTCTCGGGCTGACGGTTGAGGTAAAACTGCCGGGGCTGAAAATCGGCGATTTATGCTATATCGAAACAAACACAGGAGAGCTTAAACCTGCTGAAGTTTCCGCGTTTAAAGGGGAAGTTGCACAATTGCTGCTTCTTTTGGACGGAAATGGTATCGGGCAGGGAAGCCTTGTAACTTCAACCGGCCAGCCGATTACGATACCTGTCGGGGATTTTCTTTTAGGCCGACTTATTGACCCTATGGGACAGCCAATGGACGGCAAACCTATGGATATTTCAGGAGCTACGTGGCGTTCAATTGAAGGCCCGCCGCCGGGGCCGTTTGAACGACCGATTATTCAGGAAATTTTCTCAACCGGTGTAAGGGCGATTGATTCCTGTCTTACAATGGGCTGCGGTCAGCGTCTGGGTTTGTTTGCCGGCTCCGGCGTTGGTAAAAGTACGCTTCTCGGGATGATTGCAAGGAATTCTGATGCGGATGTTAACGTAGTTGCGCTTATCGGTGAACGTGGGCGTGAAGTTAAAGAGTTTATTGAGGATTCTCTGGGCGAAGAGGGGATGCGAAAATCCGTTCTTGTATGTGCAACAGGTGATAAGCCGCCTTTAATCAGGCAGAAATGTCTTTTGGCAGCTACGGCAGTTTGTGAATATTTCCGTGATCAGGGTAAAAAGGTTTTCTTAATGACGGATACCGTAACCCGTTGTGCAATGGCAGGGCGTGAAGTCGGGTTGTCACTCGGCGAACCGCCTACTATGAAGGGTTATCCGCCTTCAATTTTCTCATGGCTTCAAAAGGTTCTCGAGCGTGCCGGAAATAGCCCGAAAGGCTCAATTACGGCACTGTATACGGTATTAATGGAAGGTGATGATATTAACGACCCGATTGTCGATATTGTGCGTGGTATCGTTGACGGGCACATTTTCTTATCCCGTAAAGTTGCAGAAAGTAACCACTATCCGGCAATTGATGTTCTGGGGAGTATTTCAAGGCTTATGAGCGCGATAGCAACGCCGGAGCATAAAGAAGCGGCGGCTAAGATGCGTACTATTATGTCAATGTATCGCGAAAACAAGGATTTGATTGATGTCGGTATGTATCAGCCCGGAACTAACCCGAAACTTGATACTGCAATCCAGATGATGCCGCAGATTAATGCATTTTTGCAACAGCGAACTTCTGACAGCGTGACAATGGAAAATACTATATCTACGCTTGTTAATATGATGAAGGGCGTTGAGGTTTAGCTTTGAGGTGGTTGTTTTAAATCATAAAGAGGGTATTCATCATTGTTGTGCCGTAGAGTATTGCCATGCCGGCTATGATTAGCATAAGCACCGGCTCTATGAGCCTGAGCGCAGAAGATAAGACCATTTCCAGAGTTTCATCAATTTCGCTGCTGATTTCGTGCAGAACTTCATCAAGTTTTCCGGTTTGTTCGCCTGCTTGAATTTTAGAGAGCATTTGCGGGGTAAAAAATCCGGTTCCGGCAAAGGATTCGGAAAGTGAATGCTTTGAAATATACGAGGAGCATTTGAATAATTTTTTTTGAATATATTCGTTTGGTACGGATTCGCAGGAAAGAAGTATGCCGTGCGTGATTGGAAGCCCGGCTGCGTATGATATCGCAAGAAGTTTTGAGAAAATTGAAAGATTATAATATTTTATGACCTTGCCGATTACCGGAAAAACTATGCCCAGCTCTGATTTTAAAAGGTATTTTGCAAATCTGATTATGCCCCAGAGGATTATATTGAAAATAATGAGCAGGGAAATCCAGTTGTTTTGCAGTAAATTTGCGATATTTTCCATTGCGTTCATGTTTTGCGATAGTTCGCCGCCGGTTATCATCTGGTATTGTGCAGACATACGCGGGGATATAAAAAACACCAGCAAAAGCGATGATGCAATAAGAATTAAAATTAAAATCGCAGGGTAGACGCTGGCTTTTATCAAGTTGTAAAGCATTGTTCTATGTCTTTTTAAAGAGGAGTGTATTTCCTGTAAAATTCGCGGCAGTTCGCCTGACTGAGCGCCTATTGACATCAGATTGCAGTATACGTTTCCGATAGAATGTTTGAATTTTAAAATTGAATTGGCAAAGTTTTCGCCTTTATCCAAATCCTCCAGTAGTTTTTTTGCTATTAATTTAATTTTTTTGCTGTTTGAGTATTGTTGAATATTCGTCAGGGCTGTTGTTATCGGAATAGAAGAGCTGAGGTATGAGTGGAGTTGAGAGAAAAAATCCACTTTTTCATTCAGCGAAAGCCCTGATATGTTGTACTGGAGAATGTCGTTACTCATGCGCTAATTATAGCGCGTGCAGCAGCTTTTCGCAATTTGTAATGAATTATTTCATCTTTTAAGTGTAGGATGTACAAAAAATTTACAAAATTTTACATAAATTTCGGGTGTCCAAACTATAGAAAATGGATATGCTGTTTTATTGCCCGTGTGAATGTTTAGTTAAAAATAATGAAAATAATTAAAATTTTTTATTTTTAAAAAAATATTTTCAATCAAGCCTTTACATTTACTTAATATTTGCACATTTGCTAGCAACTTTTTTCATGCACAGCTTTTATTTAGGTATGCTCTTGGTAAAATAATTATATAGTATTTGTGTAGTAGAAGTTTTTTATGTTACAAAAAATCCAATCAAGTGAAGTAAAAAGTAGAAATAGTGTAAAAAGTACCCGTGAAATGAACGGTACTTCTTCTGCTAACGCTAAAAATCAAAATTTTAGCGGATTGGGTGATTTTGTGCTTCAAGGGGTTCAATTATGTGAACGCCATCCTATGATTAACGTTTCCGTACTGGATTTATCTACTGCTATTATTCCAAGAACAATTATCGAAACTTATTCAGGCGATGCCGCTGTTAATGAAAAAGGTGAAAAAAAACGCAAGGCTAATGTCTTTGCCGGCATGGAAGCATTCAGACGTGAAGCTTCAGGCTTGATTATTAACTGTTTAATTCCGGGCTTTATTGTTGCAGGCGTGGCTAAACTTATTCAAAGACCTATTATGAAAGGGTTTGGCAAAACTAACCTCTCTAACGTTTGGGCAAACTCAGATTCTTTGGACAAAATTTCCAAATACTATCTCGGTGCTAAGGGCGCAACTGAGGATGAAAAAGTCTTTAATACCTTCAAATCAATGCTCCACGATCTGGAAGGCGCGGACGGTGATGTCCCGAAAAAAGGACTTGTTAAATTCAGTTCTTTTGCAAACCTCGATACAAACGCTAGAGAACTTACTGATTGCGTAATGTCTGACAAACCTTTCAAAGCTGCATATAAAAATTTAATCGACAAAACTCATATCGGTGAACATATTCAATTTAAAGAAGATAAAGCTTATTTCTCTTCTACGCTGGAATCTTTAATGGAAAATACCGTCAAAGTTATTAAAGAATTCCACAAAGAAAACATTACTGATGAAAAAGGTGTTGCCGATTATATTAAAAAAGCGAAAAAACTGGTTAAAACCAAGAGTCTTGCAGGTCTTGCCGTAATTATTCCGCTGGCAGTTTCCGCTCAGCCTATCAACAGATGGCTTACACGTAAAGCTTCCGGCAGAAAAGGCGCGCCTATTTACGATGAATTCAAGGATAAAAATTCTAAAACCGAAGTAAATCTTTCTGATAAAGATAAAGCAGCACTATTTAAACAAAAAATCATATCCGTGTCATCAATGGTCGGTGTGGCATTGCTTTCTATGATGAAACTGCCTAGCATGAAGATGTTGGAATTTAACGGAATATTCCCGTCAATGGATATGGCACGTATAGTTTCAACAGCAACATTCGCAAGCCGTATGGCCGCATCTGAAGATAAAAATGAACTTCAATTATCAACTGTTCGAGATATCACGACATTCGCAAGCATGTACTTCTTAGGCGACTATGCTGCAAAAGGCGTTGCAACCGCAATGGAAAAGGCAAATCCGGAATTGAAACTTCTTAACAGATTTAAAGATGTTCCGCAAGATGCAAATGTGTTTAAAAAATTCTGGAACTGGGTTAAAAATACCAGCCTTAAATCTTCAGATGAATTAGTAACAAAACGTGCAAAAAATATGCGCACCTGGTGTCAGGTTGCAAATATCGGGTTCTCCCTTGCTCTGCTGGGCTTGCTTGTACCGCTTTTGACAGTTGATACAGCTCAAAAAGGCAGAAAGAAAGACCTTGAAGCTCAACAAAAAAATAATACACTAGCAAATTCGAACGAAACAGATTCGTCGTCGACCGGCGCCTCAACACAGGCGGCTGCCGGCACGGCTGCGGAAAAATCTGCAGCAGCAACCGTAAACGGCAATACTGATGCCGCCGAAAATCCGGATACGTCCTTCCATAAATATTCGTTCGATAGTTTTAACAGAAAAGTAGGTTAGCAAATGCAAGTTAGTCAATTAAATTACCGGAACAATTACCCTCAGCAAAGACAAAATAGCAAAGAACAATTAAATAATCATCAGCAAAAATTCGGCGGTGCTTTTGACTGTGTGTCACTGGCTTTAAGATTTTTGGATACAAATCAGGCGTGGGGCGCAACAGCGGTCGATGTGGGTTCTATGGTTCTGCCAAGAACAATTGTTGACTTCCAGCGCGGAGTTAACGCAGGGGTAGAAACAGCCACCCGTGAATCTTCAAGTTCCGCAAACCATGCATTAGTCGGTGTTTATGGTACTCTGGCAGGGTTAATGCTTGCAAGCACCTTTAACTCTAAATTCGGCATTAAATTTAATAAGATTTTTGCCGGTGACAAAATTCTGGATAACCTCGGTGAAAGCTGGCATGAAGAGGTTCAGTCAGGTAATAAAAATCCTCTGAGAAAACACCTTGAAAAAGTCGTAGGTTCTATTGAAGGCTTTAACCCGTCCGGCTCAAAAGAAGGCTGGGTCGGAATCCCTAAAGATACACAAAAACTTATCGTTGACAGATTGGAAAATGATATAACCTCTTCAAATAAGGCAAAAATCAGCAAGGAAACAGAAAGATATATCCACTCACTAATCACATCTTCAACCGGGGCGGAAGCTAAAATGCGCCTGCTGAAAAAAGGTAAGGAACATGTTTCCGGTCTTGATTTGAAAACAATGCTGGAAAATATTTATTCCGTTACAAAAACATTTACCAGTGAAAAAGTCGGTAACGTATTTGAAACAACAAAAGACTTCTCAGCTAATGATTTCATAAAATCAATGAAGAAATTCAACAAAATGCGTTCATTGATGGGTATCGGCATTGCCGGTGCGATTGGTATGTCTATCCAGCCGATTAACAGATATATCACAAAACGCAGAACCGGTGAGGATAAATTCGTAGGCGGCGGCGAAAAAGATAATTCTTTCGGATTTAAAATAAGAAAAGCGCTTGCGGCCGTTGTCTTTGGTACCGGTGCTTTTGCCTGCATAAGCACTAACCCTAAAGAAATTATTCCTCGTTTGCAGTTTAAAGGTATGATTCCGTCTTTGAACCAGTTTAAAGCTATTTACGGCTTAACGATTATGTCAAGATTTATGGCTGCAAGAAACGACAACGAATTAATTGAATCCAGCGTAAAAGATATTTTCGGATTCGTTAACTGGTTGATTTTAGGCAGTGTCGTAAGCAAAGGTGTTGCTAATTCTTTAGATAAAGATTTGATTAATATTAAAGACGGCGACGGAAAAGGCTTCTTTAAATGGCTTAAAAATTCAAGTATTAAAACCAGGGACGAAGTTCTTCTCTCAAGCCTTAAAAATGCCGGTGTTGACGTAGTAAAAGACGGCAAAGCTCTGACGTACTCTGAAATGTTGAAGAAAATTCCAGCAAACGACAAATTGACCAAAGTTAAATTGAGAAAATTGAATATTGCGCAGGTAGCCGGTTACTTGTATTCAGGTTTAGTCTTAGGTATAGGTATTCCGAAACTTAATGCATATATGACAAACAAACGTATTGCGAAACAGGCCGCAGCGCAAGAATCAGCAAAAGCACAGTCAGCAGCAATACCTGAAAACGATCAGACGGCAGTTTTCTTTAAAGAACAATTAAAAATGAAAACATTTTTGTCCGGGAAAGTTTCGTGATAAGGAACGTGGCGTGAATGAGTTGCAGAGCAACTCCCGCTCACGCAAGCGAGTCTTTTGAGTGGCACTCTGCCGAGCGAAACAATCCAGTGAGCTGTTTCGCGAGAGGTAGACAGCACTCTGCCGAGAAAAACAGTCCAGTGAACTGTTTTTCGAGAGGGAAGCGCACGGCTCGCGGTTTCTTCCGCCTGTCAAATCAAAGATTTGAAACTGCGGTGATATTATGTTCGCCTGCTCGTCACACTCCCGTGTGCCGACACTGCGAACATCGGCTGACGGATTCAGCGCGAGCAAGCTGAGGCATTCCAAGGCAAAACCGCGCTTTTGCCTGAATGCCGTTAAGCGCGAGTCGTGCAAGAAGCGAGGCGCAGCGGCGGAGAACTGCTTTATTTAATAAGCTCAGCGTTTGCAAGGAAGTCTATTATATTCATAACTTTAATATTGCTCCAGAAAAGTGCTGTTTTTAGTCCTATAACGCAGGCAGGACAGGAAGTTAAAACGATTTTGGCACCGGATTTTTTTATTTCCTGAGCCCTCTTTTTTATCAACATGCCGGCAATTTCCGGCTTTTTTAAAAGAAATTCGCCGGCAAGCCCGCAGCAGCTTTCCGGAATCTCTACATATTCAATATTCTCGCAATTTTCAAGTATTTTTTCTAAAAAGTCCGTGTTTTCAAGGTGGCAGGGACGGTGGAAGGTTATTTTCTGTGTTTTCTTAAACTTGAATTTCAATCCTAATTCCGCAATGAGGGTTTCGGCGTTGACGAATTTTTTATTTATTGTCCTGTAGCCTTTAAGCGTGCTTTCGCAGCTTGCGCAGTCGGTGAGGATAAATTCGGATGTTGAAGCGTTTATAAGTTCTGTATTGCGGGCTTTGACCTCTTCAAATTTTTCAAGATCTCCGCTTGTGAAAAACGGCAGTCCGCAACAGGAAAAACAGGCATCTAGGAGTTGAACTCCGGCTTTATTGAGCACTTTTTTTAGTGAATTTTCAGTGCGCGGGTAAATTTTGTTGGCGCAGCCTTTGAAATAAAGGATTGCGCGCTTACTTTGTAATGATTTTACGCGGAAAGGTTCGCTTATTCGGTTTGCAAGATTTATAAATTTTTCCAGTGCACAATGGAACAGTTTTATAATTTTGAAAAATTTTTTGTTGCTAATATATTCATACTTGGCAGTTTGCAGGATTTCGCACACATTAATTCCGGCAGGGCAGAATTTTGAGCATTTGTCGCAGTTCAGGCACAGGTCAAGATAGGAGTTGATTTTATCCGAAAGCTTTAAATCCCCTTTCAAAACACCTGAAAGCATTATGAATTTACCCTTGGAAACCGCGCACTCGTTGCCGGTTGCATGGTAAACAGGGCAGGAACTCTGGCAGAGTCCGCATTTTGAACATTTATTTATCTCTTTTTCAAAATCTTTCAGTTTCTTCATATTTTTATTATTGCATAAATTTGTTATATAATCATCTTATGAAAAATTTCAGGTTGTTTGCTGGATATTTTTTGCTTTGTGTAACGGCATTTAGTATGCTGTATCCCTTTTTTGCCATGTTGAACCTGTCTTTTGCAGACAATGCTGACTTTTTCTCTAATCCGGGGCAGATTGTGCATCTTGATTTAACGCTGGAAAATTACAGGCGATTGTTTGCAGATATTCCGATTGTACAGTATTTCTTAAACAGCCTGATAGTAGCGATTGCCGCCACCGCAGGTCAGGTTGTGTTCTCGGCGCTTGCCGGTTACGCGTTTGCAAGGTTTAACTTTCGTGCACGCAATATCATTTTTTTGATAATTCTTATAACCATGATGATTCCGCCGCAGGTGAATATTATCCCGCTTTTCTTTATGATGCGGGAATTGCACCTGATTAATACATATTCTGCTCTGATTTTGCCTGCAATGTTCGGCGGGCTGGGCATTTTTATGATGCGGCAGTATTTCCTTGCGTTCCCGAAGGATTTGGAGGAAGCTGCAAGGATTGACGGGTGTAATTATTTCCAAACCTTCCTGCGCGTTGTTTTGCCGCTTGCACTTCCGGTACTTGCAACGCTTGCGATTTTTACATTTGTGACAACGTGGAATAGCTTTATGTGGCCGTTGATTTCTACAAACACCGAGGCTTTAAGAACTCTGCCGGTCGGGCTTGCAATTTATAAAGGAAGTTTCCGCGAACTCACGCAATGGGGTGAATTGCTGGCATGTTCGGCGATTTGTACAATACCTGTAGTTATGGTGTTTATTGTTGGTAAAAAATATTTTATTAATGACATTTTGCTTGGCGGTGTTAAAGAATAATTGACAAAGTGTAGAAGATAGTACATAATAAAATTGTACTATTTAATAAGAAAGGATGGAAAAGTTATGAAGAACCGAATTGTAATTACGTATGCAGGGGGGGGGGGGGCCGGCTGAGCCGGTTCTATCTAAGCAATCCGTGCTTGCGGACGCCGTGAAAAGTAACGTGAAGGACGGAGCGCCGGCGCCGGTTCGCGTGAGCGAAACGGGCAGGGCGCGAAACTGGACGATGCCGCCGTTGCGACTGGAGCGTGAGTGTAAGGAGCACTCTGCCGAACAAAACGATTTATTATCGTTTTGTGAGAGGCGAAATTCTGCAACGATTGATAATCGTTGCGTAGAATTTGACAGGCGGGAGAACCAACGTTGCGCATTTACGATGGCAGAGATATTGCTGTCATTAACAATAATCGGTGTGGTGGCGGCGATTACCTTGCCAAGCCTTACGGGCAATATTAATGAACGCACATGGAACACCCAGCGCAAAGCCCTTTATGCACGTTTTAGTCAGGCAATTGCCCTGATGCCGTCACTCAATGGCTACGGCACGCTTGTTGAAGTTACGGATTCCAGCGGCTCAAATGTTTTGACAGAAGATAATGTGGCTGAAACTTTTATTACTGGAGCATTATCAAAAGTTCTCAAGATTAATAATGTTTGTGATAATCAACATCTTGAAGATTGCGGCATCCCTTCCAAAATTACTACTCTTGATGCAGAAAATAAATTGATGCCTAAAACAATGGCGGAATTAAATAGTAGAATAACTTCTCTGCCGGCGACTTCCATTTATCCGGCTCAATCCGGCTACAATACGAAAAGTGCTGCGTTTGAAACCCAGAATGGTGAAAGTATTAATCTGTTTTATAATCCAAATTGCGTTTCTAATATGAATGAAACAAGTAATTACAGGACGCAGCCTAAAGTGTGTTTAAATATGATTTTTGATCTTAATGGTACGAAAGGGCCGAATACTGTCGGGAAAGATATTGGTTTTATGACAGTATTATACCCGACAGATAGCGTTGTCGTTGCACCGGTACCGCATTTACATGATGCTACTTCTGGCGTCGAACAGTCGAAAGCTACTGCCACATGTACACATCAAAATAGTGAATACCGAATGCCAAATCGTGAGGAATATATTTCGTTGTTTGTTAATCAAGAGCTTATTGGCATTGATTCCGGACTGTATTGGACATCTACTCTTGATGCTGCAAATGTAAATATGGCGTGGATAATGAGTTTTACAACCGGAGGGGTTGGACTTTACTCGCGTACTAATGAGTATCCGGTGCGGTGTGTAAAACGCTAAAAAAGGAGCCGGATGGCTCCTTTTTTAGCTATGCAATATTGTGCATGCTGTCAAAAATTTCTTTTCTCTGTACCCAGATTTCCATTCCCATTTCTTTGCCCAGCTTCGTCAGGCCTTCTTTTATTTCTGCAAATGAAAATTTAGATTTCTCAATGTTTCCCAGCAAGAACATTACAAAATGCCCCTGCATTAAAGTTTGTTTGATATCTTCAATGTTGACTTCAAATTTTGCCAGTTCTGTTGTCACTCCGGCAACAATTCCCACCTTGTCAACACCGGAAACTGTTACTATTATTTGCTTATCGGACATATTGTTTCCTCTTTCTCAACCTCTACTGCGACCGGAACAGGTTCCATTTTCGCAAGTTTATCTCTGTAAATTAATGTTCCAACGTTGAATCTCTTACAATAATCCAGTAAATCGTGTTTGATTTCCGGCGCCAGAATATACAATGCAATTATATTCGGGATAGACATTGCAATCATCATCGCGTCAGTGATATCAATAATTGACTTAACGTTCATTGCAGAACCTGCGATAATAAATAAGCAGTAGATGATATTAAATGTTATGTTACGTTTTTTCCCTTCACCGAGCAGGAAGTTCCACGCTTTTTGTCCGTAATATGCCCACGAAATCAAGGTTGACAGCGCAAACAGAATTACAACCACTGACAGAATGATAGGGAAGAACGGAATTACGGATTCAAATGCGCTTGACGCCATTTCAATGCCGGAAATCCCTTCGTGCGGTTCAAGGTATGAGCCTGAAAATACAATTGAAAATGAAGTCAACAGGCACAGAATACCGGTCAAGAATGTTTCCAAAATTGAAACAAACCCTTGTGATACAGGTTCTTTTGTTTTAACTGCAGCATACGCAATTGCAGCTGCGCCGGTTCCGGCTTCGTTTGTTTGTACGGAGCGTCTTAAACCGATGATTATTGTTCCGAAAACACCGCCTGCAACAGCTTCAGGGGCAAACGCCTGTTTTACGATAACCCATATCGCGTGCGGAATATGGACAAAATTCGCAAATATTACAACTAAGCTTGCACCTATATATAAAAAGCACATAGAAGGAACGAGAATACTTGTAACTTTTGCAATGCTTTTAATTCCGCCGAACACTGATGCCCCGACCAGTACTGCAACAACAAGTCCTATCGCCCATGTGCATCCGTGTAAAAAGCTTTGTTCTCCGCCGGTAATCAATACAAGCTGGTGTGCAGACTGGTTAATTTGTATCATATTGCCGCCTGTGATTGCTCCGCCGACACATAAAGTCGCAAATATAACGGAGAGTGTCTGTCCGAGCGGTCTTAATTTTTTTCGGGTTAAACCGTGTGCGATATAGTGCATCGGCCCGCCTGAAACACTTCCGTCAAGGTTAAATCTTCTGTATTTAACCGCAGCGGTTGCTTCGACAAATTTTATAGCCATACCGAGAAGCGCGCCTGCAAAAATCCAAAATGCTGCTCCCGGCCCGCCGATTGAAATCGAAATTGCAACGCCCGCAATACTTCCGATACCTATAGTTCCGGATAGTGCTGTTGCTAAAGCCTGTAAAGATGATACTTCTCCGGTATTACCTTCTTTGTGACCGTGGTTATCTTCGTGATCCTTATCGTGGCTTATAACCGTATCTATTGCGTGTTTAAAGCCCCAGATGGAAAGCCCGCGGAAATATATCGTAAAGAAAAACCCCGCAAAGAGTATCCAAAATATTATCACTGGTATATCCGTGCCAGGCAATGGACAAAATATAATATTCGCTATTGCATTGGTAATTGGTGAAAGTTTTTCATCAATAAGAGCGTCAACATTTACAGCCTTAGCCTGCTGCATAGATAAAATCAGTGTGAATAGTACAATTAAAATTTTTGGCATCAAAACTCTTCCTTTCGGCTTAACCATAAAAATTTATATAAAATCATTATATAAATTCTACTACAAACACAGCAAAAAACATAGAACTTTATATTTTATTTACAAAAATTAAATAAAAGTCAATAGTCTATGCGGCTTAATTATATTATTTACAATAGATTTAGGTATTATTTTCGCGGACAGAAAACATCTTTACAAGGCTGGCCTGAAAGTCTGGACGTACTCCCGGCAGGCGGCATTCCCATTGGCGGCGGCCCGTACATTCCACCCGGCGGCGGAACCAGTCCGTAGGTTCCGATTGTACTGCCATAGTAACCTCCCGGCATCCCCGGCATACGTCCCGGCGGCATAGGCGGCATTCCGTACATCCCCATCATTCCGTTCATAGCGTATGGCGGAACTCCGGTTGGCATTGGCAGGGGCCTTGCCTTTTGTATATCTCTGTAGTAACTATCCAGATCATCTCTGTCAAGCTTTGCCTGCAAACTGTCGAGCTTTTGTTCCAAACGGTATAAATCATCACTTGTATAATTACTTTTGAAATTCGTAGTATTGCTAATACTTCTGATTTCCATGTGCACAAACTCCTGTCTTACCAGAACATAAAAGATGCTGAATCTCAAGATTTGCTATTATAAATATTATATTTAACAAAATTTAATAAAGCAATACTATAATTCGGGCAGGAAGTGTGTGGTATTTTTATTTACATTTTAGCTTATTCCCGAAGTGCATAAAGCTGCCGTATTCTTCTAATACTTCCAGCGGAGCTTCAATCAGAACTTCTGTATGATGAGGGTTGCTTAGTATTGCGAGTTGTTGTTCTGCATTATAATCCTGCAAGCTGTAAGCGTGCGGCGCAAATAAATCGTAATCAGGATTGACTATTCCTTCCCGAAACTTCATATCTCTTGGCAAATCACAGGAATACGCTACCAGATAAGGCTTATCTTTTTCCGCCCAGCGTCGTAATTCTTCAGTTGTTCTTCTCTGACTGCGTCTTGTTGTAAGCTGGTATCTTAACGTGTTGACAAATTCATCTTTAAAGAATTCTTTCCAGCCTGCCCAGTCTAGTCTGTCATGTCCGTAGACGGCATCGGAAAATTCAGCCTGCAAGCCGTTATGGAGTTTCCAGATTAATTTCGGGTTTTCTTCTAATCGCGCTATGACATCAGTTTCTGCTGCGTGTTTTGTATAGGCTTTAGCACGGTGGAAAATAAAAGATTGTTCAAGCATTCGAATTCCTTTTGCTCCGCTGCATAAGCGTCCTCCGTCGTCAAAAGGTTCTCCGTTTATAAATCTAAGTTCGTTTTTACCGTTTGGATATTTTATCAAAATATCGTTGCCGTCCTGACGAAAAAGTTTGTATAGCTCAACTCTTTGTGTCGGGTTACTCATAAAATTGTCAATACTTGACACAAGCCAGCAGTCGCCGACTTCCCCTTGAGCGGTTTTAAATCGTTCCATAAAAGGAAAAAGTGCTTCAAATTTTTCTTTACTTAATTGAAGTTCTACAGCTTTGCCGTTTTGAATTGCATATAATTTTCCGTTTAAGAAGCCGGCTTCCCCTTCATCAATTAAGTACCGGAGGTTTTCAAGCCTTGTTCCTTCCGGAACTTCCAGAACCAGAGGTTTGCCGCGGTAAACTCTGTTTATATCACTTAAAAAGTTTTCGGTAAAATACAGGTTATCGTCAATATTCCGGAACACATCTTCGGAGAGTTCTCCCTTTTTCATAAGGTCAAACATTCCGCTTTCTGTCATTTGCTCATATCTTTGCGGATTTTTGTTAAATATTCCTGTAATTTTTCGGGCTGTCCATGGTTTTGATGTACTTAAAACATCATCAAGAAGGCCGATTGTCTTTTTTAAATCTCCTATACGCATTCAAAAAATTTCCCCTAAATAATCCTTATATTTATAAAGTATTCAGGAAGGTAAAAATTGCCTATTCTATTATAATTATTGCGCTATCGCCGAGAATTTTTTGTGCATCGGTTTCGAAAATGCTGTTTTTATCAAGAATAATACCGTCGGCTTCAGTTAGGAATGCAATATCCGCTCTGTCGTAAACTAAAAATGTTGCGTCAAATTCTCCTGCCAGAAGTTTTGCTTTCCTGGCAGCTTCAAGTGAAATTCCGCTTGGTGCGCTAGTTTTGAAAACAATTAAATCCGCCCCGTTGCTTAATTCATTTGCCAGTTCATCCAGAAAAGCGGCGGTATCGGTTTTATCAGTAAAATTCGCAACAAAGCGTTTGACTCTGTTGCGAATTTTGTAATTTATAAGATGTTTTTGTAATTTTTCATCCATTATATGTTAGCTAATTTTTTGTAGTAATCGTTTGCCTGTTCAAATTTGTACGCAAAGTTGAGTAATTTCGCGTCCTGCATTTGCGGCGCAAGGATTTGCAGACCGATAGGCATTCCGTCTTTATCAAATCCGGCCGGAACGCTCAAGCCTGGAATTCCTGCAAGGTTTGCCGATATCGTTGCAATATCGGTTAAATACATAGCAAGAGGGTCGCTGGTTTTTGCACCCATATCAAATGCCGTATTAGGGCAGGTTGGGGAAATTAAAACATCAACCTTTTCAAAGGCTTTTGCAAATTCCTGTGTTACAAGCGCTCTCATTTGCTGCGCTTTTTTGTAGTACGCATCGTAATAGCCGGAGCTTAGTGCGTAAGTTCCGAGCATTATACGACGTTTAACTTCCGGACCGAAGCCTTCTGCTCTTGTTTTTGTGTACATTTCCATAAGGTTTTTCGCATCCGGTGTTCTGTAGCCGTATCTTACACCGTCAAAACGCGCTAAGTTTGAACTGCATTCTGCTGTTGCAAGAATGTAGTAAATCCCGATTGAATATTTAAGGCTCGGAAGTGAAATCTCAACGACTTCGCAGCCCATGGCTTTGTAGTCGTTAATCGCTTTTTGCAAAGCTTTTGAAACATCTTCCGATAAACCTTCCGCCATAAGTTCTTTAATAACGCCGATTTTTTTGCCTTTGATATCGTTGTTTAAAGTTGCCGAATAATGCTCGACCGGAATGTCTAAAGATGTAGAATCTTTAGGGTCGTGGCCGGAAATAACTTCCAGAAGATTAGCCGCATCTTCAACCGTTCTTGCGAACGGGCCGATTTGATCCAGAGAAGATGCAAACGCAATTAACCCGTATCTTGAAACTCTTCCGTAAGTAGGTTTCATCCCCACAATACCGCAGAAAGATGCCGGAAGTCTGATAGAGCCGCCGGTGTCTGAACCGAGCGACAGTGTAACTTCGCATGCCGCAACGCTTGCTGCAGAACCGCCCGAAGAACCGCCCGGAACTTTATTCAAATTCCACGGGTTGTGAACCTTTTTGAATGCGGAGTTTTCGTTAGAACTTCCCATTGCAAACTCGTCAAGGTTAGCTTTACCTAAAATCGGCACGCAGTTATCTAAAAGTTTTTGCGTAATTGTTGCATTGAAAGGTGACACAAAATTCTCCAGAATTTTGCTTGACGCTGTTGTTTTTGAACCAACGAGGTTCATATTGTCTTTGAGTGCAAGCGGAACACCGGCAAGAAGCGGTAATTCTTCACCTCTAGCGACCATTTCGTCAACTTTTTTAGCTGTTGCAAGAGCTGTATCCTCTGTCAGAGAATTAAAACTTCCCAATTTTTCATCAATCTGATTAATTCTGTCCAGCGCAGCCTTTGTCAGTTCAACAGCCGAAATCTCTTTATTTTTAATGGCTTTACTTTGTTCTGTAGCCGACTTTTTTAAAAGCTCATTCATTATATTCTCCTTAGCAATCTTTTCCATGTATATATTATTATAAAAAGAGAATAATGCAAGGGCGGAGCCGGACGGCTCCGCCCTTATTTATTGTCCGAGAAAGTTTCGCGATAAGGAACGTGAGCGAAACTTTTGAGTGACGTATTAGACAGCGAAGTCGCGGGTTGACCTGCGCGAGCAGGGCAAGCAGGCGACGGAGAACTGCTTTATTTTTTTGAGGCGATTGTTGAGATTAACCCTTATGGACTAATACTTTTTAACTAAATTATTAAGAAAGTTAAAGCGTTAAAACCCTTGAACTGTCAAAGTTTGACTTATATTAGTTCAAAGGCTAAGATGTTATTGTTTGACAGAAGTTTTTTTGTGGTATCATTACGAAAGGCTAATGAATTGAATATCATTGCTTAAGCGTAAAACAGACTTTTATAAGAGGAAGGGTTAAATATGTCATTACCTAATGTAGCTTATTTTTCAATGGAGATAGCAATTGACCAGTCTTTGAAAACCTATTCGGGCGGTCTGGGCTTTTTAGCAGGCTCACACATGTTATCTGCAGGTTATTTACAAATGCCGATGGTAGGTGTCACAATGTTATGGTCATTCGGTTATTATGATCAACGAATCGGCAGTGATGGTCAGGTTGAAGTCGCCTACATCAGAAAGTATTATGATTACTTAATTGATACCGGCGTCAGCACTACAGTTGATGTTTTCGGTGAAAAAGTTAAGGTTAAAGCGTTTATGGTTGCTCCGGAACTTTTCGGAACCTGCCCTGTTTATCTTTTAACTACCGATATTGACGGTAACAGCGATTGGGCAAAAAGTATTTCTCATAAACTTTATGACGGAAACGAAAAAATCAGAATTGCTCAGGAAACTGTTCTCGGTGTCGCAGGTGTTAGAATTCTTCAGGCTCTTCAATATAACTTCCAGGTTATTCACCTGAATGAAGGGCACGCATTGCCTGCTGCATTTGAATTGTTACGTCAGTACAACGGCGATTTGAATGCTGTTAAGAAAATGACGGTATTTACAACTCACACACCTGTTGCTGCAGGTAATGAAGTTCACTGGGTGGATACATTGCTGGAAGGCGGTTTCTTTGCCGGAAATTCCAGAGAAACAGCAGTTCAACTGGGCGGTGAAAACTTCTCACTGACAGTTGCTGCTCTTAGAATGTCAAGACTGGCTAATGCAGTTTCACAACTTCACGGTCTTGTTTCTAATAAAATGTGGGAATGGGTTGAAGGCAGATGCCCTATCAGAGCTATCACTAACGCAGTAAATCTTAACTACTGGCAGGATAAGAGAATTAAAGATGCAGAAGCTTCTAATGATCCGGAAAGACTTCTTGCTGTTAAACGCGAAATGAAAGCTGAGCTTTTCCAATACGTTGCAAACGTTGCAGGCAAGAGATTTGATCCAAATGTCCTGACTATAACCTGGGCTAGAAGATTTGCGGATTACAAACGCGCCTGGTTAATCCTTATGGATAACGAAAGAATTACAAAACTGTTAGATGCTAACAAAGTTCAAATTATTTTTGCAGGTAAATTCCACCCTGATGACGTTATGGGTAAAGAAATGTTCAACAAATTGCTCAATCGTTCGCATACTTTGAAAAATGTTGTTGTTCTTCCTGGTTACGAACTTGAACTTTCAGGCATGCTCAAACGCGGTTCTGATATCTGGTTGAATACTCCGTTAAGACCGTTTGAAGCTTCAGGTACTTCCGGTATGTCAGCTAACATGAACGGTGCTTTACACCTGTCAATCTATGACGGCTGGACTGTTGAAGGTACGTTTGACGGTATTAACGGCTATACTGTTGAATATCCGGGTCTTGATGATGAAATGCCGTGGGAAGAACGCCACTGGAAAGATCATAAGTGCTTAATGGATATTATTGAAAACAGAATCCTGCCTACTTACTATGAAAATAAACAAGAATGGGCAAGATTGATGCGGCAGGCTATCAGAACTTCTGAAGCTTACTTCAACTCTGACAGAATGGTTATTGAATACTACAACAGACTTTATAAACCAATCGCTCATGATGATGTCGGAAGCGAAGATAAGAAAGAAATGAAGATTATGGAAGCTCCGACTTTCGATGCCTGGACTTTCTCAAACATTAAGTAAGTTGATGTATTTCGTAGATAAAAAGGACACATTCCGGTGTGTCCTTTTTTAGTGCTTTCCGGTGATGTTCTTGTATAAAACCTTTTGTATATTAGTAATATGTTTCCTGATGAATTTTATGATAATTTGAAAAAGCCCCAAATAACCCCGTCAAAAGCTGTTTTTCGCGGGGCATGGAAGGTTTTGTATTTCTTAATGGCGGTGTCCTTTGTTTTGCTGCTGCTTTCGCCAAATTCTTTTAATAAGCTTATGGCAATTTTTCTTTTCCTGTTGCAGCTTTTATTGAATTTCAACTGGGGCTGCGTATTTTTCCTGTACAGACAAATAAAAAAGGCATTTTTTATATGCCTTTCTTTATTAATTATTGTACTTATTATGACGGTGTTATTTTTTAAACAATCAATATTAGCAGGAGTTTTGCTGATACCGTACTGCGTGTGGTTAATACTTGCCACATATCTTAACTATTATATTATGGTAGAAAACCCGTCGGTTTAAGATAATCTTTCATAGAAAATAACTTCTGCCGGTTCTTTTCTGATTTTGTTGGTTTCTTTCGGTGTTTTTTCGTAACCGAGCGTGAGAAGTGTTAACAGGATTTGTTTATCGTTGAGGTTAAGTCGTTCTTTAAGCTCTTTGATAATATTTTCATCACCTTTTGTCATTTCGTTTGCGAGCGCACCGATAATGCAGCAGCCGACACCGGATTTTTCTGCCTGAAGTGACATATAAGCGACAGCGTAGGTAAGCTATTCGATTGTTCTAGTGAGCATTTCGACATTTCCGAGCAGTGACGGGTTGAGGGTCGGGCTGTTTAGAATGTAGTCCTGAACCATCTGGTTCTTGCCGGATTTTTCAAGAACTGCGCCGAAGTTTTTCTTTTCCCACGCTTCCATATCTGCAACGCAGGCAATAATTACGTTTGCGCCTAAAACTTGTTTTTGTTCTCCGGAGGCTTTGAATAGCAATTCTTTTGTTTTTTCATCTCTGATTACGATAAACTTCCACGGCTGAACGTTAACCCAAGAAGGAGCAAGGCGTCCTGCTTCAAGAATTTCGTTTAGAGTTTTGTCAGAAATTTTTTCTTCGCTGTAGCTTCTTACGCTTTTTCTTTTTTTAATCTCTTCTAATAGCATATTTTAACTCCTTATTCATCTGCCAGAATTATTGTAAAATCAGTAGCCGCGCAGTAAAGGTTAATCGGGTCGTAGACAAACTGAATTTTATCAATATTCTGGACTTTTTCATTTAGAATATTAAAGTAATCGTTTGTAATTCTGTTTGAGTGGGCAATAAATTGCGAGTGTGAACGGTTGATTTCATCTGTGCATTTGACATCAATTCCTTGAGTTTTGAGTTCATCAATAAGAGCGGAAGCTTTTGGCTTTTGGGCTCTTGCGTACATGATATTTGCGACAATCGGCTTATCAGCTTCTATGTTTCTTACTTTATCCCTGTATATAAGTCTATCTATAACTTCCTGTGTTTTTTCAGGATCTAAAATCCAGTAGCTTATGTATCCGCTCTGGTTTGGCTGACCCGGAAGTGTCGCAATTTCGGTTTTGGATAAATCTATGTGGCGTAAAAATTCAATAAGCTGCGCCATTTCACCGGTACTGATGTCGGTTTTAATGTATTTTTTGGCAGTTGCAATCAGATCAGGTATTTTGGCGATAGTCTGCGGGTTTTGCAGAGTTTTGACCAACCCTCTGATAAACCACTGCTGGCGTTGGGTTCTGCCGATATCCCCGAGCGCATCATGGCGGAAACGCAGGTATTCAATTGCTTTTTGTCCGTCAAGTTTTTGAAGCCCTTTGTCAAAATTGATATTTAAATGCGCGGTTCTATCACGGTAATGCATTGGTTTTTCAATATAGATTTCAACGCCGCCAAGAACATCAACGAGTTCTTTGACAATATCTTCGTGAACAAGTAAATATCTATGAATTTTAACCCCGAGAGTTTTTTCAATAGTTTCTTTTGTCATTTCCACTCCGCCTATGGCATGGGCTGAATTTATCTTATTAATTCCGTTGTTGCGGGCTAAAAATACTTTACTGTCGCGCGGGATAGAAATTGCGTTTATTGATTTGGATTTAGGGTCAATATTAGCAAGAATAATTGTGTCAGTTCTGGTTCCTGCCCACATATCTTTTTTTGCTTCCGGATTATCATCCACCCCGAGAAGCAAAATATTCTGTCGTTTCATACCAAAAGGTGTCGGGAAATTAGCATGCTGCTTTTTCTCATTAGAAAATGCACGGCTTACGGGGGATTCCTCTCCGAAAATTTTTGATGAAATTTCTTCCGGGTCGACGAAAATAACTATTCCTAACAAAATAACCAGAAATATTAATACAGAAATAACGACAGTACGTTTTATTTTATATGTACTGTTTTCTTCCTCTTCTCTGTTATAAATTTCCTGATTTAAAAATGTTCTGCTATAATCGACTTTGTAAACTTTATTAGAATTATCTGTGCTATTGTTATTCATTTAATATAAAACCCTGCTTATTATTTAATTTTAAGAACTGTGTGAAATTAGGAAGGCTGAAACCAGTCCGAAATAGATAGCCAGCCCTATGACGTCAATGGTTGTTGCGATTATCGGGCCTGACGCGATTGCGGGATCGACATTCATAGATTTTAGCGCAAACGGCGTAAACGTACCGATTACAGTTGCCATTGTCATGTTTATAATCATTGCGATACCAACTATAATACCAAGTTCAATATTATGCTGCCATCCCCAGGTGGTCAGGGTTACGAGAACTCCGAATATTGTACCAATCATAAGTCCGATACCCATTTCCCTGAAAATATGGAATAGGGCAGAATTAAGCGTAACCTGTCCGGTTGAAAGCCCGCGAACCATAAGGGTAATACTTTGTGTGCCGATATTTCCGCCCAGACCAGCCAGAAGCGGCATGAATATTGCAATAATCGGCAGCGCCGTTAATGTCGCATTGAAATGGTTGGCAACGTTAACCGCAAGAAATTCCCCGATAAGAGTGATGAATAACCATGGAAGTCTTGCAATAATAGCGTTCAAAACATTGCCGGATAAAATTTGATCTTCGTCAACAATTTCTGTTGAAATACCCGATGACTGGTAGATTTCTTCTGTTGTTTCTTCTTCAAATAAATCGTGGACATCATCCCATGTAACCATACCTTTTAACCTGTTATACAAATCCACGACCGGAAGTGCGTTGTATTGATATTTCAGAAACTCATCAACGATAAAATCGCTATAGTCATCAACGTGAAGTTTAACAATATCACGTATCATAATTTCTTTTACCGGCTGGTTTGCAGGTGATGTGAGAAGTTTTCTTAAGGATATAACTCCTAAAAGGTGATTTTGTTTATCAACAACATATATATAATATAGTTCAAAATTATCTTTTTCCGCTTTGCTTCTGATGGTGTTAAGTACGTCCTGAACTGTCATGTCAACAGTTACCGTCAGGACAACGGGGTTCATAATCCCGCCTGCGGTATCTTCGTTGTAGGTTAAAAGTTCTCTGACTTCTTCTGAGAATTTATGCGGAAGTTTATCAAGATATGTTTCACTCTCGTCCTCTTCCATATCGCCTAAAACGTCAGCAGCAGCATCGTGAGGAAGTTTTGTGATGATTTTTGAGGCAAGTTCTTCGTCCAGTTCTCCAAGGAGTTCTACTTGAAGCTGCGGGGATAGATATTCCATCAAATCAGCGGCTTTTTCAAGGTTAAGCAGCTTGAAACACTGAAGCCGTTCGTCCGGTCGTAATTGGGCAAAAATATCAGCCAAATCCGCTTCGTGGTAGCTGTCAAGTTCTTCCTGAAGCCTTTCTGCGGATTCATCAGCCATTATTTCACGTAATCTGTCAATAATATTTGCCGTATTCATCACAATAAAATTATAAAACAAAAAGGTAATAAGGCAATATTAGGCTAAGCTTTAATATCAACAGATTTTGTTTGTGCTGCTTTCTCGTCAGCCTCTTTTTCAAACCCGAAGAATTTTAAGGCAGGGTGTACAATCAGGTGGCTGACCTGCGGCGCAAAAATGGCTAAACCAAGTACAGAGCCTACAATGTTTCCAAATTCTATTGCACCTTTGACTATATTATATTTTTCCGGTTTATCATTATTTTTTAAGTCATTTTGAATTTTTTCAGAAAACATATTTTTATATTTATCTTTTCCGAGCGTTGCTGTTCTGTCATTTTTAGACATAGAAGCGAGTTTTCTGTATTTCAGGTAGTGATTTGCGCTGCTGAAGTTTTGGAATGCTTTTTCATCTTTCAACAAATTATTTTTAGCGAGTTTAAACGCGCCGTTTTTGAAGATAGGGATTACGATTGCCATATAAGTAGCAAGGCATGTTGCCTGATAGAGAAATTCTTTCATTGCCGCATAGCGTTTTGTCTGGCGGTCTATGTCGTTATCCACAAGAATAAAGGCAGGTCTGCCAAGAGCTTTCATCCCTGTTTCAAGTGAAACGGAAGCGGTCGTACTCTGAGAAATTGAAGATAAAGTAGAGCTTGTCAGAAAGTTTGTAATGCCGCTTACCATGGTGCACCTACTTTCATACCGGTCATTTTCGCAGGCGCATAATTACTCATACTTATCGGATGAAAAGTTTGTGTAAATTCGTGCGGCTGTTGAATAGAAACGGTCTTCACCCTATTGTCAATTTCATTTTCTTTTATATCAAGTTTATGCTCTTCTTGCGGAGCTTCTTTCTTTTTATTTTTATCGCCCTGAATCATGCCCATAAACGGTTTTATAGCAAGGGAAGCCAGTGCAGGAATTACAAATAATGCAGCCGCGCAAACCCCGAGAAACATAAAGTTATGACCTGCAAGCGCCTGCTTTTCCGGTGAAACTTTCATTTGTTTCGCGATTTTTGCAGCAAGCTCTCCGCAGCCCCAGTATGCAGGAATAGCAACAACCTCTGTTAAACCCTCTCTGAGCGCGGTATATTTTTTCGTTTCGGGATCTTCATGCTTATCCATCATTGTAAACGTCGGACGCGCAATACCTTTTACCGTCGCAATAGCCATGACCGCGTACGTAGGCTTATTGTTCTCGCCCAGTTTTATGCATATATTTCTAAACTTATTTGCTAATCCCATACTTACTTTAAAACCGAACATGAAAAAATTTGCTAGTGTTTTTAAATTATGTTACAATAAAAATGAACTTTTTCAATTTTCTTTCGTTATATTAGTGAAAGGTCAAAAAAGATGAAAGATAAATGTCAAAAATATGAAGGTTTATTCATTTTTTCTGATGAAGCAACGCTTGAAGCTCACGTAAAAGAGTGTCCGGACTGCCGCGCTGAACACGAAAAAATGTCTAAAGTTTCAGAACTTTTGCAAGAGGTAAAACCGTATTATATTGCACGGCGTAAGAAAAAGGCACAAATGAAGATTGCCTGTGCGATATCATTTATGTTTCTTTCGGGCACTGTTCTGGGTTTAGTTAACCTGAATCCGGATATATCCGACACGCTCCGCTATGGTACCGTTCTGGAAGCACAGGATTACGGGTTCCCGGTAGACGATTACGGATTTTTATTGGTTGAATGATGGATTTTAACAAGTTAGTCAGAGAAAATAAGAAAAATATCCAAAATATTATCCGTCTTGTAACAAAGGAGGATAACGAGGATCTGGAACAGGAAGTTTATATCCGCGTACTTAAACATGCTGATAAGTACAAGGAGCAGGGAACTTTCAAAAGCTGGATTTCAACTATTGCAAAGAATATTTCCAAAGACTACCTGAAATCCGCCTCTTACAAGACCCGTGAAAATTCTACCTCTGAGGATGAAGACTGGGTTCAAATAGCAGACAAGAAGGTTACGCCTGAATTGCGATTGATTAAAAACGAAAGACAACAAATAATAATTGACGCGGTTAATTCATTGAAACCGAAATTTAAAGAGGTTGTCCTTATGTGTGAAATCTACGGTTACTCCTACGAGGACTGTGCGAAAAAGCTTAACTGTCCGCTCGGAACCGTTAAATCCAGACTTTATAACGCAAAAAAAGAACTTTCAATACTTCTTGCCGACCTGATAGAATAAGAAAGGAATGTGACATGAATAAAAGTTTAAAAATTATGGCTATAGCAGGAGCTTTACTGACATTGACAGCGTTTAATGCAAATGTTTGTCAGGCAGAACCGGATTTTAATAAACCAATGCCGGAAGAACAACAAATGGACGGAAAATTTCCGCCGCCTCCGCCGGCAGATTCAACTGTAAAAAAACACAGACCGCCATCCCCTGAAGCGTTTGAAAAACGTTTAGGATTAACAGAAGAGCAAAAAGAGTTTGCAAAAGCTCAGAGGGAAGCCAGTATTGAAAAGATTAAACCGATAATTGAGCAGATAAAAAATAAAAAAGCCGAGATTGAAATGATTAAGTTGTCAAAAATGGCTCAGCAAGCTATTGATGAGCGGGTCGCACAGCTTGAAAGCGAAATTAGAACACTGCGAAAACAGGCACACGAAATCCGCAAAGAAAATATGAAAGCTTTTGAATCAATCCTGACTGATGCTCAGAAAAAAGAATTAAAAAAGATGAAAGCGGAAGGCCGCAAGAAATTTGAAAAAATGAAAAAAGAACGCCAAAAGGCACAACAAAGAATTGAAAAATAAAATATAAAGCCCTCTTTTTAAAAGAGGGTTTTACAATTAATAAAAAATAGTACATAATGAAGAAGGCAATAAGGCAATATGGCAATGAGTCGTTATTGTCGAATGGACGATAAAAGTTAATAGGTTAATTGTCCGAGAAAGGCTCGCGATAAGGAACGTGAGCGAGTCTTTTGAGTGGCACTCTGCCGAGCGAAACAATCCAGTGAATTGTTTCGCGAGAGGTAGACAGCACTCTGCCGAGAAAAACAGTCCAGTGAACTGTTTTTCGAGAGGGAAGCTAACGGCTCGCGGTTCAGCGCGAGCGTGCTGAGGCATTCCAAGGCAAAACCGCGCTTTTGCCTGAATGCCGTTAAGCGCGAGTCGAGCAAGAAGCGAGGCGGTGGCGGCGGAGAACTGCTTTATTTTATAACTCATTAACAAGAAAAAAGGCAATTGGGCTTGCCAGCCCAACGGAACACTGCTTTATTTCCTTATATGCACATTTTAGTCGGTTTCAGACATGGAACTTTCAGCATTCTGCTATAAATTTTGTAAGGGGCGGAGATTTTTGCTCCTTACTATTGCGCAGTCAACTTTGTAAATTTTTGTAACAAATACACCCCCGAATTAATCCTTAAGGATTATTTTTTCTACCCGTTTGTGCTATATTAAAACATGTAAGAATGTGGATTAATATACCATAGTTAGAATAAGAAATGGAGGCTAAAATGACAGTTGGACAATTCGTGTTTATGTTGCACAGTCATCTCCCGTACTACAGAAAAGCGGGAATGTGGCCGTTTGGGGAAGAAAACCTGTACGAATGTATGGCAGAAACATACGTGCCTTTGCTGAATGCAATATCCGAATTATATGATGAAGGTATTAAAGCAAAACTTACCGTCGGAATTACACCTATTCTGGCAGAACAGCTTAATGACCAGCATCTTAAAGAAGGTTTTGTTAAGTATTTAGATTCTAGAATTGCTCAAGTGTCTAAGGATTTGGACAGATATCCGGATCCGAAAGTTCCTCACTCACAGCACTTAAAATACCTCGCAAAATATTATTTTGATTGGTTTAATCATATCCGGGATTCTTTCGTAAATAAATACGGCATGGATTTGATTGCTCAATTCAAAAAGTATCAGGATTTAGGCTGTATTGAAATTACAACTTCCGGCGCAACTCACGGATTCTCTCCGCTGCTGGCAACTGACAGCAACCTGAATGCACAATTTAAAGTCGGCTCTGATACGACTGAAAGACTTTTCGGCAAACGTGCTAAAGGCTGCTGGCTTCCTGAATGTGCTTACAGGCAAGGTTACGAGTTCGTGGGTAAGGACGGTAAGAAAAAATGGCGTCCGGCTATTGAAGTTACTCTTCAAAATAACGGTATTGAATACTTCTTTACTGAATCTCACGTTATTGAAGGGGGAAATTCTATCGGGAACCGCCGTGTAATAGGTATTTACGGTAATATTGAATATATTCCGCTTCCGGATCGTCCTGCAACGGGTTATGATACTTATTCTGCTTACTGGCTGCCGGATGCGCAGGTAGCTGTTATGGGCAGAAATGACAGAGCTGGCTATCAGGTTTGGTCAGCTGCTGACGGCTATCCGGGTGACGGATGTTTCAGAGAATTCCACAAAAAAGACGACAAGTCAGGTATGCACTATTGGAGAATTACTTCTCCAAAAACGGATTTAGGCGACAAAATGCTTTATGATCCGGTGCTTGCCCTGAATAAAATCAGCGAAAACTCTGATCACTACACAACTTTAATCTACCACTTGATGAATGATTACAAAAAAGCTACCGGCAAAGAAGGGCTGGTAATGGTATCGTTCGACACAGAACTTTTCGGCCACTGGTGGTTTGAAGGTGTTGAATTCATTAAACAGGTAATTAAAAAATTCAACAACTTTGTTCCGGAAGTTGAAAGAATGACAGCTGGCGAATACTTAAAAGCTTATCCGCCGAAAGAAGCTATTCAAATCCCTGAAAGCTCCTGGGGACAAGGCGGTCACTTCTATGTATGGCAAAACCACCTTACTGAATGGATGTGGCCAATTATTCACTCTTGCGAAAAACGAATTAATGCTATTGTGGATAATTACCCTGAAATTCCTGAGGATAAACTTCTGCACCGTGCGTTGAACCAGCTTGCAAGAGAAAATCTGCTGCTGCAAAGTTCAGATTGGCCGTTCCTGATTACGACGTGGCAGGCTAAAGACTATGCAACGGATAGATTCAGAGAGCACGTAGACCGCTTTGAAACTATCGCAGATATGATTGAAAGCGGCAATATAGATGATGCGAAGCTGAAAGAAATCGAAAGTATTGATAATTGCTTCCCGGTAATAGATTACAGGGTTTATCAATCAATCGAGGAGGGTGTAATTCCTCAGCAATCAGCGAAACTCGCACCACTTTACAATTAGAATAATAAAGCCCCCATTTTAAAAGGGGGCTTTATTATTCGGAGCAATCGGTCTTGACTAATCAAGAAAAGTAGTACATAATGAAGATGTGTAAAAAGAAGCGGGTATTAACCCGAGAAAGGATAGAAAGATGAAAAAACAGAGAATTGTAAGTATTAGTACGGGGGGGGGGGGGCCGGCTGAGCCGGTTCTACAATTGAACCCGAGCAAGATTTTAGCCTTCACCATGGCGGAGATATTGTTATCCCTGACGATAATAGGCGTAGTAGCGGCGATAACGCTTCCGTCACTTACAGGAAACATTAACGAGCGCACCTGGAATACGCAAAGAAAAGCCCTATATGCGCGTTTTAGTCAGGCAATAGCTTTAATGCCTGCACTGAACGGTTATGGTACATTAAGAGAATCCACTGACAGCGCCGGTTCGACCTCAATAGAGGACACTGCCGCAGAAACTTTTGTCACAAGCGGACTTGCAAAAGTTTTAAAGATTAATAATATTTGCGACCATGAACATTTACCGGATTGCGGTATTCCTGATAAGATTGTTACGTTAAAAGGAGATACCCTCGCAAATTTCACAACAAATTATAATACTCTGGTTAAATTGAATAATATGTTTAACGGTTCATATAGTTTTACTGATGGCGGCGGATGTATTTCTACGTATTCCCAAGTGGATACGAAGGCGGCAGCTTTTGAAACCGCAAATGGCGAAAGTATTGTGACCTATTATAACCCGAATTGTACTGCTGATATGGGAGAATATGATTACTATCTTCAACCAAAAGTGTGCGCTAATTTTGTGTATGACCTGAATGGTAATAAAGGACCAAATACGGTTGGTAAAGATATTGGATTTTTGACAGTAATGTATCCCTCTGATTCGACAGTTGTAGCGCCTTATCCTGTCGCAGGGGCTTACGGAAGCGGGATTCCTTATACTGAATCAATACAGAAATGCAGAAGTTTTGATGACAGCAGGCTTCCAAATCTAAATGAAATGGGTTCTATGTTTGTAAACAGAAATTTGCTTTATGGTACCGAACGAACCGGCTCGTTCTGGTCAACAAGCCGCGCTGTCACGAATGGCACAACCGGTATTTACTATCTAAACTTTAATACCGGTGTCGTCAGGTTGAATAAATCTCCTGAAACAACTACATCAAATCTTTACTGGTGTGTAACCCGAAACTAATTGAAACTATTGATATAATTGACTTTAAGTGCTTGGCTTCTGCGAAGCACTTAAAGTTTTTTAACATTACATTTACCCTTTCTTGCAATTCTGTTATTTTAGTCGTAATATTTTTGAACAAGTGTGTATAAGACAATTAAGATTGGATTATGTTATGGCGCTTAATTTTCAAGAACTAGTTTTTAATCTACAAAAGTTTTGGTCTGATCAGGGCTGTATTATTCAGCAGCCATATGATATAGAAAAAGGGGCTTCTACCATGAATCCCGCTACATTTCTGCGTTCTTTAGGGCCTGAACCCTGGAACACAGCAATGATTGAACCTTGCAGAAGACCTACTGATGCAAGATATGGCGAAAACCCGAACCGTTTGGGTCATTATTTTCAATTCCAGGTAATCCTGAAACCTTCTCCGGACGATGCGCAGGAGCTTTATTTGAAGAGTCTTGAGGCAATGGGAATTGACCTTTCAAAACACGATGTTCGTTTTGTAGAAGACAACTGGGAATCACCTACTCTCGGTGCGGCTGGTGTCGGCTGGGAAGTCTGGCTTGATGGAATGGAAGTTACACAATTTACTTACTTCCAGCAGGTCGGCGGGATTGAAGTGAAACCCGTTGCTTTAGAACTTACCTACGGTTTGGAACGTATCGCTATGTACTTGCAGAATAAGTCTTCTGTTTTTGATATACAGTGGAACGACAAGTTGAAATACGGTGAAATCTATTTGCAAAACGAAATTGAACAGTCAAAATACAATTTTGAGGTTTCGGATGCAAAAGCACTGTTCACAATGTTTGACCTTTATCAAAAAGAGGTTGATAATTGTGTTAATGCAAAGCTTGTTCTGCCGGCTTATGACTATGTGCTGAAATGCTCTCATACTTTTAACCTGCTTGATGCAAGAGGGGTTATAAGTAAGGATGAACGTATCAATTTCATTAACCGTGTAAGAACAATGGCTTCTGCAGTTGCACAATTGTATGTAGCACAAAGGGAAGAACTGGGTTTCCCTCTTTGTAAAGAGTAAATGAAGAGGTCCTTGCTGCTTCTTTGATAGTAAAGTGTAAAGGAAATTAGATGGCTGAAAAATTTAACAGAGCAACGTTCACCAGGAACTTTTTGAAAAAGATTACAAGAATTAAAGCGCCGGATGAGATGCTGGAACAAGCCTCAGAAGGCAGCTTAGAGAAAACCTTAGGAGTTTGGGATTTAATAATCCTCGGTATTGGTGCGATTATCGGCTCGGGAATTTTTGCCGTTGTTGGTGTCGCTGCTGCGGGAAGTCCCGACGGCGGTGTCGGTGCGGGGCCTGCGTTGATTGTTTCTATGATTATCGCAGCAATTGCGTGTGTTTTTTCAGCCCTTTGCTATTGTGAATTCGCGACAATGATTCCGGTTGCGGGCGGCGCTTATATTTATACGTTTGCAACTCTGGGAGAGTTCGCAGCGTGGATGGTCGGCTGGGTTCTGATGCTGGAATATGCAGTTGGATTTATTGCATGCGCTTGCGCGTGGTCAAATCACTTTGTACAATTCCTTTCAGGATTTTCTCATGTACTGCCTTCCTGGCTTGCTAACCCGCCTGTATGGCTGATGAATAATACAAGTTCTGCCTTGAAAATCTGTAAAGATGCGGGCGTCACTGATGTTACTACCGTTATTCCGCATATTGCAGGTATTCCGATTTGTATAAATGTTCCGGCTATTTTGATGATAGTTTTAACTGCGGCAATTCTGATTAAGGGAACAAAAGATTCTGCTAAAATGGCAGGGATTATGGTTGCTATTAAACTTGCAGTTATTGCATTATTTGTATTGGGCGGAGCTTTTTATGTTAAGCCTGAAAACTGGACGCCTTTTGCGCCGAACGGGTTTGAAGGTATTTTCGCCGGTGCGTTTTTAATCTTCTTTGCCTATATCGGTTTTGACGCTGTTGCAACTGCTGCAGAAGAATGTAAAAATCCTCAAAGAGATTTGCCGATTGGTATTATCGGGTCATTATTGCTGACAACAGTTGTATACGTGCTTGTAGCATTAGTTTTAACCGGTATGCAGCCGACCAGCGGTGTAACTATTCCGACGGACTTTCTGAAAGCCCCTATGGCTTATGCAATGGGTGCGGCAGGTAAAAATTTCTTTGCCGGATTAATTTCTGCTGGTTCTCTTGCGGGTTTAACTTCTGTACTGCTGGTTATGATGATGGCTGCTATCAGAACATTATACGCAATGAGCCGTGATAACTTTATCTCTAAAAGATTTCAAAAGTTACACCCGGTATTTAAAACTCCGCATATCTTGACATGGACAGTTTGCGCACTTTCTATTATCGGCGTCTTGCTGCTGGATTTGAATGTCGCTGCTGAACTTTCCAACTTCGGTACATTCGCATCATTTATTGTTGTTTGTATCGCGGTATTGATTTTGAGAAAAACAGAACCGGATCGCGAAAGACCGTTCAAGGTTCCGTTCTCTCCGCTGTTCCCTATTCTGGGTATACTTTGCTGCGGCGGTTTGATGATTTATAAAATGCAGTTTGCATCAAGTTCAGGCTTGTTATTCCCGCTCTGGCTTGGTATTGGTGCATTGATTTACCTCTATTACGGATTTGTTAAAAACCGTAACTATGAAAATGAAGTACACAACGAAAAAGTAGCACTTAAAAAGCAGGAAATAACTAAATAAAATGGGTTTAATAGAAAATATTTTAAAAAGGAAAAGCCCTGACGAGTTACTGGCTGTCAGTAAAAAGTCCGAACTTAAAAAGACATTAAATGTATTTGATTTAATGATAATAGGTATAGGGGCAGTTGTCGGAACCGGTATATTTACGATTATCGGTTCTGCAATCAAGGGCGGTCTGGAAGGCGCAGGCGCAGGCCCTGCTGTTATTATCTCTATGATACTGGCAGCGATTGCGTGTGTGTTTTCTGCCCTTTGTTACAGCGAAATCGCTGCAATGATGCCTATTGCCGGAAGCGCTTATACATATACTTACGCGACAATGGGTGAATTTATGGCGTGGATGGTCGGCTGGATTTTGATGCTGGAGTATGCTATCGGAAATATTACGGTGGCAAGCGCGTGGACGGGATATTTTGTTCAGTTTCTCAAAGGTTTTAAACATCTTTTACCCGCGTTTGTCGTTAACTTCCCACTCTGGCTCAGAAACGATTACAGAACAATTCTCACTATGTGCAATCAAAACGGTTTGAATCCGCATGATTATATGCCGTTTTTATTTGATAAAATTCCAGTGGCAATCAATCTCCCTGCAATTTTTATTGTACTTGTTTTGACTCTGTTGTTGATAAAAGGTGTTAAAGAGTCAACAAGAGTTGCAAGTATTATGGTTGCCGTGAATATGTTTATGATTTTGTCATTTATTGTGGTCGGTGCGTTTTACGTTAAGCCTGAAAACTGGACGCCTTTTGCTCCTAACGGGTTTGAGGGAATTTTTATGGGCGCGTTTTTGATTTTCTTTGCATATATCGGTTTTGATGCAATTTCAACGTGTGCTGAGGAAACAGAAAACCCGCAGCGGGATTTACCTATCGGTATTTTGGGAACTTTAATTTTCTGTACGGTGTTGTACGTTTTTGTAGCGCTTGTATTAACGGGAATTGTTCCTTTGCAAACCATTAATACTTCTGCTCCGATTGCGGCGGCAATGAAATTCGTCGGCAAAGACTGGTTCGCGGGAGTAATTTCCACCGGTGCGCTCTGTGCGTTGACTTCAGTTTTGTTGATTTATCAACTGGGAACAACCAGAATTTTGTATGCAATGAGCCGTGACAGATTTTTGCCAAAGGCGGTTAGAGTTATCCACAGAAAATTCAGAACCCCTCATGTTTTGACCTGGATTGCCGGTATTATTGTTATTATCGGTTCGTTGTTTATGGATTTGAACATCTCGGCAGAACTTTGTAACTTCGGTACCTTTACATCTTTTATAATAATTTGTATTGCGGTATTGATTTTGAGAAAAACCGAACCAAAGAGGGAACGTCCGTTCAAAGTTCCGCTCTGTCCGTGGTTCCCGATTTTAGGGATTTTAACGTGCGGCGGATTAATGGTTTATTCAATGAAATTTTTGAAAACCTCATCAATATACTTTCCGCTGTGGCTGTTGATGGGTGTGGCGATTTACGCGGCTTACGGATACAAACAAAAACGACTTGAAGATATGGGGAAACGGCAGTAATTATTACTGCCGTTTTTAAGGTCTTGACTAAATTTGAAAAATAGTAAATAATAGAAGAGGCAATAAGGCAATAAGAGAATAAGGCAATGAGTCGTAATGACCGAATGGAAGAAAAAAAATAATAGTCCTATTGCCGTAATGCCCTAATGACCTATTGCCTTATGACAAAGAAAGGATAGAAGAAATGAAAAAGCGAATTGTAAGTATTAATGCAGGGGGGGGGGGGGAGCCGCTCAACCGGTAAATCCCGCACCTTAGACACCAATGTCATGCTGAACCGCGAGCGAGCAGAGGCACAAAGCGAAAATGTGAAAAGTATCTGTCACCCTGAACTTGATTCAGGATCTGTCCAGCATTGCGTTCTACCGGTAACGCCGGACAGATTCCGAAACAAGTTCGGAATGACACCGGCTGAGCCGGTTCCATAATGGGCTGGTCGGCTTACGGTCAGCATTTACCATGGCGGAAATCCTTTTATCCCTCACGATAATCGGTGTGGTTGCAGCGATAACTTTACCAAGTCTTACCGGCAACATAAATGAGCGAACATGGAACACGCAAAGAAAAGCACTTTATGCGCGGTTTAGTCAGGCTATAGCCCTGATGCCGGCGCTAAATGGTTACGGAACGTATGAAACCACAAGTTCCGGCGGTTCTGCCTCAATTAATGACACTGCAGCAGAAACTTTTGTCACAAGCGGACTTGCAAAAGTCTTAAAAATTAATAATATCTGTGACAGTGAGCATCTGGAAGATTGCGGTATAAATCCGACTTTAGTTCCCCTGAATGGTTCCACGATTTATACCCCTAAGACAATGTCTGAATTAAATCCGCACATGACTGATAATACTGTAATTGGCAGCGGGTTTGGGATTCCTTATAAACAGCTTGATACAAAGGCTGCCGCGTTTGAAACCCAGAACGGCGAAAGTATTTTGGCTTTTTATAATCCAAACTGTCAGGCTGCTATGTGTGAATCAACTAATTATGCAGTTCAGCCAAAAATCTGCGCAAATTTTATTTTTGATATGAATGGTAACAAGGGGCCAAATACTGTCGGGAAAGATATCGGCTTTATGTCTGTTCTGTATCCGACAGATAGCGTTGTTGTGGCACCGCATGTTCCGGTACAGAGAGCTTCTTCGACAGCAAATCAGCAGGATGCAATGTCGATTTGTAAAGAACAGGATCCGGAGTTTAGAATTCCGAGTCAGGATGAACTTGCGTCAATGTTTGTTAATCAAAGACTAATAAACGGTGAAATGGTTACCGGCGGCACAAATTACTGGTCTGCAACATTATATGATTCAACAAGAGCGTGGACTCAAGGGTTCTCCAGCGGCGGCCGGTTAATCCATGCCAGAAGCAGCGCATTTAGGGTTCACTGTGTGAAACGCTAAGTATAAGTTCAGTTTCGCTAACATCAATAATAGCCCAGCGAATGACGTTAAAACCCGTGTCGGATAGTTGTTTTTCTATCCAGAGGTTGTCAAACTCGTTGGGCTTTTTTAATTTTATAGTTTTTGTTGTAATCATTTGACTCCAGATAAATCACTTGCAATTGTTATTACTCAACGGTAACTGACTTAGCCAAGTTTCTTGGCTGGTCAACATCTTTACCCAGAAATTCCGCGATGTAATATGCCAGGAGCTGGAGCGGCACAATCGCAATTAGCGGTGAAAGGTATTCCTGAACTTCCGGAACTCGGATTACAAAATCAAATAGGTCATTAAGCTTTTCATCTGTTGAGTTTGTCAGGGCAATCATTCTGGCGTTGCGTGCTTTTGATTCTTCGCTGTTTGAAAGAATTTTGTCGTAAACAAGTCCTTTCATAAGGATTGCAAGAACCGGCATGCTTTCATCAAGCATAGCAATAGGCCCGTGTTTAAGCTCTCCGGCCGGATAGCCGGTTGCGTTAATATAGCTGATTTCTTTGAGTTTCAGTGCGCCTTCAAGTGCGGTCGGGTAATTTACACCGCGGGCGATAAAGATAAAATCTTTTGTGTTGGCATAGTGTTTAGCGCATTCCTGAATAGCTTCTTTATGAACAAGAATTTGTTCAAGTTTTTGCGGTAAAACCATAAGTTCGCTTTTGAGCGTTTTGAGGAGTGTTTCTTCCATAGAGCCTTTAACTTCTGCCATTTTAAGTGCCAGAAGGTAGAAGGAAAGGAGCTGCGCCATATAGGATTTTGTTGCGGCTACAGAAACTTCTATGCCGGCGTTAACGGAAATCAGGCTGTCAGCTTCTCGAGCCATTGCAGAATCCGGCCGGTTCGTTATGATTAGGATATGCGAACCTTTTGCTTTTGCCTGTTTAATAGCTGTCAGGGTGTCTGCGGTTTCACCGGATTGTGACACCCCGATTACAAGAGTGTTGGTGTTCGTTACGGTTTTTCTGTAAATGTATTCGCTTGACGCTTCAACATCGACTGCTATATCGCAGAAGCTTTCAATAATATATTTGCCGACCATTGCCGCGTGAAGCGAGGTTCCGCAGGCAATAATCTGAATACGGGTGAGATTTTTGAGGGTTTCTTTGTTTAACTTAACCTCATCAAGCTGGATTTCGCTGTCTATTGAGTGAAGTTTTCCGGCCAGAATATTCCTTACAACGCTGGGCTGTTCGTGGATTTCTTTGAGCATAAAGTGCTTATAGCCCATTTTGCTGAGCGCTACAGGTTCCCACGGAAGAACTTCTGTTATGTAATTGATAGGATTGTTATCGGTGTCGATAATCTGCATATCTTCGCGTGTTATTGTTGCGATTTGGTTATCTTTAAGGTATACGGCTTTTTTAGTGTACTTGATAATGGCCGGAACATCAGATGCAACAAAGTATTCACCTTCTCCAATACCGACAAGTAACGGAGCATTACGTTTGGTTGCAACTATTTTGTCAGGGTAATTTTTGTGTATTACGCACAGTGCAAACGCGCCTTCAATTTCATTTGCTGCAAGTCTTACGGCTTCTGTAAGGTCTTTGCAGACGGCGTATTTTTGACCGATAAGGTGGGCAACTGTTTCAGTGTCGGTTTGTGAGCGGAAAACGCAGCCTTGAGCTTCAAGACGCACTTTTAATTCTTTAAAGTTTTCAATGATACCGTTATGAACAATTGCAATTCCGCCGCAGTTGCAGGTGTGCGGGTGAGCGTTGACAACAGTTGCTGCCCCGTGGGTTGCCCAGCGGATGTGACCGATACCGAGCGTTGATGAAATAATTTTGTCGCGGTTGATAAAAAGTAAATCGTTAAGGTTTTGAAGTTTTCCTTCAGCCTTATAAATATCAATTTTATCTTTTTCCATAAGCGCAACGCCGGAGGAGTCATAACCGCGGTATTCAAGCTGTTTTAATCCGTCGATTAAAATATCTGCTGCTGATTTTTCACCAATATATCCGACTATCCCACACATAAATTTTCTCTCCTTTTTAATCTCTATATTTTAAATTATACCATTCACAAAACGATAACTGAAAATCCTTATAAAATTTTTATATACAGGCGGCAGAATTGTTTCAGTCGACTTCGTTGTAAACAAGTTTTTTCCTGAAATGCCACTGCGCCAGCGTAAGAATTAAAATTATTACGAACAAAACATAGGCCAGTGCGCAGGATTTGCCGACATTGAAATACTCAAACGCGTTTTTATAAATTGCATATACAAGAACATTTGTGCTGTTTTGAGGGCCGCCTTCCGTCATTAGGTAAATAAGGTCAAAAACCTGAAATGAGCTTATCGCAGTAATTATCACAACAAAAAATATTGTCGGTGAGAGCATTGGAACTGTTACATTTTTAAAAGTCTGCCACTCGTTTGCACCGTCAATTTTCACGGCCTCAAATATTGACTGCGGAATGGTTCCGAAGGCAGAAAGAAATATTACCATATTGTAGCCGGTGAGTTTCCATACATTTACAAAAATCAATGCCGGAAGCGCCAGATGCGAGTCATACAGCCAGTTTAAATGCTGATGCAGAACATTATTTAAAAACCCGATATTCGGGTCAAAAATCCATTCCCATACTACTCCGACAACTATCATCGGGGTTACAAACGGCAGAAAATACGCGACTTTAAAAAATTCTGCGCCGCGGATTTTTTGCTGCAAAATGTATGCAAGAACCAGCGGAATTATTACCCCGAAAACCGATGTCGCTATTGCAAAAACAAAAGTATTGCCTAAAATTTGATAGAAAACTTTATCCGTGAAAATTTCTTTGTAATTGGCAAGTCCTGCAAACTTGATTTCGTTCAGCAGATCCCAATCCGCAAAACTTAACCCGAAAGAACAAAAAACAGGGATTATAATAAATATAATTATTCCCAGCAGCGCAGGCAAGATAAACAGCCACGCCGCGTATCTTTCATTGTTAATAATTTCCGCAAAATTGATTTTCATGATATTATTTTATCAAAAGAGGTGAGAAATATGCAAAAGTATGAAGAAAGGTATTCACACGCGTTCGGCAAAAACGATATCAGAGGAATTTACGGGGATGATATTACGGAAATTCTCTTTCAAAATACGGCAATCGGATTTGTGAACTGGCTGAAGGCAAAAACAGGTAAAAACGCCTCACAGATGCGGGTTACTGTTGCTATGGATGCAAGGCTTCATTCACCTTCTTTAAAAGCGGCTTTGATTAACGGATTAACGCATTGCGGTGTCAGCGTTATTGATTTAGGGCTTGTTCCCAGTCCGCTGGGGTATTATTCCGAGTTCGCACTTGAAAATATTACTTCTGCAATGATTATTACGGCAAGCCACAACCCGTCTGAATATAATGGTTTAAAAATGACGTTTAACAAAATGACGCTTGATGAAAAGCAGATTGCGGAAGTGAAAGAAGAAACAATGAAGATTTTTTCTGAAACGGAAGTAAAAGGTAATCCGCAGCTTGTTAGCCGTTATGATATTGTGCCGGATTATATAAAAGATATGGTTTCGCGCTTTGGTAAAATCGGCGAAGGCGTGAAAGTTGTTACTGACTGCGCAAATGCAACGGGCGGAGTTGTCGCGCCCGAACTTTACCGTGAACTCGGGTGTGATGTCGTAGAACTATATACCGAACCCGACGGGCGTTTCCCTAACCACCACCCTAATCCGAGCGTTGAGGCTACATTAAAGGATTTGAAAGTCAAAGTTCTTGAGGTCGGCGCTGATATTGGAATTGCATTTGACGGCGACAGCGACAGAATAGGCGTTGTTACGCCGGAAGGTAAAGCTCTGACAGGTGACAAACTCCTTTTAATCTATGCGCAGGATATGATTAAAAAATTAAAGTGTGAAAATAATTCTATTGTTCCTTGCGTAGTTTCGGAAGTTAAATGCTCGCAGGTGCTTTTTGATACGATTAATAAACTTGGCGGACGCTCAATTATGTGCAAAACCGGTCATGGCTACATTAAATCGGAAATGAAGGCCTCCGGTGCGCTTCTGGCAGGAGAGATGAGCGGGCATACTTTCTTTAAAGATTCATATTTCGGCTATGATGATGCGGTTTATGCCGGTTGCAGAATTATTGAAATTATCGCGGAACACAAAAAATTAAATCCGCAGTTTAAAATTCAATCTATGCTGACTCCGTTTGATGAAGTTTGTACCTCGGATGAAGTCCGCTATCCTTGCCCTAACAATCTTAAAAAATCAGTGCTGGCAGAATTCAAAGAAATCGTCAACAAAAATCCTGAGCTTTTTGGGGATGAAATCAAAGATATTGTGACACTTGACGGTATGAGAGTAGTTTTTGACGGCGGGTTTGCGCTTATTCGTCAGAGCAATACTGAGCCTGTTTTCACACTTCGTTTTGAGGGCAAAACCCCTGAACTTTGTGCGCAATACCAGAAAGCAATGATTTCAACCCTTGATGATTGCTTAAAAAGACAAAAGGCGCTTGAGGTATGATAGAAATTCTTATATTACATTCTCTTATGCAGAAGAGTTACACGATGTATTCAATAAAAAAACACATCGAGGCTGTTTTTGCTGCGTTTATAACGCCCAGTTTTGGCGCGATAAACCCTGCTCTGCGCAGGCTTGAAGAAAAGGAATGTATAAAATCCGGCAAGATTATGTCTGACGGAGGAAAACTTTCTATTTATTACAATATTACTAAAAAAGGCAAAGAAGAATTTGCACGGTTGCTCTTAGAGGATATGAGCCAAAATCCGTCGCAGTTTTTTCTTCTGGCAAGACTTAAACTGATAATGGCGGATTATCTGAATAAGGAAGAGAAAAAACGCCTCTTTTTTATCATAAAATCTCTTGCAATGAAGTTTAAAAATCAGGCATCTGAACGCCGCGATTCCGGCGGATTTTACTATCAGGTTGTGCTGGATAATATTGCCTGCGAATATTCCAACCTTATTACCGCTGTAGAAGCTCTGGAGAAAGATAATGCCCGCAATAGTCAGTGATGTCATAAAAGGCTCAATCGCCGAAGAACTTGAAATCTCAAAGGGAGATATAATTTTATCAATCGACGAAACCCCTATGGCGGATATGATTGATTATAATTTTTTGTGTAAATCGGATTTTCTGACGCTTGAGGTTCAAAAGGCCGGTACAGATGAGGTTGAAGTTATTGAACTTGAAAAAGATTATGACGAAGAACTTGGAATAATCTTTGAAAGCGCGGTTTTTGACAGGATTAAACCCTGCCTTAATAAATGCATTTTTTGTTTCGTTGACCAGCAGCCAAAAGGTTTGCGTGACACGCTCTATATTAAAGATGATGATTACAGGCTTTCTTATTTGCAGGGAACGTATATTACGCTGACAAATTTTACGGAAAAAGACAAAGAACGTATTGCGCGGATGCATCTGGGGCCTTTTTATGTTTCTGTTCACACAACCAATCCCGAACTTCGCGTTAAGATGCTCAGAAACCCTAATGCAGGAAAAATTATGGATAATCTTAAATGGTTCCGTAAAAATAAAATCCCGTTCCATGCCCAGATAGTCCTGTGCCCCGGGTGGAATGACGGCGCAGAACTTGAACGTACATTAAAAGATTTATCAACGCTAAAAAATACGGTTCTTTCTGTTGCAATAGTTCCTGTCGGCGTGACGCAGTTCCGGCAGGAGAAGCTTGTTCAGGTTGATGCCCGTGTCGCAAAAGAAACAATCGAAATCGCTTCAAAATATAAAAGAGTTTGCTGCTCCGATGAATTTTTTCTTCTTGCCGGCATGGAAATTCCGGATAAAAAATATTATGGCGACTTCGGTCAGCTTGATGACGGGGTCGGTTCAATCCGCTATCTGCTAGAAAATTTTAAGGCTTATAAATTACCGGATAAAATCTCAAACCCTCTCAAGATTGCGTTTGCAACTTCATACGCCGCAAAAGATGCATTTCAGGAAATCTCGGCAGAGTTGAACAAAGTTGAAAACCTCAGCGTTACGGTAAACCCTGTTAAATCAAATTACTGGGGTGAAAATATTACCGTAGCCGGCTTGATTACTTCTGATGATTTAATCGCCGCCGTCAAAGATATTGATGCCGATTATATTGTCATCCCCGGAATTATGCTAAAACCCTACAGTGAAGATTTCCTTGACGGGAATAATCTTGATTATGTCAGAGCAAAAACAAACAAAAATTTTATAATTAACAAACAAAAATATAGTATTGAAGAAATTCTTAATCAGCTTACCGGTTTTTCAGACGAAACAACTATTTGCTAAACCAGCCCTTAATTGTAGTTCCGAGTGAGTGTGCGCTTTTTCCGATTTTGTGCACATAGGATTTTGTATGTTCGGCGAGAGTGTCCGGATTTTTAATTTCAGAAAGCGTTCCTTTAGCATGTAATTTCCCTAAAAGTGCAAAAAGTCCGGTTGCAATGGCGATACCGCCAAGAGTCATAAATAATGCGGTGTGCTCTTTCTCCTTTTTTATCTCATCCGGAGTTAAAGGCTCCAGAGCATGGTATTCATACGCCTGATGCTGTCGTGAAAAGAGCGTCGTGTGCGCATTGTGACGCCCGAACGAATAAGCAGAAACCTGTTCAATCATACTAACCTCCGAGTACACCTCATTAAAGCCGTGCTCCATCGCCTGCCTGTCCTGCTTTCGCAGACCAACCCGCGACTGTGCTGTCTAATCTGCCGCTCGAAAGACTCACAAGCGAGTCTTCCTCGGGTATTATACCATAATAAAACCCTTAAAGGAAATTTTTGCTAGTGTGCCCGAATTTTCTATATAAAAATTGTTACAAAACTTTACAAATTTTTTGGAATATTTTATAATAATATTCCGTCTAAGGTTTTAGAGGAGAGGATTGATAAAAATGGAAAATTTATTAATTAATGACAATCAGGATATTACATTAACCGAAAAAGAAGTTTTGGAGCAAGCACGGAACTCCATAAGAACAATAGCAGACAATTTGCTTAAAACAAAGGCTTATTATAATGCACTTGCCGCTAATGCTGTTATGCAATATTTGAAAGACAAAGGTTTGCTGCGCGGTGAAATCGTTAATATGCATTCAAGCTCCAAAATGCTTGTTGACTTCGAGATCGCGGATATTCAGCTCCCTAATCTTTATATTGATGTTAGAGCTGTTTTTAATGAAAATGAAATATTTATTCCTAAAAAACATTTTGAAAATAAACTTATTCCTGACATTTACCTTATAATGAAGCTCGATGACGATTTGACAAACGGTACTCTCCTCGGATTTGTCGAACCTGCAAAAATTAATAAGCAAAATCAAAATGATGAATACTATTTTGTTAATAAATCAATCCTTACGCCTCCTTCAAAATTAGCGGAATTAATTAATTCGCTTGCTATGAAGCAGCAGTATGTAATCACCGAAAGTGCCGATCTGGCTATTGAAAAGCTTATTATGCTTTATATGGATCACGATATTGATGATACAAAGCTTGAAAAGCTCATTGATTATCTTAAAAACAGCGTCATTGCCAGAGAAAAGCTTGTCGAATTTGAAAACTTTGAGAGGCTGTCTTACATGGCGCTTCAGGAGTTCAAAAATTTAGATGTTGAAAATAATGATTTTTCTAAATATCTTAGAACTCTGGTTGCTACCGATGAATTTGCACAGTTTGATGATAAAAGTGACGACTTGACGGAACTCTTTGGGGCTGAAACCACGCAGCCTAAGGGCTTATTCATTGATGATGCAGTGCCGGAAGAAGCTGTTGAAGACGTATCTGCAGAAGAGAAAACTGTTGTTGATGAGGAAGATTTACCGCTCACAAAAGCTGTACATGATGAAATTGTACATGATGAAATTGTACATGATGAAATTGTACATGATGAAATCCCGGAAGCTGAACCGGCTGAAGAAGAAATCGAAGCAGAGGTCTTTGATGATATTGAAGAACTGGCAGTGCCGGAGGAAAATTCTGCGCAAGAAGTAATAGAAGAGCACAGTGAAGAAGCCGTTTCAGAAGAGGACAATACAAGCGTCCTTGATGAATTTGACGCTTTTGATGCCGGTGATGAATTTGATATTCCGGATGAGCTTTTATCAGACGATGAGCCGGAAACAGTTGAACCCGCTGAAAAAACGACCGGAGTAACCGCAGAGCCGGAAAACGTTCAAAATATTGAAGAAATTTCGCCTGTGGTTGAAGAAACCGAATCCCCGGTGGTAGAAGAAGCTCAAGAAGAGATTGTTGTTTCTGAAAATATTGCTGAAAACAATGAGCCTTCGGTTGAACCCCTCGACCTGGACGCACTTACTGTTGAGCCGGTTATTGATGAAGAGAATATTGAACTTCCTGCTGTTGATACCGCACCTGAGGTCAATGCCGGGCCGGAAGTCGTTGAAGAACACGATGAAACGACCATAACTGATGAGGATATTAATCAGAATTCTGAAAATTTAACAGAAACACTGAGTAGTGAGGATTTGGAATTACAGCTTGAAGAGCCGGCGGGTGAAAATCTCGAAACAGAAAATATTGAATTGGAACCTATTGAAGAGATTACTCTTGAAACTCCGGAAAATGTCACGGAAGATATTATTACAGATTCCGCACAAGAAAAAGAGGAGCCGAAAGAATTTGATGTAGCGCAGGCGCTGGATTTGGATACTGTAAATCTGGATAGCGATACCGTAATCGGTTTATCAGAAGGCATTATGGATGTGAAAGATGTTGAAGATGTTCAAACAACGGAAGAACCGGCTTCGGAAGAAACACTTTCTGCTGATGAACTGGATAATATTATATTTGATACCGGAGATGAACCGCAAACTTCTGAACCGGTTGTAGAAGATGTTTCATCTCCGCAGGAGTTTGAACCGGTGGAAACTGTTACGGATGAGGATGTCGAGAATGCTATTGCTCAAAGTGCAGCTGCTGAAGATAACAAGACAGGTGAGGAGGATAAAGGACATTCTTCCGATATTGACCTTTTGATGGGAATGGATAACTCTTCCGATGCTGATAATTTGAGTCTGGAAGAACTCCTCTCAATGGAAAATGATTTGAGCGCTTCAGAAGAACCTCAAGGGGCATTCCATTTTGCAGACTCTGACGATGAGGATGAGCATGCTCAAAAAGAAACGAAAAAAACAACTGCCGCTTCTGCCGAAGAATTGGAGATGCTCGCAGCAGACTTAGATGAAGATCCGGAGGCCGTTATTGAGGATACTACTCCGACAATTGAAGATATTGAAGGTGATGAGGATCTTTCCAATTTTGCGTTTGCAGTCGATTCCAAATCTCAGGGAAATTCTAAAAAGATCCTGATTCCGGTTGCGGCATTAGTGACGGTTCTAGGACTTGCCGGCGCCGGTGCATGGTATTTCTTATCTCACGGTAAATCAGCCGGCACAACAGTTGATGTTGATAAAATCGGTACTGGCAGCTCTGATATTGATTTGAATACGACATCACCTGCCCCTGTCAAAGATACTTTGACTGCTGATATTCCTGTTAAAGGGAATGTAACTCCAGCTGCAGCACCGGTTAAAAAAGCAGAAGATAAAACAAAAGCGCCTGCAGCAAAAACTCCGGCTGCCGCCGTAAAAACTGCCGGTGCACAGACCCCGGCTCAACCGGCTGAAGCTGCGGCTCCTGAGCCTTTGACTATACAAAAAATTAAAAAGGATTTCTCACAGCCTAATACTTACCTCTCTGTAAGTAAAATTGTATGGGATGTACCGGAGTATTTGACATATAATGATGATTTTAACACTTATTTGCAAACACTCGGCAGTACGTTAAAACTAAATCTCTCCAGCGATTTACTTTTGATTAGCGAAAACACTGTGTTTGATAAAGTAAAAGTTATGATTGAGTTAAAAGACAGCGGTAAAAAATACAGCGCAGAAATTGCAGAAGGCTGTGGAACGCAGGTCGTAGATGATTTAGTGTTACAATCTGTTAAGAATACACTTAATCTTCTGAAACCCCCTGTAAATAGCCTTGAAACGGCTGACGAACAACTATTTATAACTATATATTTATAATTTTTTAATCTTGTGCTATAATAAACGCAGTAGACAGCAGATTAATGCTTTTAGAGGGAGCTAAGCGTGGAAACTTTAACACCGGAAAAAAAATTATTAATTGAAAAGTGCATAAAAAATAATAGAAAATTTCAAAATAATGAAGATTTATATGATGATTTTTTTAATGAAACATATAAAAATGCATTGTCATTATTGAGTGCTGTTTCTTCTGACTCTACCATAGAGCTTTATTTGAAAAGGATTGTAACGAGTTCTATGATTAATGTTTTAAAGGACTCAGGACGGTTAAGACGTACCTCTCAAGGATATCAGGCAACACCTTCAGTGTCTATTGATTCCATCCTTGATACGTATAATCCGGAGTATTTAAATACCAGAATTATTTTCAAAAATGTTCAACTGGAAGATAATCCGGAAGATGCTTTTATTAAAAGAGAAATCTTAAAAAATATTACACGTATTTTAAATGAAATAGAAAAGAAAGAACCGGACAAACAATACTTAACTCTTTTCAAACTGCGTTATGAAGACGGGCTGACCCAGAATGAAATTGCTCTTAAACTTGGTATTTCCCAATCTGAAGTTTCAAAAAAATTGTTTAAATTAATGGCTAAAGTGAAGGAAAATCTTAATTTAGGATAAAGCATGAAGTGTCCAGTTTGTAAAAAAGAAGTTCCTGATGAATCAATTATCTGTCCCGAGTGTAAAGCAAGAATAGGTTTGGTTTGTTATAAGTGTAAGACAGTCAACCCGGTTAATACTCTTCGTTGTAAGAAATGTAATACAGAAATTCTCCGGCTTTGCCCTCAGTGCCGTACAGTTAATTTACCTACGGCAAGCGTTTGCAGAAAATGCCATGCCTCACTTGTTCAGGATAAAGAAGTTTTAAAAGAACCGGTTAAACAAATTAAAGAGCCTGCCGGAGAAACACAGCCGTCAAAATTTGCAAAGATTAAACCTACACAGCATGAGATAGCAGGGCTGATATATAATGCTATTGTTGAAAACGAAAAATCTATTATCTCACTTCACGCTCCAAAGGGCATGGGAAAAGATTTTGTACTGAATAAAGTTATTGACAGGCTTGGCGGTACAACTTATACTGTCTTGAAGGGAACCTGTTCACCGCTTTCACAATTGACGCCGGGCGGATTAATTCAGGAAATTTTGATTTCGCTTTTCGGACTGCCGAATTTTTGTATTAATAATGTTCAGTTTCAAAAAGACGCATTTAAGTTCTTTAAAAATGAATTTGCAGAATTCGCTAATGACGAAATCGTAATGCTTATAAACCTGTTATATCCGTATTTGACTGGGAATTTTGAAGATATTCTTACAAATAAATCGCGAACTTTTAATCTGGTGACAAAAGTTTTTGCGCATATTTTTAGAGCGCATAAGGTTCTGTTTGTTATTAATAATTTTGATTTTATTGACGCACTTTCTTACGAATATTTTAATAATTTTATAAAGATTGATGGTATTTTTGAACACACCAAAATTCTTATGACATATTCTGAGCCGCGTCCGGCGCAGGCGTATTTTTTCCTTGAAGAAGAAAAGTACGGAGATATTTATTTTAACCTTGAGTTATCTCCGCTTACACCTGTTGAAGCTGTCAGTATTTTTAAAATGACACCCGGAATTAATAAAATTCTGCCGGATGTTGAGAAAAAAGAACTTTACAAAAAATCAAAAGGCAGTCCTGCATTTATTGAACAGGGAATTGCATATAAGCAGGATTGTATTCAGTATGAACTGGATTTCAAACTTCCTGATAATATCACGGACTTGATTAAAAAAAGGTTGGAAATCTTAAAAATCAGAACTCCGCTTGCGTTTAATATTTTGATATGCGCATCAATTCTCGGTAAAAAAATTAATACTAATCTTATAAAAGAAGTTTTTGAACTAAATGATGATACCTTCAATAATACCGCAAAATTCTTGATTGGTAAGGGGTTTATCTCGGAAATTAATGAGTTTTTCTGTGAATTTAAAAATTCGCTTCTATGGGAAGTAGTTTTGCATGTCGCGAAAAATGAACCTAATTTTGTTGAGATTAACAAAAAATTATATTCAATTTTGAAAATTTTTACGCTGAGTTCTAACACTACTCTTGCGATAATTCTGCAAAATCTTCAGAATAAAAAAGAAGCACTGAATGTTTGGACACATAATGTTAATCTCTGTAGTTATATCGGGGATGTTAATTTGTATATTATTTCTCAAAAGCAGTGTCTTGCGCTGATCAATGAGTTTGATGACAGAGAAACATTGAAAGTCCGTTTTAATATTGCAGAGCGGCTCGGAAAACTCTTAACCCAGTATAAACCGGATGATGCAATAGAATTTCTGCCTGATGCGATTTCAAACGCTCAGGGAATAGGTAACAGTATTAAAGAAATTGAACTTCTTGGTTATTTAACATGTTCGTGCCAGAGAGCAGGTAATTATTACGGGGTTGTTGAGAGCGTTGACAGAGTTCTTGAAAAAATTAATCCTGCAAAAGAACTTGAAATTGCTATGGTCAAAGCGTCTAAACTTGATGCGCTTTTAAATATAGGTGACTGCGCGGAAGTTGTTAATCTTATTCAAAATGATATAATGCCGGTGTTTAATAAATACCTTAACGGTGTCTACCGCAGAAAAGATATTTCTTACGATCTGCTTTATAACACCTGGCTCAGAACTTATTTAATTCTTGCTAACGCTTATATTTTTCAAGGTAATAGCAAAGCCTTTGAAATTACGACATTATTATTTAATATAATTGAGCGCGGGCAGGTTAAAGATACAAACTTTATTATTAAATGTCATCTGGCCTTTGCATTTGCAAGTACTATCTCCGGCGATTACGCGGCGTCGAACAAACATTTGCAGGAAATCATGGAGGCATGTACAGAATTTTCAATGAGTAATGAAAATATTCTGCGTTGGAATTTTATTAATATGATAAACCGCTTTCTGAACCACGAATATGAGCATATCCAGGAGGATCTCTTTGAAATCGTTGCGTTTGCAAATAACAATTTTGACACCTTTACAAAAAATATTATGAAAACTCTTCTTGGTAAGGTGCTTGTTGATAACGACCAGACGCCGAAGGGGCTGGAGATTTATAATGAGCAGCTTGAACACTTTTCCAACGAAAAAATTGCACTCGGGGCGCTCCTCTGCTGGTATTTAATTTCAGATGCGGTTATGAATATTGAGGGGCCGGATAAAGCTGTAGAGATTGCTTCTAAAGCCCTTGAAGTCGCACAAAACCCTAAAATTCAAAATTATTTCTTCAATATCTGTCTGAAAATGGTGCTTACAAAAGCTTATATAATTAAAGAGGATTTTGAAACTGCACGGATTTATCTTGATAATGCCCTGCAAATCTCGCAACAATATGAACTGCACGATATGACAGCGCGGCTTTACCTGCTGTACGGTAAATTGTATCAGGATGCAGGTTTGAAAAAATCGCCTAAACAACGAGAATTTTTAAAAATGGCGGCTGTAATGTATGAAAGATGTATTAAATCAATACGTAAAACCCAGAATAACCATTTATTCCGTGAACACTCAAGAGCGGAAAAGGTTTTGACTTCATTTTGCGATATGAATAATATCAATCTCAAGAATAAATAGCTTGACGAAAGTCGTAAAATCGTACATAATGAATAAGGCAATAAGTAAATAAGGCAATAGGGCAATAAGTCGTAATGACCGAAAGGACGAGAAAAGTTAAAAAGTTAATAGGTTAAAGAGTTAATAAGGAATATGACCGAATTGGAAGAAAATAATATAAAGGTCATATTGCCTTAATGCCTTAATGACCTATTGCCTTATTCCAGTAGTTTGTGCTTTCCAGCCCAACGGAACAAAAGAAAGGATGGAAAAATGAAAAACCGCAGAAATGTATTAACAAATGCAGGGGGGGGGGGGAGCCGCTCAACCGGTAAATCCCGTGTCTTAGACCCCAATGTCATCCTGAACAGCGAGCGAAGCGAGCGTGATTCAGGATCTATCAAACGTTGCATTATACCGGTAACGCCGGACAGATTCCGAAACGGTCTTGCTCGACTCGCGGAAAACGTGCCTACGTGCTATCAGCACTCCGCACTCCGCTCGCTCGCGCAGTTCGGAATGACACCTACTGAGTCGAGAGCCATAAAGGGTTTACGGGCTCACGGACGACGAATAGCGTTCACAATGGCGGAGATATTATTATCCCTTACGATAATCGGTGTGGTCGCGGCGATAACCTTACCAAGCCTTACCGGCAACATCAACGAGCGAACATGGAATACGCAGCGGAAAGCTTTATATGCAAGAATGTCACAGGCAATTCCGCTTATGGGGAGTGTTAACGGCTATGCTACAGCTGAAACCTTTGTCACTGCAGGTCTGTCTAAAGTTTTAAAAATTAATAATATCTGTGATCACGATCACCTTGAGGATTGCGGTATTGCTTCTAAATTCGTAAAACTCAACGGCAGCACCGCTTCAATTCCGACTAAAATGTCTGAACTTAATTCAAGAATTGTCAATATGTCGGCAATCGGTGAAGGCGGAGAATCTTATTCATACTCACAGGAGGATTCGGATGCCGCTGCGTTTGAAACTGTAAACGGAGAAAGTATTCTTATATTCTATAATGGCAAATGTGTTCCGGCTCTTGATGAAACTCGTGTAACATATTTCCAGACTAAACTTTGTGCAAATCTGGTTTATGACCTAAATGGTTCAAAAGGCCCGAATACTATAGGTAAAGATATGGGATACCTTTCTATATTTTATCCGACGGATTCCGTGATTGTGTCGCCGTATCCGATGATGAGAAGTCTTTCTGCTCAGTATCCGCAGGATGAGGCCGGTGCTGCCTGTACAAATATGGATTCTGAATACAGGCTCCCGAATAAAGAGGAAATGGCTTCTATATTTGTAAATACTTTTCTAATAGGTGACGGCTCTGAAACGGTTCTCGATGCACTTTACTGGACATCAAGTGTAATCTCATCAACTAAGGCGTGGTATTTCTGGCTTGAATCAGGATATGCCAATAGTGACCGCGCACGGACTCAAAATATGAGTGTCCGATGCATCAAACGCTAAAAATAAAAAGCTCTGCCGTAAAAGCAGAGCTTTTATTTATTCATTTTCTTTAAAATCTGTGAGTGAATTTTGTTTGCTTTATATAAATATGAAGTTAATTTTTGATAGTTTTCAAGATTTTCACCGTACGGAATTTTCATCTCTATAAGTTCATCAACGCTTCTGTTAATACCGGAAAGCATTTCTAAAGAGTCGCTAAGCATCATTATTGAATTGAATTTCTTTGAGAGTTTCGCCAGAATTTTTCTTGAAATAAATCGTTGAATTGCGCGGATTACAGGCATGTCGGTGCGCTTTTTCAATTTATGTTTGAGCGCAGGTTTGGAAAGAGATTTTTTCTGCGCGAAAATCGTTTTTAATTCTGAAATTTCGCGCTCAAGCTCTTTTTCTTTAATTTTTAAATTTATTACTTCCGGAAGTTTCCCTAATCTCTCGGTAGCGGCAATTTTTGTGCGAAGTTCTTCAATTGCGTTTTCGCGTTTGTTAATCTCAACCCCGAGTTTTACCACGTCATCGTCTGCCGGCTCTGCGATTTCGTTTATCATGTTCACATCGTAGCCGTTCAGGCGGGCGCCAAATCTATAATCTGCTGAAAAGATATTTTTGTCTTTTTCTGTTTCGTTCATATTAGTTTATCGTATAAACTTTCTTGTAGTACATAATCGAGCCTAAAATCATCAGGATAATATTTGGCATCCACGCTGCCAGAAACGGTGAAAGTACGCCGCTTTTCCCGAATGATATGGATAGTGCACGAATTAGGTAGTACGTGAAAATAATAAGGATGCTGAATAAAAATCCGCGGTTATATCTTACCCTTGGCGGTGTAATAGAGAGCGGTACTCCAATCAAAACCAGCGCAACCGTTGTCAACGGAAGGGCAATTTTATCATACAATTCAATATAAAGTGAATTTTTCATCTTTTTGTTATCGCCAAAATCCTGTTTGGCTATGTATTTGATGAGTTCGCCAAAGTTCATTTCCCTTGCAACGTTTTTATTTAACTCTTTGGAAAGGTTCACTGCAAATTTGATATTAAATTTGTCAAAAAGTGAGGTGTTAAGAATTTTGCCGTCATTTGATACGGTATAAATTGCGCCTTTAAAGAAGTTCCAGCCTTCGGCGCTTGTGTTGCCTTCAACTGCCTGAAGAATTTGGATTGTTCCTTCTTTAGACGAGTCAAGAACCGTTACATCGTGAAGAACTTTGTGTTTACAATTCCCTACATAAAAAAGTCTTTTCAGTCCGTTATTATCGTTTAATTCTTTGAAAACGAAATTTTCCTTGCCTTCCGGAATGTTTTTCTGGCTGAATGACCATAAAGCAAGGTCTTTTGCCTGTTTTGACATAACAGGAACAATGCTTTCATTGACGACAAAACAGCATACCGACATCGCAATTGCAAAAATAAAAATTGGTTTAGCGATTCTGTTCAGTCCTATGCCGCAGGAGCGCAAGACCGTAATTTCCGAGGATAAACTCAATTTATTGAGGGTCATAACCGTTGCCATTAAAACTCCCAGCGGTATCGTCATTACAATAATTGAAGGCAAATTCAGAATGACTATTCTGAATGCAACGGAAAACGGAATCCCGAATTCGGCAATCTGTTTGATAAGCGTTATAAACGTGTCAGAAGCAAAAATTATTGATGTGAAAATACACACACCCATAATAAAGACTTCCAAAACTTGCGAAAGAATAAATCTGTCCAGCAATTTTATGTCTTTTAACCGGTTTGAAGCGGTTTGTAACTTTTCCAAAACTACACGCATGATAACAATATGATAATAAAAAAACACTTATATTGCAAATTATTCGACCGTAAGAGTAATGTTCCTGAAACGTGAATTTTACCACCTTTTATTGATTTGCGTTACAAAAGTTTACAATTTTAAAATAATAACGCAATTTCTGTTACGCAAAAAACTTTATATAAGTAAGGTAGGTTAAAATCAATTTGGAGGTTAGGTTATGTGTCCAGAATCTTATGGCCCTAGTCGTATAAGTCAGCCATATTACGCAACCGCAAGTTATTGCGCATCAACTGCACCTAATTTGCCGTTAAGTTCTTCTGTGGGTTATGATCCGATGAGTATGAACGGAAGTCTTTACTATGGAAGTGATATAGATTTGACCTCTGATTATTCTGTCGGCGGCGGATACGGACTGGCCGGCGGGGCTTATGCATATAATCCGGAAATGTTTTATCAACAAATGGATAGATGGACAGATTATATGTATGACAGAAATGTTAAATATACAGAAAAAGGACGTTCAAATGATTTGAGGCTGAATGCTCCGCTTGAAAGAGCGCAAAATGCTGCGGATGCATTAAGAGAAAAAGTCGTTATGGATGAACAATCACAAATCCCTGAATTCTTTGAAGCATATAAAAAAGCAATAAAGAACCTGTATCCGCAATATGCAGGATTAACAGATAAAGAATTAACCGCAAGGGCAATGGAACATTACAAGCAAAGAACCGGTGTCGGGCTGAAAGATGAAATACGTTCTAACAGTAGAAATATGTTTTTACAAAAATATATTCACTATATGACATTCGGGGCATTTGCAAAAGGCAGTGCGGAAGAAACAATTGAAGAAATTACAGGCAATCAGATGAGCCGCTCTGACAATATTCAATGCAAAGCTGCTCTGGGCGCGGCAGTCTTAACAGGTGCAACGGCAGCACGTTACATAGTTCCTAATACAGGCAAAATCCTTAAAGCCGCAGCTAAGAATCCTATAACAACACTTGCGGTCGGGCTTTCAATCGCGGCAGCATGGCTCTTCGGTGATGCAACAAATAAATAGAGTTGTAAAAAATAATTCCTAACAATAGTGTTTAGTGTGATGTGGAGGTTGTAAAAACCTCCTTTTCTTTGTTGTTGTTTTATTATGCTCTGGACATAAACCCTTGTTTAGCTTCCTGCTTTTTGATTTCTGCCAGTGCAACTCTCTGGGTTGAATCGCTAAGGGCAATTCTTTCAATTTCTTTTTTGATTAACTCTTTATGATTTTTATTTTTTGCCATTTTGTAGATAGTTTCACCGCCAAAAGCGTCGATTAATTGTCCGATAGCGATTTTGCCGTATGAACAAATCAATCCGACCAGATCTTTTTGAACGCTCAACGTGCTGCCTTTGAAAACGTCTGTAAGCTTAGCACCTGATTTAAGTTCACTTATTGCGGTGTTGATTGAATCAATCTTTTGAACTTCAGATTTGACTGCGTTTGTGTCAGGAGTTTTTCCTAAGATTATTTCAAGGGTTTCTCTTGCACCGTTGAGTGCGGTCATGAAGAAATTTTGCGGTTGCGCGGAGCTGTTAAGAATTTCTGTTAATTCCTGCTCGGTATAATTTGTATTAGTAACATTTTCTTCTGCTTTATCCGCTGCTTTTTCTGTTTTTGCTCTTTCAGCTTTAGGTGGAACAGAGTTGTAGTCGACATTATTTTTATTTGCAATGCTTTCAAAGAATTCTTGCATATCTTTGTTATCGCCGAACATATCAATTGTATCTCTTGCCATAATCGCTTTTTGATCCGCAGAGATATTTTCGGATGTCATTGCGTATTCATAAGCTTCTTTTGCCGCAGATTCGTCTAATTTGGAATAAGTTTCCGGTAAAACATCATATACAGCTTGCAGACCGGTGTCGGTCATAGTGTTTGTAGAAGGCGCCTGAGCTTCAACTTCATAGTCCGGAATGATGTTTTTAGTATATCCGGCAGCTTGTTTATCAGAAAATTCACCATTTTCAGCAGTAGCTTGCTTTGCTACATACTTTGCGTAAGCAATTTGATTTTTTGTGCCGGCTTTTGTGGAATGTAATACAGCCATGTGTGCGGTCTGACCGCATTGATGATTTGCATTCAAATGAATGTCAGCATCAATTATGCCGTCTTTTTCCAGTCCGGCTAAAATGCCGTGAATTAAATCTGATTCAAAATCTGTTCTGGTTGAATTTAAGATTTTCGCAATAACGGCAGTTTTTTCTTCCGGAGTTTTGCATTCACTTAAATCTTTAATAATTTGATTTTTTACGACTGCAATATCTTCAGTTGTAAGGTTGAGAATATCAACTTCTTTATCTTTAAATATTTGATGTAGATAACTGTCTTCAATACTGCCGGTACCGTGGTTTTTAACCTTACTCAAATCCCCGCCGAGTTTTTGGCTTTGCATTCTCAATACACGGTAGATTTTTTCTTCAAATTCGGTACGATTTTCTTTTTTACTTAAATAGTCAAAGACCATTTGAGTTCTGTTTTCACTTTTGATGAACTCCTCTAGTTCCATTCCATAGCTTTTAGCAATCTCACGGTTCATTTCGCCGATTTGATATGTTAAACTTATGCTTCTGTCGTTTGGTTTATTGCTGTTAAGGATTTCTTTATTATCTTCAACTCTTTTTGAAGCATATTCAAATTCAAGCTCTTCCAGTTTTACGGGGTCCTGGAAAAGTTGTGTTATTTCTTCTTGAGAGTTAATATTAAGTTTATTATTTTGATAAGCGTAAATAATTGATTGCAGCTTAAATTCATTCCGTGCGAGAGCTTTTTCTTGTGCTCTGCCGGAGAGTTCCCCAATGGTCTTTTTATATGGGGTGACAAGCCCATTGTCAGCGGCTTTTTGATTTTGAGCTTTTTGCATTTTATCAAGCAGATTAATTGCAAGCTTATCTCTCAACTCGTCTTTTTCGGCTTCACTTTTATTCTCATAGCCGTCATACTTTTGTGCAAGATAAAGATCAAGCAAGTAATTTTTAGCTTCTTGCGGGTTTAGAGTTTTTAACTTTTCATTGACTGCCGTAATCTGTTCTTTTAATTTCTCAGCTTCCTTTTGCAATGAACCGTCATAGAATTTTGCAATGAAGTTTTGTTTTTCGACACTGCTCAATTCGTCCCAGTTAACTTTCGGATAAAGTGCTGCAACCAAGAATTTAATTTTTTCTTCTGTCTTTTTATCCGGTTGCGGGATTTCCTGATTTTTATTCAAGGTGATTTCTATTTCAGAGCTTGCGACGGCACCCGTTGCCGGCGTAGAAGCATTCTGTTTTAGAATTCCTTCTGTTTTGTTTATCTCCAAGCTCATAGTTATACCTCTCAATAATTATTATATATATAAAGTATATAAGGCTTAAATAATTGCTGGCATGGAAATCTTTGTTAATAAAAATTTACAATTGCGTTAAGTTCTTAAAGTTCTTACAAAATCTTTCCGACATAAAAGATTGAGCACAAAGTTACTATGTAAAATCTAAGGAAATCAGTATGGGATTAGCAGCATCACAGGCAAGACTACTTACCATAACGTCAAGAAAATCTCGGGCGCAGTTTGAATCAATGAGAATGTCTCACCAAAAACTGGCGCTTTCAAGAAGTTTGACGGAAATTTCTAATGAATATCAAAATTCCTTAGATCAAACCAAGTTGTATTATGATTTTTACGGCGTAAATTCTACGGATACTCCGTTGACTTATAATTTATTGATGTCGCCGAGTTCGTTAAACGATTATACGCCTACTTTGTTGACTAATAATCAGGGTCAGGTAATATTATCTACACCTTATGCAGAAGCTGCACGTGCGGCAGGTATCCCTCAAGAAGGTTTAGGTTGTACACCATCTTCAATTATGCGTGATGCTTTTATTATGGGCTTAGCAGAACAGGGGGTTATTACGCTCGGAACTGCTGAAGCTATATGCGGTGTCACTTATAATCAGGGTGCAGGTTTAGGCAGCAGCAATCTTGTTGATACTATTCAAACAGAATGTTCTTATGAAGACTTGCTTAAAAAGCTGGATGCAGAATGCCAGTTGAACACTATTACATATAATGGTATTAATCGTCCTTCTAAAGGCGGCGATGAAAACCCGGACAAACTTGTTATGAGTAATGGCGATAAACAAGTTGTATATGGTGGTACTAGCTTATGGGCAAACGGTGATGTCACTCCGGGATATAGCGGCGGTGATATGACTACTGCCACTGAAAGTGTTGATGAGGTATCATTTAAAGACCTTTTGGAGGGTAATTATTATCTGTCAGCTGAATTTAGCACATCTGATAAATGGATAGAGTGGGACGGAAACATTGATCAACTTATTGATGCTATATCAAAAATTACAGCTCAATTTAGTGCAACATTATCAGGAATGATAGTTGGTGCAGGTGATGCGGCAGCTTATGCGGATTCTCAAATGGCTGAGTTGGCGTATGCTGAGACCTCTGACGGCAGATATACCTGCGGTGAAACTTATCAATGTTATGATAGCAGCGGTAATAAATGTGATACCAAAGATTTAGGCCGTAGAGAAAATTCACAGCCGGATTACTATTATTCTTCTATGTTCGCTACGGATAATTTCCTTGGTCTTGGTATATCCCGTTACGGTCGTGCCGGTAACGCAAAAAAGAACCGTGCTGAAGCTGTTGCAAGTATTAATATTTCAGACTTTTTAAGAGCATGGTTTACGTACTTTATGCAATATATGTACGGTTTAGGTACGGCTAAAGCTAATACGTTAAATATTGAATGGGATCAGGACAAAGATAAATCTACATTTGCAAATGCTGATAACATTGGCGACTACAAATTTGTCGTTGAAGAAACAACTGTATCAGACAGCGATGCATTGATTGCGAACTTCTACGACACATTATTCAATCAGATTTGTATTAACGGCTGGTCTGAAAACAGTCAGGTCGCAACCGACAGCAACTATTTAAAAGAAATGCTGCAAAGCGGTATGATGTATGTTACAAGTATGTCTGATGATTACTATTATTATCAGAATAATTATTCGACAAACAATTTTATCAAAGAAGTTTCTGATGATGCAGCTATTGCGGCAGCCGAATCAAAATACACAACTCAAAAAGCCCGGATTAATGCAAAAGAACAGGAACTTGATTTAAAAATGAAAAATTTGGATACAGAAATTTCTTCACTTGAAACCGAATATGAAGCGGTTAAAAAAGTAATTGAAGATAATGTATCGAAATCATTCACAAGATATGATTCCTAGGTGGAAATAAGGATTTGAAATAAGAGAGAGAGTAGAGAATAAAAAATGCCGGAGTTTAACTCCGGCATTTCTTTTTAGCAAATTTGTTAAATTCTATTTTTCAGCTGCGATTTTATTAATAGCTTTTGTCAATCTGGATTTTTTTCTTGCAGCAGTGTTTTTGTGTAAAATACCTTTTGAAACTGCTTTATCGCACAATTGATAAGCTTTAGAAAGAGCTGTTTTCAATTCTTCTTGTTGGCCTGCGTTAGCAAGTTCAAGAACTTTTCTTACCGCAGTCTTGATAGAAGATTTGAATGCTACGTTTCTAAGTCTGTTTTTTTCAGCTACTAATATTCTTTTTTTTGCAGATTTAATGTTTGCCATTTTATTTTTCCTTCTTTCAAATTTTGTACGGATAATGACGCCGTACGTACTTGAGGATGTGAGTAATTTTATAATACATGTAAAAATAATAATTGCAAGTGGATGTTTATTTTTTGTTTGTGTTATTATAGAAATGTAAACTAGAAGTGTATAACTAAAAACTCAGGAAAGGAAGAATATGATACCTGAAACTAAGAAATTTGAATTGGAAATCGGCGGTAAAACAGTTACCGTTGAAACCGGGAAGTATGCACAAAGCACTAATGGTTCTGTAACAGTAAGATGCGGTGATACAATGCTTTTTGTTCACTGCGTTGTTTCAAAAGAGCCGAGAGTCGGCATAGACTTTTTCCCGTTGTTAATTGATTATGAAGAAAGAATGTCTGCAATCGGCAGAATTCCTGGCGGATATAATCGTTCAGAAGGTAAAGCAAGCGATAAAGCTATCCTTATATCACGTTTAATCGACAGACCTATAAGACCTTTATTCCCTAAAGGTTATAGAAATGATATACAAATTGTAGCCCAACTATTCAGTTATGATCAGCAAAACCAGCCTGATACGCTGGCAATGCTCGGTGCATCCTGCGCGTTGATGCTTTCAGGTGCTCCGTTTGAAGGCCCTATCGGTGCAGTTCGTGTTTCAAAAGATGAAAACGGCAATATGATTGCTAACCCTACTCACCAGCAGGCTGATAAATCAGACCTCGACATTGTTGTAGCAGGTACTCACGACAGTGTTATTATGGTTGAAGCTGGCTGCAAATTCGTTACAGAAGACGATATTATGAACGCGGTTGAATTCGCCCAGGTTGAAATCAGAAAACAATGTGAAGCTCAGGAAGCATTTGTTAAAGAATGCGGCGTTGTTAAAGAAGAATTCGTTAACCCTTACGATACAACCGAATTAAAACAAATTATTCACGATACAGCTTATGATATGATTTTTGATGCATATCATAATTTTGACAGAACATACAGACAAAATAAACTTGATGAAGCCAAAAAGCTTGTTAAAGAAAAAATTGATGCTCTGCCTGATGAACACTATATTAAGAAAATTATTGAAGAAACAGGCATTGACTTTGTAGCGGAAGAATTCAAAAACGCAGAAAAGAAAGTTATGAGAACAATGATTCTTGATGAAGGCGTCCGTGCAGACGGCAGAAAACCGCACGATGTGCGTCCTATCTGGTGTGAAGTGGGTGTCCTCCCGAGAGCACACGGTTCTGCGGTATTCACAAGAGGACAAACGCAGGTTCTTTCAGTCGCAACTCTTGCCGGCCCTGGTATGAAACAGGAACTGGACGGTGTTGATCCGGAAACTGAAAAAACTTATATGCACAAATATATTTTCCCTGGCTTCTCTGTCGGTGAAGTTAAAGCTCTAAGAGGCCCTGGCAGACGTGAAGTAGGCCATGGAAACCTTGCAGAACGTGCAAATGTTCCGGCGCTTCCTTCTCAGGAAGAATTCGGCTATACAATCCGAGTAACGTCTGACGTTTTGGAATCAAACGGTTCAACTTCAATGGCTTCAACCTGCGGTTCATCAATGGCTCTGATGAACGCCGGTGTTCCTGTAAAATGTATGATCGGCGGCGTTGCAATGGGTATGATTACCGAAGAAGGCAAAGAACCGGTTGTGCTGACAGATATTCAGGGTATTGAAGATTTCCTCGGTGATATGGACTTTAAAGTTACCGGTAATGACGACGGCATTACAGCGCTTCAAATGGATATGAAAGCTAAAGGTATTGCAAATGATACTTTAAGACGCGCTCTGGCTCAGGCAAAAGAAGGGCGTCTGCACATTCTCGGTGAAATGAGAAAAGTTATTACAGCACCTGCTGATCATCTTTCACCGTTTGCACCAAGCATTACAACGATGACTATCCCGACAGAAGATATCGGAACAGTTATCGGGCCTGGCGGTAAACAAATCCGTGCAATTATTGATGCATCAGGCGCTGAAATTGATATTCAGGATAGCGGCGTTGTAACGATTACCTCTAACGATCAGGAAGGGGCTGCAATCGCAAAAAGAATGATTGAAGAACTTACTTTCAAACCTCAGGAAGGTATGATTAGAAAAGGTAAAGTTGTAAGAATTATTCCAATCGGCGCGTTTGTAGAACTTGCTCCGGGCAAAGACGGAATGGTTCACATCTCTCAAGTTTGCAAAGAGAGAATTGACACCATTGAACCGCACCTGAATGTCGGTGATGAAGTAATCGTTAAGGTTATCAAAATTGACGAAAAAGGCAGAGTAAACCTTACGATTAAAGGTGTTACCGAAGAGGAAAAAGCAAGCGTTCAATAGTTGAGCTTATAAAATATAAAAAATGCCGGATTTTTAATCCGGCATTTTTTATGAATCATATCTTGTAAAGGATTTAGAAACATTATCTTCAATTACTTTTTTAATCGCTTCGTACTCTGTTTCAAGAGAGGAGATTTCTGTATCCAAATTCTTCATTTTTAAATCAAGTTCCTGTTCTTTAGCATTAATCCGTGCTTTTTGAGTTGTGTATTTTGATTCGGCTGCCGCAATGGCTGCATCATCAGAAACCTCTTTAACAAAATTGTTCGTTGCGTAATTATTCTGATAATAATAGTAATCGTCAGACATACTTGTGAGATACATTTGTCCGCTTTGCAGCATTTCTTTGAAATAACTGCTGTCGGTTGCCACCTGATTGTTTTCTGTCCATCCATTAATGCAAATCTGGTTGAATAATGTATCATAGAAGTTGGAAATCAATGCATCACTGTCAGATACGGTTGTCGTGGTGAATGTAAATTCGTAGTTGCTTAATGTATTTATATCCGCAAATGTGGATTCTGTATCGTCTTTACCCCATTCAATATGCAAAGAATTTGAGGCTGCAGAACCTAAGCCCTGCATATATTGCATAAAATAAGTAAACCACGCTCTTACAAAATCGGTTAAATCTATTGCACCTACCGCCTCGAGGTGATTCCCGATTGCAACAGAAGTTCTGCGGTTATTGACAAATCCCAAGAAATTGTTAGCAGATCTGTCGCCGTCAGCATGTCCGTGCAGAGCCTGGTTAACAGCATCTTTTGCGACATCCCCGTTGTGCGATTCTTTACCATATCCGGAGTGAAGGTTTGCTGTGTTCTCACCTGTCACGTCAGATACATAAGTTTGCATTTGAGAATTTGCGTATGCAACAGCATCTCCTGCGCCTTCAATTATACTCATAAGTGTTTCACCTAATGATGCAGTGACATTGTTGACTACATCAATCATCCCTTTGTACTGGGAATACGGGGTAGCAAATCTGCTTGTATCATCTGATTCACAGATTAAATAAACCCTCTTGCTTTCGTCAGTCGGATTTAATAAATCCGCAAATGTAATTTCCGAAAGCGCCTTTGAACCGCCGGAGGCACCGGTTGAACAGCCTTTTGCTTCGGCTTCATTGAAGTTATACATGTTATTGCCTTCAATATAAACCGCGCCGACTCCTCTTGGCCCGCCGTTAGTCATAATACCTGCATTTAAAGAATAGTTGCCGGTATATCCTTCACCATTCAATAATTTAAGTAAATCTTCAAAAGTGCCTGTTGTTGTGATGGTATTAACTAAGTTATCACCTCCTAATCCTGCGCCCTGATTATAGTCAATAGCGCATACTGACTCGGCTGTACCTTGAGTAATAACACCCTGTTCAGCTAAACTCATAATAAAAGCATTCCGCATTAATGAAGAAGGCGTACAGCCAAGACCTTCCTGCGGGATACCTGCGGCACGCGCCGCTGCAGCATAGGGACTTGAGAGCACAATTTGTCCCTGATTGTTGGAAATCAGTGTTGGTGTGTAGTCGTTTAGTGAACTAGGTGACATGAGCAAGTTATATGTAAGCGGTGTATCAGTAGAATTAACACCATAAAAGTCATAGTAAAGTTTTGTTTGATCTAAGGAATTTTGATATTCATTGGAAATTTCAGTCAAGCTTCTTGAAAGCGCCAGTTTTTGGTGAGACATTCTCATTGATTCAAACTGCGCTCTGGATTTTCTTGACGTTATGGTAAGTAGTCTGGCTTGAGATGCTGCTAAACCCATTGTGAGATTTCCTTTCGTACAACATAATATGTATTGTGTTGTACAAAGCCTGAAAACGCTTGCAGCAAGCGGATTTAACTTTTATTGCCCGAATTTTTGGCAAGGAACGGATAAAATTTTTCTTTTCCAAAAATTAAAGTTATTCCTGAATAAATCCGACATGAACAACACAATACATATTGTGGTGTATCTGTGGTAATATTAAGTTTTGTTACAAATATATAAATTTTATACACCTTTTACGCAATTTTTAAATACAAAAATACTTTATAGAAGTATCAATAGGATTTTAAGAGAAAAACAAAGATTAAGAGAAAAGGAGTATAGGCTATGACATATGGAAATTATGATGCAGGGCAATCCAGACCGGTAAGCAATCCGTATTTTGCTGGCGGAGTGCGTTCTAATGGAATTATCAAAACCGGTTTTGATTTTGGATTTAAAACAGATAAAACCGGCAGCAGCAGACCGGCATGGGGTATTGAAAGAACAAGTTCCGTAACACCTGAAGAACGAGTTGCAGCCTCAACAGAAAGAACTTTTGCGTCCATTACAGCGACAATGGCAGAAACTGCGGATAATGACAGAGCTATTGATGAAATGCTTAGTCCGTATATCACGAATGAAACACGTAACAGAATGGCAAGTACAAGCTTTAATGCAGCTATGTCATTAGGCGACTTTGAGGAAGCATACAGAAATTTGGCTTAGTTGAGACTTATAAATAACATTTACTCTCTCTTAAAAACAAAATACTTCTTTTCTTATGGCGTGCTGCGGCACGCCATTTTTATTAAAATATTATAAAGTTATTTAAAAAGTTTTAATTTTGTACTATTATAAAGAACAAGGTTAGAGAAGAAAGAGGAGAAATATATGATAGATAAAACCGCGATAATTCACCCGTCTGCACAAATAGCAGAAGATGCAATAATCGGCCCGTTTGTCGTTATCGGCGAAAATGTTAAAATTGGCAGCAGAACGAGAGTTATTTCAAATGCGCATATTGAGTTCGCGGAAATCGGCGAGGACTGCACAATCAGCCCGTTTGCAACGATTGGCTCAGAACCGCAGGATTTGGGCTATAAGGGTGAACCTACAAAGGTTGTTATCGGTGACGGTACTATTATTAAAGAAAATGTTACTATCCATAGAGGCGCAAATTGCGGTGACTGTACAACGCGTGTTGGTAAAAAATGTTTAATTATGGTTGGTGCGCATGTCGCACATAACTGTGTACTTGAAGATCAAGTAATTCTGGCAAATCTTGTAACTCTCGGCGGGCATGTTCACGTTGGTTTCGGCGCGTTTGTCGGCGGAATGAGCGTGTTCCATCAGAATATAAGAATTGGCGATATGGCGATTATAAGCGGATTTTCAGCTTCACGTCAGGATATCCTGCCTTACTCAAAAGGTGAAGGACGTCCGCCGGTTCCGGACGGTTTGAACGTTATTGCGATGAAACGCAGAGGCGTTCCGCAAAATATCAGAACAGATGTAAATGCCGCATTCAAATTACTGGTTTCAAAAGATCTTAATACAACACAGGCTATTGAAAGAATTAAGGCAGAAATCCCGATGAATGAATATATTCAAAAGATGATTGATTTTATCCAGACCTCCAAACGAGGGGTTTTATTGAAATCCTATAAAACAGGACATCAATCATTAGATAACGAAGAGTAAAAAGTAAAGCCCTCATATTTTGAGGGCTTTACTTTTTGAAAAACAATATATAATGAAGAAGTTAATAAGGCAATAAGAGAATAAGGCAATGAGTCGTAATAGCCGAATGGACGAGATAAGTTAATAGGTTAATAAGGAATATAATAAAATAGCAGAAAATAAACCCGGGTAAAATCCCATAACTATGGTGGCAAATTCCCCCGTCTTTACACTCCCCTTGAATTGTATTACAATATGCAGAAAGAGGAGAGTTATTATGCAAAACGATGTTTTAAGAAAATATGCACAGGTTTTAGTTGATTATTCAACGGATGTGCAAAAGAGTGATCTGGTTGTTATCCGCACAGATAGTGTGGAATCTCAGCCCCTGCTCAAAGAAATTTATAAACGTGTAATTGAGCGCGGCGGAAATCCGATTGTGCGTATCGCGCTTGAGGGCGCGGGCGAAATCTTCCTGAAAAACGCGTCTGATGAACAATTGGATTACATTGATCCGGTTACCCAACTGGAATATGAAAAAGCTGATAAATTTATCTCAATCGGCGCACCGTTGAATACCAAAAATATGAAACGCGCTAATCTTGAAAAACTTGCGCGCCGCGGCAAGGCTACGAAAAAGCTTTCAGAAATGCTTCTGGGGCGTTCTGCCCGCGGTGAGGCAAAGTGGGTTATTGCGGACTTCCCTACCAATGCACTTGCTCAGGAAGCTAAAATGTCGCTGGCTGAATACACGGAGTTCCTCTACAATTCCTGCTATTTGAACCTTGAGGATCCCGTTGCAAAGCTTCGAGAACTGGACGAAAAGCAAACAAAATGGGCAAATTACCTGAATAATGTTAAAAAACTCCATATCGTCGGCGAAAAAACTGATATTACGTTTGGCGTTGAAGGCAGAAAATGGATTAGTTGTTCAGGCTTAAATAACTATCCGGACGGTGAAGTCTTTACTTCTCCTGTCGAAGATGATGTAAACGGCGAAATTTACTTTGATTTCCCTCAAAATTATCGCGGCAATGAGGCTCACGGCGTTCATTTGACAATTAAAGACGGTAAAGTCGTCGGGGTTAAGTGTGAAAGCGGGGAGGATTTTGTAAATTCAATGTTTGATATGGACGAAGGCTCCCGCGGAATAGGTGAAATCGCAATCGGTACCAACGATGAAATTCAGGAAGTCACAGGAAATATTCTTTTTGATGAAAAAATCGGCGGTTCAATCCACATGGCAATCGGAGCGTCTTACCCCGAAACCGGCGGCAAGAACATTTCAGGGCTTCACTGGGATATGATTAAAAATATGAAAAACGGCGGGAAAATTTATGCCGATGATATTTTAATATATGAAAACGGAAAGTTTATAATATAGCATACAAGGCGCTGAGAAATCAGCGCTTTTTGCTAATGAAATCCTAACAATCCTGTGCTACATTAGTAACATCATGATACAACCGGTTAATAATACCCCGAATATTCACCCGAATGTAGTAAAACCCCGTTTCAGCAGTCATAAGATTACTCTGGCGCCTGATTATAACCGTGTGAAAAGTAAAGAAGCCCCTGCATCTGTTAAGGCAGCTTCTGCAATCGGCGCAGCGGCAGGTGCTGCACTGGCAGTTGCTGCTTTTGCAAAAAAACAGAATAAAAGCTTTTTTAATGTGGAATATGGACTTAAAGAAATGCTCGGGCTGGGCTTAGGCGCTATCGGCGGCGGCGTTCTGGGCGGTGTGTTGACTTCTAATCGTAAAAAACATGAGCGTAAAGTTGATGAAGGAATTTTCCAGTATTCAATGGTTGCGCTTCCGGGTTTTGCGGTTTCAGGGGCAACTTATGCGTGTGAAAAAATTAAACCTTTAAATAATGCGCCGGCAAAAATCGCAGGAACTGTTCTGGCACTTGCAGGCGGAATGGAAGTCGCTGTTGATGTCGCGAATTTTGTTTCAGATATTGATAACAACGAGCCGGATAGAAAATTAACATTCAAAGATGCAATTGCAAGCGTTGACGATATAATCGGTATTCTTGTTCTTGCTAAAATTAAAGCGGTTAAAACCTTAAAGCTGGAACGGCTGTTGCCTGCAGTTTACGCTTATTGCGGTTATAAAGCCGGCACTACCAACTAATCATATAACTTTAATGTGTCCTCATAAATTGAGAGAATTTTCTCTTTGAAACCTGTCGGATTTAGAACTTTGCAATTGGCACCGTATTTTAGAAGCCTTTTTATCAATTCATCTTCGCTTTCATCTTTATTAACAATAACCAGCCAGCCGTTTTCAATTCCCCGTGAGTATTCCCATGACCTTAATGTATAATTTTTCGCAAGCCTTCCGCGCAGTCCGTAAACCGTAACCCTGTTTGTATTCAGTGCCGGCGGAATTTTGTTCGGTAATTGTTTTATGCTGATTATGTTGTCAAGTGAAATCACAGCCGGTTCTCCGGAAGTTAAATCAACTACCTGCAGCCGGACAGTTCCGCGTCTGTATAAAAGATTTTGCGCTTTTGCCGTAATCTTCTTTTCCTGCTTTTTGCCGGAGCGGGTGATATAATAAATTATTTCAACTTTGTAATCCTCTTTGCAAAACTTTGAACAAATTTCTATTTTATTTGTAAATTTATCATAGTAGAAACTGAAATCTGCTCTGTTTGCAGATGAAGTTTGCTTCATTAGCATTTGCGTAGTTTCAGAAAACCTGAGTTCAAACGATTTTATAAATTTTTCAAATTCATCTTTTGAGTTGCCGTCATTGTAAATCCTAGCCGCACAATCTTTGATGAGCATAAAAGCCTCTAAGTCTTCCTTGTCTAAATCAATTTTATAAGGAGGGTTGATTAAATGATATTTGCCTTTTTCTTTTTTTACATTAAGTCCGAAGAGTTTTAATGTGTTGAGATATTTGTTTAATGTAACGCTGTGGATGCTGTTTGCAGAAGACAGAGAAACCTCTTCATCAGCAGAAATAACCTTTACTACCTGACTGAATTTGGCGTTATCCTCTAACAACAATTTCAGTAATGCAAACATTTTTATGCAGCTGTCAACCTGTTTTGTACTAGTTTCCATATAAGTATACCTCTTTTGCGGCTTTTAGCGCCGAGATAAATTCCTGTTTGAAGTTCGCCGGTTCAAGAATTTTGCAGGAATCAGCCAGCTGCAGAAATCTTTGTGTCGATAGAATTCTGTTGTTTGTGGTATGTTTTACGGTTCTGGTGTTGCCGGATTGTGAAATAACAGTTTCGTTTTCGGCGAGATTTTCCTCCGGGTTATAAAGCTCAAAGGTTATAACAAAAGAGTTGTCAGTAGGAGCTTTAACTTCTGCCCCCGGAATAATGTTTGTGATTTTCACGATTCTGCTTAAGAGGAAAATAGCTTCTTCTTTATATTCCATACCAAAACCTTCTAAATATAATTTGTAGTTTTGGATTTTCATGTTATGCGCAATAATAGAAATTTCTTTAAAACCAGAACGCGGAGAATTATATAACACCGTCACCATATCGTTTTCTTTGCAGCATTGTGCTAATTCTTTAAGAACATTAATATCAAAATCTTTTAATATAGAATGACTGTTGTATAATTCATGGAAAGTTTTGTCTTTAAAGCAGCTGTTAAGTTTTTTAATAAGTATTTCAACTTTCAATAGTTCTTCAAAAGGCATGTTGTACATGATTATGTCATAAATGTCGAACAGCATTTGAGCCTGAATTGCTGAGATTACGGGTCGGAACGGGTTATCGGGGATAAAATAGGAGTATTCTCTGCGTTTTTCTCCGGTGAGTTTCTTTTCAATTTTGCAGCCGGCATTTTTGAACGTATTAATATAAACCCTGAGAGTATCTTTGGAAATATTTGCTTTTATGTAAGGCAGTTTTGCGAGGAAATCACTGATTTGATCAAGTGTTCTGGGTGACGACAGAAGCAATTCAAACACTATAAGAGCTTTGAAAGCACTATAAAATATAGCATTATAGCTGACATCTTTAGTATATAAATATTGCCGCATAATTAACACATACCCTTTAAAAACATTTTATTATAAAATTAAAAAATTAACAATAAAAAATAGGGTTGATTTTTGAGAATGTTTGTGTGAGAATAGAACTTGAGCCAAAAAAGAAACATGGCTGGGTAGCTCAGTTGGTGAGAGCGTTCGGCTCATACCC
>CALUQY010000005.1 GCA_944323035.1 Candidatus Gastranaerophilales bacterium
GGTGTGGTTGCGGCGATTACACTTCCGAGCCTTACCGGTAACATAAACGAGCGTACATGGAACACCCAGCGTAAAGCGTTATATGCCAGAATGAGTCAGGTAATCCCGCTTATGGGAAGCATCAACGGTTATTCCAGCGCTGAAACATTCGTTACCGCCGGATTATCTAAGGTTTTAAAAATTAATAATATTTGCAATAATGACCATTTGCAGGATTGCGGGATCGCCTCAAAGTTTGTTAAGTTGAATGCTTCTACAATGACTACTCCGACGACAATGGCTGAGTTGAATTCCAGAATGGTTAGCGTTTCTACTTATGATGCGGCGAGTAATCCTCTAAATTATTCTCAAGCCGATACTGATGCTGCTGCGTTTGAAACAGCTAATGGTGAAAGTATTTTGGCTTTTTACAACCCTAATTGCCGGCCGGATTTGAACGAAAATTCTATGTTTTACTTTCAAAGCAAACTGTGCGCGAATTTTGTGTATGATTTAAATGGCAGTAAGGGGCCAAATACTGTTGGTAAAGATATCGGGTTTCTCTCGGTATTTTATCCGTCAGATTCTGTTATCGCTGCACCGTATCCGGCATTTAGGGCTTTACCGAGCCAGTATTCGCATTATGATGCCGGCGGCGCCTGTACGGAATTTGATCCGGAATATAGAATTGCTAACCGTGAAGAAATGGCTTCTCTGTTCGTTAATATGTTTTTAATTCAGGACGGCAATGAATCATTATGGGATTCGCTCTACTGGACATCATCTCTAATATCGTCAAGTAAAGCCTGGTATTTTCAGTTTGAAGCCGGTTATGCGAATAACTCTCAACCGCGGAGTTTGCCAATGAGCGTTCTGTGTATTAAACGTTAAATTACTGCGGCCGCTCTATTGCGGCCCATTTTTTTGCATCAAATTTCAGGTCATTTACCGTTATATCAAGTGATTTGGCGTATGGCTGGAATTTTACAAGCAATTGTGTTTTATTTAACAAAAGCTCCTGTGCAACAATTGCGTTTTCGCACGCTATTACCATAATATTCCCCGGAAGCATTGAATATGGCCGTGAACGATCCGCAAACTTTTTATTTACAACGTTGCGCCAGAATTTACACAGGTTTGAGCGAGTCATTGCCTTTTTGAACTCCTTTTGTTTTAAAAGTTCGCTGACAAGTTCGTCTACGCCTACAAAATCCGTGTATAAAACTTTTTCCATTTTTCCCCTTGTTTTCTCGTTCTTCTTTGTGGTAAAATTTGAGAATGAGTTTAGATAACAATATTGATTATATCATAAAGAGTTCAAAAAAAATACTGATTATCTCACATATAAACCCTGACGGCGATACTCTGGGTTCAATGAGCGGGCTTTATTCGTTGATAAGGGAAAATTATAAAAAAGATGCTGATATGCTGCTGGATAATCTGCCTGCAACTTACGAATTCCTGCCCGCTATAAAGAATGCTAAGTTTTATAACACTATTGATAAATCGCTTGTATATGATCTGGTTATAACGGTAGATGTGGCGGCGATTGACAGAATGGATGAGGTAAAAATATTTTTTGAAAAGGCTCATTCAACACTGAATATTGACCACCACGCGACTAATAATTCTTATGCGCAGAATAATATTGTTGTGCCGGAGGCAAGTTCTACGGGTGAAGTTATTGCGTCACTGGCACAGGAAAATGGCTGGAAAATGAATTATGACGCCGCACTTGCTCTTTATACGGCAATCTTAACGGATACAGGCTCTTTTAAATTCAGCAACACTTCCCCGAAAACATTTGAAACCGCAGCAAAACTTCTTGAATACGGAGTTAAACCGCACGATGTTTATAAATGGTGTTATGAGTCTTATCCTAAAAACTTCTTTCTGTTCCAGAATTATTGCTTGAATAAAGCTGTTTTTCTGAAAAATGACAGGGTAGTTTATACGGAAATTTACAAAAAAGATGTGGAAAAATTTGCTGTCGGCCCAGATTGTACGGAAGGCTTGACTGAAAAATTGCGTGCAATCTCATCGACTGAAATCGCCTTTATTGCAAAAGAGATTGCACCGGGGATGACAAAGTTTTCAATGCGAAGCAAAAATGCCGATGTTTCCGCCATCTGTGCGATGTTTGGCGGCGGGGGACATAAATTCGCTGCCGGATGCGTTGTGAAATCTTCTGTAAAAACTGCGGTTGAGAAAGTTCTGGCTCAAATAGAAAATTTAGAATTATGAGAAAATACAAACATTTTATTATTGGTATAAGAAGATTAATAAAATCGGTTATAAGAAATGATTTCTGCGGAATGGCTGCGGAAATGGGCTTTATGATGGTTATCGGGATTTTTCCGTTTATGCTTTTTTTAATGGCTGTTTTTGGCTGGATGGGGCATAAATCTATGATAGAACCTATTTTACTTTTCCTGAACAATGTCATGCCGGCGCAGGCAATTAATTTGATTAAATCTGTTTTAAATGAAGTGATGATTTTTTCAAACGCGGATATTATGGCGGTAGTTGGCTTTTGCGTTACGTTGTTCCTTTCGACAAACAGTATTGCGGTTGTGCTGAAAGGGTTAAACAGGGCTTACAAAGTTGATGAAACCCGAAATTTTATTTATACAAGACTGTTATCATTAATAATGGTTTTTGTGGATACAATGGTTTTATTCCTTAGTATAAACCTTATTGTCTTTGGTAAACTTATTATAACAACGCTGGTCAATTCGCTGCATATTTCAATTCCGACCGCGACTGTAATCCTTATTATGCGCTGGCCGGTAGCGTTTATGGCGTTATTTTTAATGGCGTTTTTAAGCTACTATGTTCTGCCTAACCTGAAGGGAAATGAAAAATTCAAGATGAAAAGCGCTCTTGCCGGAACCTGGTTTTTCTGTATTTTCTGGTTAATAGGTTCGTGGGGATTTTCAATTTATGTCAATAACCTTAACACTTATAACATGGTTTACGGTACAATTGGAGCGTTTGCGGTGCTAATGGTTTGGTTATACTATACGTCATTGCTGATTCTCATCGGCGGAGAGATTAACTCACAGGTTTATAACCAGCTGGAGAAGAAGGCTTGTGAAATTCAGGCCGATATTGATAATCTGAGAGGGATTAATAAAAATTAAAATTTACCTTAATATATTTGCAAAAGGTTTTTGCTGATATTATAATCTTATTAGTGGAGGAAATATGCCGCAACCGGCTTATAGGGATAGTAATTATTATAACAGAGCTTTAAGTATGCCTGAAATGCGCACTGTTTACCCTAAAGAGGTGTACAGACAGCCTAATTATGTCACGCCTGAACAATTCAGACAGCGCGTGCCTAACCAGAAGAAAATAAAGAGAAATCTTTTGATTCATAAAGTTATTTCTATATTATTCTTTACGCTTGTCGCAATTTTTATACTGCCTGCAATGTTTAACAAGTACATAAAACCATTGCCGCACGGGTCTAATTATCCGAATATTACTATGGATTATAATAATCTGGTGCACCCGATTGAAAATTATCTGGCAAATGATCTCTCGCTCGGTGTAAGAACAATTTTAGGCGCAAATACAAAAAATCCTAAAATGCTTCCGCTCAAAGAAAATAATCAAATGACTGTTTTGAAAAACAGACTTATAAATTTGCAGCAGCAATATCCGACTATTCATTCTGCCATATATGTTTGGGATTACAGTGATAACAACTATGTGGATATCAATGCGGATGAAATTTTTTCCGCTGCAAGTATTATAAAATTACCGGTTCTGGTTGCGTTGTTTAAGAATATTGAATACGGTCAAACTTCTATTTATGATGAAATGACCCTGACAGATTTATTCCGCGCGGAAGGTTCCGGCTCACTCCAGTATAAAGCTGAAAATTCTAAGTATTCAATTGATACACTTGCGCGGCTTATGATTACGAATTCCGACAATTCCGCGACAAACATGCTTATGACAAAGATTGGTGGTATGCCGTCTGTTAACCGCCAAATTAAGGACTGGGGGCTTGCAAATACCTATGTAAACAACTGGCTTCCGGATATGGAAGGAACGAACTATATTACGGCAAGGGATATGGGCAGATTGCTTTATAACCTTGATAACCCTAAATTCCTTACAGGTTCCTCAAGAGAAAAGATTTTTTCTTATATGTCACATGTTAAAAATGACCGATTAATTCCGGCTGGCTTGGGGGCTGGTGCTGATTTTATGCACAAAACAGGCGATATCGGCAAAATGCTCGGTGATGCGGGTATAGTTTATGCGCCTAACGGGAAAAAATATATTGTCGTAATCCTTGCAAACCGCCCGTATAACTCTGTTAAAGGTAAAGAGTTTATTGTAGAAGCCTCTGATATGATTTATAGATATTTGGTTAAAGGCTGATGCTGGAAGATTTATTAAAAGAACATAGATGCTTTAAACTCGTGTGCGGCGCGGGAAATGAAAATGAGGAAGAGGTTTATAACCTTGTAAAACTTTACGCGCAGGCCGGCTGTAAGTTCTTTGATCTTTCTGCTAAAACGGAAATAGTTCTTGCTGCAAAACGTGCACTGGCAGATGCCGGCGTTGATGATGCTTATCTTTGCGTGAGTGTAGGGATAAAAAATGATCCGCATGTATCTAAAGCGCGGATTGATTATGAAAAATGCGTTCAGTGCGGTAAATGTCAGGAAATTTGTCCGCAAAAAGCAATTAAATACTTTAAGGTTAAGCCGCAAAATTGTATCGGCTGCGCGAAATGTTATAAGGTTTGTAATAAGGGAGCAATTTCTTTTTACTCACAGGAAAAAAATCTGACAGAAGTTCTGCCGCCTATTGTGGAGCTTGGTATTGACTGTATTGAATTCCACGCTATGGGGCTTAATGAGGAAGAAATTGCGGAAAAGTGGAGTTATATTAATTCAATTTATTCCGGCATGTTGAGTATTTGCACGAGCCGTGGCAGGCTTGGGGACGAACAGGTGACAGCACGCATAAAGAAGATGATTGAAAACCGTGCCCCTTATACAACAATAGTTCAGGCTGACGGGTTTCCTATGAGCGGCGGTGAAGATGATTTTAAAACAACACTTCAAACAGTTGCCACGGCTGAAATCGTACAAAATGCTAAACTTCCTGTATATCTTTTGCTGTCAGGCGGGACCAATTCTAAAACCGCAGAGCTGGCTAAAATGTGCGGTATTAATTATCACGGTATTGCTATTGGCTCTTTTGCGCGTAAAATAGTAAAAAATACTCCTAATCCGCTTGATGCGGCAAAAAATCTTATACATTCAACTTTATGAAAATCCTCACGCAAATCAATGATGAATATAAGAATTTAGCACTTGCTCTGGGCTTTTTTGACGGAGTTCACCCCGGACATAAAAAGGTTATCTCTTCTGCTGTTGAGTTTTCGCGTAAAAACGGAACTCAATCGGCTGTGATAACGTTTAAAGAGCACCCGCAGGTGCTTTTGCGCGGTGTTGCTCCGGAATATATTCTGACAGATACTGCCCGTCGGGAAAAAATCGCAGAACTTGGCGTTGATTTCCTTTATGAACTTGACTTTAAAGAGTTTGCGCAGCTTTCAGGGGAGGAATATATTCGCAACGTTTTAGTGAAGAACTTTGCGCCGGTTTCTATTTCTACAGGCTTTAACCACTATTTTGGCGTGCATAAGAGCGGAACTCCGGAGCTTTTAGAAGAATGTGCACCCGCCTATGGCTATAAATATTTTAAAATTCCGCCTGTAGAGCTTAATGGCGAAATAGTTAGCAGCTCTTTGATAAGAAAAAGACTTGCAGAAGGTAACATACAATGTGCAAATGATTTTCTCGGTTATAAATTTTTCACAGAAGGAACGGTTCAGCGCGGCGCGCATCTGGCGTCTAAAATTGGGTTTAAAACGGCGAATATTCACTATCCGCAAGAATTAGTAAAACTTCCGTTCGGAGTTTATTCCGTGCTCGCAAACGGACTTCCGGCGATAGCAAATTTCGGGGTTAAGCCAACTTTTGAAGGGCTTGCGTCAAAACCTGTTCTTGAAGTGCATATCCTGAATTTTGATAAAGATATTTACGGCGAAACCTTGCGTGTTGAATTTCTGGATTTTATCAGAGCAGAAAGAAAATTTGATTCGGTTGATGCGCTGATTGTTCAGATAAAATCTGATATTGACATGGTGCAAAATATAGATTAAACTGAAAATGTATATGAATTGAGAAAGGATAGAAAGATGAAAAAACGAAGTAATGTAAGTATTATGACGGGGGGGGGGGGGGCCGGCTGAGCCGGTTCTACGAAGTGAATGCGTGCTCACGGACAACGTAAAATTTTTTGTCACCCTGAACTTGATTCAGGGTCTGTCCAGCGATGCGAGCTATCGGTAACGCCTGTCAGATTCCGAAACGGTCTTGCTCGACTCGCGAAAAACGGCACCGCGAAAAGCGTGGTTTTCGCTTAGTGCCTCCGCTCGCTCGCGCAGTTCGGAATGACATTAAAGGAAATACTGTCATTGCGAGGGGTCGCAGACCGCGTGGCTATCCGGTTGAGGATACGGCGTCTTTGCCTGGATCGCCACAGGCTTCTCCCTCGTAATGACATAGAAAGCAACATTTGCGCTCCTTTCTTGCAAGTAATGCTTTTTATGTTATCATTAACTTATGAAAGATGTTCAAAAATTTAAAGACAACAGGGAAGTTGATATTCAAAAAGTAGGGATTAAGGATTTTGAACTCCCGCTGTTAATTCAGCGCAAAGACAGCTCTCAACCGCAAATCGTCTGTGCAAAAGCTAAGGTTAATGTTTCCCTGCCGCGTGATTACAAGGGCACGCACATGTCGCGCTTCGTTGAAATCCTAACCGAATGGCAAACGAAAAATCTTGCCGGTTTTGATATCAAAGTTTGTCTTGAAAAAATAGTTAAGCATCTTGAAGCTGAAAGCGGCGATTTGGAATTCCGGTTTAAATATTTTATCAATAAAAAATCGCCGGTAACAAAGAATGTTGCTGCAATGGCCTATGATTGCTCGTTTGAAGGAAGAATTGAAAACGGGGATTTTAAATTCGTTCTGGGTGTAGTTGTTCCGGTAACTACTCTTTGCCCTTGCTCTAAAGAAATTTCCGAAAATGGAGCACATAACCAGCGTGCATTGATTTCTGTTAAAGTTTCTTATGATGAAGAATCACAAAGTATCTGGCTTGAAGATTTGATAAGTATGGTTGAAGCCTGTGCATCCTGCGAGGTTTATCCTCTATTGAAACGTGAAGATGAAAAATTTGTTACGGAAAAAGCCTGGAATAATCCGAAATTTGTGGAAGATGTTCTGCGCGATGTCGTTGTTGAACTGAGAAAATCTCCGCGCGTTAGAGAGTTTGAAGTTGAATGCGAGGCTTTTGAAAGTATCCATAACCATTCAGCGTGGGCTTATCAGAAAGAAAGTAAAAGGAGTTAATTGTGAAAATCGCATTAGGTGCTGATCACGGCGGGTTCAATTATAAAAATAAAATCAAAGAATATCTGGCATCTGCCGGTATAGAAGTTCAGGATGTTGGAACTTTTAGCGCAGAATCGTGCGATTATCCGGATATTGCGCATAAGGTCGCAAAACTTGTTGCCTCCGGTGAGGCTGAAAAAGGAATTCTTGTCTGCGGAACAGGTATCGGAATGTCAATCGCTGCAAATAAAATTTCAGGAATTCGAGCAGCACTTTGTTCTGACACCTTTTCCGCCAAAGCAACGCGCGAGCATAACGATTCAAACATTCTCTGCCTTGGAGAGCGTGCTATTGGCGAAGGTTTGATGCTGGAAATAGTGAAAGTTTGGCTGGAAACCACGTTCTCAAATGAAGATCGCCACAAAAGAAGAATTGATAAAATAGAAATATAGGAATTAGTAATGGAAAATTTAGATTCAAAAAAACTGGCATGCGTTATTGCAAGAACTTTAGATGATAATTTGGGCAAAAATATCGCGGTGCTTAATATAAGCAATGTTTCTTCCCTTGCAGATTATTTCGTAATCGTTACGGGCGATTCAACCCCTCAGGTCAGAGCGCTTACTGAAAACACTTCTTTGCGTATAAAAGAACTCTTTCAGCGCCTGCCTCTAAAAACCGAAAATGACGCCAAAAATCGCTGGAATTTAATTGATTACGGTGATGTCGTTGTTCATATCCTTCACAGAGATGAGCGGGAAGCTTATGCTATAGAAAAATTCTGGAATAATGCCTTCTGCGTTTCAGAAGAAGAATGGAAAGAATTGTCTAAAGAATATTCTAAATATTAATATCTTGCAAATCTCTGAAAATAATGTATAATCAGTATAGGTTTGTGCGATTTATCACCTGCAAACCCTGTAAAAAAGGAAGAATTATGAGAGAATTATTGGAAAAAGGTAAAAGAATAACTGTCGTACCTACAGATTTTAGAAATGCTAATAAAGGCACTATTCAAGAAGTTTCGCCGGAAGGCTTTATTGTTGAATTGGATTACGAACCTAAAGGTATGTTAAAACGTAATTATTGCGAGTTTTTTACGCAAAATCAGTACGGTACGCTCTATTTTACTTCCTTTCCGCACGAAATAAAGGGTAAAACTTTAAGAATTGCTAATCCTGCAAAACATAAATACTTGCAGCGTCGTCAGTTTACGCGTGTTAAATATAACTATGATCTTGAACTGAGAAACGGTGATGATATCCATAGAATTTATACTTTTGACGTTTCCGCAGGCGGTATGAAATTTAAATGCTCTGAAGCTATTAATCTGGATGCTGAATACTCTATTACGCTACCTCTATCTTCGGTTCAATCGGTAAAATGTAACTTCCTGCCTATCAGAATTGAAAAAAATGATTCATCTTACACCGTTTCCGGAAAATTTTCGTTCCTCTCCGAACGGGATAAAATGGTGTTAATTCAATACTGTGCAAAAAGAAGTATTGAAATCAGAAATAAGTAGATAATAATGGGATTACTGAGTTTATTCAAACATAAAAATAGAAAAGTTCTGTTTACGACGCCGTCGCATTCTCAGAGCTTTTTTATTGTGAATAAATTCAGACAGTTTTATAAGTTTGACATCTCGGAAACTGATGCGCACGACCCTGTGACAGCGTTAGAGGAAGCTGAACATTGGGCTGCCGGTGTGTATGGAGTTAAGTACACAAAATTCCTTGCGAATGGCTCTACCTCCGGTATTATTGCGGCAGTGCTCGCTTCTATCAAGCAGGGTGAAAAAGTTTTGCTCTGGAAAAACGCGCATCCATGTCATTTGAATGCGGTGAAACTTGCCGGAGCTGAATCTGTTTTCTATGATTTACCCTTTATTAATGATTGGGGAATTTACGGTAAATTCGAACCGGAAATTCTAAAAATGACACTAAATAGTGAAAAAATCTCCGCAATTATCATTACTTCCCCGAGTTATGAAGGCATTGTTTCTAATATTTCACTAATTAGTGACATCTGTAGAGAAAATAATGTTAAGCTTATTGTTGATGAAGCACACGGGGCATTGTATCCGTTTTCGGATAAGCTGCCGGAATCTTCTGTTGGTATTGCGGATTTTACTGTGCAATCTCTGCATAAGACTGCCGGCGGACTTAACCCGACAGCTCTTTTGCATTCGCGCGAAATTAATCCGGCGCCGGCGCTTGCAATGATTAATACAACATCACCTTCCTATCCGCTTTTGATGACGATTGAAGCGAATATAAAATTTCTCAATTCATCCCGCGGACGCAAAAAACTTGATGAACTGATAACAAACCTGGAAGCTTTGCGTTCTGAATGTAAAAATGTTCAATTTTACGGGGATGATATAACTAAAATTTTGATAAAAAAGGAAGGCTTGAGCGGGTTTGAACTCTCCGAACTCCTTTTTGATAAATACGGTATTGAGGATGAAAAAACTAATGCTATATCAACGATGCTTTTATGCGGTATCGGAACTTCTAAAAAGAAAATAGAAAAATTAAAAACCGCCCTTCAATATTATCCGAGAAAGACTCGCGATAAGGAACGTGGCGTGAATGAGTTGCGTAGCAACTCCCGCTCACGCAAGCGAGGCTTTTGAGTGGCATATTAGACAGCACTCTGCCGAGCAAAACAATCCAGTGAATTGTTTTGCTCGAGGAAAGCGGGTTGACCTGCGTTATCCCGCCTGACAAATCAAAGATTAGAAACGGCGGAGATATTATGCTCGCCTGCTCCCCTCGTTCTCACGAGGTGACACCGCGAGCATCGGCTTACGCTTTGAGCAGGGCAAGCAGGCGACGGAGAACTGCTTTATCAAAGCCGGTTTTTGTGGTATGATATTTTTATGAAAACATTAGCGCAATTTATTCAGAAAAAACGTGACAATTTAGGACTTTCAGCCAAAGGCCTTGCCATGAAGTCGCATTTGGCACTTCAGGTTATTGAAGATATTGAAGCCGGAAAAGATTTGTTTCTTTCTGTGCCGGTAAGACAAAATCTTGCTAAAGCTCTGAAATGTCAGCCGGAAGAGATTAAGGCATTAGAAAAAGAATTTAACCTGCCTGTGACATCGGTTGAGATTATTGACAGTCTTAAAGAGTTAATTTTGAACGGGGCCGGAGGGCTGAAATGTCCGGTCTGCGGGGCAAACCTTGTAACTAAAGTTGAGAGGATGTATGATTTAGAGGATAATCTCGTGCTGCATCCTAAGGCGCATTGTTCCAAATGCGCATTCCAAATTACGCATTAGTCTACAAGAATTTCTTTTTTTGCGCATTCAAACATAGCGTTGATAAGTCCTGAATTGGCGTAAATGTTCATGCCATTTGTTTCCAGAACATCTTTCATTCGTTTTTCCCAGAGGGTGTAAACATCCTTTTTGCTCAAGTTGAGGGTTTGACCAATCATATTTAATTCTTGAAAATCAAGCGGTATCGGCATTGCTCCTCTTAAAATATCCACAATTTCCAAACGTTTTTTTCGCGGGAAAGATTTCAAAAAGTTTACCACCGATGTTTTAGAATCCTTGAGTACATCTTTTATAAATAATACCGAATCATCAATAAATCGCGGTTCTTGCGGGATTTTGTATTCCTCAAAAACTTCCGGTTCAATTTCCATAACAGTTGCGATACGCTCTAAAGTTGTTCCTCTTGTTGAAAACGGGATTGACTCATCTATCAGATTGTAAACATAAGATAATGTTACCCCAATCATTTCTGCAAAGTCTTTTTTGTGCAATGCGTTTTTTTCTAAAAAATCATTGACAATTTTCGCACTTTTTTTCTCTGTTGTTGATTTATTTTTCATGGCTTTTATTCAACTCCTTTGTTCATTACTAATTTATGAATATTTTTTCTTTTTGTTAAGCGAAAAATTACTAATCTAAACAGGTAATTTATATTTGCGGTAAAATTATAGTTATAAAAGGAGCGGGTTCGTGAAACTGATTTTAGGGCTTGGAAATGTTGGAGAAAAGTATCTGTTTACGCGTCATAATGTAGGGTTTATGGCGTTGGACAGGCTCGCTGTGAAAGAAAAATTTTCTTTTCGCGAGGAGAAAAAATTAAAGTCTTTTATTGCAAAAGTTCGTCTGGACGGTGAGGAGTTTTTACTTGCTAAACCGACTACTTTTATGAACCTTTCGGGCGAAGCGTTGCGGGCTGTTATTGATTATTACAAGATAGATGTTAAGGATATTCTGGTAATTTATGATGATTTATCGCTGGAACTGGGGCGGATACGTTTTCGCGCAAGCGGCTCCGACGGTGGGCATAACGGAATTAAGTCGATTATTCAGCACTTGGGCGGGAACAAATTTGCCAGATTAAAAGTTGGAATCGGCCCGCAGCAGCCCATTCCTGCCGAAAATTTTGTGCTGCAAAATTTTTCTAAAGAACAGCTTGTAACCCTAAAAACTGTATTGGATACATCTATTGAAGCTGCATTATACTATTTTAAAGAAGGCATAGAAAAAGCCCAGAATAAATTTAATTAGTCCTGACTAAAGAGAAAACATGTTACATAATGGAAGAGGCAATAAGTGAATAAGGCAAAGAGTCGTTATTGTCGAAAGGACGATATAAGTTAATATGTTAAAGAGTTAATAAGTTAATAAGGGATATGACCGAAATAGACGAAAATAAACCCGGGTTAAATTCCATAATCCTAATTAACTAATTAACTAATTAACATATGTCTAGCGATGTGAGCTATCGGTAACGTTGGACAGATCCCGAACTAAATTCGGGATGACACCGGCAGAGCCGAGCGCAGAGCGGCATCCCCGACTGGTTGAACATGACTTTTTAACGCCCAACCAATTAGGAAGCCGGTTTGACCGCCGGTGGATTGCCACACTCCCGTTGGTCGTTCAATGACGCCGGCGGTCGAGCCGGTCTGCCTTGTATATCTGTTTCTAATACAAAAGCCGTTGCGTTTGAAACTGTTAATGACGAATCTGTGTTAGGATTTTACAATCCGTGTGGTGTTTCAAAAGATGTTCTTAGCAATGGCAGTGATGCTTACGGGAAACACTGGCGATTATTCGGATGGACTATTGGGCTGAAATACGAGCTGCCTAAAAGTGATTCTTATTTTATCCAGTGTGTAAAACGTTAAGATAAAAGACCTGCGATGCGTGTCTTTTTACATATAAATTCTTGCGTAGTTCCAGTAGGTGCGGAAAACTTTTTTTACATAATTCTGAGTTTCAGGGTATGGAATTTTTTCGACAAATTCATCAATATCACGGTACTCAAGGCCCTCTTTCCAGCGGTTAATAGAACCTATTCCGCCATTGTAAGACGCAACTGATAAAATGTTATTCTGACCAAGATTGTTAAGCAGGAAGTTATAATAGAAATTCCCCAGCTTCATATTGGTGTCAGAGTCCTTTAATTCCTCCAGTGACTGCATTCCAAGCGAACGGATACGGTTAATTTCTTTTGCCGTTTCCGGCATTAGCTGCATTAAACCGACCGCGCCTACATAACTTTGCGCATTAGGGTTGAAATAACTTTCTTCACGGGTCAGTGCAAGCATTAAAACTGCGTTGTTGCCGGCCATTTTTGCATAAGTTTTGATATCTTCATAGAGGAATGCCGGATATACAAGGCGCCAGCGCAGGTCGGTCTTTTCCGGTTTCGGTTCCAGAACTTGCATTGCATCGCGCGCTATGCACATTGCATGTGATTTATCGCCCTTTTCATACAAAATCCAGCTTTGCACAAATTTATCCTGTTCATAGATTTGCGACAGAATTTCGTAATCCTTGTATTCTACAAGTTTGATTATTTTGGCATTTGTCTTGCCGTAGTACGGGAAAATTACCTCTTTAGGCTCAATAATAGTCGTTATTATAGAATTTTTAATATCATTAAGCTGTAAATAGCTTCTAAAAGCGTAATATGAATCCGGATAGTTTATGATTACGTTTTTAAAGTATTCTTCGGCTTCGGCTCTGTGGCCGGAGGTTTTGTAAATTTTCCCCATCCAGTAACTGATTATCGGAGTGTTTTCGGTTGACGGAAATTTTTCCAGGTAGTGAAGCCCTATCCTTTTGGCGTTTGAAAACTGGCCGTTTGTAACGTTTTCCATAAAGAGTTCTGTGAGGTCGGCTTCTGTGAAATTTGAAAGTTCGTTGTATTTTAAAATATTTGCATAGCATACCTGAGCCGCATTTTGGTTTGAAGTGTATTTGCAGCGCTGCATCTTCAGGTAAATATCATTTGGCTTTGAGGTAGCCTTAAAGAAATCGTCTACGATTTTGTCTTTATTTTTTTGAGTTTGGAGAAAACGGTTTATAATCTGGCGTCTGTTTTCTTCTGGGACTTTAGAACTCTTCTGCTTTAAACCGGTTTCGATAAGTGCTTTTGCCTTGCCGTATTCGCCTTTGAGCAGCGCAAGTTTAGCCTTTTTCTCCCAGGTGATGTTTAAATCGGTATTGTTAAGTATTTCTTCCGCCTGTCCGAGCATATTGTAGGTGAAATAGGTTTCTGCGATAATATTTTTATCTTCCGGCGCTATATCAGAATTGATATTCTGCCAGAGTTCTGCGGATTTTAGCGCCCACCTGCCGGACGGTGCTCCAACAAGATAATCACGTAACAGATTTTCAATTTCTTTTCTCTCTACAAGCGTTGAAGTCGAGGATTCCTCATATTTTTTGTTAAGTATTACGGCAAGCTGGTATTTCGCACCGAGTGCATAGTCTGTATCCGGATTTTTCCTGATGATTTCTTCAAAATATTTTTGTGCCAGACGGGGGCTGCTTTCTGCAATATCTATTGCATAGAGGTATTTTGCCCTTAGCGACAGTTCATTTTTAGGATAAATATTAAAAAGCAGGAAATACTGTTTGTTTTCGGATTTGTAATCATTTAAAATTTTTGCGCATTCTGCTCTGTGGTAAATTGCATAAGGTTTTAAATCCGATAAGTATGAAACTTTGGAGAATTGGAAATAGGCGTTTGAATAATTTTGTGCATTCAAATCCGCCAGAGCCTGTTGATAAATCTCGTCAGCCCTAAATGGATCTCCGACAAAGTCAAAGAACATTTTTACGCCGAATATGAGCGCAAAAAGTAACAAGACTCCGCCGGAGATAAGCAAACCAAATTTTACCTTCTCCTTATTAAACTGCATTTTGCGGGTATAACCTTCCCTTAGTGAACGTCATCTTTCACAACAATCAGGTTGTTCATAATTTTCATTGCGCAAGTAGGCAGAACAACGTGTGATAAGCCGTCTGCGATGCTTATAATCTTGCCTGCGCCGAGAACTACATCTTCACCTTTGTACTGGAATTTGTAGTCAGTTTTTCTGTCAGATCTGATTGTAACTTTGTCCATGGTTTTCTCCTTAGATGTTTTTTATAATGTTTAATAATTCTTCTTTTGTAGTGGTCGTTTGCGTGGCGGTTGAAAGGTTCTTGAGCGTAATATAATTATTTTTAAGCTCATCCTCGCCGAGGAAAATTGCAAAATTTGCGCATTTTGCAGCTTTTTCAAGCTGCTTGTTGAATTTCTTATTTGACAGGTCAAACTCGACACTGATATTTTTTGAACGTAGTTCCTGAGCCAGTTTCAAAGCCTCCGGCATGTTATTTGAAACGATATAGGCATCAAGTTTTTTCGGTTCAATTGAAGGCAGTAATGAATTTAAACGTTCCATACCCATAGCCCAACCTACAGCCGGCGTATCTTCTCCGCCGAGATTTTTTACGAGGCTGTCATATCGTCCGCCGCCGCAAACCGCGTTTTGTGAACCAAGATTGTTTGATTTAATCTCAAAAACCGTACGGTTGTAATAATCCAGCCCGCGTACGAGAAGTTTATTTTCTTCGTATTTAACGCCGGCAGCATCAAGATATTCCTTTAAAGTTTTAAAGTGTTGTGCACAGTCGTCGCAAATAAAATCTGATTGAATAACAGCTTTGATTTCAGGGCGTTGGAAGATAGCTTTGCAGGAGTCGACTTTGCAGTCAAGAAGCCGCAGTGGATTTTTTTCGTAGCGTGATTTGCAATCCTCGCAGAGGTTGTCAAATTCCGGTTTTAAAACTTCTTTAATCCGTTTCTTATATTCTTCGCGGCATTCAGGACAGCCGAGAGAATTTATTTCAACTGTTAAATCGTTCAAGCCAAGAGATTTTAAATATTCTGTTGCAAGAAGAATAGCTTCTGCATCTGCCGTTGGCTCTGAAATCCCGAACATTTCAACACCTATCTGGTGAAATTGTCTTTGGCGTCCTGCCTGCGGACGTTCGTAGCGGAACATAGGGCCTTTATACCAGAGTTTGACAGGCATTGGCTGTCTGAACATTCCGTTTTCAATAAATGAGCGGACGACTCCGGCTGTATTTTCCGGTCTGAGAGTTATTGAACGGTCGCTCTTTTCAAAGGTGTACATTTCTTTATTCACAATATCTGTTGTATCGCCTACACCCCTTGCAAAGAGTTCTGTAGCCTCAAAAATCGGAGTTCTTATCTCTTTGTAGCCGTAATTGGTAAAAAGCTCAAGTGCTTTGGCTTCCAGATTATGCCACGATTCGATTTCCTGAGGCAAAATATCTTTTGTCCCTTTTTGTACTTTAATTATTGCCATATTTTATCTAATCCCATATAACGTTTCCAGTCGCCTGTAAGCCGGTTAAAACGGTTTTGTCTGGTTAAGTTTCAGCCTTAAATCTCTGAATCTTGCCACATCTTCCTGAGTTTTGCCTGTTGACTGGAATACTGCCTGGGACGACGGGTGAACCATTAACACATAATCCATATGGATTTCTAAGAAATTATATTTTCTCGGAGGCTGATTTGTGTTGCGCGGATAAATTTCAGCATTCGTAACCGCCAGAAAACGGCGTTCTTTATCGTTTAATAAATCGGTTAGTTCACGGTTAGTGTTTGTATATTTTGAAACGTGTACAACTCCTTTGATATCGTGATCTGATGTCAGAATACTTACTTCTATAGGAACTGTGTCAATATTTTTACTCATGCTTATTATCCTCTTACCATATCTTTTATAATAATATATTTTTGACAAAATGGCAATCTTTTTTTACAATGAATTTATGATAGAGGAAAAAATCGGCCGGATTTTAAGGGCAAAAGGTAAAAAGCTTTCAATGGCAGAATCCTGCACCGGCGGGCTTGTGAGTTCCCGTTTAACTGATGTTGCGGGGAGTTCTGATTATATTACGCTTAACTTTGTTACCTATGCGTATGAGGCAAAGGAACATATTCTGGGCGTGAAGCACGAAACGCTTATGAAATTTGGTGCTGTAAGTGAAGAGTGTGTAATTGAGATGGCGCGCGGAACTTTAAAGGCAACCGGTTCGGATGTTGTTCTGTGCACCTCGGGTGTCGCCGGCCCGGGCGCAAGCGAAAGTAAACCCGCCGGAACCCTGTGGATTTCCGCGGCAATCGGCGATAATATTTATACTAAGCGCGTACAATTGAATCCTGAAACACCCCGTGTTGAGATGAAACAGAAGTTCGCACAGGCAGCTCTTGAATTCCTTTATGAAAAACTTATGTTGAACCTGCAATAATTTGCGCCATTACTTCAGGGTTTTCTTTCATCAGAATTTCAGAGAACTTATCTACATCCATTTGCGCAATGACCAGTGATAGTAAGTCTTCCGGAAGTTCTTTAATCATTTCTTCAATATTATCTTCTTCCAGAACATTCATTGCTTTGACGACTTCGGATTTGTCTTTGTAGGTGTTTATCATATTTGTGTAGGCGTGAGCGTCGAACAGTTCCATATATTCCGGATGCTCTTTGGAAAGTGACAAAACAAGCTGCTGCTTCGGCGTTGACTGCATATTTATCAGCGCATCTTTAAATTCGTGCGGGTTAAAATCCCTTAATGTCTTAATCATATCCAGCTGATTGGTATCTTCAACTTCTTCGCCTGTAACGCTTTCTATCATCTGGCTTAAATATTCCGGCGGAATAGATTTCAAATGCTGTAAAAGTTTACCTTTATCCATTTCTGTGCTGGTAAGTAGTTTATCAAGCTGATCCTCCGGCAGGAGCCGCATAACTTCTTCTTTTGAAAACATTTCCAGTACAACTTTTACCAGATCTTCCGGCTCAACACCTTCAAGCATTTTTAAGAGTTTGTCCTGCGTGAAGAAATTTAATCCCTGAACGAGGTCAGTTTTTTCCATTTCAGGCAGGAATTTGTTTAACTGCTCGTCAGTCATCTCGCTCATAATTTCTAACCTGTTTTCAGGGTTGGCAAGCGAGAAAATCTCTCTTACAAGATTATAGTCATTCAAAAGTTCGCCGGCAAGAGCAATAGCCAGCTGGTTGCCGCTTCGTGCTTCTTCTTTGATTACATCGGAAACACTCATATTCGCGTATTTTTCGGAATACTTGGCGGCGCTGATGCCCAGCATGTTTTGTATGTATGCTAAATTTGTGTCAACCTGAATACTCATAAATTTTTCTCTTTTATTTTAACTCTTTTTTCTCTGATGGTAAAGTTGATTAACAATAACAATCCATTTTTGAAGGTGCAAAATACAGGTGTCTGTCCGGAACGGTCATCCATGATGCTTCAGGATCGTTTTCGTTCATACCCTGCTGCATTGTTCTTATGTGCTGTCCGGGTGCAGCATTACTTGCTCTTGAAGTGGTTGATAAATCCAGATACGCAAGTGTTTCCGGATTTGAACTTGAGAATAAATCTTTCCATCCGTTAAATCCTGCAGCAATTGCTGCCTGAATATTTGAACGAATTTCAAGCAATTCTTCTTTCGGTCTTTTATACGGTACATTCTTCGGGTTAATGACAGGATTAGTTGTTGTCGTTGCTGTTGTTTTATTTGTTGTTGTAACTGCCGGTGTGTCAACCATAATCTTTTACTTACCCTCTCTTATTTACAGATACAAAACCGTAAACCCCGAGTGCGCCCATGAGCTTATCGTTGTTTGCATACTGTTCTTCTTTAGTATAGTGCTTTACAGATCTTTTAAGAGCTTCCTGCTCTTCTTTACCTTTTTGGGAATTATCTCTGTCAAAATATTTATCGCCGTTGCCACGTCCGTCACGTTCGGTTTCCTTGTTGTTTTGAGTATAACCGACGGAAGTCGAACAATTTTGGCTCGGCGGTGGTGTATTACCAAGAGAGCTTGCAGCGGCCGCACTTGCGGATACTGTATTTTGAACTGCATTTATACCCTGTGAATGATATGCCATGGTATTATACCTCTCTCAATAATTCTCTCTTTATATATTAAGTATATAATTGCGCTAAAATTGCTTTTTTTATCAGGTAAATGTTTACAAATGTTAACAAAAATGGCAGGGCTTTAAAACCCTGCCATTTAAAGATTTGCAACCCTAAAGTTTTACTTGGTTGGTATTCTCATTGCATAGAATGAGCGGATTACAAAGATTAATGCGATAACGAGAAGCACCCAGCCTGCGATTGGCGCAAATGCTTTGAAGGATTCGTTAATTGCAATTTCCATTGCAAGAAGTCCGAATAAAGTTGTGAACTTGATAATCGGGTTCATCGCAACGGAAGAGGTATCTTTGAACGGATCACCAACTGTGTCGCCGACAACGGTTGCATCGTGAAGTGGTGTTCCTTTTTCTTTCAGGTCAACTTCAACGATTTTCTTTGCGTTATCCCAGCAGCCGCCTGCATTAGCCATAAATACAGCCTGGAACAGCCCGAATACAGCAATCGCAATCAGATAACTTACGAAGTAAGAAACCGGCGCGTTTGTATTCGCGTTTGGTGCTGAAAGACATGCAAATGCCAGTGCAAATGCAAAGAGTGCAATAAAGATGTTAACCATACCTTTTTGAGCGTATTGGGTACAAATTTTTACAACTTCTTTTGAATTTGCAAGGTTTGCGGATTTTTCATCAGCTTCGCCGAGTTTAATATGGTTTTTGATGTATTCAACGGCTCTGTATGCACCTGTTGTAACAGCCTGCATAGAAGCACCTGAGAACCAGTAAATTACTGCACCGCCGGTTAAGAAACCAAGGATTGTGTAAGGATTTAACAGGTTCAAAATAGCTTCCGGTGTAACACCGAGTGTATTTTGAATAACTAGAATCAATGAGAAAATCATCGTAGTAGCACCAACAACCGCCGTACCGATAAGAACCGGTTTAGAAGTTGCTTTGAAGGTGTTACCTGCACCGTCATTTTCTTCTAAGTATTGTTTTGCAACATCAAAGTTTGCATCAAATCCGAAATCTTTTTTGATTTCTTCTTTAACATTCGGAACCTCTTCAATTAAAGAAAGTTCGTAAACTGATTGAGCGTTGTCAGTTACAGGCCCGTAGCTGTCAACAGCGATTGTAACAGGTCCCATTCCAAGGAAACCGAATGCTACCAGACCGAAAGCAAATACTGACGGATATACCATGAATTTGTCCGGAATATAAAGACTTGCTACATAAGATAATGCCATTAAAAGAACAATTACCATGCCAATCCAGAAGCCGGAGAAGTTCCCTGCAACAATACCGGAAAGGATTGTTAAGGAAGCGCCGCCTTCTTTAGAAGCTGTTACAACTTCTTCAGTGTGTTTTGCTTTAGGAGATGTGAAGATTTTTGTAAATTCAGGAATCAACGCAGCGCCTAAGGTACCGCAAGAAATGATTGTCGCAAGGACAAGCCATAATTTGTTCAACATGCAGCATTCACCGCCGATATTGCCTAATAACGCATAACTTACTCCGTAAGTCATCGCAATTGAAAGAATTGATGTTAACCAAACAAGATTTGTTAAAGGTTGTTCAAAATCGAATTTTTCAACTTTTTTCGCATAGAAGATGTTAACGATTCCGTTAATCCAGTATGCAATAACTGACGTTACAATCATTAAGAATCTCATAACGAAAATCCATGTAAGAAGCTGGATTTGATAATCTTGAGCTACGCCGAGCAAGATGAAAGAAACAAGGGCAACCCCTGTAACACCGTAAGTTTCAAACCCGTCAGCCGTAGGCCCGATAGAATCGCCTGCGTTGTCACCGGTGCAATCTGCGATAACTCCAGGGTTTCTCGGATCATCTTCTTTGATGCCGAATTGGATTTTCATCAGGTCAGAACCGATATCGGCAATTTTTGTAAAGATACCGCCTGCAACACGAAGTGCAGAAGCACCAAGAGATTCCCCGATAGCGAAACCAATAAAGCAAGCGCCTGCGATTTCACCAGGTACGAATAATAAAATAATTAACATCATAATTAATTCTACTGAAACCAATAAAACACCAATGCTCATGCCGGCTTTCAGAGGAATATTCATAATGTTGAGAGGCTCGCCTTTTAAAGATGCGAATGCCGTTCTTGAGTTAGCAAGTGTGTTCATTCTGATACCGAACCAGGCAACACCGTAGGATCCCAAAATACCGATTACTGACCAGCCGAGAATGGTTAAAACACCTGCTGTGCCCATGTGTTGCAGGTATCCAAAGTAAAATGCAATACACAGACCAATTAAGATTTCTAATACAATAAGGAATTTACCTTGCTGCACTAAATAGGTTTTGCAGGTTTCAAAAATTGTGTTTCCAACGTCAGACATAACTGTGTGAACCGGAAGCTTTTTGATTTTAAGAAACTCAATAAAACCGAAAATGACCCCGAGAACTGAAATAACCAGCCCGATAACGAGATAGTTAAAGCTTTCCGGGGATGAGCTGATATCAGGAACGATTAAATCAGCTTCTCCTGCAAAAGCAGAACTGCATCCCATAAAAACCATTGCAAAAAATGCAAAAAGGGGAGCGAATAGTTTTTTTAACATAATTTAGACTCCTTCTCCTTTAAAAAATCATGTTCACTTCGTATTTTAAACTCAATTAACAAATATGACAAATTTGTGAAGAAAATTTTATAAAATGTTACAGATGCAAAATTTTCGGGCATAGTATAATCAGCAGGTATTTAATCCTGAAATTTAGTTCATTTATTAGAATGGAAAGGGGTGAAGAGCCCCTTTCCTTCTTTATGTTTGTGATTAAGACAAAACGCTCCCGGAAAATAAAATTAGAGTAAATACAGTATGTTAATAAAAACCGCTTTTCAATAGAGGAGTAAAAATGGGAGAAGCTTTAAAGGAGCAAATGGAAAGTCAGGAGTTTCCGGCATGAGTAAGTATTATCCGCCGCATTTTTTGCAGGCTCTGCCGCCCTTTTGAATAGCGATTTGTTTTTCGATTTTTATGCAAACCTTGCAAATTTTAGCACTTTGACAAGTTGGATTGTGAAATATTTTGCTGTTCGGGTTGTAAATAACGGTTTCGGCGTGTGCCATGCCGGCAAACCCTACAAGTAGCGCAAGTAATAAAATAATCTTTTTCATATTGTATCCTTATTGAATTGAATTTTTACGATGTGTTTGAGATAATTCTTTTTGAGTTTTTGCGCAGACCCAAAAAATTTATTTTCTGAATTTGTTAAAGGTTTCTTGTTCCTTAATTTCTTTTCAAGTAATGATATTGTACATATCAAGTCCGCAGATTGATATAATCTATATCTTTCAGGTGTTGCATTCCTATATTCAATATTTTCTTCATTAAAAAATGTACTGAATACGGAAATTATAATATTCGTCAACTGAATTTGACCATTATCGTAATAGATTATGATATTGTCAAAGGCTGTAAAGTAGCTTAAGTTTTCTCTTATAAAGTCGGCTAATTGTTTTGATAGTAATTGATTTATTTTTAAGCTACTGCCAGTATGTTTTTTATCAACTACAAGGTTTTTGTATTTTATCGGTACATTCCGAGTAAAGGAAAATAATTTTCCAAAAATTTTAAATCGTGTTTTTATATCTTCAAGTTTATATTGTCCTTCCCGGCGAATTAATGGACCCGTGTGTACAGTATGATTTTGTAAGCCAATTTCAGATAATGCACTATCTAAGTTTTGCACTTCCTTTTTGATGCAGTTCGCTTGTTCATGCATAACTAATGACACGATGTAATAAGGACAGTTTTCATCATACTTCCCAAAATCTCCCGATTCATCAATAAAAATGCTTAATTCACTCACTTAATCCCCTTTTACTAATAAAAATGGCGAGGTGTATCCCCCGCCGTGGTGGACCGAGGTCAATTTGACCAGCCCGTTACTTTATTATAATACATATTTTTTGTAATTTCAAGTGTTTTGTTGTAATTTCTTGTAATCTTTTGTAATGTATATTAATTTTTAGTATTTTGTCAAGTCCCCAATTTTGGGGACAATAGGTAATAAATTTCTTTTGCATTTCTCGCATTTTTCAAAATGGTAAATATTTGAAAAATTACAAATAAATTTTTACTGTACCTTTGGGGTAAAAATGAGGTAAATTTTGATAATAGAAAAGAGGGTTAAAACCCTCTTGATAATTAAATTTGGGCTCAGTGGGACTGTCTTGCTCCCTCGCGTTTAACGGCAATTCCGCGTTTTGTTTTTGCGATTTTATCGCTTCAAACAAAAACGCTCCAGCCTCAGCTCGTTCGCGCTCGAACCAAATGACAAGGCATAGACTTGTGTGGGTTCGTATGTTCTTTATATTACAAAAAAATTACCCCGACAACCTGCAGTTATCGGGGTAATTTGGGCTCAGTGGGACTCGAACCCACGACCAATTGATTAAGAGTCAACTGCTCTACCAACTGAGCTATAAGCCCATTACTATTAAATTTTAAAATTTCCCTCAGTTGGTAGAGCAGTATTATGAGAACCGCTCCGTCATTTTTTGCCAACCGGTAGTAAAATGACTCCGCTGGGGCAACTGAGCTATAAGCCCATATTTATTAAACTAATCTTGATTTTTATTTTACTCCTAAAAAAAAATTTTTTCAATACAGGCAAAATTTATTTTGTTTAGTTATTATATTTCTATGAAAATCTTTCCGGTAAGTATATTTAAAAGAGCCATTGGTACAGCTGCAATTGCAGCCGGTACCTATTTCCTGCCGGCGGCCTTTAATTTAAATGCTCAAGAACGTAGCTTAACACAGGATACATTTTCACGTGTTGAGAAAGTTCCGGTGAGCGGAACGTCTGATACAACTGTTCTGGCATGTGCGCCCAGCCCTAAAATAACTGTAGCGGGTGAAAAGAAGCTTGCTGCAATCGTCGTTGATTTATCTCAGAATGTTTTATATCATTATAATGACAAAGGGGAGGCTGTTGCTGCATATCTGGTCGCCAGCGGGAAAAAGTCAACACCGACCGATAAGGGTTTACGAATTGTTACTCATATTGAATCCTATCCGTATAAATCCGCCCCTGCCGGCACTAAACGCAGACGAAATCCCGGAAATTACGGCCCGAGAATTATTTGTCTTGAAACAGTTAATCCAAAAACCGGTGCCAGAGGCAAAACCGGTGAATTTATCCATGGTAACAGCAATCCAAAGACATTAGGCAAATATGCTTCACTCGGGTGTATCAGAATGGATAATGAAGTTATAAAAAAACTTGCCAGAGAAATAAAACGGGGAGCTTTCGTTCTTATCAAATAATGAAAAAAATAGCAAAATTTATTTTTAGATGTTTTATACCTGTATGAGGATTACAAGTTTGCACTCTTTTATAAATTTTAGAAGCCGTGAGGGTAGTGATACAACTGTACCTCAATTTAGATTGCTTCCACAAAAATGTTTGGACATGAAGCCTCAGGATACTTTCGTCCGTCAGCCTCATTCATTAAATGTTGTACAGCTTAAAATCCTTGATTTACCTAATTTTAGATTGATAGATTCTAATTCAGTAAGAGGCGGTTGTCTTGCCGCAAAATCTGCTGATACTTTTAAAGAATTAAAATCTGCCGGCATTGAAACAATTATAGATCTCCGTAAAGAGGGCGGCTATGATTCCAAGTATGCGCAAAAGTGTAATCAGTCCGGACTGAACTATTTTAATTTTAAGCTTAAAGAGAACATGGCAGCTTTTAATCCGCCTTTGACAACAAAGTTACATACTGATGAATTTAGCGACATGATGAATTCTTTTGTAAAACAGCTCGGGTATTTCTTTAACCTTATGAATGAAGGCAGGGTTTATATGGGCTGCCTGCTTGGGCTGCACAGAACGGATCTGGCTGTGTCGATGAATTATTTGCTAAACCCGAAAGAACCGCAGTCCCCGCCGGTTTTATCGCATATGTTCATTAAAGACGAAACGAACTTTACAAATAAGCGTATAGGTTCGGTTAAAAATTTGATAAAGAATTTAACGCCTGAGCATATTAAAGAGCTTTGTCTTGCAGAGGACTTCAAAGAAATTTTTGATGAAAGAGTTTTGAAACTCCGGTTAATGAATTTAGTTAAGTAATTCTTCATTTAAGTACTGTGTAACCCGTTCTAAAAGTTCATTCCAGCTTTCCCGCTTGCCGAGCCGGAAAATTTTTACACTGTCGTACCAGTCGCAATGCGTTAAATCCATGTGCCATCTCCAGTTATATTGATAAGGCAGCAATACTATGCAGGGTTTATTCATTGCGCCGGCAAGGTGTGCAAGTGATGTGTCATTACAGATTACCAGATCCAAGTTCGCTATCGCGCCGGCTGTGTATGAAAAATCCTTGAAACTGTGGCTTAAATCTGTTATGTCGTATTTCGCGGCGAGTTTCTGGTATTCTTCGGCGCCCTGAAAGGTTTGCGCAGAATAAATCTTTACATTAGGAAGCCCGAATAATGGCGCAAATGCATCAACATTTATAACCCTGTCTGTTTCATAATAAGTATTACCCTGCCATTTTATAGCTATTTTGAACTTATCATTATTGAAAAAGTTTTCTTTGTAATATTGAATTTTATCAGGAGTCGCCCTGAGATAACCTTCATGCCGCATAAACATGTCTTTTGTTTCTAAGCCTAGTACATAAGGTACGCTTAAAAACGGAATGTGAACGTCAAAATGGGTTTTGTCCTCATCATAGAATAAATCCATGACTTCGGCTTCGGGGAAACTGTCGCGCAGAAGCTGTGATAATTCTTTCTGTGGTTTTATCAGGAGCTTTTTGCAGCGTTTTAGAAGTTCCGGAATATATCTTGCAAACATTATCATATCGCCGAACCCTGCTTCATAATAGGTATAAAGAACTTTATCTTTAATATCTTCACCTTTCCACAGCGGTGCTTTTTCCATAATTTTAGGGTATGTAACCTGCTGGGTTGTAATGGCTGTTTGCCTGCACAGACGATTTTCAAAATATTTTAGTCCGGTGTCGTAATCTTTTATTCTGAAATACGCAATCCCGAGAAAATATAATGTTTCAACTTTTCCCGGTGTGATTTCCAGACATTTTTTGAAGTATTCTATGGCTTTTTCAGGGTTATTCAAAAACAGATATAAACTCGCAAGGTTATAGCAGGCAGGTTCTGATTGCGGTTGAAGTTCCAGCGCTTTTAAATAAGCTTTTTCTGCCTTTTCGTACTCAATAGAATTTTTGCATGCAAGCCCGAGATAAAAGTAGATTTCAAACCCGCATTTGACTGTGTTAATTGCTTCTTCAAGGAGTGAACATGCCTTTTGATATTGCTTTTCTGCTATATATACCCGTGCAAGCGATTCATAGTAATATGCATCTTTTTCTATTTCAAGAGCATGCTTTAGATAGTGCTCTGCCGCAGTCAAATCATTCTGTGCAAGTTTTAATAGACCAATAAGATTTAAAATCCGGGCGTTTTCAGGATTTTCTTCTAGTATTTCAATATAAAGCTTTTCAGCTTCCTCAAGTTTACCGCTGTTGTGCAGGTTAAACGCCTGTTTTTCTTTTTCTGATGTCGTCATACGCTTATTATACACATTTTTTCAAAAAAGCAATACTCTGAATAAAAAAAAGAGTCTGTGTACAGACTCTTGGAATTAAGAATAGCTGGAAGTATGAAAAAGATTTAATTATATATAACCAAAATCAAATCCTTTTGCCAATTAGCCATTCAGCCTAAATTGTAATCTGTACACTTGTGCTATTGTGTAGGTCTGTTATTTAGCGTAAAATTCTTCTTCAAGTTTCAAACCGGTTTTTGTTTTAGCGAGTCCGGCCTGTGAACTTTCTTTAAGTGCCGGTGACATGAGCTGTCCGGTTTGCTCAAGAGTATCGATTATTTCATCGAGAGGTATTTTTGATTGGATTCCTGCAGAGGCAAGCTCATAGGCCGTAACGGCATGGACTGCAAGAAACGGATTTCGCTTGATACATGGAACTTCAACCAGTCCGCAAACAGGATCGCAGGTTAAACCGAGCAGGTTTTTCATTGCAAGAGCCACAGCATAAAGGATATTTTCGGTACCTTCTCCTCTTAACTGGGCGAGAGCACCGGCAGCCATAGCTGAAGCGACCCCGCATTCAGCCTGACAACCTGCAACAGCACCTGCAAGCTGAACTTTATTTGATATTATCCTTCCGATTTCACCGGCTGTAATCAGCGCGTTAATTTGTTCATCTTCCATAGCGCCGGTTTCTTCTGAAACCGCAACGAGAACTGAGGGTACAATTCCGCAGGAGCCGGCAGTAGGGCAGGCAACGATTTTACCCATTCGCGCGTTTTCCTCGGAAGTTGCAAGCGCGTATGTTGTAATTTTTTCAAAAATGACACCTAATAGTGACGGCTTGTTGTTGAATTTTGCCTGTAATTTCTGGCAATCACCGCCGCTCATACCGCTGAAGGACTTTTCAGAGGAGTTTAAACCGCTGCGGATTGCGTCTTTCATTGCGTCAAGATTACGTTTTACAATTTTGCGTAATTCTTCAACTGTCATTTCATTCTTTTGCGCTTCTATTTCCTGCGCTGCTTCAAATATTTTTTTATTTTCTTTTTCGCAATATGCTTTAAGTTCGTCAAAAGTATTTATGTTCAATTTTCCAGTTTCCTTACGTATCTGACCATATCAAGGTGTTCAATTGTTTTAATTTTATCAATTGCGGATTGTTTTAAATCGCCGTCTATACAAATGCACATGGAGGCAGTTTCACCTTTGCCGCTTCTGTCACAATGCAGTGACGCAATATTTACGTCTTCTGCCTGAATAATAGTACTGACGCGGGATATCATACCTTTAACATCTTGATATACAAGTAGTAATGTGTTGTATTTTCCTGTAAATTTTACGGAAAATTCGTTAATTTTTCGTATAGCGATTTCGCCGGCGCCGATTGAATCGCCTGAGATTTGCATTTTATTTTTACCGTCAAAGATGAAATCTACGGCGTTCGGGTGGCGGTTAAAATCGTTGTAGTATTCAAATTTGTAGTCAATATTTTTTGCCAGTTCCGAATGAAAAATATCACGAATTCTGACATCATCAACCCCAAGCCCCAGAACTCCTGCAAGAAGTCCTTTGTCGGTTCCGTGGCCTTTGCCTGTCTGGGCATAAGAATTATAAAGCCTGAAAGTGATTTTTTCAACCGGATTATCGTAGACGTTTCGAGCAAGAAGTCCCAGCCGGACAGCACCTGCTGTGTGTGAACTCGACGGTCCAACCATTATCGGCGAAATTATATCTAAAAGTGATGATTGTCGCATGCTTTTCCCTCTTATCTTAATTGTATTATAGCATAGCGTAGATTTTTAGCATAACGTTTTAGTAACTTTTAACAGCGCCCCAGGCTCTAATTGTTCCGCGCTCATATTTGATTAAGAAATAATCGCCGTCGGGAATATATTCTATGCTTGCTTCCATGTAAATTTTTTCTTCATCCTCGCTCATGCCGGCAGCACGGCGTTTTTTATTAACTTTTTCTCTCTCTTTTTGCTGCTTTTTCTTAAGCTTCTGGTATTCTTTGTCGTTAGCTCTTTCCTGTTCCGAGAGATCTTCTTCTATTTTAAAAACCGGAAAAATTGCCAGCGGATTTTTGGATTGCATCAGGATAAAATAATCTCTTAAATCAGAAATAGCCAGTTCATAGTGTCCGGGGATAAGGACATTTCCGTTTTCATCTTTCAGAGGATCGGTGAGAATTAGTGTGGGGTAATCGGATTCTTTAAGTGAGTATTTGTATATAGAATCACCGCCCAGCGAGGTCGCGAAATCGCTGGAGGGCGTAACCGCGTAGTAGCGCAGGTTGTCGAATTTGAATGCGTGATCAACGAATTGTCCTTCCAGCATTACAACCTCTTTAAAAGTTCGTCTACTATGCTTTGAATTTCCTGAAACGATTTTCCAAGCGCGTGTTCTGTCCCGACAAAAATCAGTGACATATATTCTTGCGAGCTGCCAAGAGCATTCTTTTTTTGCAAAAGCCTGTAGCTTTCTCTCATAAGTCTGCGGAGCCGGTTACGTTTTACCGCGCGTTTATGAGTTTTTTTGCTAACAACAAACCCTACTCTGGTAGGTTGTTCCGTGTCTTTTTTCTTAATCCCTGCAAACAAAGATACTCCGCCCTTATGGGTGGAGTTTCTCAGTTTGTAAATTGCATTAAATGCTTTTTTATTTTTTAAACGATATTGCTTTTTGAGCATTTGTGCGCCTCTCTGTAAAATCTTGCCATTAACCCAAGTAAGAGGGGCGGTTGACCCCGCCTATGCACGTTCTTTAGCTGTGATTGCTAATTGGTGACGACCTTTTGCACGGCGTCTGTTCAAAACTTCGCGGCCGCCAGGAGTCGCCATTCTTGCTCTAAAACCGCTTACCATTTGTCTTTTTCTTTTAGTTCCTTCTAGTGTACGTTTCATTTTATTATTTCCTTTGCTAGTTTATTCAGATTTATTTTTATGCTATAACAAAAAAAATCATTAGTCAACAAAATGGGAATATGAGGTTAAATTTTATGAACAAAGGTGTTTTAAAGTTAGGTTTTATAGGGTGCGGTAAAATGGCCGGTGCTATTATAAAGGGGATTTCAGGCTCTTGCAGTGCTAAAAATTTTGAGCTTATAGGCTCGGAGATTAATTCTGAAATTGCCCAGCTTGCATCTGACAGACTCGGAATAGAGGTTATTTCTGATAATATGGAACTGGCAAAACGTGCGGATGTTTTGTTGATTGCGACAAAACCGGCGTATGTATTGAATGTTCTTGAAGAAATCAAGCCGGTTTTTGCTTCTGACAAACTTTTAATCTCGATTGCGGCCGGTGTTTCTACCTCTAAAATTAATTTAGTGCTGCCGCAGCAGCGTGTTGTGAGGGTTATGCCTAACACTCCGGCGCTGCTCGGGCTGGGAATGGCAGGTGTTGTAAAGGGGGCGCTTGCAACAGATGCTGATGCAGAATTCGTTTTGAATTTGATGTCAACTGTTGGGAAAGCCATTCTGGTGGACGAAAAACAGATAGACATAATTACTGCGATTTCCGGTTCCGGCCCTGCGTTTTTCTATCAGGTTATTGAAGATATGGCGCGTGCTGGTGAAAAGCTGGGGCTTGATTATGAAAAATCGCTGCTTCTTGCAACTCAAACCGCGCTGGGTTCTGCCAAAATGGTTGAAAACCGCGGTGAATTGACTGTTCAAAACCTTATTGATAATGTCGCAACCAAAGGCGGCTGCACATTTGTCGGAATCTCGACAATGAAAGAAGAAAATTCTGACAAAATGTTTGAAAAAGTTATTGCAGATACTGCTAAAAAAGCCTCAGAACTTGGTTAAACCGCAGCAGGCGCAAAAGACATCAGATAATCAACCAGCCTTTCGTTGAGATTAATTCCGAAGTGCTGGTTGATTTCTCTTATAAAGTAACACGGACTTGTCACGTTGATTTCAATAATCTTGCCGTCAATAACATCCAGCCCGACCATAGAAAGCCCCATTTCATTTAACTCTTTTGCAACCGGTGTGAAATCAGCTTTTTCTTTTTCACTCAGTTCTGCGCGGATAATGTTTTTGTCGCAGTGCTCGTTGAATTTAAAATCATTCTTACCCGGAAGCTTTTGTACGCAGTAGTCCAGAACTTCACCGCCTAAAAAAAGTACCCTTTTATCGCCGAATTTGGCTTTTTCAATATATTTTTGAACCATTATCATACGCGTTCCGCCGGCTGTCATTGTGTTGATAATTGCGGTTATATTAGGGTCCTTTTCGTTTAAGAGCATTACGCCCTGACCGAAGCAGGCATTCAGCGGTTTTAAAACAAGGTGTTTTTCCTCTTTTAAAAATTCAAGAATATCGTCTTTTGAACTTGTAACGATGTTCTTGGGCATAAGATGTCTGAATTTAAGTGTATGGAGCTTTTCGTTAAAGTTCCGGATTGCTTTTGGCGAATTTATAACGTGCGTTTTGTTTTCATCAACGAAGTCGAAAACATAAGTCGCATTAATATAATCTAAGTCTACCGGCGGATCAGGTCTGAACATTACAAGATTATAGCTTTCGATTTCTTTATGTGAAAACTCTTTTTCATAGAAGATATTTTCGTCTTTCAGATAGCTTTTTCTTGCATTCGCGCAGGCAATGCCGTCTTTCAGCCCCAGATTGTCAATCGTTGCAATGTCGACTTCTGCGCCTTTTTCAAGCAGCCCTTTAATAAACCAGAAATTCGTCACTAAATCATTGAATTCAAAATATTTCAATTCAATTCTGTCAATTATAAATAAGACTTTCATTTTCCCCTCTTTTTCAACATGAAAGATTAAAAGTTTTTACGGTTCAATAGCCTTATTGTTTATTCGGGTCGAGGGCGAAAAGCATGGAATTGTTATTTTGCAAAAGCATTGCAAAACGTTCCAGATCAGCCTTAATTTCAGGGAAAGTATTGTAATGCATCGGAACAATTCTTTGCGCGCCAATCCATTGTGCGGCAATTGCTGCGTGTTCAATATCCATAGTAAATTTCCCGCCTATCGGAAGCATTGCAATCTGCGGACGGTAAAGCTCTTTGACGGCTTTCATTTCCTGATGCAGGCAGGTATCTCCTGCGTGGTAAATTCTTACATTGTCGATATCAAAAAGAATTGCCGCGGCATGTCCTGCGTAACGGCCGTCAGGCAGTGAGCTTGAGTGAAACGCCGGTAAAAATATTGCGCTTCCCCAGTCATAAACAACCCTGCCGCCAAGGTTTACTGAATTGACCTTGCAGCCCTGTTCGGCACAGTAGTTTGCTAGTTCAAAAATTGCTGTAATTGTCGCATTTTTTTCTTTTGCTATTTCTATAGCCTGCCCAAGGTGGTCGCTGTGGGCATGTGTTAGAAAAATGTCCGTGATATTGCGTTCATGCCAGTTGTAGTTTTCTATTGTAAGGTACGGGTCAACTAAAATTTGTGTGTCTTTATTCGTAAATTCAAATGCGCTGTGGCCTAAGTATCTGATGTCCATATTTTATCTCCTTGTTAAACTTTTGCAATAATAGCATTTTTTGTAGTAGAATTCAATTATGCAAAGATATATGAACATTTGTTTAGAATTAGCAGGCAAGGGAACCGGTAAAACTTCGCCAAATCCGCTTGTGGGATGCGTTGTTCTGGATAGGAACGGTGAAATTATTTCTACCGGATACCATGCAAAATGCGGTGAAAACCATGCCGAGAGGGATGCGCTTACTAAATTACCTGTTGGCGCGGCAGAGGGCGGAACTTTATATGTTAATCTTGAACCGTGTTCTCATTACGGCAAAACCCCGCCCTGTACTGATTTAATTATAGAACACGGGATAAAAAAAGTTGTTATTGGTATGCGGGATCCCAATCCGAAAGTTGACGGGATATCAAAACTTAAAGAGGCAGGTATTGAAGTAATTGAGGGCGTTATGGAAAAAGAGTGTAAAAAGTTAAATGAAATTTTTATTGTTAATCAGGAAGAAAAAAGGACTTTTGTGGCGATAAAAACGGCTACGACGCTTGACGGTAAAATCGCAACGTCAAACGGTTCTTCAAAATGGATTACCTCTGAAAGATCGCGTATGGAAGTCCGGAATATCCGCGAAAAATACGACGCGATTTTGACTTCCAGCGTTACTGTCAATTCCGATAACCCGATAATGCACCATGCTAAAAAGGTTATTCTTGATAGAAATTTAACTACAGATCTGGCTTCAACTATTTACGGGCAGGGTGAAATTTTCGTTTTTTATGATGAAAAGAAAACGCCTAAAAGTGCAGATAATGTAACATATATTCCGGCACCTGTTGTAGACGGCGCTCTGGATGTTGAATTTATTCTTAATAAACTTTACGAACTGGGCATAATGTCGGTGATAGTTGAGAGCGGCGGCAAGCTGAGCGGAGCATTCCTCCCTTATGCGGATAAAATTTATAATTTTATAGCGCCAAAAATCGTCGGTGATAACAGCGCAAAATCCTCGTTTGACTATAGAAAAGTTTTTGATATTAATGAATCGGAAGAATTTGTCATAACTGATGTCGTGAAATTCCTGCCTGATATTCTATTAATCCTGCATAAAAAATAATTAGACTTCTTTCTGATTTATTTGCCTTTTCGCAAATTTATAATCTGAATATGTTTACCTTTTCAGTATCAGATTCTTTTTATCGTTTCAATTGCCAGAGCGGTATCTCATTTGATAGCGGCATCCGCGGCGTTACAAAAATGCTCATTTTGCCCTATGGAAATAGGCAATTAACTAACATTTGCGAGTGTGCATATAAGACTCTTGATAAGGATTTGAAAAAAGTTGTTATATATTCACCTACAAACGATGATATATCTGAGCATCTTGACCTTTTGAACGATAGAGAAGTTATTGTTAAAACCTGCAGTGAAGATATTAACCCGAATATTATTGAAAATGACACTGCACTTGTAATTTTGACTACTTTAAGCCGCGGGTTTAACTATAACGATGCCCGTGATATAGATTCTTTTACTGCCGGAAATATTGAAGAAAATAAGATTAATAAGGATATAACATTTGAAGAGTTTTCAGCATTTGAGGTCTTACCGTTGCTGCTGGGTTACGCGTCTGATAAAGGGTATTCGTTTATCAGGCTTGAACTTGCCAATTCTGCGGATTTTAATACTAATTTTGCCTCAACGTTAGGCTACGGTGCGTGGATGCTGTACGAAGGTTCAAGTGCCGGTTATGTTAAAAAATATTATTCTGATACTGTTATTGATTTTGTTAAGTTTAATTTGAAAAACAATATGCATATTGCCTGCTCGGAATGTTTTAACTTTCCGGAAGTTTTCAATCAGGAGTTTAAAATAATAATTTCTCTTGAAAAAGACGGGTTTGTCCGCGGCGTCAGCGGTTCTTTTAAAACGCGGGAAAAACTTTTTAAAGCTCTTGTCAAACGTTCTTTTGGCGTTGCGTTTTCAGACAATCGTTTTGCACCGGTACAGCCGGATGAAATTGACCGGTTAAAGATTAATGTTGTGCTGCTTGAAAATAATTTGATGAATTCCGTATTGATTGAGTCCTGATTAATTTCGTGCTACAATTTCCCTTATAAAGGGAATGGAAGGAGATTTGAGCATGATTAATTTTGAAGAAGGAATAGAGTTTGACCCGGGGTTTACAATACATTTATCTTTGATTTCGCGCGATATTGAAAGCTTTTATTATAATCTTTCAGGTTATGCTTTTGCGCAGAAAAAACAGCAATTTAAGGCTTATAACGCAAAACTTCTGCGTCTGGTTGAAAGGAATATCGGCTTCTATGCCGCTTGTATTCTGTGGGCTGATATTGCAAAGATTTATCCGGATAAATTAATTTTGAATAATATTTGTTTTGGCGGCGAATACAGTGAAGAAGAGAATGTCGCGGAAGTTCAATTCGTAAGAAATTATCTGCAGCAGTACGCTAAAGATTTGAAATATTATACAGGGCAAAACTGGCAGGTGCCGGAACTTTATAACACTATCCTGAATGATTATGAGGAATTTTTAAAGGTTAATGAAGGCTTTATAAAGGTTAGTAAAGCTGCTGATTTGAAGCTGCCAGCTGGTGTTAAACAGTTGAAAGACGATAAAGAACCGCTGGCTTTAATAGAAAAAGTTGTTGAAACCGGTAATTTTAAACCTATGCTTGAAACATATTCTATGGTGAAATAATGCTGCGTGAAAAAGTTTATCAAATGTTTATACTTGGTACAGACGGCGGAGGCTGGAAGGATGCGCTAAAGCTCGGGCTTGGCGGGATGATATTCTTTACCCGCGATATTCAAAGTGTCGAACAATTTAAGGCTCTTGTAGATGAGTGTCGAAAACTTGCTCTGCTACCTCCGTTTTTATCAATTGATCAGGAGGGCGGCAGGGTCGAGCGCACAGAGAATATTCACGGCGGGAAAAAATATCTATCTGCCCGTTACGCTTTTGAGAAAGGTATTTTGAAAGAACAGACAACAGCAATTGCGCAAGAATTGAAAGAATACGGGCTTAATTTGAATTTTGCGCCCTGCATTGATGTAAATACAAATCCCCTGAATCCAATAATCGGCGAACGTGCATTTTCTGATAAGCCGGAAGAGGTTATGGAGGCAGAAAAAATCGTTTCACGTACATACGAAAAAAACGGAATTATCCCGTGTGTTAAACATTTTCCGGGACATGGCGATGCCTGTGTTGACAGCCACCTGGGGTTGCCGGAAATCACACTGCCGCTTGAGGAAATGGAACGGCTCCATATAGCACCGTTTAAATCTGCGATTGAAGGCGGAATTGGCATGGTTATGGTTGCCCACCTTCATTGCAGATGTTTTGATAAAGATATTGTTCCGACTTCGCTTAGTGAAAACGCCTTAAACTATTTGCGCAATAACCTTGGTTTTAATGGTGTCGCGATTTCTGACGATATGATTATGAAAGGTGTTTCAGAGCTTTATACACCATTTGAAGCCTGTGTTAAAGGTATTCGTGCAGGATTAAATATGTTTATCTACCGCAATTCTACCCCTGAAATTATTGATACAATCGAAAAAATCGCAAAATTGGCAGAACACGATGCAGAACTGCGCGCAAAAATTGATAAATCTTTTGAACGGATTATGGCATTAAAACAAAAATTATAAAAAAATCCCGCCTTTTGGGCGGGATTTTTGTTTTATGCTTTTGCAAATGAGTCAATCTTTCTGGTCTTAATTTCTTCCTCGATTTTGTCGATAAAGTCATCAACCTTGAATGTTCCGATTTGACCTATTCCGCGGGCGCGGACTGCAACAGAATTAGTTTCAATTTCCTTGTCGCCGACTACGACAACGTAAGGAATTTTCTTATCTTGCAGGCTTTCGCGGATTTTGTAGTTCATGCTTTCGGAACGGTCATCAAGTTTTGCACGAATTCCGGCAGCACGCATTTTTTTGTAGACTTCTTCCGCGAAATCTGTATGCTTGTCGTTTGAAATCGGTACGATTGCGACCTGTGTAGGTGCAAGCCATGTCGGGAACGCACCGGCAAAGTGTTCTATTAATATTCCGTGGAAACGTTCCATTGAACCAAAGATTACGCGGTGAAGCATTACAGGCGTTTTCATAGAACCGTCTTTGTCCTGATATTTGATGCCAAATCTTTCAGGAAGGTTAAAGTCGAGCTGAATCGTTGCACATTGCCATGTCCTGCCGATTGCATCTTTTACTTTGAAGTCGATTTTCGGGCCGTAGAATGCGCCGTCACCTTCGTTAATATCATATTTCATACCGCGTTTGTCCATTGCTTCTTTCAATCCGGCTTCGGCTCTGTTCCAGTTTTCAATTTCGCCGACGTAACTTTCCGGTCTTGTTGAAAGCTCAACTTCAAAACTCATATTGAATAACGCCATAGTATCCGCTACAAAATCAATAATTTCGTTGATTTCGCCGACGAGTTGTTCAGGTGTACAGAATACGTGCGCATCGTCTTGAGTGAAACCTTGTACACGGGTTAAACCTGATAGCGCGCCGGATTTTTCTTTTCTGTAAACAGTACCGAGTTCAGCCATTCTTAAAGGCAATGAACGGTATGAGTGTCTTGTTGCCTGATAAATCAAAATGTGGAACGGACAGTTCATCGGTTTTACGATATATTGATCGTCAGAATCTTCGTCTTTTTGAATAAAGAACATATTTTCTTTGTAGTGATCAATGTGTCCGGAAAGCTCCCAGAGTCTTGATTTCGCGATTTGCGGCGAATGAACAATAACGTATCCGCGCTTTCTGTGTTCAGATCTCCAGTAGTTTTCAATTTCTTCGCGCACAGTTGCAAGGTTCGGATGCCACAATACAAGCCCGCCGCCGATTTCTTCTCTTACAGAGAACAGATCAAGCTGGGTGCCCAGTTTTCTGTGGTCGCGTTTTTCTGCTTCCTCAAGGAAATTGAGGTATGCTTGAAGATCTTCCTTGTTCCAGAATGCTGTAGCATAAATTCTTTGAAGCATTTTATTTTTTTCGTTGCCTCTCCAGTACGCACCTGCAACTTTCAATAATTTGAATGCATTTGGTTTAATGTATGTTGTGTTTGGAATATGTGGCCCTGCGCAAAGGTCGTTAAAGAGGACATTCCCGTCTTTGTCTTTTGTTAAGTAAAGCGTAGGATTGTCGTTTCTGTGCTCTTCCAATAATTCTGCTTTGTAAATTTCGCCTTCTGATTTAAATTCGGCAATTTGTTTGTCAACATCAGGAATTTCGTATTTTTCAAAAGTTAAATTTTGTTTTACGATATTTTTCATTTCTTCTTCGATTTTTGTGAGGTCATCTTCTGTGAATGCGTGCCCGTCCGTTAAATCGAAATCATAATAGAAGCCTGTATCAGTAGCCGGCCCGATTGCCAACTTTGCATTCGGAAACAACTTTTGAACGGCTTGAGCCAGAATGTGTGATGTTGAGTGCCTCAACACGTGTAATGTTGAATTGTCTTTTTCCATAATTTTTTCCTTCCTCCTCAAGCAACAACATTTGCAAGAGGTAATATCTACGTTAGAAATTATATCACAAAGGGGGTTAACTTCAATAATGTGAGCGCAAGCAATATTACGAAATATGTATAGAGCCGGCTCAGCCGGTTGAAAAAAATTTTTCAGCGTTTTATATTAGAGGTGTAGTAGATAAAAGGAAAAGATTTACATGTTTACTCCAAGCGTAAAACGACATCATCATAGCCATCATCATTGCCATTAAGGCGTGGTTATAATGTGTTTTGCGCAAAAAATGTTATGCACCCCACAATTTCACATTACCCACGGCCTTAATCGGTTAAATTTTAGTGGTTTGATAGTGAAATTGGAGAAAATTAAAAATGTCGATTATAAATATAATTTCAGCGATAGGCAATAATAACAGCGTTTACCCTTTACTTGTCCGCGATTGCGGTATAGAGGTTCCGACAAAAGTTGCGCTGACTTATAACCAGAACAAAGATGATAAAGAGGTTGCGTGGCTTGCAACGCGTGAGCGTCTTGTTGATGAATATACGGTTTCTGCGGTGTGGCTTGGCGGAATCCCGCTTCTTGAACGGATTAATGCTAAAATCCTTAAAAACAGAGGCTTTAATCCGTCTATCAGCACAAAATTGATGAAAGAAGAGGCAGAGCAAGGCCTTGAATTTAACATTAAGAAATTCAAAAATCTGGCACCTGAGGCGGTTAAAGATCTTGAATTCTTAAAAGCTAATCAGGCTAAGTACAAAAAACTTATCGGCTCTAAAATTCTGGCTGAAACAGCTATCCCGATTGCATTAATGGGATTTATTATTCCTAAACTTATCTTTGCGTGGACTGCTAATACAAAAAAAGAACTTGCTAAAAAGAAAGAAACGTCACGTATTAGTGAAAATATTAATAAAATGTCACCAAATAGTGATGTTTATATTCCAAAAATGAAAAATATGTCTGATTTTGCGAACAATGCACAGGGTTTGACTTTTGGTAACGGAATTCTTTCTAGCATGGCTAATTTGTCTACAGTTCAGAAAATGGCTCTGACTGACGGCGGTTATGCTGTCGGGCGTATTGCGACTGCGCGTAAGAAAAATGAAGCCTATGATATCGGGTTTAAAATGGCCGGTATGATGTTTTTGAACTTTGTGTTCCCGAAATATCTTGCGAAATTTCTTGATAAGACCACCGGACGCGCTATTAAGTCCAATCTCAATCTGGATATTAAAATGCTTGATGACAAGGAATTTATTGACGCTATAAAAAATAAGAAACTTGCGCTTCCTGACGCTAAAAGCGGTAAAGAACTTCTTGATTTTGTCGACAAAAATCCGGATAGTTTATTCGTAAAATATGCGAATAAGTATAAAAAGGTTACAATGCTTGAAAACGGTGTTCGCGATCCCCGCCGTTACGTTGATTTGAATGCATTGAAAGGCTTCCGCGATGATATTGCCGAAATTTCACAAAATGCGCTGAAAACCGGTGATATAACTAAATTTATGAAAAAGGCAAAAATTATGAAAGGGGTTAATATCCTTGCAAACGTTGGAATAAGCAGCTTCCTGCTTGCCTATGGACTTCCGAAAGCACAGTTCGCATTCAGAAAATTAATAACAGGTTCCGAACTTGAACCGGGAATTATTGACTAATTTTGTAATAATCTGTTACAAAATAGCACTTTTTTTAGCGTAAAATACTTTTTTAATTATAGCTATTTTTTAGAGAGTATTTATGCAGGATAAGTCTAAACCAAATTCATATCTAAATCAGCGTACTTTAGTTACAGAGCCGAATGAAACCTCCGGAGTTCAAACGGAAGTTTTGACGCAGGCGACTGTAAAAATTACCGCTGATATTGCAGCGTTTGCAAATCCGTATTCAATATTAACAAATGAATTTAGCAGCGCGAAATTACGTGCCGTTGAGGTTAGTTTTGTCATTGATCCGGCTGAACTTTCAAAAAATACTGTTAAACTTCCTAGCATTAAGCTGGAAGTGAAACCTATTGAAGAGCAAAAAACAGAAATCAAAGAAAAATCGCAGACGAAAGAAAAAGAATACAAAATTCCGCAAGAATCTGCGACGAAACCGGAAGCTCCGCAGATGAGTGATATGGAAATTCTTAACAGACTTGCGCAATATCAATCTGCACCGGAACAGAAATCTCAGGTTCCGGAAGAAATATTTGAAGTGCCGAAAGACGCAGAATTTACGGTCAAACCGCAGGAAGAAACAAATGATTTACAGGTTCTTAATGAGCTTCAATCAGAAGAAACAGAAAATAAAAAATCTAAGACAACAAAAGAAGAAATTAGTTCTGCAATGAACGGTCTTGAAGGACTGCTTGCCGAATTGTCGGATGACGAAGACCACAAAGATCTTGGTATGGGCTAGTGTTAACGCCATTTAGAAATGTGGCATAATTTTAATATGGAAAAGATTTACCCTTTTGTAAAGTTATGTAACAAATCTCTTTATTATTGAATTTGCAGGAAATTTAAATACTTTATTTATTTGTATAGTAATAAAAAAATAATAAAAGAGAGAGTATAACAATGGGCGGCAATGGCGTAACTACAGGTTCGTTGTTAAATCAACGGGTTTATAGTAAAAAGACGGCTACCACCTCCGGAGCAAAAAAAGGAGGCGGCGTACAAACGAACGCGCTTATTCAAACCCGTGTTACTCTTGCAAACCGGTCAGGGAATGGTAAAAGGGCCGGATTGTATACCTCTTTAAGTAACCAGATAAACGGACGTAAAGAAGTTATTTATGTCGGCGGCCAATCCTGCTGCGGTCAGGCTAAGATGAGTACTGCAGATAAGATTGCAATGTATATGTCTATTGCTCAGGCCGGAGTACAACTGGGTCAGGGTATTGCTGATATTGTCGGCGCGTTTAAGGCGGATAAGTCTGACGGTACAACACCTAGACAAACAGTTACTCCGGATTCTACCCCTAAAGTCGATAACGGATTAGCCTCCACGCTAGACTCTTTGGGCTTTGCCGATATTGAATTTACTGATGTTAATTATAAAGAAGCGGCTAATGACTTCATGAGTCAAATGAAGAAGGCTGATAATTCTCAGGATTTATATCAGGCATTGCAAGGTGCAAAAGCATATAAGGCACAGGTTGATTCCCGTATGTCAAGGATTAATATTGGTAGTCTGAACACACAATTGGAAACCTTAAAAGGTGAAGCGGAAGGCTCAATAGATATGGCTGAAAAGAAGGTAAGCAATGCTGATAAAGGAGTCAGAGATGCCGAAAGTAATGTAAAACAAGGCCAAAGACAGGTAGATAGCGCACGTGACAGTTATGATGCAGCTAGACAAAGTGTAAAAACTGACAATAAGGCTTATAATGATGCATCAAAAGCTGTTGATGAAAAAACTAGTGAATATGACAAAGCTGGTAAAGCATTAGATACAGCAAGGAAAAATTATAGCACAGCTCAAACCGCTACTAAAGAATGTACGCAAGCCTGGGAAACCGCGAAATTAAATACTTCTCAAGCTTTGGCTAACCTCAATGCACTGAAGGCTCAACAGGGATTGGGTACGGATGGTGTTGCATTGCAAGCTCAAATAGCTGACGCTCAGGCTCAATATGATGCGGCAGTTCAAGCTGAAAAATCTGCTGAAGAAGCTAAAAATCAGGCGGAAGCAAATGAAGCTAAAGCCAAAGATGCACTTGGTGATGACAGCAAAGGTGCAGTACAGGCCTTTAATAATGCTAAATCTCAATTAGCTACTGCAAGAGATGAATTGAAAGCGGCGGCTGAGCAACTCAAAAACAGTAAAGAGATTACGCAAGACCAATATGATTTATTGACTAATCGACAAGAGTCAGTTAGTAAAGCTGAAACAAATTTAGAAACTCAAAATGAGGCCTTAACACAAGCTAAGGAACAGCAAGCTGGTGCACAGGCTAAACTGGATGAGCTTAATGATGAACGTGATCGAATCAAAACACAAATTAGTGATTATAACGAAATGAAGGAGGCTTCTGAAAAATTAAGCGATTTGAGTCAATATGAAACTAAGTTACAGGATATGATGAAGAAAGAAGGCATCGAACGTGATGAATTGACTAGAAAGTTGAATGAACGTGATGCTGAATCTAATAATACGGAAGGTGTCAGCGCCAAAGGTCGTAGAAAAGCTGAAAAGAAAGAAGATAAGCTGACAGATAAATTAACTGAATTAAATGCCGGTGATGCAACAGATGATATTGCTAGAGATAAAAAGACACAAATTAGTAATGCTCTTGATAAAATGGCAGACATTTCTTCAGGTATAGGTTTAATGGGCGGTACAAATAAACGAACTATAAACGGTCATACAGTTGAATATAAGAATAACCAATATTTTGTTGACGGTGGTACGCAGGGTATGGACAAGGCCAGCGCCGAAATGTTAGTTAACATGCAGGCTTTTACTAAACCAAAAATGCCGTTTGCATAGTAAAACTCGGTACCTTCAAAAGGTACCGAGTTTTTTAGTTATTCATTTATTGCTTCGTAGCATTCAGAACAAATCGTTTCTGCGCCCGCGTGTTCGCCTAGTTTTCGGTACTTCCAGCAGCGTTCGCATTTTTCACCTTCCGCTTTCGTTACCCAGACGGTGTAGCCTTCTTCCTTGTGTTCGTTTAAAACTCCAGCCGGTGCGCTATCGGCAACGTAAGCCTGCGAAGTAATAAAGATGTTGCAAAGTTCGCTTTCGTTTGCTTTCAGGACGGAATTGTCCTCTGCCTTAATCCAAACCGCTACTTCAAGTGAACTTCCGACCTTTTTATCGGCTCTCAACGGTTCAATCGCACGGGTTACGACTTCACGGGCTTTTAAGATTTTTGTGAAATCTTCTTCAAGCTGCGCGTTTGACCATTGCGGGTTCACTTTCACCCAGTCTGAAAGAAGTATACTTTCTAAGCCGCCGCGCTGCGTTTCAGGAACACTCATCCACATATCTTCTGCCTGATGCGGCATTACAGGGGTAAGCATTCTGATTAAGCTTTGAGAAATTTCATACAGAACAGTCTGGCATGCTCTGCGGGAAAGCGATTTCTTACCTGCTGTGTAGAGTCTGTCTTTTACAATATCAAGATAGAATGCGCTTAAATCTACTGCCGCAAAGTTTTGAAGTGTTTGGAAATATTTGTAGAATTCGTAGTTTTCAAAACTTTCACTCACCTGTTCAACGACCTGATTAAGTTTATGGAGCGCAAATTTGTCGATATTTTTCAGGTCTTTATATTCAACATAATCTACAGCAGGGTCAAAGTCAAAGAGGTTACCCAGTAAAAATCTTACGGTGTTACGGGTCTTTTTAAAGATTTCGACAAGCTGTTTGATGATGTTGTCGCCGATTTTGGTATCATTTCTGTAATCAACGGATGCTGCCCAGAGTCTTAGAACATCTGCCCCGTAGTTTTTGATGATATCATCCGGTCTGATATAGTTGCCAAGTGATTTTGACATTTTTCTTCCGTCCTCGCCGAATACAAAACCGTGGGTAAGAACTGTTTTATAAGGCGCTTTCCCTTCTGTCGCAACAGAGGTTAAAAGTGAGGACTGGAACCAGCCGCGGTGTTGGTCGGAACCTTCCAGATACATTTCAACAGGAGTATGGCCGAGTTCTTCGCTGCGTTTTTCAACTACAGCTCTCCAGCTTATGCCTGAATCAAACCAGACATCCATAATATCGATTTCTTTTGTTATATGAATGCTGCCGCATTTAGGGCATTTGAATCCTTTTGGAAGAAGTTCGGCGGTTGATCGTTTAACCCAAGCGTCAGAACTTTCTTTTTCAAAGATTTCCGCAACGTGGTTGATTGTTTCGTCCGTTACGATAACTTCGCCGCAGTCCTCGCAGTAGAAAACAGGGATTGGAACGCCCCAGGCACGTTGTCTTGAAATACACCAGTCTGTGCGGTTTTGAACCATGTTTGAAATACGGGCTTCACCGCTTGCAGGAATCCATTTTACGCCTTTTATTGCATTCAGGGTTTCTTCTCTGAATTTGTCCACTTTAACGAACCATTGTGGTGTTGCACGGTAGATAACAGGGTTTTTACATCTCCAGCAGTGCGGGTAGCTGTGTTGAATATCCTGCTGTGCAAGAAGAGCACCGCACTTTTGAAGCTTTTCTATTACAATAGCATTGCCTTTGTAGTAAGGAATTCCTTCTAAATCCTTATCCTGAACCGCGTCTGTCCAAACTCCGCGGCTATCTAACGGTGAAAATACTTCAATACCGTATTTGCAGCCGACTTCATAGTCCTCAAGACCGTGTCCCGGAGCTGTGTGAACCGCACCGGTTCCGGCATCAAGCGTAACGTGTTCGCCTAAGATAATCGGGGATTTTCTATCTACAAGAGGGTGTTTTGTTGATAGAAGTTCCAATTCCGCACCTGTAGAGGAACCAATTACATTTATGTCTGCTTCTTCCCACGCAACATCTGCAAGGAAGTTTGCCAGTAAGCCCTGAGCAATAACATAAACATCACCTTTGTATTCAAAGAAGGTGTATTCAAATTTCGGATGCATGGAAATTGCCATATTGGAAGGAATCGTCCACGGGGTTGTCGTCCAGATTACCGAGTAAACCGACTGAGTCGGAGCTATATTTGAATTATTGGTAAGAATTTCACGTTTGATTTTTTCTGTAGATTCGTCATCAAATTTAAATCTTACATAAATAGAGGTTGAAGTGTGATCTGCGTATTCAACTTCTGCTTCGGCAAGAGCTGTTTCGCAGGATGCGCACCAGTAAACCGGTTTCATACCTTTTTCGATGTAGCCTTTTTTATACATTTCACCGAAAACTCTTACCTGTTCGGCTTCATACGCAGGGTCAATTGTCAAATAAGGGTGATCCCAGTCGCCCCAGACGCCTAAACGTTTGAATTCACTTTCCTGACCTTTGAGGTTTTTGTGTGCGAATTCGCGGCATTTTTCTCTGAGTTCTGCCGGAGTAAGCGCGCTTCTGCCGCCTTTGATATTTTTCACTACGGCGTTTTCAATCGGAAGCCCGTGCCCGTCGTAGCCCGGAACATAAGGCGCATAGAAACCTTTCTGCGCTTTATATTTTGTCAAAATGTCTTTTAAAATTTTGTTAAGAGCAGTACCAACGTGAATTTTTTCAGAACTCAGGTAAGGCGGGCCGTCGTGAAGAATAAATTTGTTAGCCTTATCTTTGCTCGCAATATTTTTTTCATAGATTTTGTTTTCTTCCCAGAATTTTTGGATTTCCGGCTCTCTTGCGGTAGCGTTTGCACGCATTGCAAGGGTAGTCTGCGGAAGGTTCAAGGTGTCTTTGTAATCTGTTTTTGTTGCTTCATTGCTCATATTTATTCCCTCTATTCGATTTTTAATAGGTCTACATCTTCTCTTTTTTGTTGTTCTATATAATTTTTCATTTTATCATAATCAAACTGATTTTCCCAGCGTGCGATAACGACGGTTGCGATACAGTTTCCGATAAGGTTAACCGTAGTTCTTCCCATATCAAGAATCTGGTCTATTCCGAGTAAAATTGCCACGCCGATAATTGGAATATCAAAGCTTGCGAGTGTTCCGGCAAGTACAATCAATGAAACCCTCGGAACTCCGGCTATCCCTTTGCTTGTAAGCATCAGGGCCAGCATAATGATTATTTGCTGTTCAAAGCCCAGATGAATCCCTGCGATTTGCGCGGAAAACATAACGCCTATAGCAAGATAAAGCGTACTTCCGTCTAGGTTAAAGGTGTATCCGGTAGGCATTACAAAGCCTACAATATTTTTCGGAACTCCGAAATCTTCCATGATTTCGATAGCTTTAGGGAACGCAGCTTCGGAACTTGCAGTTGAAAAGGCCAGTAACGCCGGTTCTTCCAGCGTTCTGATTAGTGCGCGGAAGGATATTTTTGCTATTTTACATGCAATTATCAGAACTAGTACGACAAAGATTGCCAGTGCCGCGTAAAGACTGAATATTACTTTAAAATAGCTTCCCAGAACTTTTATTCCGTTCGTGCCGATTGTGTATGAAATCGCGCCGAAGATACCGATTGGTGCAAAATACATAACGTATTCGGTAAATTTAAACATAATTTTACTGAGTGATTTCAAAAGGTCAAGAACCGGCTCCGCTGCTTTGCCCACCGTACATATTGCAAGTGCAAAAACTATTGAAAATACTACAATCTGCAAGAGATTTCCGGTTGCCATAGCGTCAACTATGCTGGTCGGAAATATGTTTATAATCATTTCGTGTATTGAGGTGTGGGTATCTGTTGCAGCCATAAGCCCCGCGACTTTGAGATTTCCTGCTGTGGCTCCCAGATTAAAACCGACGCCGGGTTTGAAAATGTTACCTGCAATTAACCCTATAAATAGAGCCAGAGTTGTTACGATTTCAAAGTAAACAAGCGTTTTAATCCCAATTTTGCTAAGCTGTTTGACATCCCCGTGGCCCGCGATTCCGACGACAAGTGTTGCAAAGAGCAGCGGGGCGATAATCATTTTTACCATTCTGAGAAAAATCGTTGCAAACGGCTGCATTTTTACCGCCCAATCAGGAGCTACGCAACCAAAAATTATTCCAAGAATTAGAGCTATAAAAATTAAAGACGTTAATTTGCTATGTTTCAAACTCGTGTACCTCAAAATTATTATATTATAAACATGGTTCAATACAATAAAATGAGTGTCATTGTTACATTTTTTATAATTTGTTTGGTAGTATTGACGAAATATAAAAAATGTTACATAATGAAAGAGGCAATAAGGCAATAAGAGAATAAGGCAATGAGTCGTAATGACCAAAAGGAAGAAAAAAAGAATAGTCTTATTGCCATAATGACCTAATGACCTATTGCCTTATACCAGTAGTTTGGGCTTGCCAGCCCAACGGAACAAAAAGAAAGGACCGGCGGTCGGCGCGCGAGCCGAGAGTGGAGTGCGTGACGCACGTAACTCGTTTTCGGCGAGTCGAGCAAGAAAAGCCGGTATCATAATTAGACAATGGCGGGAAGCCAGAAAGGATAGAAGAACTTATGAAAAAACAGAGAAGTGTAAAGATTATGACGGGGGGGGGGGGGGCCGGCCTCATCCGCCCGATTAGGAATTGAGGACACCTTAGCGTCATCACGAGGAGCGAACGAAAGAGAGCGACGTGGTGATCCAGTCAAAAACGTAGCGTTCTCAAGTTGATTGCCACGCTCCCGTTGGTCGCTCGCAATGACACCGACTGAGTCGGTTCTATGTTTGGTCAACAGGCTGTCGGTCAAGAAATGTGCATTTACCATGGCTGAAATATTATTATCCCTGACGATAATCGGTGTGGTGGCTGCGATAACGCTTCCGAGCCTAACCGGAAATATCAATGAACGCACATGGAATACGCAAAGAAAAGCCCTTTATGCGCGCTTTAGTCAGGCAATAGCGCTCATGCCTGCATTAAATGGCTACGGAACACTCACCGAAGGAAACTCTTCAGCTTCTGCTGTCGATACTGCTGCCGAAACTTTCATAACCAGCGGGCTTTCAAAAGTTTTAAAAATTAACAATATTTGTGACAGTGAACACCTTGAGGATTGCGGAATTACCTCTGAATTTATTAATTTAACAGGCAGCAAAATGTCTATGCCTGCAATGTTATCTGTGCTTAATTCAAGAATGACAAATATGTCTTTTGTTGATATTTTAGGCGGAAATTATTCATATTCGCAACTGGATAGCAAATCTGCTGCTTTTGAAACCCAAAATGGAGAAAGTATTAATCTCTTTTATAACCCGCATTGCGTTTCAAATATGAACGAAACGAAATCATTCTATTCGCAGAATAAATTTTGCGTTAATATGATTTATGATTTGAATGGTTTGAAAGGCCCGAATACTGTCGGCAAAGATATCGGATTTATTAGTGTGTTCTACCCGACGGACAGCGTAGTTGTTGCACCGAATGTGTTTTTCAGGAATAATGCAAAGATTGCAGCAGGTGTAGAAGGGCGCTATGACCAGCTTCTTAAACTTTGTACTGCTCAGGATAAAGATTTAAGGCTGCCGAATATTGACGAAGCAAACTCCATGTTTATCAATTCGGAGTTAATAGGGCTTGATGGTAATTCCTGGGCACTGGCGACATCATCTAAGATAGATTCTTCTTACCATTGGGAGATGAATTTTTCTACAGGAATGCGTGCAGTTGTTGATGATGAGCATACAGGTGGCTCTCGTTGTATTGGCAGGTAAACTTAAAACAATGACTGCTGAAAATTAAAACTATTTACATCGTATCCCAGATGACGGTAAGCTTCCGGTGAAACTTTCCGTCCTCTCGGGGTTCGTTGTAATAACCCTGCCTGTAATAAATAAGGTTCACAAACATCTTCAATTGTACGGACATCTTCGCCTATTGCAGCTGCAATTGTTTCTATACCGACAGGGCCGCCGTTGTACTTTTCAATAATAAGTTTCAAAAGGCATCTGTCTGTGTTATCAAGTCCGTATTTGTCAATTTTTAAAACTTCAAGCGCTTCGTTTGCCACTTCTTCGGTGATTTCTTCGTTGTATTTCACAAGGGCAAAATCGCCCGCGCGTTTTACAAGTCTGTTCGCAATACGCGGGGTGCCGCGGGAACATTTGGCAATTGCTTTTGCGCCTCCGTCCGTAATTTTTATATCTAAAATTCCCGCCGTGCGTTTTACGACCTGCGTTAATTCTTCAATTGTGTAAAATTCAAGCCGGTTTATAATCCCGAACCTGTCACGCAAGGGGCTGGAAAGCTCTCCGGCTTTTGTCGTTGCTCCGATTAGCGTGAATTTAGGCAGCGGAACCCGCAATGTTTTGACCGTCTGGCTTTTGCCGGTTGTCATATCAAGATAAAAATCTTCCATTGCAGGGTAAAGAATTTCTTCCGTAACTCTGTTTAAACGGTGGATTTCATCAATAAACAGGATTTCACCGCCTTTTAATGACATCAAAATTCCGATAATATCGCGCGGCCGCTCAAGTGCCGGCGCAGATGTTATTTTAATATCAACGCCCATTTCTTCCGCAATAACCCCTGCAATAGTCGTTTTGCCAAGCCCCGGCGGCCCGTAAAAAAGCAGGTGATCAAGCGGCATGTTCCGTTTCTTTGCCGCTTCCGTTGCAATTTTAAGGTTTCCCTTGAGCGCGCTCTGGCCTATATAACTGTCAAATGTTTTCGGACGGATAGAATTTTCAAAATTCCGGTCAAAGTCCGTGTCCTCGGCTGTGACAGGTGTTTCTTTTTTTGCCTGTTCTATACTTTTTACTGGTTGTGAATTGCAAAAGCATTCATCATCGGAAATTATACTCATTGAAAAACCTCTTATTTTATGATAGCATAAACGGTATTAAACGGGCATTTTTATTAAGAGGAGTAAATAAATGAAAGTATCTGAAAGATTAGAAAAAATTCCGCCGTACCTTTTTGCCGAAATTGACAGAAAAATTGCAGAGGCAAAAGCTAAAGGCGCTGATGTTATAAGTCTTGGGATAGGTGATCCTGACACCCCGACGCTTCCGCCGGTTGTAGAGGCTATGCATAAAGCCATTGACAACCCTGCAAACCATGATTATCCTCCTTATAACGGCACTCCGGCGTTTAGAAAGGCTGCGTGTGACTGGATGAATAAACGTTTCGGCGTTGAACTGGATCCTGATACTGAAATGCTTGCAAATATCGGGTCAAAAGAAGCAATTGCGCACGTATTTTTTGCATTTGTTGATAAAGGAGATTATACACTGATTCCTGACCCGGGGTATCCGGTTTATAAAAATGCGACGATTTTTGCGGGCGGAACTCCTTTTTCAATGCCGCTTCTGGAAGAAAACGGCTACTTACCTGATTTTGATAAAATTCCGGAAGATGTTGCAAAAAAATCAAAACTTATGTTCTTAAATTATCCGAACAACCCGACCGGTGCTGTTTGTGATTTGGAATTCCTTAAAAAAGCCGTTGATTTTTGTAAAAAATATGACATTCTGCTGTGTTCAGATCAGGCATACTGCGAAATGACTTATGACGGATATATTGCACCGTCTGTTTTACAGGTAGAAGGCGGCAAAGACGTTGCGCTGGAATTCTATTCGCATTCAAAATCTTATAATATGACCGGCTGGCGTGTCGGCTGGGTTTGCGGGAATAAGGATGCTGTAAAAGCGCTCGGTACAATCAAAAATAATATCGACAGCGGTACGTTTAAAGCTATTCAGGAAGCCGCAATTGCAGCGTTTAATGTTGATAAGTCATATATAGATAAGTTGAATAAAATGTATCAGGAACGTCGTGATGCCGCAGAAGAAGGGCTGCGGGAACTCGGTTGGAATATCAAACCTTCAAAAGCGACTTTCTACCTCTGGCTTCCGGTGCCGAAAGGTATGACAAGCGAGGAATTTGTAACATTGATGCTTGAAAAAGCAAGTATTGTCGTTCCGCCGGGAAATGGTTACGGTAAATACGGGGAAGGCTATTTCCGTGTAGCGCTTACAAAAGATGTTGATACAATTAAAAAATGTATTCAACGTATGAAAGATGCAGGAATAAGGTATGAATAGGCGGCTAATCCCGCCTATTCTCTTGACATAACTAAAAATATGGTACATAACCGCCGGTCAAGGCGGTTTCCTAATTAGACCCTTGCTATCGGTATTGACTAAAATTGAAAAATGGTAAATAATAGAATAGGCAATAAGTCGTTATTGTCGAATGGACGATAAAAGTTAATAAGTTAATCAGTTAAAAAGTTAATAAGGAAAATAAGGAATATGACGGAATTGACGAGAATAAATCCGGATAAAATTCCATAATCCTAATTAACTGATTAACTCATTAACTAGAAAAAAAGAAAGGATGGAAGAACTTATGAAAAACCGAAGAGTAAGCATTAATGCAGGGGGGGGGGGGGCCTCTCTTAACAGGCACAATTGAGGAGTCGCAAGCCTTTAATTGTCATGCTGAACTCCGCTCGCTCGCGCAATTCGGGATGACACTGGCCGAGCCAGTTCTACAATTGGCACCGAGCGACTGTACGACGAAAGAAGTAAGCGTGAAGGCTGAAAAGTATTTGTCATTGCGAGCCGACGAATGTCGGCGTGGCAATCCAGTTGAGGTCGCCACGAGATTGACTGGATCGCCACGGGCTTCCGCCCTCGCGATGACACCGACTGAGTCGGTTCTATGTTTGGTCAACAGGCTGTCGGTCAAGAAATGTGCATTTACCATGGCTGAAATATTATTATCCCTGACGATAATCGGTGTGGTGGCTGCGATAACGCTTCCGAGCCTAACCGGAAATATCAATGAACGCACATGGAATACGCAAAGAAAAGCCCTTTATGCGCGCTTTAGTCAGGCAATTGCCCTGATGCCGGCGTTGAATGGTTATGGAACTCTTACAGAGGATGCGTCAGGAAGCGTGATTGAAGACACTGCCGCAGAAACATTTGTAACAAACGGGCTTGCTAAAGTTCTTAAAATTAATAATATTTGTGACAGCGAACACCTGCCGGATTGCGGACTTCCGGACAAAATTACACCTTTTGCCGGAACACAAATTGATTTCCCGCAGGATTTGGCTGAACTGAATCCGCAAAATACCAGTGTATATGTGACGGATGTTCCTTCCGGCGGGTATACCACCTGGTCTTATTCCCAAATTAACTCAAAAGCTGCCGGTTTCGAAACCGCAAACGGGGAAAGCATTGCGGTTTATTATAATCCAAGATGTACAACACTGCTTGCAGAAGCAAATGATGTTTATGCTCAGCAAAAAATGTGTGCAAATTTTGTATATGACCTTAATGGACGAAAAGGCCCGAATACATTTGGTAAGGATATTGGTGTGATTTCGGTGCTTTATCCGACTGACAGTCTTGTGGTTGCACCTATTCCGCATACGCAGGATGCATCTGGTGCGGTTACGCCTGACGCTATAAGCGGGGTTTGTAAAAATCAGGATGCTGAATACCGGATGCCTACAAAAGAAGAATTGGCTTCGTTATTCTTTAATAAGAATATTATTGGTAATATGAATGCAGTAAGATACTGGTCATCTTCGCTGTCGTCGTCAATTGATGAAGCATGGTATACAAGTTTTATAACAGGTTTGATGCGGCATGATCCTCATTGGCCTAATAATCCGGTACGCTGCGTAAAACGGTAATAAAAAAGCCCCGAAGGAATCGGGGCTTTTGTTTATTTTGCCAGTGCTTTTTGAACTTCTGTTACAACTTTTTCGATTGCAGCCTCAGGCTTTAAATTTTCCATTTCGCCGGTTGAACGGGTTTTGAATTCTACAAGACCGTCCGCTATCGTTTTCCCGACTGTAATTCTAAATGGGAAGCCGATTAAATCTGCATCTTTGAATTTAACCCCCGGTCTTTCGTCACGGTCGTCAATGACAGCTTCAATTCCGGCTTTTAAAAGATTATTGTAAATCTCTTCTGCTACTTTCATCTGGGTTTCGTCTTTAACGCTTACCGGAATTACTATTGCATGATATGGCGCAATTGCAATCGGCCATTTGATACCATGTTCATCGTTATGTGCTTCAACTGCCGCAGCTGCGGTTCTTGAAATCCCGATACCGTAGCAGCCCATAATATAAGGTTTGGTTTTGCCGTCTACATCTGCATAAACTGCATTCATCGGTTTTGAATATTTAGTTCCAAGCTTGAAGATGTTGCCGACTTCTATGCCTTTTGTAACGAAAAGCGGTTGACCGCATTGAGGGCAGAAATCCCCCTTTTCAACAAGTCTTATGTCTGTAACGATTTCCGGCATTTCAATATCAACTCCGAAATTCGCGCCGGCCATGTGTTTGTCTTTCCGGTTTACTCCGACAACAAAATTTTTCATCCCGCGAACGGTTTCATCGGCAACAATTGTTACATTTTTCATTCCGTTCGGTCCGATGAAGCCTTTTTCTGCATCAAATCCGTTTTGCTGCATTAATTCTTCAATTTCACCGGCAACGGCAATTCTGATATCATTAGCGCCGACGGCGTTCATTAATTTTGTTTCCTCGACGGTTCTATCTGCGCGAATTAGTGCTAAAACAGGTTTTTTGTCCGCAATATAGACAAGAGTTTTTAATATTACGGTCGGCTCAATATTTAAAAATTCGCACAATTCCTCTATTGAATGCGTATTTGGCGTGTCAATAATTTCAGCTTTTTCCCATTTTCCGACAGTATTCACCGGAGGAAGTTTAGATATTGCATGGTTGGAGTTCGCGGAATAGTCGCAGGAATTGCAATAGAAAACATCATTTTCGCCGGCGTCACCGTCAGTGATTACCATAAATTCGTGCGAAACGCTTCCGCCGATTGCGCCTGAATCTGACTGAACCATTTTTGTATCAAGTCCGCAGCGTTTGAAAATTCTTGTGTAAGCGCGTGCCATATTTTGATATTCTTTATCCAGTCCTTCTTCTGTTGTATCAAAACTGTAGGCGTCTTTCATAATAAATTCTCTGCCTCTCAAAAGTCCGTATCTCGGGCGTACTTCATCGCGGAATTTGGACTGAATTTGATATAAGTTAACAGGCATTTGCTTGTAAGATTTTATGATATCGCGTGCAATTGAGGTGATGACCTCTTCGTGTGTTGGTCCAAGGCACATAACACGGTCGTGGCGGTCTTTAAGCCGCATAAGTTCTTTACCGTAAGCATCCCACCTGCCGGATTCCTGCCAGAGTTCCTGCGGCTGAACAAACGGCATTAAAAGTTCCTGCGCGCCTGCATCGTCCATTTCTTCGCGTACAATAGTTTCAACCTTTTTTAACACTCTCCACATAAGCGGTAAAAAGTTATATACACCGCTGGTGAGTTTTCTGATGTAGCCTGCGCGTGCAAGCATCTTATGTGAAATAACTTCCGCATCTGACGGAAATTCTCTCAAAGTTTGTACGAATAATTTTGACATTTTCATAATGTGTATTCCTCTGTTTCTATTTTAATATTTTAATGTTAACACAAAAATATTGACATAACCTAAAACATGTTACATAATGAAGAAGGCAATAAGGCAATAAGAGAATAAGGCAATAAGTCGTAATGACCGAATGGAAGAAAAATAGTCCTATTGCCATAATGCCCTATTGACCTATTGCCTTATAACAAAGAAAGGATGGAAAGAATGAAAAACCGCAGGAATGTATTAACAAATGCAGGGGGGGGGGGGGCCTCTCTTAACAGGCACAATTGAGGAGTCGAAAGCCTATAATTGTCATTCTGAACTCTGCTCGCTCGCGCAATTCGGGATGACACCGGCTGAGGCCGCAGAGCGGCATCCACAAAGCGACCCGAGTGGGAATTTAACGAAAGAAGTAAGCACGAAGGCCGAAAAGTATTTGTCATTGCGAGCCGACGAATGTCGGCGTGGCAATCCAGTCAAAAACGCCTCCCCCTCATGTCATTCCGAACTTGTTTCGGAATCTGTCCCACGTTACGAGCGGGTATCCAACGTTGGCCAGACCCTGAAACGAGTTCAGGGTGACAATATTTCGTCATTGCGAGCGGTCGGCGACCGCGCGGCAATCCATTCAACGTTGGTACTGCGCCTCGCGTTTTCTTGTTCGACTCGCGGAAAACGTGCCTACGTGCTTTCAGCACTCCGCACTCCGCTCGCTCACGCAAACGCTACCGCTCGCGCTTGCGGTCAAAAGCGTGCCGGCCAAGCCGGTCTTATAACGTCGCGTTCAGTCGCTACAACGTATTGTGGATGTGCCTCAGGCACGCCGCGTCGCGCGCTCGACTCTACACAAGGCAAGCCTTGTTCTGTGGCTCTGCCCGGCTTGACCTTCACCATGGCCGCCCGGCTGAGCCGCTCGACTGAGTCGAGAGCCATAAAGGGTTTATGTGCTTACGGACGACGAATAGCATTTACAATGGCCGCCCGGCTGAGCCGGTTCCATAATGGGTTGGTCGGCTTACGGTCAGCGTTCACAATGGCAGAGATATTATTATCCCTCACGATAATCGGTGTGGTTGCAGCGATAACGCTTCCGTCACTTACAGGCAACATTAATGAACGCACGTGGAACACGCAAAGAAAAGCACTTTATGCACGCTTCAGTCAGGCGATAGCCCTGATGCCCTCGTTAAATGGTTATGGAACTTATTCAGAAGAAACGGATTCTTCCGGTTCAATTTCTATAACAGATAATGTCGCGGAAACCTTTGTCACAGCAGGGCTTTCTAAAGTTCTAAAAATTAATAACATTTGTGATAGCGACCACATCCGGGATTGCGGTATAGCATCAAAAATTGTTTCACTAAAAGGCACTACTATCGAAACGGAAAATATTAAAGATCTACAGGGGTTAAATGGCAGCATGGTTGGAAGTATTGCTACTACTTCTACGATAAAGGCAGGCTATAACATAAATAATACAAAGGCTGCGGCCTTTGAAACTGCAAATGGTGAAAGTATTCTTGTCTATTATGTGCCTAATTGCGTTGGTAATATGAAGGAAACAACATTTACCGGTAATTCTGATACTGGCAGATTTTATATTCAACAACGCGTATGTGCTAATTTTATCTTTGATTTGAACGGTAATAAAGGGCCGAACACTGTCGGCAAAGATATCGGGTTTATGACTGCGTTTTATCCTTATGATGCTCAATTAGCAGCACCATACCCTGCGATAAATTATGTAAACAATTTAGAAATTAATTCCGAAACTTTAACGACTGCACTGAAATATTGTAGTGAAACTTTTAATGGTGAATATCGTCTGGCGAAAATTGATGAATTGTCCTCTATGTTTGTAAATAATAAATTGATTGACGCTCAAAATATTGGTGGACATTTTGTTTCTTCAGATAAACAGCCGGAAAAATTAAATTCCATTTATCCGCGATATTCGCAATCTTTAACTAGCGGTGAACGCGAAGAAACCGGTGCTAGAGCGTGGTGTGTAAAACGCTAAATATAAATGTACCGTAAAAATCGGCGCATTTACTTTTATTGCTAAATTTGTTATAATCGGCTTATGAGTGAGAATTTTCAAGAGGATTTTATTTCAACTGTAAGCCACGAGCTTAGAACCCCTCTGACTTCTATCAGGGGGTTTTCTCAAACCATGCTTAATTCATGGGATAAGCTTGACGATGACAGCAAGAAAAAATTTCTGAAAATCATTGAGGAACAATCTAACCGTTTAATTCACCTTGTTGAAAATATGCTTGCCGTTACCAAACTACAGGCCTGCCATGAAAAGTTTCTTTTAAAAGAGGTTCATCCGCGGCAAATTATTGATACTGTTGTTGCAATTGTCAGCAATCAGTACAAAAACAGAAAATTTTTGATTAATCAGTATAAAAATCTGCCTTCAATTCTCGTTGATGAGGATAAATTTCAACAGGTAATGACTAATTTAATTGAAAATTCTGCAAAATATTCCTTTGAAAATACAACGATTACAGTTGATTTAACGCTTAAAGGTGATTTTGTTTCTATAAAAGTTTCAGATAACGGCTACGGCATTGACGAGAAAGATTATAAAAAAATTTTTGAAAAGTTTTCACGGCTCGACAACCCGCTTACACGTCATGTGCAGGGCAACGGGCTGGGACTTTATATTACGAAAAATCTCGTTGATAAAATGAACGGGAAAATTTTTGTAACTTCAAAAGACAATTTGACTACCTTTGAAGTTCTTTTTCCGGTTTATAGTATTGAAAGGCAGGCGGGTTCTAAATGCATACAGTAACGTTGATTATTGATAAAAGAAAAGAACTTTCAACAAAATACAAAAGACTTTTGAAAAACAGGCATAATGACTGTTTTGTTACCAAAAATCTTATTTCTGCAATGAAAACTATTCAGGATTACGAACCGGATTTGATATTGATTTCAGACAGTATTGACAGTGATCTTTCGGATTACTGCAAAAAAATTCGCGCCCTGACCTACGATACCCGACCGATTATTGTTGCGGTGTCAAAATCTGATGATATCGTTGATAAGCTGGATGTTTTGCGAAGCGGCGCCGATGATTTTATTAGTGAACCTGTTAATCCAGAAGAGTTTGTTATGCGTATGAAAGCGCATCTGCGCCGTGAATACGAATCAAATTTGAACCTGAAAAGATTCTTGCCAAACCGCAACTATTCAATGCGCGCGCTTAAACGTATGATTTCTTCAAAATCTCAACGTGCGGCTCTGTTGATTAGTATTGATAACTTTTTCAGCTACAAAGAAAATTACACCGAACTTGCCTCTGACAGACTTGTTCAAACTTATTGGGCCATAATTAAATCTACTATTGAAGAAGAGGACTTCTTTGGTGAAATTCGCGAAAATGAATTCCTTGTTATCACTGACAGAGATAAGGCGGAAGCCGTTGCAAATTATCTGATTTATGCGTTTGAAACAGTGTCTTCAAAATTTTATTCTATTGAAGATAATAAGCGCGGTTATATGATGATGAAGGGCGACAATGTTGCCGGAAGGCGTTCCGGTTTTGTTCATACAACGATTGGTATTGTAACGAATGAGTTTATCAGGCACAAAGAGGCTTCACAGTTGTTTAATGCACTTGTACAGGTTCATAAACTTGCTAAAATGCCGTCAAAATCAAATTATTTGATTGAACGTCCTAAACTTGCCGGAGATATTACGGCTGATTTTGTCGTAAATAACAGAATTTTAATCAGTGAAAAAGATGAAGCGCTGACTATACTTTTGAAAACAATTCTTGAGTTGCAGGGTTATGATGTTATCGTTATGCCGGATATCGCTAAAATTTCTAAGATAGAGGAGCCGCCTGCTTTAATTATTCTGGATGCGGGTGAGGTCGAAACATTAGAAGGGCTTTCGCACTGCAAAGCTCTAAAATCCGATAATAGATTTGCAGATTCTAAGATTATTTTGACGTCGGTGCTTCATGATAAAGAACTTATTTTGAATTGCGGGGCTGATTTATACCTGCCCAAACCTTATGAACTGTCGACACTTATCAAATGGGTTGCTACGCTTTTAAAAGAGTCTTGAGTAAGGACGGGGCAACCCGCCTTCCCTCTTGACTAAACTAAAAACATGCTACATAATGAAAAAGTATTATAAAGAAAGGATGGAAAAATTATGAGAAATCGAAGTGTAACGAATTATGCAGGGGGGGGCCTCTTCTTAGCGGATGTGAAGCGCCGGCGCCGGTTCGCGTGAGCGAAACGGGCAGGGCGCGCAACTGGACGATGCCGCCGTTGCGACTGGAGCGCGAGTGTAAGGAGCACTCTGCCGAACAAAACGATTTATTATCGTTTTGTGAGAGGCGAAATTCTGCAACGATTGATAATCGTTGCGTAGAATTTGACAGGCGGGAGAACCAACGTTGCGCATTTACGATGGCAGAAATATTACTGTCATTAACAATTATCGGTGTGGTTGCAGCGATAACGCTTCCGTCACTTACCGGAAACATAAACGAGCGCACCTGGAACACACAGCGCAAAGCTCTTTATGCAAGATTTTCGCAGGCCGTTGCTCTTATGCCTTCTCTAAACGGTTTCGGTACACTGGAAGGCACTATTGGCAGCAGCGGCTCTCAATCAATTACAGAGGATAATGTTGCAGAAACTTTTGTGACTGCCGGTCTTTCTAAAGTTTTAAAAATAAATAATATTTGTGACAATGAACACTTGGCTGATTGTGGCATTCCTGAAAAAGTAACACCGCTATCGGGTACTGCAATATCATTTCCGGCGAAAATGTCGGAGTTAAACGAAAATAATATATCATTTACTCACCTTGCAGCCGCAGGAAGCAGTTATTCCACTATACAATTTGATAAACTGGATACCAAAGCTGCGGCTTTTGAAACGGCTAACGGTGAAAGTGTTGCTGTATTTTACAATCCGGTTTGTACTTCATCCATGGATGAATCAAATATGATTTTGATGCAGAATAAAATGTGTGCCAATTTTGTTTATGACTTGAACGGAACAAAGGGACCTAATACTTATGGCAAGGATGTCGGTGTAATAACGGTTTTTTACCCGACTGACAGTCTTGTAGTTTCGCCGCAGCCTTACCCGCAGGATGCAGCGTCCGGAACTTCAGCTTCTATTTCGGTATCAGGTGTTTGTAAAAATCTGGATTCTGAATACAGGCTGCCAACTAAAGAAGATTTAGCTTCACTGGTTATAAACAAAAATATAGTCGGAAACCTTAGTGCACCAAGGTATGTTTCAAGCTCGTTTACCTCAAATGCGTCTAACATGTGGTATCTGCATGTTCCGACGATTGGCTGCTACCACATGGAATGGGGTGACGTAGATGTTTCTATCAGATGCGTTAAACGTTAGTTCGCTGCTTTAACTTGTATTTTATTAATTTATTCAATAATCCTTGCGGCAGGTGCGAAATAAGCTCTGCCGCTTTTGCATCCAATCCTACGGTGTAGCTTGGACGTGGGTTTCTGGCACTGTCTGCTTTGACAACAATTTGTACAACTTTTTCTGCCGGAAGCCCTTTTATCCCGTTTGCTCTGGCATTTTTTACCATAAAGTTTATTTCGTTTTGGTAATCCTGACAGGTTGAAAACCCGTTTTCATTTTCTTTGATTGATTTTTCCCATAGAGGTGTTGCGATGACACCGGGTTTTATTGAGATAATTTTAATATTTTTCTTCATTTCAAGCCCCATAGCATTGAACATAATATCAAGCGCACGTTTTGAGGCCGAATACGGCGCGATAAAAGGGAAAATTCCAAAGCTCGACATGGAACTTATATTGATAATCCGCCCGCCTTCAAGAAGAGGCAGGAGCCTTTGCGAGAAGTCAATATGTGCAAATACATTAACTTCGAACTGTCTGCGCAGTTCGCTAATCGGGAGATGTTCCATTGCACCTGCAACAACGCAGCCTGAAACATTAATCAGTGTATCTATACTGTCCGTTGTCGATTGGATAAATTTTGCCGCGGCTTCAATGGAGTCAGGTTTCATTGAGTCTATATAAAAAGGTATTACGCCCTCTGGAAGCAGTTTTAATTTATTTTCATCCCTGTAGCCGGCGAAAACTTTATTACCTTTTGATATAAAGCATTCTGTTAACGCTTTGCCTATTCCGGAGGTGGCTCCGGTTATTACATAAGTCTTTTCCATATTGCTCCTTGCCTGTACGATATAAGAAAAACGGGAATATCATTATTCCCGTTTAATTATAGCACATAGAAAGGATAGAATTAGTAATTTTCGCAGTGCTCCATAAAATACCCCTGCGGATGATCGCAAACAGGACATTTCTTAGGCGCCTGCTTAGTATGTGAAAGAAATCCGCATTTAGAGCATTCCCAGGTAATTTCTTCACTTTTTTCAAACACTTCTTTATTTTCTATATCGTTAAGCAGTGATTGAAATCTTTTCTGGTGCATGCCTTCGATTTCAGCGACATGCTTAAAGTGCATTGCAATGTCGCGGAATCCCTCTTCCTCGGCTTCTTTGGCAAATGTCGGATACATTGTCAAATGTTCATAAGTTTCATTTTCAATGCAGTCTTTAAGGTTCGTAATTGTATCGGATATATCGCCGTCGTGCAGATATTCAAACCATATTTTACCGTGTTCTTTCTCGTTATCGGCGGTTTCTTCGTAAATCTTTGAAAGCTGTACATATCCGGCTTTTTTGGCTTCTTTTGCATAGAATGTGTATTTATTTCTTGCGTGCGATTCTCCTGTAAATGCTGAAAGCAGATTCTTCTCTGTTTTTGATCCGTGAAATTCCATTTTTATCCTCCTTGTGATAAGAATTATAAAAACTTTCATGCTTTTTTACATAAGTAAGTACAATTAATTAAGGAAGGCAATTTTTTCCTCTTTGTTGTTTTAAATAATATATGACGGTAGTGTGTAATAATCCTGTAAATAGCCATATGAAAAATCCGGCGTTAAATGTCGGAATCTTAAACGTGCCGAATTCTCATCCGAATGTAGTTTTATATTCGCCAACTCAGGCTGAGAGGGATTTCCAAAAAATGGATCTTGATATATACCAGAGCCGGAGTAAATATTCTTATCTTGATAACAAAAAAACGCCGAAATCTCTGTGGTATTTCCTTGGTATTGGCGGAAGTTTCGGGATTTATAAGCTGGTTAAATTTTTGTTGAAAAAATAGTTTTTCATGCCCCATTTTTGTGATAGAGTATATACTATAAGAGTTAATATTTTGGGAGCCGATGAATTTTGAGGTATGATTTTGTCGTACCCGGTTTTTATCGGCTTTTTTTTTGTCCGAGAAAGACTCGCGCCCGGCTGAGTCGGAGCCATACTTGTATCAATCACTACCGAGAGCGTATGAACAAAAAGTGGCCACTCAGTGGCCGAGTCTTTTGAGTGGCGTATTAGAACGGCGTAGTCGCGGGTTGGCCTGCGTGAGCAGGGCAAGCAGGCGACGGAGAACTGCTTTATTCTATCCTCGGGAAAATGCTTTTTTACTCCTGCGGTTTCTCTTGAATATCTGTATATTATATGTTAAAATATTAGTGCTCAGTGCGGATGTTAATTTTGTTCCTACATTATTTATAAACGGGAGAATTGACTCTGACGGGACTTGAAGTATACCCACCGATTGAAAAATCGCCAGTGGGAAACGGATTTTCCGAGGCGTTCACCCACCTGCGAGCCTAGCAGGTAACAAAATCGCGTCCGCTTTGGGCTTTTATAGGGTATTGTGTGAGGTTTAACTTGGGATTAGCTGACAGATTTAGTGATAATAGCTTTACCTTTAATGAAAAGGCGCAAACATCGCCTGTTGTTAGTCCGTTTGTTCTTGAACCGGAACCGGTGAGGGAAGTAAACAGGTTCAACCTGTTGAAAGACATGCTTTTTGAAAAAATCGTTACTGTTCCGTGCTGGTTTGAATACGATTCCAAAACCCAATACGACCTGATAATTAAATTTCTCCACTCAAAAAATATTAAAACTCCGGAAGTCTTTGCAAAAGTTCTCCAGCATTCAATTCTTGGTTTTGGTATTTTTGATGAGTACCTTTTAAAAAAGGGCGTGACCTCAATTTTTTATGAAGAAGGCGAACCGCTTCTTTATACTGAAAATAATAGAAATGTTGTGGATATAATTATTTTGCCTTATGCAAAAATTAAACTTGCCGTACAAAATATAATCAATATGTCACAATCTTCTGAGAGAAACGGCGTTTTTGATTTTAGAATTGGCGATTTTTGGGTGCAGCTGCGTGCTGTGCCGCATTCAAGAATAAAACTTTCTATCTCAAAAATTACGGATGAATTTTTGACAAATGAAATTGAAAAAAGTAACCTTGCCCTTTTGTTATCGGATATTTAGTCATGAAAAAACTTTTTAAAATAAATTCTAAATATTCACCTGCCGGCGACCAGCCAAAAGCTATAAAAGAGCTTGTTGACGGGCTGAATGCCGGCATGGATTCTCAGACACTGCTCGGTATTACGGGGTCGGGTAAAACTTTTACTATCGCAAATGTTATTGAAAAAATTCAAAAACCTACGCTTATCATTGCGCATAATAAAACTCTTGCGGCACAGCTTTATAATGAATTTAAAGAACTTTTTCCTGATAACGCGGTTGAATATTTCATCAGTTATTATGATTATTACCAGCCGGAGGCTTATATCCCGCGGACTGATACTTATATTGAAAAATCGGCGTCGATTAATGAAGAAATCGACCGGCTCCGGCATAATGCGACTCGCAGCCTGTATGAGCGGGATGATGTTATAATTGTTGCTTCCGTAAGCTGCATTTACGGCTTGGGACTGCCTGAAAACTATTTCAAAGGCTCGGTGGAAATAAAAGCCGGTGACTGCATTGACCGCGATGATTTAATAAAACACCTTGTATCTATTCAGTATTCAAGAAACGATTTGGTGCTGGAACGCTCAACCTTCCGCGCGCGCGGTGATGTTGTCGAAATCATGCCGGCTTACGAAAAAGTTATTACGAGAATTCAGTTTTTCGGCGATGAAATCGAAAAAATTGTCAGAATTGATAATGTCACCGGTGAAATTCTGGAAATTTGCGACAGCGTTGTAATTTATCCTGCCGTCCACTATCTTTCTTATGATGAGAATGTTGATGAAACAATTAAACTTATCAGAATGGAACTTAAAAACAGACTTGCGGAGCTGGAAAGCGAAAATAAACTCGTTGAAGCCCAACGACTTGAGCAGCGTGTGAAATACGATATGGAAATGATTAAAGAAATGGGTTACTGTTCTGGAATTGAAAACTATTCCCGTATAATAGAACGCCGTCCGCCGGGTTCTGCTCCTGCAACTCTGCTTGACTATTTTCAGGGCGATTTCTTAACCGTAGTTGATGAAAGCCACGTTACTCTTCCTCAATTAAAAGGTATGTCACATGGTGACGCCGCAAGAAAAGAGGTGCTTGTAAACTACGGATTCCGGCTCCCCTGTGCGAAAGACAACAGACCGCTTACTAATGATGAATTCTTTGCAAAAGTCGGCCAGAAAATTTATATTTCTGCGACACCCGGGGATTTTGAGAAATCAACTTCCGCGCAGTGCGTAGAACAAATTATCAGACCGACAGGGCTGGTTGACCCTAAAATTTCTATCCGTCCTATCGCAACGCAGATTAATGACCTTAAGGCTGAAATTATTAAGCGTGCGGAAAAAGATGAGCGCGTCCTGATTACGACATTGACTAAGCGAATGGCGGAAGATTTAACCGATTTCTTTATTCAGGAAGGAATTAGGGTCAGATACCTGCACAGTGAAATTCAATCTCTTGAACGCGTTGAAATTCTGCGTGATCTCAGATTGGGCGAGTTTGACGTTTTAATCGGTGTGAACCTTTTAAGAGAAGGACTTGATATTCCTGAAGTTTCGCTTGTTGCAATTATGGATGCAGATAAAGAAGGCTTCTTGCGCTCTGAAACCAGTTTAATTCAGACAATAGGGCGTGCCGCAAGAAACGCGTGCGGTGAAGTTATTATGTACGCTGATAAAATAACTGAGTCTATGCAAAAAGCGATTGATGAAACGGAACGCCGCCGCGAAATCCAGCTTGCGCATAACAGAAAATACGGAATTGTTCCGCAAACTATCAAAAAACCTATTGAAAATAACCTTTTATCGCTGGTGGCAAGCTATCGTGACCTTGAAGATGTTGTTGCGGAAGAAATGGTTGAACTTGGTATTGACACAAAAGACTTGCCAAAACTCATTGATAAGCTCGAAAAAGATATGCATAAAGCCGCTAAAGTTCTTGATTTTGAGCGCGCGGCAGAAATTCGTGACCAGTTGAAAAAGCTGCGCGAAATGGTTAAAACTAAGAAATAACTATTCTGAATAAAGCCCCTTTATTTTCTTCGCTTTCAAGTTCTAGCTTCCAGCCGTGCAGGCCGCAGAACTTCTTAACTATCGCAAGCCCCAGTCCTGTAGAGCTTTCTTTTATCTTATTATTTGCCGCCTGTGTGAATTCTTTAAATATACGTTTCTGGCTTTTTTTAGGAATGCCAATTCCATAATCCTTCACTTCTATTATTTTCTTTTTGTCACTAATAAGTGAAAAAAGTTCTATTCTGTCACCAATAAGTGAAAATTTGATTGCGTTTGATAACAAATTTATTAGAGTTTGCGATGCTTTTCGATAATCACCTTTTATTTTAAAATTCTCTATTGATTTGACAAGAGTTAAATCTTTTTTCTTCAAAAGCGGCGCAATTGTGTTTGATACCTCAAAAAATAATCCCTCCACATCAAATTCTGAAATACTAAGTGTACTGATTCCGGAATTAATCTTTGAAAAGTCCAGAATATCATTAATCATATTTAAAAGGTTTAGCCCCGAGGTTTGAATATCGAGCAGGTATTCTTTTTGTTTTTCGGTAACGCTTCCGCCGATTCCCTGCGCCATAAGTTCTGAATAGCCTATTATTGCATTCAGCGGTGTCCGGAGTTCGTGAGTGACGCTTGCAAAAAAATTGTTTTTAACTCTTTTTTCGTTATCTTGTTTTAAAATTCCGTCTTGCAGTGTATTGATTTGCTGCTGCATAATGGCTCTAAATTCGCGATTTTTAATCTTGTCCGCGATAATATCACTGACAAGTGAGTAAAATTCGTTACTCTCTGCGTTTTTTAATACCAGATAACCAAACGTCACACCTTGAATTTTTAAATCAAAAATGATACCTTCCGGCTGTTCCGGTAAGGTTTCGTAAATCGCAGCTTCAACTCCGCAATCCTCTTTTAAAATTGCGAAAATTTCATTCAACTCATTGGTGTTTACAATTTTAGATAATGTGGTCAGCATAAGCAATATAAGGAAGGTTTCTGTAGTGCCCGTCGTAGTCTAGCCCGTAACCGACTACAAATTTGTCGTCAATGTCAAAACAGTAGTAATCCGGCGCAACTTCAGTTTTTCTTGTAACCTTTTTATCCAGCAGTGAACAGAAAATCGTACTTTTTGTGTGGAAATTCAGGTTTATAAAATCCAGCAGAAATTTTGCGGTTAAACCGCTGTCAACAATGTCCTCGATTATAATCACGTTTTTCCCGTTTAAATCAGGCAGCGCGATGTCTACGGCATTTACTTTACCGCTGGTTGTTGTTGCACTTCCGTAGCTGGAAAGGCGGATAAATTCCATTTTTACAGGCATTGTGAGTTTTTTTACCAGATCCACCGCAAACATTACGGCACCTTTTAAAACGCAGATTGCGTAAACTTCTTCATCTTTGTAGATAGAGTTGAGTTTTTGCGCAAGTTCTGTTATTTTCTCCTGAATTTTTTCTTCCGGTATTAAAACTTTTAAATCTTTAGTGTTCATTTATTTTCTCCAATTTTAAAATGTGTGTCGGATTTTTTGTTACTTTAATTTTTTCACTTATTCCAAGCCCTGGCGCCCAGAGGACTTCATTCCCCTGACATAGAAATGGTCTGCTGTCACGCAAATCTTTCGGAACTCCTTTGCCGTTAAGATATTTTTTTAGTTTTTGAGTTCCCGCGGCGCCCAGGGGATGTATTATGTCGCCGTCGTGTCTGTGTCGCAGGGTGAAATTTGTGCCGGTATTTGTAAGGTCAACATAAGCCTTATAGCCGCTGTCCGGAGGGAATTTGTCAGGCCGCTCTGTACATTCTTCAACTACCAGCTTGTACTTTTCAACAGGCGCATCTTGAATAAGTCTGATTTCATCGCGGCTTGCAAAGAGCCATTGGCTGTCAGAAAGCGACATCGTTCGTCCGTTTTTTGAAGTGGAATTTTCGTTTATAAATTTGACGAGTTTTTCAACTGTTTTTTTGTCGTATTCAAATCCGTTGTCGGCTAAAAAGGTATAAATTATTCTATTTTGAACCGGTTGCGAAAATTTTATAAAATTTTGTGTTTTGAATTTATCTTTCAGACTTGCCAGATATTCATTAATAATTTCAGTATCAGCAGCGGCATTTTCGCTTAACGTATTTATTGCAGCTTTCGTCCCTTCGTTAATCTTTTCAAGCTGCGGCAGGATATTTTTTCTAATCAGATTGCGTTTATATTTTATGTTTTCGTTTGATGAATCAACGTTAGGTGACAGATTGTTTTTGCGGCAATATTCTTCAATTTCGCTGCGAAAGGTTTGCAAAAGCGGTCTATAAAAAATCCCGCGTACAGGAGCAATCCCTTTTAAGCCTTCAAGACCTGTTCCTTTTGCAATGCGGTAGATGAGCGTTTCTGCGTTATCATCCGCGTTATGCGCGGTGAAAACGACCTTGCTGCTGAATTTTTCTGCGCAGCGTTCAAAAAATTCATAGCGCGCTTCACGCGCATCAGTTTCTGTTGGTTTAACTTCAGGAGATAGTGTTTCTGAAAAAAACTCAACGCCCTTTTCAATACAGAAATGACGGCAATTCTCTTCCTCTTGCCGGCTTTCTTCTCCTCGCCAGTTGTGGTTAAGGTGGATTGCAACAGGGTGAAGTTCAAAATCCTCTTTTAGTTTAACGATAACATCCAGCAGGCACATAGAGTCAAATCCGCCGGAAAAGGCTATCAAGACAGTCGTTTTGCGGATTGAATATTTTTTCAAAAATGCTTCTATGTTACTTTTCAGCATTGGAGAATTTTTTTACACCTTCTCTTATTTCAACGGAATCTACGCCGAGCTGTTCCAGAGCTTTCATTGCAAGGCTTGTCGGCTCTGTAGTGATAGCAAGAAGCATGTGCGAAGATTCTATTTTTGTTTTATTTTCTTTCTTTGCGATGTGCCAGGCTGTTTCCAGTACGCGTTTGGCGCGTTCAGTGAATGTAACTTCTTTTGAGTAGTATTCATTGCCGAACCCGACTAGATTTTCCACTACATCACGGGCTTCTTTTATATTTATTTCAAGTTCTTTAAGCACTTTTGAGCCTATTCCGGTCGGTTCGCCAATGATGCCGAGCAGAAACATTTCTGTCCCGACAGTATTTCTGCCGATACGGCGGGCTTCTTCTTTTGCAAGGCGCAGAATTGTAAGAGTTTCCGGCATTTGCTTTTCTATCGGTTTAATGATTGCGTGCGCAAGATCGTCATTAGAAATATGAAATTCTTTGATAATATCGTAAGCGACCCCTTTTTTTGCCTTTAAGATACCAAGAATAATGTGTTCGGGAAGAACAACAGACGAGCCTAATTCTTTGGCGGTTTGAAGTGCCAGATTCATTGTCTTGAACGCGTTCGGAGTGAAGATTATCTGTCTGCCTTCGTATTCGGATTTTCTGGATTGTACATTTTTCAGCTTTTTGTCAAATTCTTCGCTTGTTATACCGAAATTTTCTAAAATGCTATATAAATTTGTATTTTTATCTTCCAGAATTGAGGATAAAATTTGTTCAGTTCCGAGAATTTCGTAATTAGATGTAGAAAGCTTTGCTACAGCGCGTTCAAAAACTTTCGCGGCTTCCGGACTGTCAAAAATGTCGTCAGTTGCGGAATTTTTTTCTTCTGTTTCTTTATGTTCATCGGTTTCGGGGTGAAGAATTCTTTTAATTTTTTTCTGAACAAGTTTTTGTAACAAATTTTTTGTTTCTTCTATATCCAGCCCTAAATCGTTAAGAGTATTGAGTTTTGCAAAATCTTTATCATTTAGAACTGCAAGAAGAAGGTGTTCATAGAGAATAGTGCTGTTTCCGGAAACGTTTGCAATATCAAGAGCTTTTTTCAGTAATTCTTTATATTCGCTGCTAAAATGCAGGGTTCTGTTGTCGGCCTGTGAGCCTTGTAAATCCGGATAAAGAATTGAGAGCAGGCGTTCGTAAGTGATATTTTTATTCTTAAAAATTCTGAGCGGCACCCCTTTTGCCTCACAAACCAGTGCAAGAAGCAAATGCTCCCGTGTGATTACATTAAACCCGCATTCTCTTGCAATTTCCTGAGATTTGCTGACTACATTAATTGCCTTTTCCGTAAAACGTTCAAACAAATTATTACTCCTCGTCTTCTAAGCTTTCAATATATTCTGAAACTCGTTCAAATTCTTCATCATCTTCAATTGTTTCAAAAGAGTATTCTTCGCCGTCTGCAACGATTTCCATGAGAACAAGTTCTTCGGTATCTTCGCTTTCAAGAGGACGCAGAAGTGCATAGTCTTTGCCTTCAAATTCAATGATGTTGTAAAGCTCAAATTTGACAGGATTGCCTTCTTCGTCGATAGTTTCAATAATTTTGTTTTCTTCCATAATTTACCTTTCTTTTTAGTTTAATCTTGACAGGTATTGTTCCAGAATTATTCCGGCGCTTTCGACATCAACCAGACCTTTATCTTTTCTGAAATTAATTTTTCTTGCTTTAAGATTTTCTTCTGCGGTTTCGGAGGTTAATCTTTCGTCCTCAAAGATTATTTCAAACCCCTGAATTTCACCGGCGAAGCCGATACAATCCTGAGCTTGCGAACCTCTGGTTCCATCCATGTTATATGGTACACCAATAATAATTTTTTTTACATTGTTTTCTTTAGCAATATTTACAATTGTCTTTACAGAATTTTCATCGCGCGGGATATAAGAATGCCGGTTCGCTATCACATGGAGATAATCGCTTATTGCAATACCTATTCTTTTTGTTCCGACATCCAACGCCATTATTTTATACATAGAACCCCCATAACTCTTCCAGATATGAGAGAATTTCTTCCAATTCTTTCTGCTTATATTTCAGAAAAACTTTATCTTGCAGCATATTAAGGAAGTATTGGAATATACTTTGTTTGAGAATGAATGTAAAAAGTTCTTCTGTGGCTTGTTTATCTCTTGCAATTTTATAAAGAACTCCGGCAGCTTTGTCGTCGTTTGCGCTGTATTTGCAGTATGCGGTGAGTAAAAGCCTGCTGCCCCAGTTTTCTTTTTCCTGAGGGTAAAATACATTATCAATATGTTGCTTTATAAACCCTGCAAAATCCACTTTTTCAACAGGATTGTTTTTGATTAGTGAATCCAGTTCATCAAAGAAAGTTTCAGTTTCATCGCCAAAGGTTCTATTGTAAAACCACGGAACCGTAAAATCAGAATTGAGAACTTCTTTTATATCATCAGGCGTTACGACGGTATTTTCATAATGCTCTTTTAGAATATCTTCGATTTTTTCTTGTTCCGGTTGTATATCAAGGAAAACCTTTTTCCAGCAATTGTATTCATAAGGCGGCGCAGATTTGCGGTAATTAAGTTTTTCTGCGTCATTCAGAATTTGTTTAAAGATTTCCGGTTTGATTGTTGTTTTGAAGTCAGTACCTGAGAGTTTTTCCATAAGAAAAGATGCTTCAAATTCTGAAATTGAGCTGAAACCTAGGCATTCTCTGATACCTGTATAGTCGTCAATTACAATACCTATAAGCTGCACTGTATCTTTATTTGGTTTTTGATAAAGCAGACTCAAATTCCCTTCGCCATCCGGCGGAATCATAAAGAACAATGCTCCTTCGTGACTGTTTGAAATTTCATGCCTGCTTGCGGCTCCGGAGAGTTTTAATTCGCTCAGACTCTTGCGCACGTATTGTTGTGTCGTTTCATCCAGATAGTCATAAACCTGACTTAATGCTTCATAGGCGAACGATGATTTTGTATTGCTCAGGAGTTTCAAGGCGTGCAGACCGATTTCATCTTTTGGAAAACTCAAAAATATCGGCACAAGAATGTTTGCAAAGTCCAAACCCTGTTGATCTTCCTTGAGCGAATCAAGAAGAACTAATTGATCTTTTTTAGGTATTGCGCTGAAAAAATCAAGAAAATCCAGTTGAATTTCCGGATTATCCTTGGAATTTTCCAACAATTCTTTTGTTTCCTGCTGGATTAATTCTTCATCGTATTCAAGATAGGAATCATAATTTTCTTCATGCCAGTCAGGCTTAAAAGAACTTATAAGCTCTATTGCATGAAGCTTGATATTGTTGGCATTCTTAGGGTTTTTAATGATGCTTTCAAGCTCGGTCAGAAGTTCCTCCATATCTGCATATCTTAAAAGCAAGAGTTTTATAACCGGCATTGCGTCTTCGTTACAGAGATGAAATTCTTTCATAAGAATTTTTGCGACACCGGCTTTGTCTTCCTGTTCGTCAAGCGTATTAAATTCTGAGGTATCAATTAAAATAGTAGACTTTTCAAGCGCTTTCACAAGTCTTGCTATTTCACGTTTAATTTCAAAAGCATTTAGTTGTTTAGTATTTGTCATTTTCTGGTAATTCCCCAGAGTGTGTCAATGACTTTTTGAACTTCCGCAGATGGCGCCTGTTCACTCATAATGAGATACTGTACCGCAATGAGCGTGCATTCGGAGCAGATATTAACCCCGGGGCCGAGAACCATTCTGAGAACCTGATGATTCGGACGTCCGCAAAAACTGCAATATTCCACCTTGCCGCTCTGAACTTCTTCGTGAGTTTCATGTTTTGGTTCTTTATTTTCTTTTCTGGAGTGTCGTTTCTCTCCTATGCTTACAACTTTTTCTTCTGACATGCTTTTTTCCTTCTTTTTTCGTATTGTAACTTAATTTTTAAAATTTGCCAAATTAGTTAAGTTATTTTATAATCTTTCCTGTTATAATCATGTTAAAAAGAGGATTTTATATTAATGAAAAGAGTTTTACTTGTTGCCGGAGTGTTGTTTATCTCTGTAGTATCGACAGCATGTATTAACAATTTTGCAGTACAGGAGCTTAATACTAGAGCAAAAGAATTTATTGAAAACGGTGATTACGTTAGTGCTGTAGAGCGTCTTAAATCCAGTATTGATTTAGATTCTTCTGCGTATGAGTCGTATTATAATCTGGCTGTTGCTTATACAAAATTGGATGATTATAGCAACGCGGTCGAAAATTATAAAAAAGTTATTGAGTTAAAACCTGATTTCGTTGATTCTTATTATTCGCTTGCGGTTTGTGAAGAAAATTTAATTCTTGATTTAGAGGAAGGACATTTATTTGTCGACGAGGAAGGCAAAATCGCTAAAGCGGAAGAAAACGGCGATAAAAAGAGAGAGCTTACGGAGCAGGATAAATCTTATATTAAAGAACTTGTGACGGATGCTGTTAAAAATTATGAAAAATATCTTTCTTTGAGCGCGGACGCTTCTGATAAAGATGATGTTCAGCAAAGAATTGATGATTTGAATAAGAAAGTGCAGTAGTTATGATTCTCACATCGCCCGGCGCAGAAGCTTTTAGTATTTTCGGGCTTACTGTATACCGGTATGGAATAATTATGGCGTTTGCAATCTTAATTGGTGCTTACGCTGCGGATTGGGCTTACAGAAGGTTTTTTTTATGTAATGAAAATAAAGATTTACTTCTTGATTTGATGCCGTGGCTTATCGTTGTCGGGTTTGCAGGAGCTAGAATTTATTACTGTATTTTGAATTATCACTATTATTTTGCACACCCCCTTTCAATTTTGAACGTCAGAGAAGGCGGGCTTTCAATACACGGAACTCTTCTGGCATGTATAATTTTTTTGATTGTATACGCGAAAAAGAAAGGTATAAAAATTTTTAACTTAACAGCGCCGCTTGTTTTAGGGCTGGCACTTGCGCAAAGTATCGGACGCTGGGGAAATTTTTTTAATTCCGAGGCCTTTGGGAAACCGGTTGAGTCTGGCTTTATTAAACTCTTTATACCGGAAGCCTTAAGACCTCTTCAATACAGACAATTTGAATATTTTCACCCTGCGTTCCTGTATGAAAGTATACTGGATTTTGGAATTTTTCTTATATTGCTGCTGGCGGTTAAAAGAAAGAAAAATTCGCTTTTTATAACCTCGCTTTATTTCGCGCTTTATGCGCTTGTAAGGATTTTTGTTGAGAGTATAAGAGTTGACAGTATCGCGAATTTCTATGGAATTCCGGTTGCTATTATTGTTTCTGTAATAATTCTCATCGCGGCGCTGCCGGGAATTTTTCTATCCCGCCTTGATTAAAAATTCATCTTCCGTTAAAATATTCTTATGTTAAAAAGATTACTGGTAATACTTGCAATATTTACTGTTATTCTAAGCGGCTGCGGGAAAAAAGAAGTGCCGGTTACGGACGATTTGCAGACGATTAAAGACCGTGGAAAGCTTATAGTCGGTGTTCGTGATGATACAAAACCCTTTGGCTACCGTGATAAAGACGGTAATTTAATCGGGTTTGATATTGAACTTTCAAAAATGATTGCCGCTCACCTGCTCGGGGATCCGTCAAAAACAGATTTTGTTGTTGTGCAGGCCGATGATAGAATCAGTAAACTTAACACCAAAGAAGTCGATATTCTTATTGCGACAATGACAATTACGCAGCAGCGCCTGAGGGTTGTTGATTTCTCTGAATCTTACTTTGTTGCGGGACAGGCCGTTATGGTTCCGGCGAAATCTCCTTACACAACCTTCAATGAACTTGCAGACAAACGCCTGATTGTTGTCTTTGGAACAACAGGAGAAAAATCTCTGCGCGGTATTTATCCGAGCGCTAAAATCTTTGCATACAAAACCTATCCCGAAGCCTTTGCGGCCTTAAAACGGGGTGAAGCTGACGCAATCGTGGCGGATGATACTGTCCTTCTTGGTTATGCAATGGATGATAAATCCGTCAGACTTCTGTCAAAACGCTACTCGCGGGAGCCTTATGCCGTTGCTTTCAGGCAGGGTGCCGAGTCCAAATCTTTACAATTACAGGTTAATGAGTACATCAACTATTTGTTGTCGACCGGAAAGCTTAAACGACTTGCAGAAAGGTACAATCTTTTGTAAATTTTTGTAATGTTTAGGCGGTTTTAGGGCAAAATTTTCCTTGAGAAGGTTTAAATTCTGTATGATTACCCCGGTATTTAACAATTTATTCAGCAGAAATTTGAATTTCGGAAATTCCAAAATGAATGTTGTTTATATGAACGACATGCATGGAAGTCTTTCTTTTGTTGATTCGTTTATTACTGCGCATGATGAATTTTACAGGGAAAATACCGAGGGTACAAACTGGACACTAAGCGGCGGCGATATGTTTATGAAGGGTTCTGACAACAACCCTGTTATTGCAAAATTTATTGAAAAATATGTTGATATTGTGGGTATCGGGAACCATGATATCGCAAACGCTAAAGACCTCTGTCATTTAATGGAAAAGGTTAATATTGCACATAAATTTATCAGTGCGAATGTGGATATTGACCCGCAATTTAAAAATTCCTATGCCTCAAAAATTGCGAAATCAACAATCATTGAGGACGGCGATGAAAGAGTCGGATTTATAGGTGTTTCGCCGTTTGACTTTAAAAAATCCGTTGCACGCGGCGCTGAAAATAATTTCGTTTCAATTAAGGGCTTAAAAGATACGGTTAAATCTATCCGGCAGGAAGTTGAAAAACTTGAAGATGCCGGAGTGGATAAAATTGTCCTTCTTGCGCATACCGGTGAATATTCCAATGACGACAGCGGTATAAATTACTATAAAATATTCGCTAAAATCGGCGGGATTGATTTAATCGTAGGCGGCCACGATCATTTAATGGTCGATAAATGGGAGAATTCCTCCAGAAGGCGTGCAGATAATCCTTCAGAATTCGAACCTGTCAGAATTGTTTCTACCGGCTCAAGTAAGAAACATTATTTCGCAGAAAATCTCAATATGTTCGGCACAATGAACCTGACATTTGACGATGACGGCGTTTTAATCCCTGAAGAATGCACAAATGATATTCATTATACCCACGATTATCCTAAAACAAATTTCGTGGCGCAATTTATTGACGATGAAGCAAAAGAAGTTTTGAAAGTTATCAATATGCCGATTGTTCCGGTTAAAAATCCGCTCAGAAATGAAAATAAAGTAGCTAATTTCGTTGCGGATGCGGATTTCTGGTATGTAACAAAACACTCTGCGGAAGATGAAAAACCCGACTTTGCTTTTGTTAACCCGGGTACAATCAGAGATTCGTTTTCTAATGTTGAAATTACCAGAAATCAAATAAAACAGGTCTTGCCGTTTAAAGAAACAATTGTTAAAGCAGAACTTACTAAAAAACAAATATATGATGCCCTGAGTATTTCCGCGGAATCTGCGACATACAAAAAAGCAACTCCGGGCTTGATGCAGGTATCTCATATGACTTACACGGTTAATCCGGATTTCTCCGTGTCAGATGTGAAAATTCTGGATGATGAGGGCAATGTAAGATTTAATCTTGATGATATGGATGATGAAGATACTTTCACCTGTGTTTACGATTCATTCCTAGCTTCCGGGCCAAACCTTCTCGGCTGCCTGAAAGTTGATGATTATGAAGATTTTAATATAACAAGAGCAAAAGCAATGGAAGAATATTTAACCTCCGGCGCTAAAATCCCTGATTTTATGAGCGATCGTATTAATATTCTAAAGGGATAGTCTGTAAAGTTTTGTAAATATTTTCCCTAATTTGTAACAATTTTTTACATTAACAAAACTTTATATATGTAAGGGAATTAAAATGTCCGAGAAAGGCTCGCGCTAAGGAACGTGAGCAAGCCTTTCGAGTGGCGTATTAGACAGCGCAGCCACGCACGACCCGCGGTTCAGCGGGGCGAAAGTGGCGGAGATCTGCTTTATTCAAAGGGGGTCGGGAAAATGAGTTTCGACGTTAATGTTTTATCTTCTAAACCAGTTATAAAACCGGCAGCTAATATGCAAAACGATGGCGGCGCCGGAAACCTCGGTTATATGTATCAGGGCAGGCGCCAAAAGAAAGAAGAAGAAAAAAATATTTTTGCTATGGATAATGAAGTTGATACCTTCGGCCCTGCTTCTAAAAAGTATGAAGTTGAAGATTTTAAATTCTCATTAGTGGATTTTATTCTCGAAGTTTTTGACGCTATTAAAGCTCTTTTAAGGTTAAAATAAAGGTTACAATCACTTAATATTTTTGACTATAACTGCCTGATGACGTATTATTCTGGTATGTATTTTTGTATTTGGCAGGTATGGAAATGAAAAAAATTCTTATAGTAGATGATGAACAGGATATTGTTGAAAGTTTAAAATTTGTGCTGGAAATAGCTAATTATACCTGTTATTGCGCTTATAACGGGGAAGACGGGCTGCGTCTGGCAAAAGAGATTGCTCCTGATTTAATTATTCTTGATGTTATGATGCCGAAAATTAACGGGTTTAAAATTAGCCGTTTGTTGAAATTTGACAGTAAGTATAAGGATATTCCTATACTGATGCTGACGGCGCGTTCTCAGGCGGAAGATAAGCTTATCGGTGAAGAAACCGGTGTTAATGAGTACATCACCAAACCTTTTGATCTGGATGATGTGGTGAGTAAAGTAGAACAGTATTTGGGTGCCCCTAATGCAAGCTGTAACAAATAAAACTCTTGAAAAATTGAAATATGACCTTGTCAGAGAAGGACTGGTGCCGTTTGATGTTGTTAATCAGGCGACCCAGATTGCTCAGTCGCAAAATACCAATATCGGACAGGTGCTTATTAATTCCGGCGTTATTACGGAGGAGGCAATTTTAAAATTTTTAGAGGAAAAATTGCATATCCCTTTTGTTAATCTTAATGATTATTCAATTGATACAAATACTTTAAAATATATCTCCTATAATGACGCAAAAAAGTATAAAATTCTGCCGCTTTTTAAGATAGAAAATGTTTTGACGGTTGCAATGGCGGATCCTATGGATCTTTTTGCCATTGACAAGATAGTAGAAACCGCTGAATGCTCTATTGAGGCTGTTATTGCTTCAGAAAAGGTTGTTCTGGAAAAAATTGATGAATATTATAATGTCGCTTCCGGTACGGATAAAATCATGACAACCTTTTCAAATGTCGACTATGACTGGCGCGAAGAACTTCATAATGATGATTTGAGTGATGCTCATATCCATAAAATAATAAGCTCAATTTTACGTCAGGCTGTTATTGAAAATGTTCACGAAATTATTTTCAGGCTGGAAAATGACGGGTTTGAGGTAACATTTAAAAATCGTAATGACGTTTTGAATAAAGGTACAATCCCGACCGTACTTATGGAATCATTTATCGCAAAATTAAAAAATCTTGCACAGCTTGATTCTACGGTGAGCGAAGTCCCGCAGCTCGGTAAAATTGATTTTTCAATGGGTGATTTGTCGCTTGTCGCAAGCGTTTCAACTTTCCCGACGATTATGGGAGAACGGATTTATATTAAACTTTATAAACCGCCGGTGCCGCTCAGAAAATTGATTAATTCGCCTCATGACTATAATCTGTTGATTAATTCTGTAAAAAATCCGGGGGTAATCTTTGTATGCGGTTCGCAGCTTAGCGGCAAAACCCATCTTATTTATTCGCTGTTGAATGAAATTTCTTCTCCGGATAAGAATATTATGACCCTTGAAAGTATTACTAAATACAATTTGCCTGATGTCAATCAGTGCGAGTTGAATGAAAATGTGGGCTTTAATATGGATAAGGCTTCACGATTTATTGAATTTCAATCACCGGATATTATTTATCTGGAAGGAATGAAAAACAAAGAAACTTTTGATTATTTTTCCGAACTCGTTTTTAACGACAAAGTTATTATTATGGAATTCCTTGCAAATAATATGGAGGATTTGCGTAATAAAATCTCTTATTCTGATTTTGAAACATTAAAATCTTTAATATCCTGTCTTGTATTTATTCATTCGGAAGATAGTATTGAAATTTTTGACAAGGAAACCGCACAAAAATATCTGGCTTAAATTTTCTTCATATCTGGAGAAATTTTTAAACTTTTGTCAGAAATGTTCCGTTGTCTCTTTTGTAAAGGTGTAAAATACACTTTATAGGAGCAACAGAAAGAGAGGTTATGATGACAGAAATTTCGCCAACAGAAAATGTAAAAGCTAGCGCGGCAGCTAATGCAGCTTCAACTAATGTTAAAACTTCAACAGTTAGTGATTCCACAAAACGTACACTTGAGGCAATGGGTATTGCAGTTACTGAAGGAATGACTGAAGCTCAGGCACAGGCAAAAATTGCCGAAGCACAGGCTAGAAAAGATACAAATAATGGTGAAAATCAGCAAAGTGAGTCTGAGGCTGAAATTATGGCAGATGCAAAAACTTTAGCTTCTGCAGTCGGTGTAACTGTTTCTAACTCGGATGACTTGAGTGAAGTTCTTGATAATATCGGTGAAAAACTTGAACAGATGATTGACGAATCTCAAAATAATCCGGGTGTATTGAGTATGCTTACAAGCTATTATGAAGAATTAGCAAGTCTTGATGAACAATATGATGAATTGGCATCTATTCAATCCGGTATTTTCGGTGCAATGGAGCAAACTGCTACCAGTAACAAACTTGCTCTCGGATTGGAATAAACAGAATAGCAATGTTAAAACAACAAGGCGCGTTTTTTACGCGCCTTGTTTAGCATAGTTTAATTTTTTCTCTTTGCATCCTGCGTTCAGGTTGTGTGTTGATTTCTTTAAGCGCGGAGATTGCTTTGTCATAAATCTCCGGTTCGGGATTTGTTGCCAGAATTTTTCTGTAGCATCTGTAGGCATAAGATTGTTTTCCGAGTTTTCTGTAGCAATTGCCCAGATTTTCGTATGCCTTGGCATTGTTCGGGTTGTTTTTTACCATGCGGTTTAAAAGTGGAATTGCGTCACTATAATGTGACAGTTTAATAAAAAGTCCGGCTTTTTTCTCATAAGCTTCTATAAAATCCGGTGTTGTTTCGATTAATCGTTCATAAATTAGAAACGCCATATCCGGTTCTTCACAGTATTCATGCGAAACCCCTAGATATAGTACTGCATAAGGGTTTGTCGGATTTGATTGAATTGCTTTTATAAAACTATTTACGGCAACACAGGTTTTATTGAGTTTAAGCCCGCAAAGCCCCATTTGATAATATGCGCTAAAAGCTTCCTGATTAAGCACTATGGCTTTTTCAAAATAGGTTATGGCTTTATTCAGCTTATTCATTTTTTTGTAGCAAAAACCGAGCAAGGTATATAATCTGTCATTGCTTCTGTCTTTTAGAATTTGGTTTAATAAATTTTGTATTGCACTTTTATAAATACAGCTAAAATCAGTTACTCCGTACTGTGGAGCAGTTAATAAATCTTTTTTCACAATAACCTCTCTACATTGTTATTCTATGCGATTTTTAATATTTGCAGAACAATCATTTGGAGTATAAAATATCAATCAATGGATTTATAAAACTGTCTGTGGTATAACTATATTATGAGAAGATTAGCTTTGTTACTTAGTATGATTTTGCTGGCAGAAGGAGCTTTTTGCGAGGAGTTGGAGCTCCCGGCCGGAACAGCATCAAGACCGGGGATTGAAATCCCTAAGGTTACTGTTAATTCAAAAGAATCGCTGCTCATGTCTGATGAAGATTATTTGAAAGAAATTATCGGCTTGCAGCGTGAAAAGGATTTAGAAGATATTGAAAATCTCTGGGAAGGAACGGTAAGCAATAATCAGGTGATTTCTTTTGCCCTGAAAAAGCTTGCAACGCCGGAAAGCCAGCGCCGGATTCATTCCTCTTTGCTTTCTAAGACCCTTTCGGCAATGGTTGCAGGTGCTTCGTTTGCCCCTATGTTTCTCGGTCAGAACTATATGGTTCAATCCGGATCTTTTGCAGCCGGTCGTCTGGCGCAAAATTTGATTAATAAAAAGAATGTACCGCAGGAAATTCCGCTCACAGATACGGAAATGATTGAGCTTGCCGGTTTGATTGAAAATTTGCAGGACAGGATTATCAGTACATATTACAACTATAAAAATTCGCTTTCGCAGTTAAAAGAAACAAGAACAAAGCTTTTGCTGTGCAGTAAAAATTATTCTAATGCTCTGGAAAGAGAGGATTTGCTGGAGATAACCATTTCTTCATCCTTGTATGAAGGCTTGCAGATTGATGAATTTTACCACCTTGAAAATGCTAAAAAATACCATCTGGCACTTCAAAGAATGGCAGGGAAAAAGGTCGTTGATAACTTGAATCTGGTACAATTTAATAATAATGTTTTGCTTGAAAAATCTTCGGGAGGCAAAAAATGAGAATGGTAAATAGAAGAGTTTTTTTTCTATGTGCGGCTCTAACACTGGCGGGTATGATGCCGGCCTTTTCTATGGATTTGGTAGAAATTAGCACTCCAAAGCCCCTGATGTACCGTATGGGATTGACAGATGATCCTGAGGTTAAATATTCACAGGAAGAAAATAAAGTTTACGCTAATATCTCTGTTTCGGAGAAAAAAATAGATTATTCTATTGATAAAATCTCTCCTGAAAATGTTGAAACCTGCGATTTAAGTAAACTGACTTATGCAGATTTGAGTATAAAACGACTTTCTAAAGAAATTGCAAAGGAGCTGGAAAGTGATGAGCGTGAGATGATGGGTGATTTATCTTTGCTCTGGCACGGCGCGGCAACGCAAAGTGACACGATAAATTTTGCGCTTTACAAATTATCCAATCCTGAAGAAGATAAGCCCGATGAGAAATCTATTAAAAGTGTTTTGGGCAATATCGCAAGCATGTCTACCGTTGCCGGAGCGACTATGGGTAATCCTATGATTGCAGCCGGATCGCTTCTCGGCGGGAATTTGTTGAGTATTTTTTCTCAGGATACAAAGGCTTTAAACTATAAATATACAAAGGTTAATGATGCAGATATGATTATTCTTGTAAGAAAAGTGGAAGAATTGCAGCAAAAAACCGTTGATCTTTATTATGACTATATGACTTCGCGTAAAAAAATGTTAATGCTTGAAAAAATGGCACAGGACAGAAAAAAGAACTACGAATTATCACAGAATTCCTCACGTGAGATACTGTTAATTTCGGATGCGTATTACCGTAATGCTGTTGATGCGCTTGCAAAAGCAACCTCTGAGTTTTACACTAACCGTGCGACACTGGAACAATTTGTCGGGCACGATATTTTTATCCAGTTTGAAGAAGATGTAGCATCCCGAGAGAAAAAGTAACCATGTGGTGACGAATTTTATCAAACCGTCACTTATATGTGACGGTTTGTTGTATCAAATAACATATCCGCGAGCTTGTCTGCCCCGTCAAATCCATGCGAACGGATTATGTCTGCCGCAAGTTCATGTTCATAGTTCACAAAATGATGCTCTACGGTGAATTGTCCGTTTTCAATTTCAAGTATTGCATAACAAGGCATTGCATCCGGAGTCATTGAACGCCCTACACTGCCAGCATTTACGACTGTCTTTTTGTTGTTAAGCTGATAGCCGCAAGGAATATGTGTATGACCGCAGAGGATTAAATCAGCATCGCTTGAAGCCGTCATCTCTTCAACAGTTTCTTCTCTCAAATCCGGATAAATGTTTTCGTTGTTTCTTCGAGGTGAACCGTGAACCAGATGTATTTTTACCCCGTCAATTTCAATTATTTTTTCCGGCGGCAGCGATTTTAAAAAATCCTTATATTTTTGCGGAAGAACGCTGATATCGTATTTTAGAGCTTCTCCCATTACCGGAAATGAAGCTTTTACGTCGTTATAAGTCTTTTCGCTGTAATCTGTTATTAATTTATCAGTATTCCCTTGAATCATAACCCAGGGCTGGGTTATTACAAATTTCATGGTTTCTACCGGCTGGGGACCCGCCATAACGTAATCTCCAAGCGCAAAAACTCTATCAACTCCGCGTTTTTCAAAATCATTAATAACTGCGGTAAGAGCATGCAAGTTTGCATGAATATCAGATATAACAGCGATTTTCATAATTCTTGAGTTTCTCCTTTTCTATGTTACGATAATATTATGATTACGAGAAGAAAGTCAATAGGATTTAATATCGGCAATGTTGCGATAGGTGCCGGAGCGCCTATATCAGTGCAATCAATGTGTAATACAGATACACGTGATGTAAAAGCTACGTTACGGCAGATTGACGAATTAGCAGAAGCCGGATGTGAGCTTATCAGGCTTGCTGTTCTTGATATGGATGCAGCAGAGGCTCTTAAAGAAATTGTAAAAAAATCTCCTGTTCCGGTGATTTCTGATATTCATTTTGATTACAGGCTTGCAATTCAATCTATAAATTCCGGTGTCAGCGCCCTGCGTCTTAATCCGGGTAATATCGGCAAGCGTGAGAATGTTGAAGCGGTTGTAAAACTTGCTAAGCAGCAGAAAATTCCTATCAGAATCGGTGTAAATGCCGGCTCGCTCGAAAAATCTTTGCTTCAAAACGGGGAGCTTTCTCTGGCTGAAAAACTGGTTGAAAGTGCTCTTGGGCATATTAAAATTCTCGAGGATTTGGATTTTGGACTTATAAAAGTTTCACTTAAATCTTCAGATGTATTAACAACAATTGACGCTTATAAACTTATTGCGGATAAAATCCCTTATCCTTTGCATCTGGGTGTCACTGAAGCGGGAACTTTAAAGGCTGGGCTTGTAAAATCATCTGTAGGAATCGGGGCGCTTCTTGCTGCCGGTATCGGAGATACAATAAGAGTTTCGCTTACGGAAAATCCTGTGGAAGAGGTTTTTGCGGGATTTGAAATACTAAAATCCCTCGGACTAAGGCAAAAAGGTGTTAATTTTATTTCCTGTCCAACCTGCGGCAGAACACAAATTGATTTAATCGCACTTGCCAAGAAGGTTGAGGAGCGGTTTAAAAATTTGGATAAACCACTCACTATTGCTGTCATGGGGTGTGCTGTAAACGGCCCCGGAGAGGCTAGGGGCGCTGATTTTGGTATTGCGGGCGGTGTCGGAGAAGGTCTTGTATTTAAAAAGGGTGAAATTATTGCTAAGGTTCCTGAAAACATGCTTCTCGATAAGCTTGAAGAAGTTATCCAAAAATCATCTGTTTAATACATGACATACTAATATTAAGTTTTTATAATATAGTTGTACTATTTTTAAATTATGAATATACTCTTTTTAGAAACGATTTAGGAGCTTTGAACATGACAAACAAAATTCTATTCACTGTATTAGCTTTATCATTAGCGGTACCGTCATTTGCATATATTGCAAGAAGCGATACTTATTCAAGTGACTTCCTTAAAATGAACGGCTATTCCGATACCTCTATTGAAATGGTTAATCACGAAAGAAATAAAATGGCTGGTATACCGAACGAGCCAACCCGTAAAAAATTGATTAAAAATAAATTCCTTCGGGTGCTTTATAACGCATATACCTATACGGATCCGGCTGCGGAAGGTGATACTTTCTTAAACCACAATATCAATATTGAACCTAGTGCTAATGATCTGTAATTATGTTCTTAAAGATAGTTTTATCTGTAATATCAGTATTTTTAATCTCATCACCGGCTTTCTGTGTGAAGTCCGGTGGTGTTGAGTATCATGATTACCTGTTTGATTATTCGCATTTCGACCCGGAACCTTTAAAGTCGGAGGCTGACTCATGGCTCGCCGGAGCTGTAAATGAAACAAATGATGAGGTAAAAAATGCTCTACTCCACCAGGCAATGAAAAATTATTATATTTTACTGAAAATAAATCCCGGTGATGTTGATGTATTAAATAAAAGAGCATTAATTTATGATGTACAGGATAAAAATCTTTTGGCCAAATCTTTTTTTTCAAGGTCACTTAATATAGAAAAAGATAATCCGGAAACTAATTATCTTGTAGGTGATTATTTCTTCAAAAGACGGGATTTTAAAAGAGCACTAAGATATTTTTCGGCGGCGTACGAAAACGGCTACAGCGGTTTTGACATAAACTATAAACTGGCTGTTGTCTACGAAAAACTCGGAGATTTGTGTAATGCAAAACATTTTTATCAGGAGGCATACTCGTTTGATGAATCGAAAACTGAATTATTAGACAAAATTCAAAGTATACCGGAAGAAAATGAGGAGTATCACGGTACTATCAGGAGTTAGGATGAAACGTTTTTTATTAATAATTTTCTGCTTTATATTAGGGATATCAGGTGCAATCGCAAATGATATGATTCAAAAAACTACCTTTAACGGTAACGTTATAGAAGGTTATCAGCCTTATGTCGCAAAAAAGGATGAGGTTATTTATTCCAGTTCCAACTATAAAATAAGTAAGTTTGATCCTACTGTTAAAACGAATATTGAAGGGGTAAACAGCCCGGGCGCCAGAGGTGCTAACCAGCTTGTAATTTATACTCCGCACTGCGGTGAAAGTACTGAAACCAACGAATACGGCTACGAAGCGATTGTTGTTGGTAATACGGTTGTGGAACTTTCCGGTGCAAATTCCCCTATTCCAAAAGATGGCTTTGTTATAAGCGGTCACGGAAAGGCCAAAACCTGGATTACGAATGCGGTTAGAATAGGTACAAAGGTTTATGTTGATCTGGAAAATATGAAAATCTATACCTATGTGACCAGCGAAAGCTATCTTTATCTCGCAAATAAAAAGCTTGAAGATACTGAGCAAATGATTCAATTCTATGCGCAAAGAAATCCGAACTTTAATCCGCGATTTTCTAATATGTACATTGAAGATGCTAAAAAATATATAAAAAAGGCGAGAAAAAACCCTCAGTCTGTAAAAAAGAATGTTTCTCTTTCTATTGAGGCCTCCAACGATGCACTGAGGAATATTATTCCGCATAAACCCGATGAAATGAAAGGCGTCTGGCTGCGGCCGGTTGAAAAAAGTCCTTTTGAAATTAGAAATACAGTTAAAAAGTTAAAAAAAATGGGCGTTAATACTGTATTTTTAGAAACCTTCTATCACGGTAAAACTATTTACCCGAGTCAGGTGATGGCAAAGTACGGCTTTGTTCCGCAAAATGAAATTTTTGCAGGGTTTGACCCTCTTGAGGTTTGGTCTGAAGAATGTAGAAAGGAAAAAATAAAGTTACATATCTGGTTTGAAACTTTTTATGTAGGCGGTGACGGCTCAAATAGCAGTCCGCAGGGTATACTTTTTCTGAATCCGGCCTGGGGAAATAAAATGAAAAAGGATTACGCGGTTATTAATCCTTCAAAAGTCGCGACCGAACATAACGGTTATTTTCTGGATCCGGTAAATCCTGATGCTCGAAAATTCCTTCTTGATTTGATGGAAGAGATAATTGTGACATATAAACCTTACGGGATAAATTTAGACTATATTCGCTATCCGCAGGCTGTGTCAGAGGCAAATTCGTGGGGGTATACCCAGATTGCAAGAGAACTTTTTAAGGCGCAATATGGAGTTGATCCGATTGATATTGACACAAGCGAGCTGATGGTTGCATGGGCTAATTTTAGAAGAAGCTATGTAACGGAGATGGTCAAATCCACGCATGCTTTGTGTAAAAAATATAATGTTTACCTTTCTGCCGTGATTTTCCCTGACCGACTGGCGGCGTTATTGTATAAGCTGCAGGATTGGCGGGAATGGTCACAATTGAATTATCTTGACGGTGTTACTCCATTATTTTTAACCTGCGATGCAAGAACTGCCGGCCGTGCTATTACTAAAGTCGCGGAAAGTATTACACCCAAAACTGATTTATATGCCGGTTTGTTCGTAACTTTTATAGGCGGCAGCCCTGATGATTTGATAAGGCAGATTCATGAATCCCGAAAACTGGATACAAAAGGCGTGATTTTGTTTGATTATGCCCATGTAACTAATCGCTATACAGATGCTTTATCTATGTTTTTCAGAGCGAAAGAAATAGTTGCGCAGGCTCCGGCGTCTGATGATAAACAAAAAAATGACGCAAAAAAAAGAAAAAAGAAAAAATTTAACTGGTTCTTTAGTTTTGACTAAAAGGCGCGCCGCAGGCGCGCCTTTCTTCCCTACTGGTTGCTGACGGAGCCTGCAAGTTGTAGGAATTTAAACATATTTGAATATAAATTCTGGTTGATTGATGATAACTGATTTAAATAATTGTATCTGTTATTCATTTCTGTTTCATACAATTCAGATTGTTTTGCCAGAATATTTTCAGTTAATGTTTCAATTGCGTTTGTTCGATTTTTTTCAATTTCATTTAGATTATCAAGAAAGACTGAATTATCTAAGTTCCCAAACCTTGAAGCAATATCTGTTTTTAGTTCTCTAAACATTGGGTTGTAAGTTTCATTAATAGTTCTTATTCCCTGCTGTGTGTAGGCTTTCACCTGATTTTGGATATTTTTTTGAAGTTCATCAGAGAACACATTGATATTTTCAAGACCGCTCAAAAGATTTTTATTGGTATAATCCATAAGGTTTTGTTCATCTTCGGATTGATTGTAATTGGTTGTAATCTTATGTCCGTCAACTTTCTGGCTTATAATTTCGTTGCCATTAATGCTTATACCGGTATCGTATGGTCTTGTTTTGTATTTATTAACCATTGAAGTTAATGCGGAAGCACCGGCTGCCAGAATTGCTGCCGGAGCACTGTTACCTACTATTGGTGTAGCTTTTGCCATAAAAATAATCCTCTATTGTTTAAACAATAAGGACAAATTTAATAAAAACAGGTATGATTATTGTAGCACATTTTTATAATTTTGTCCAGTCCTAATTTCTCAAGGTCACAATTTGTAAATACTGCTTTACAGAATGAACTATTTTGTATTAAAATGTTATTGAGGGCATAGTATATATGAATAATTATGAAAACTTTGATAATATGGAAACTAACTCCAGAAAATCCGCTCTGATACAGGAACGGGTTAATCTGGTGTCCTCGCATATGTATAAACAGTTCCTTGATTACAGCCATGCAACTCTTAATACCAATAAAATTTTTGCCAATATGAATGAAAATCTGATAGCGATTGTTGAAACTCTCAAGGATGGATTTTCTTCCCGCGGGGTTACAACGCAAAACATATATGTTGACACAGATCCGCAAAAATCGGTTATTATCGTTAATATTCTATGGCATAAAATGAGCTTTACAACAAGATGTAACTTCCAGCCGCAGGCGCTTTATCGTGAAGTCGGGCCGCATATCTTCTGTGGTCGTATTATGGCTATTAAAGGGAATTATAACGATATTATGAGCGGCGTGACTAATCACGATGAAGAAATGGCCAGATTATTGGATAATGAAATTGCTTCTTTGTTCATCCCGGCGGAAGTTAACCAGAACGCTATTATGAAAATCAGACATTTATCCAGCAGGGATTTCCTTTTGAATATGGTAGATGCCCCGCGAGAATTCGCTTTAAAAGTTGTTGAAACGATTTGCGGCGGCGGCTTGTACCACGAAGAAGGCGCTAGAAAAAGTTTTAATCTGTAAGTTTGACTTTTAATCTATTATCACTAAAATATTTATAAGAAGGTTGTTAATATGAGATTGTTAGAAAAGTTAAGGGAATTTGAAAATCAGTATATTTTTGTAAAATGGGCATTAGGTGCGGAATACGGAAAACTCATTACTGTTGGCGATGATTTTATTGCTCTTGCGGTAATTGACGTCGACACGATGGAGTACCGTGAAACATTGTTTATTGTTTCTTCCCTGCTCCTTGAAATCTCTGTAGGCGGTTCCGATGTAGCCAGAATTGTCGCAGAAGTTTCTTCCCGTATGAGCCTGCACGATTAAAATCGTAGTTAATTTATATTAATAATTATTGTACTTTCGGCACTTTTCTCTTGTAATTAAAATTTGAGTATATATAATTTATTTGTAACGTATTAATTAAGAAAGAGAAAGGGTATCTGAAATATGATTACATTAAACTACAAAAATGCAGATGCAATGGTAATCGGTTCGCAGAACGGTTTGAATATTGAACAGGAATTTTCAAACTACAGAGATACTATTGCAAACATTATTACAAGCCTTAACCAGAGAAAAGATAAACCGGGTCAATGGCTTCAATGGATGAACCTCGGCTACAACGAAGAAACTCTCTGGTATGTTAAAGAATTCGCATCTCAAATCAGAGGCAAATTTGAAAACATTCTTGTTTTGGGTATCGGCGGTTCTGCTCTAGGCGGCATTGCTGTTACCGAAGCTTTATTGAAACCTTTCTGGAACCTTTTAACTCCGGAACAAAGAGATAATTACCCTAGAATTTTCTTCCTTGATAATATTGATCCTGATACTATCAACGGCTTGTTACAAATATTGGATTTGAAAAAAACTTTAGTAAATGTTATTACTAAATCCGGTTCTACCGCTGAAACTATGTCCCAGTTTATGATTGTTAAAAACATTCTTGAACAGGAATTGGGCGCTGAATACAGAAATAACGTAGTTGCAACAACTGATAAGAAAACCGGCATTTTAAGACAAATCGCAGAACAGGAAGGTTATAAAACTTTCGTAGTTCCTGATGATGTCGGCGGCCGTTTTTCAGTATTTTCAGCTGTAGGCTTGCTGCCTTTTGCAATGCTCGGCCTGGATATCGACGCTATGCTGAGCGGTATCAAAGATATGGATCTTGCATTAAAAAATACAAATATTAATGAAAATATTGCAGCTCAAAACGCGTTAATTCACTACCTGATGGATACTCAAAAAGGTAAAAATCTTTCTGTTATGATGCCTTATTCAAGCAGATTGAAATATGTTTCTGACTGGTACGTTCAACTCTGGGCTGAATCTTTAGGTAAAAATAAAGATAATAACGGTAACGATGTTAACATCGGGCCTACTCCGATTAAAGCTCTCGGTGCAACTGACCAGCACTCTCAAATTCAACTTTACAACGAAGGGCCTAACGATAAAGTTATTAACTTTATCCGTGTTAAAGAATTTGATACAACTCTTGAAATCCCTAGAATTTTTGAATACACCGGTATCGGCTATCTCGGCGGAAAAACTATTAATCAGTTGATTAACGCTGAAGCTGATTCAACAAGAGTTGCGCTTTCTGATTATTCAAGACCAACAATTACAATTACTCTTGATAAAGTTGATGCTTATAACGTTGCACAATTGCTTTATATGCTGGAAGTTCAAACTGCTATTGCAGGCGAACTTTATAATATCAACACCTTTAACCAACCTGGTGTTGAACAGGCTAAAAATTATACATACGCTCTTATGGGCCGCGCAGGCTATGAAGATTCTGCAAAAGCTCTTCAAGACAAAATGGCAGCTGTATAATTCCGGTTACAGTGTAGCAAAAAGGCGGATAGAAATATCCGCCTTTTTAATGCTTGATATTTCCATATTTATTCATTAAAATATCCTTATGAGGTTGTTTTTATTATTTATATTGTTATCTGTAATCCTTTCTTGTCAGCCTGCGGTTTTCGCTGATGAGGGAATTGTTCTGAAAACCGGTGTGTCGTTAAATGAAATGGTGCCGGATAAATTTTTCGGAACATGGAGGATTAAATCAAAATTGCTTGAAACGAACGCAAATGGTGTTTTCAAAAATGATAATGTAGATTTGTGGAACATTTCTAAAGACAATTCCGTCATAACTTTAGACAACCCTTTTTCAGGGGCGAGGGCTTCTATAGCTGTCAAAGAGGTAAATGGTAATAAAATCGTTTTTGAAAAAGAAGGGCGTTATAATAACAAGTTATTGAATGATAGAGTTGAATTATATCTTGATGGGGATTCTTTCAATGGTTATAATTATTTAAGGTTAAATACTGTTTCTGAGATTGATGGCAGAATAATGGATTCACAAACTGCCAAATATTCACTATATGGTGATAAAATATCAGGATATAATGCATTGATTGAGGAGTAAAAGGATATGAATAAAATATTTGATACAGTGATTTTAGGCGGCGGGCCGGCAGGGTTGTCTGCGGCGATATATTCCAGTCGCAGTGCTTGCAGTACAGCAATTATTGATACCTGTATTCTGGGCGGTCAGCCCTCTAATTATCTTGAACTTGAAAATTATCCGGGTTTTTCGCGTATTGGCGGTTTTGAACTTATGGAAAAGTTTGAAGAGCATGTTGATATGTTCGGGGTTCAAAAACTGGTTATGCAGGAGATTGAATTTATTGACCTTAAATCTAATCCAAAGATTATTAAGACCAAAGAACATACAATTGAGGCCAAAACTGTTATTATTGCAACAGGCGCAAAGCCAAGTAAATTAGGCGTTCCGGGCGAAAAAGAATTTTTAGGGCGCGGTGTCAGTTACTGCGCTGTTTGTGACGGAGGGTTTTATAAGGATAAAGTTATTGCGGTCGTTGGCGGGGGTAATTCGGCTCTGGAGGAAGCGCATTATCTGACCAAATTTGCCGCTAAAGTGTATTTAATTCACCGCCGTGACTCATTTAGGGCTGATAAAATTGTTCAGGAAAGAGTTTTGCAAAACCCTAAAATTGAATTCATTAGTGACACCGTTGTAGAAAAAATTATGGGTGAGGAACTTGTAAACGGTATTGTGCTGAAAAATGTTAAGACAGGCACAAACGGTGTGCTGCCGGTGGAAGGTATTTTCCCGTACATTGGCATTACTCCGAATGTTGAATTTATTTCAGGCCAGCTTAATCAGGATGCAGGCGGGTTTATTTTAACAGATGAAACTATGCAAACATCGCTTCCGGGTGTGTTTGCCGTGGGCGATGTGCGTCATACACCTTTAAGACAGGTGATTACAGCCGCAGCAGATGGTGCTGTAGGAGCCGTCTATGCTGCAAAATACCTCGAAACTCTTGCGCAGGTGCCGGTTTAGTTTTTCTTTCTTAATACAATTTCATAGTTTAAAACCTCGGCAATCTCTTCCAGTTCGCTGACCCTTAGCGTTTTTCTGTTGATTTTGTTATAGAGGTTTCTTATTCCATCGGCTTTGTTGAAAATAGCATTAATTGTTATTTTTAGCAAAGTCATATTTATGCCTTCGCTTTTTGCTATTTGTTTTATCTGTTTTAACAGGTTATTCGTATCTAATAAAATTTCATCTTCCATATATATAATTTATCATATCAAGTTTAATTTGTCAACAAAATGTCATTATATAGTGAATAATTTTACCTATTACGATTTGTAAATAATTTTGAAACCTGTTTGCTTTATAGTATTATAAATTAAGTATTAATTTTATCATGGGATTATTATGAAAATAGCGCTGGTAAACCATGGCTGTCCGAAGAATCTTGTGGATTCGGAGTGGATGCTGGGTATTTTAATAAAAAACGGATATGAAGTCACGCTTGATGAAAATGAGTCTGATTTTGTAATTGTTAATACCTGTTCATTTATCCATGATGCGGAGCAGGAGTCGGTTCAATCTATTTTGCAGCTGGTGGAAGCGGGGAAAAAAGTTATTGTTGCGGGGTGTTTATCGCAAAAACATAAAGACGAATTGAAAAATGCGATTCCGGAAATTGCCGGTATGATTGGTATATCAGAACTTGAAAAAATTTCGGAGGTCTTGAAACAGGTTGTTGCCGGAGAGTACGTTCAATGTGTTTCGCAAACTCCTAAATATTTCTTTCCGAAAAATGTAGAGCGCCAGCAGATTACGATAGGTGCAAGTGCGTATTTGAAGATTGCGGAAGGCTGTAATTGTTCCTGCGGTTACTGCATAATTCCGAAGTTACGGGGAAAGCAGGTTTCAAGGCCGTTGGAAGATATTGTAGAAGAGGCTAAATCATTAATCGAAAAAGGCGTTTCGGAGATAATTCTTATTGCGCAGGATACGACTTCTTACGGAATTGATTTATACGGTGAATACAAACTTGCAGATTTACTCCGTGAACTTAATGAGCTTGAGGGGCTGGGGTGGCTGCGGATAATGTATGCATATCCGTCTTTTGTGTCTGATGAATTGCTTACGGCAATCCGTGATTGTGATAAGGTTGTTAAATATTTAGATTTGCCGTTGCAGCATTTTGATAAAAAACTTTTGATTTCGATGAAGCGGCCGGCAATGGATTATGATGAATTAATTGCGAAAGTTCGTGCGTTTATTCCGGGGATTGCGCTTAGAACGACTTTTATTGTCGGCTATCCGGGTGAAACTGAAGAACAGTTTAATTCATTGCATGAATTTATCAAGCGGGCAAAATTTGAAAGACTCGGGGTTTTTGAATATTGTCGTGAAAAGGGTACATACTCTTATTCATTAAAGCCTCAAATTGCTAAAAAGGTTAAGCATCAGCGTTTTAAATATATCATGGAAACGCAGAAATCTATTTCCTTAGAGAAAAATATGTCACGCATTGGTGACTTAATTCCGTGTTTAGTAGAAGCAATTACGGATGAGGGTGTAATAATTATGCGTTCGCAATACGATGCTCCGGAAATTGACGGGCTGGTGTACGCAAATACTTCATCTGAATGTTGTCCGGGCGATATTGTAACGGTTAAAATTACAAAAGCTGATGAGTATGACTTGTTTGGTGAAATAGTAGAAAGTGAAAATTAATGGAAGACGTAAAAGCTATAAGAGCTGATGTAGAACAATATCAGATAAAAGAGATTTTTAAGGATGTATTCAAGTATGCACCTTCTAAAATCTGCGGTATGCTCGGAAACGCCCTTATAGTTCCCGTCTATACAAGCATACTTTCTCCGGAAGAATACGGGTTATATTCGTTGTCAATTGCTTTGCTTTCATTTTTATGTATTCTGTTTTCGGACTGGGTCGGACTTTCGGGCTTGAGATTTTTCAGACAAAATCAATTGACTCATAATATCCCGAAATATTTGACAACACTGGTTATAATGCTTGCCAGCAACCTGTTCATAATGTTTTGCATTGCATTTTTGTTCAGGGAGCAATTTTACAGCTTTTTCAATATTCAGGCGAAATATTTTATTTCAATTTTACTGTTGATTATACCTGTAGCGATAAGAGCATTGCTTTTTCAACTTCTGCGTGCACAGTTGAAATCCATAGCATTTACCTTCTCGACCATTTTAAACCAGATTTTAACAATTGGACTTTCTGTTTTATTTGTTAAATTGTATCATCTTGGAGCACTGGCTTTGCTGTTAGGTATGGCGATTTCAATAACTTTAACGGATATATTACTGATTTTTCAAAGTGATATACTTAAACATTTTAAACTGCAAAAAATTGAATGGAATTCTGTATTTCCTATTGTAAAATACGGTATTCCTATTGCGGCAACGTCCTTGAGTGCATGGATAATAAATCAAAGTAATAAATTTATTATGAACAGTATCAGCGGATTTAGTGATGTTGGTATTGTCGGGGTAGCTTACGGTTTAACTTTGCCGCTGTTAATGACTATTTTTTCAACGATTACAGTGGCGGCTGTTCCGCGGATTATAAATCTTTACGAAGAAAATTATGATGTTTCGCCGATTGTTTCAAAGTTTGTCGGGTATTACATTTTGATTGCGCTTCCGTTAGTTTTGACAATGTCGATTTATTCTTTGGATTACGTACATATTTTTTCATCAAACCCGAATTTTTACGTTGCATATAAGATAATTCCGTATTTTGCATTCGGAACATTTTTTCTTGCTCTGACGGATTATACAACATTGCAATATCACCTTGCGAATAAAACCCAGATAGATTTTGTGTTGAAGCTGTTATCAGGGATTCTTGGCATTATTTTGAATATTGTTTTAATTCCGAAATATTCACTCATTGGTGTCGGAATTGCCACTTTTTCTGCGAATTTATTTTATCTTGTTTTGAGTTTGATAATTATTATTCCGGGGTTACAAATCAAGTATCCGAAAGAAATTTTAAATCCTATATTTCTTTCTTTGATACCTTACGGATTGTGTGTCTTTTTTGTGCTGGATAAATTAGTTTTGCTGCCGGCATTAAAAATGATTTTCTTATTGATAATATTTTATGCTTCTTATTGGAGTGTTATACGTTTCGGGCAAAAAAGTTAAGAATTGTTAAGATAAGAATTGTTAAGAATTAAAGTTTTGCTAGCAATTTCCGACTTTTATATTACTTATTTAAATAATAAGTAGCTATTTTCATGCGCATGTGTATAGAGATTTATCGTTAAATTTCGTTACAAATGCTGGAAAAGAGTATAAAGAAGTGATATTATTGCAATACTAAAGAGATATATGTCGAAAGGAAGTCCTTATGAACATTACGAAGAAGTGCAGACAAGCGAGAAAATTGTTTTCAGCAGTTGTAATTGCGTCGTTCCTCACTCATCAAATGTTGTTTATACCTGTGTTAGCAGCCAGTGATATTTCTAATGTCACCGGTGAAAATGGTGTGTTTAACATTGACCCTACCGGTATAAACAAGGATGTAGGTTTTAGAAAATATGAGCAATTCAAGCTGGATGCAGGTGATATTGCTAATTTTATAATGAACTATGACGGTGCTGATATATCAAAATTTGTTAACCTTGTTAACAACAGAATTGATATTAACGGTATCGTTAACACATTGAGGGCGGACGGTTCATTCTCAAACGGCGGTCTGGTATTCATCTCGCCTGAGGGTATGGTTGTTGGTGCAAGCGGCGTATTGAATGTCGGCTCGTTACAAGTTATGACTCCGACAACAGAGGACTATGAAAAATTTAAAGGCAATATCCAATCGACACCTACGTTATATGGAGATTTAAGGACTCTTACAGATTCACAAGGAACCGGCATTGTAACCATTGCCGGTAAAGTCATATCCAGGGATACCGTTGATATCAATGCAGCTGGTGTAAATCTCTTGGAAAGCGGCGGTATTATTGCCGGTGTTGACCATGAAGGAACAATAACTTCCTTATCAATGGGCGAAGATCTCTTTTCACAACTGGTTAACATCGACGGGCTTGGTGCTTCCGGCAACTCTTTAAGAAATGACAATGGTGTTATTTCTATTACCTCATACGGACCAAATGAAGGAATGTCACTTGATGGTGTCGTAAAGAATGTTTCTGACGGAACCGGTTCTATTAAGCTTACCAATGAAGGTTCACAAGGAATGTCACTCAATGGTGAAATCAACAACAATGTTGGTACTATTTCAGCGACTAATAATGCCGGTGATTTAACTGTTTCCGGTAATATTATCAACGACGGTAAATTTACACAACTTGTTAATACAGGTGATGCTTTAACAGTTTCCGGTGACATTAATAACGCTACTGATTTAACTATTACAAATTCTGGAACCGGTGCATTGCTTGTTTCCGGCAATATCTATAACGGTAATAATACAATTTTGACAAATGAAGGCTCCAGAATGGAGGTCAGCGGCACTGTAGATAACGGTAACGATTTAACTCTTAGAAATACCGGTAATGGAGGTATGACTATTACTTCTGGTGCAAGTCTTGATAATACAAACGGATTTATCAAAGTTGATAACCAGAAAGGTATCTTGAATATTGCCGGTAATATCACTAACACCGGTTCTATTACTTCTATCAGTAATAGCGGAACCTCTGCAACATTGTCCGGTACAATTGATAACTCAAATGATTTAGTTATTAATAATTCAGGTTCCGGTCATTTAAATGTTGGCGGACGTATTGACAATGGCGGTGATGCTGAAATTACTAACAGCGGTTCTTCAGGAATGACTGTTTCCGGCGAAATTGATAATACTGACTATCTGCATATTATTAACTCCAAAGGTTCAAACGGTTTAACCATTGCGGACAGTGCGGATATCACTAATAACGGGATTTTTGATATTGAAAATAGTGCTGGTGCCTTGAAAGTCGGCGGTAATATTGATAATAACGGTTCCCGTTTACAAATAAACAATAACGCTGGTGGTACTACGGCTACTATCTCAGGCGTAATTGATAACGCTAAAAATTTATTTATCAAAAATGACGGAACCGGCGCGTTATTGATTTCCGGTACTGTTAAAAACGGTAACGATGCAACTATTACCAATAACGGCGGAGATAAATATACCCAAACAGGTTCAATTACAAACGGCAATGATTTATTTATTACTAATAATGCAAAAAATGGTATGAATTTTGAAGCCGGAAGCTCAATTACTAATGACGGTAATTTATATATTAAAAATACTGCCGGAATTTTAAATATGGCTGGTACTGTTACCAATAAAGGTACAGAAGCTATGATTGCAAATTCCGGAACTTCTGCTAATATTGGTGGAACGATTAATAATGATCAGTATTTAGAACTTAAAAATACTGGTTCTCAAGGCATGAACGTTACTGCTGATATAACTAACGGCGGTAATACTGTAATTTATAATAAAAATGCTGACTTAGTTGTAAATGCTGATATTGATAATACTAAAAATACCACTATTACTAATGAAGGTGCAAATCTTTCTGTTGGCGGTACAATAGATAACGAAGGCAATCTTCTTGTAACGAATACCGGCAGTGGTGCGCTCAATATGTCCGGCGCCGTAGATAATGAAGGCATAACGAACATAATTAATAGAGCAAGCGGAACAGATTTAACGCTAGGCGGCGAATTAGAT